>NZ_JABUEE010000007.1:0-348457 GCF_019836105.1 Rhodococcus sp. BP-316 | reverse complement strand
AGCAAACCAAAACAAAATATTGGCACTGACATTCATCGACACACTGTTGAGTTCTCAAAGAACACGCACACACCACCACCACCCACACGAAGCAGGAGGATCCGGGGCAACCGTTCCAGCCTAACCACACCGCAACACCCGAGTCAAACACCAGGCACCACGTTGATCAGGAAGTTGGACTGTACGCTCAGCCTACACGAGGTGCAGACGAACCTTTTCTGTCCGATCGGCCATGCGACTCCGTCCCACCTCGTTCGCCCAGCCCCGTAAGGCCTTCGGTCGGTGTCCGTGTCGCTCTGACTCGAAGAAAGTTACGCCTGCGGACCGCTCCATGCAAATCGGCAGGTGTTCCGCGGTCCACGCGGCGTCGGCCCAGGTCAACGCGTATGTCGGGGCCCGCGCCCGCTCACCCTGGAGCGACAGCCCGACTATGACGCCGCTCACATCGGTGGGGATGCCGCGCCGATCTCGTCCAGATCGGGCGCCGGGACGGGTTCGCCGACCTGCGTCGTCAACGGGAGGACGCCGGCCCACACTCCCCCGGCGGCGATGTCCCCCTCGTCGTCGTTCGGTCCGCCCGACCGTGCCTTCACCGACGCCTCGTACAGCGGCAGTGCCACCACGCGAGTCGCGGCCAGCTCCTTGCGAGTGTTGGCCCTGACCACATCGGTCCGGCCGGGGACCAGCTTGTTCACGATGAGATCGAGTGCGACGGCGCGCTCGCCCTCGTCGTCCACGACACGGGGTGTCCCCCGCACCACGGCACTCCGGTAGTTCATCGAGTGATGGAACGCGGAGCGCGCCAGCACCAGCCCGTCCAGCACCGTGATGCTCACGCAGACGTCACCGGGAGCGCCCAGGGTCGTCGCGGCCACCGAGCCGTGGAGGTACAACGTCCCTTCGGCATCGGGACCGTCCAGGTCGTAGGCGAACGCAGTCGGGACGACGAGGGGACTTCCCTGCACCACCACTCCGAGGTGACAGAGCTGTGCGGCGTCGAGCACGTCCGTCAGAGCAGCGCGATCCGCCTGGGCGCGAGCTCGGTTGCGTCGCAACGTCGTTCGGGGTGTCGGAGACAGAGCTGTCGCCGTCGGCGAGGTGTCGGGCCGCCGGCCATGCGCATCGTGCATCGTCATGCGAATCAGTGTGCGGATCACAGTGGTCCGCCGTCACGGTCCACTTCGATACTGTTCGGCTGGACCACTTCCACCAGCGGGAAGGCATCGACGTCATGGCCTCACACGCGTTACCACTCTCCGTGGACCGATCCTCGACGCGTCCACTCCCGTTGCAGATCGCCGACGCACTACGCACCGCCATCGTCGACGGACTTCTGGTCGCCGGCGATCGTCTCCCGTCGACCCGATCGCTGGCCGCAGAGCTGTCGGTCTCCCGCGGCGTCGCCGATCAGGCCTTCGACCAGCTCGCCGCAGAGGGGTGGATCGAGGGCCGCGCCGGATCCGGCACGTTCGTCTCCCCCGACCTGCGGTCCGTCACACCGACTACCGCCGCCGTGTCCGACGCGCGTCCACGCGCAGAGGCGGACAGCGCTCCCCCCACGCTCGCGCTTCGACCGGGCATCCCCTGGACACCGCCCTCGGCGACCGCGGCATGGCGGCGGGCGTGGCGCATCGCCGGCACGGAGCCCGCTCCCCACGGTTACCCCGATCCGGCGGGGCCCGTCCGTCTTCGCCGCAGCGTGTGTTCGCTGCTCGGCCGTGCGCGCGGAATGAGCGTCGATCCCGATCGCGTGGTCGTGACGACGGGTGCCACCCATGGGCTGACTCTGGCACTCGCGGCGATGCGCGCGGACCGTCCGGAACCGAGACCTGTTCTGGCGATGGAGGATCCGGGATATCGGACTGCGGCGTCGGCGGCGATCGCGATGGGCTGGGACCTGTACGACGTCCCCGTGGATGCCGGCGGCATGAGGGTCGACACGCTCGCGTCCACGCCCGAGACCACACGCGCCGTGTACGTGACACCGTCTCACCAGTACCCCACCGGCGGAACCCTCGACGTGGGACGTCGTGCCGCTCTCATCGCCCATGCGCAGAGCACCGACACCGTCGTCGTGGAGGACGACTACGACTCCGAGTACCGCTACGACGTCGCGCCGCTCCCCGCCTTGGCGCACCTTGATCCGGATCGCGTCGTCTACCTCGGCACCATCGCCAAGACCCTGGGCGCAGGCGTGCGACTCGGGTGGATGGTGCTGCCGTCGCACCTCGTCCGGCCGGTACTCGACCACCGCCTGGCCACGGGCGACTTCCCGTCGACACCCCTGTGCTCGGCGATGACGTCACTGCTCGACGACGGCGAGTGGGATCGCACGGTGCGAGCGGCGCGGCGGCGCTACCGCGATCGCGATGCGGCAGTAAGGGATTCGCTGTCGCCGTTCGGCGAACTCCGTGGCCTGGGCGCGGGTATGCACACGACACTCGTCCTGTCGCCGAGACGAGCGGAGGCGGTCGCCCGCGGCGCAGCACACCGCGGAATCGAGGTACCGACCGTCGCGCTGTCCACTCGATCGCACACCGACGTGGGCGGGTTGGTGATCGGCTACGGCCGACTGACCGACACGGAGCTCCGAACGGCACTCACCGTTCTGGTCGACGAACTCCGACGCCACCGCGACTGACGTGCAGCGCCGCGAGCGTCACTGCACGCGTTCGATGTCTCCGCCGAGATCCTGCAGCTGCTCGACGAACCGCGGGTAACCGCGGTCGATGTGATAAACGTCGTGCACCTCGGTTGTGCCGTCGGCCACGAGGCCGGCGAGCACGAGACCGGCGCCCGCGCGGATGTCCGAGGACCAGACCGGTGCACTCGACAGCCGCGACACTCCGCGGACCACCGCGTGGTGGCCGTCCGTTCGCGCGTCGGCACCGAGCCGGATCATCTCCTCGACGAAGCGGAACCGGGCCTCGAAGACGTTCTCGGTGATCATCGACGTGCCGTTGGCCACCGAGGCGAGGCCGATCGCCATGGGCTGCAGGTCTGTCGGGAACCCGGGGAACGGGAGCGTGGCGAAGTTGACGGCCACCGGTCGTTCCTCCTGCACGACGCGGAATCCGTCCGGGCGCAGGGTGACGGTGCTGCCGGCCGCCTTCAGCTTGTTGAGCACAAGGGTGAGGTGCTTGGGATTGACCCCCGACACCGTGACGTCGCCACAGGTCATCGCCGCGGCGATGCCCCACGTCGCGGCCACGATGCGATCACCGATGACGCGGTGTTCGGTGGGCTTCAGGCTGGGGACACCGATGATGGTCAGCGTCGGAGTTCCGGCACCCTCGACGCGAGCACCCATCTTGTTCAGCATCGCGCACAGATCGGCGATGTCCGGCTCGCGGGCAGCGTTGTCGATCACGGTCTCGCCGTCGGCCAGCACCGCCGCCATCAGGATGTTCTCGGTCGCGCCCACGGACGGGAAGGCCAGCCGGATCGTCGCGCCGTGCAGCTTCTCCGCTGTCGCGACCACACACCCGTGCTCGATCTCGCTGTGCGCGCCGAGCAGGCGGAGACCCGACTGGTGCATGTCGAGCGGACGCGAGCCGATGGCGTCGCCGCCGGGCAGTGCCACCACGGCCTTGCGACACCGCGCGACCAGCGGTCCCAGGACGCACACCGACGCACGGAACTGGCGTACCGCCGCGAAGTCGGCGTGATACTTCGGCTCTGCGGGGGTGGTGATGCGCACGGCATCCCCCTCGAGTTCGACGTCGCACCCCAGCCCACGGAGAACGTCGGCCATGAGGGGGACATCGAGAATGTCGGGGCAGTTGGTGAGGGTGGTCGTGCCCTCGGCGAGCAGCGCCGCGGCCATCAACTTCAGCACGCTGTTCTTCGCCCCACCGACCGACACGTCGCCGGAGAGACGACTACCGCCGGTGACCAGGAAACGTTCACTCACGACGTCAACAGTAGAGGCATCGGTCGTCGATCAGAGCATCGGCCGACTGCCAGTAGGGTTGATCCATGGCGGTTCACCTGACCTCGATCTACACCCGTACCGGCGACGACGGGACGACGGGTCTCAGCGACTTCTCCCGCGTCTCGAAGAACGACCCGAGGGTCGTGGCCTACGCGGAGTGCGACGAACTGAACGCTGCTCTGGGACTGGTGTTGGCGGTCGGATCACCGCCCGAGGGCGTGGCGACGGTGTTGCGCCGGATCCAGAACGATCTGTTCGATGCCGGAGCCGACCTGTCGACTCCCATCCAGGAGAACCCGAAGTACCCACCGCTGCGAGTCACGCCGGAGTACGTCACGCGGCTCGAGACGTGGTGCGACGAGTTCAACGACACTCTCGCGCCGCTGACCTCCTTCGTCCTTCCGGGCGGGACGGCTGCTTCCGCGTTTCTACACCAGGCGCGCACCGTCGCGCGACGGGCGGAGCGGGCAGCGTGGGCCGCTGTCGAGGCACATCCCGAGACGACGGGGCCGCTGCCGGCGACCTATCTCAACCGACTGTCGGATCTGCTGTTCATTCTCGGGCGGGTCACCAACCCGGACGGCGACGTCCTGTGGAAGCCGGGCGGCGAGCATTCGCGCGACTGACCACGGGCCCGAGCGAGCGAGGTGTCAGGCCGGGCCGCTGCCCGGCATGTTGCGCTGCGACCGGTCGGACGGCCTCGACTCGAGCCACGACGTGAATGCAGTGAACGGGCCACGCTCCATGGCGATCTCGTAGCGGCGGTCCCCCGCGTCGAGTTCGACGATCGCGGTCTCGTCACTCATGATGTCGAACTCGGAGCTCTGCGGACTGCGCCGCTCGCCCTGGATCAGAGTCTGGCGGATCATGCGGCGGTCCGGACCCGGACGCAGACTCGAGAGCTTGTAGAACACGAGCACGTTCTCGCCGTAGCGGACGATGCCGTGACGCCACCCACTTCCCGCCGCGGCGGGAAGACTGCGCAGGATCACGGCAGTGCCCCCGCGGCGGAGAAGCACCAACCGATACAGAAAAGCCGCGGCGAGCCCTCCGAGCAGCACGACCAGAACGACAAGCACTGTCATCCAAGACGTCATCTCTTCGGAACCCGCCGCGGCTTCTTCTCGTGTACCTAGGCCCGCTCGACCGCGCGGACACGCCCGCGTGCGATCGCGAGCGCCTCCTCGTCGTCGGAGCCCTCGGACAGCACGGACCGCGCAGCCTCGACGTCGATGTCCTCCGCGAACTCGGCGGACTCGGCGAGGATGGTGACGGTCCGGCCGGTGACCGACAGGAAACCACCGTGCACGGCGGCGACGCGCCGTTCACCGTCGCCCGTCGTGATGGCCACGGTGCCGCCCTCGATCAACTGACCGAGAACCGGCTCGTGTCCGGCCATGATGCCGATCTCGCCCTCGGTGGTCTGAGCGCTGACCAGCGTGGCCGTTCCCGACCACAGGCGTTCCTCGACTGCGACCAGTTCGACGTCCATCTCAGCCATCTCGGACTACTTTCCGGAGATCTTCTTGGCTGCGGCCTCGACGTCGTCGAGTCCACCGCAGCTGTTGAAGGCCTGCTCGGGAAGGTGGTCGTACTCGCCCTTGGTGACCTTGTCGAACGCCTCGATGGTGTCGGCCAGCGACACGACCGAACCCTCTTCACCGGTGAACTTCTCGGCGACGATGAAGTTCTGGCCGAGGAACTTCTCCAGACGACGGGCACGGGAGACCGTGACCTTGTCCTCCTCGGACAGCTCGTCCATACCGAGGATGGCGATGATGTCCTGCAGCTCCTTGTACTTCTGCAGGATGCGCTTGACCTCGTTGGCGACGCGGAAGTGCTCGTCTCCGACGATCGACGCCTCCAGGATGCGCGAGGTGGACGTCAGCGGATCGACAGCGGGGTAGATGCCCTTCTGCGAGATCGGACGCGACAGCTCGGTGGTGGCATCGAGGTGGGCGAAGGTCGTCGCCGGTGCGGGGTCGGTGTAGTCGTCGGCGGGCACGTAGATGGCCTGCAGAGACGTGATGGAACGACCACGCGTCGAGGTGATGCGCTCCTGGAGCTCACCCATCTCGTCGGCGAGGGTGGGCTGGTAGCCCACGGCGGACGGCATGCGGCCGAGGAGAGTGGAGACCTCGGAGCCTGCCTGCGTGAACCGGAAGATGTTGTCGATGAAGAGCAACACGTCCTGGTTCTGCACGTCGCGGAAGTACTCGGCCATGGTGAGAGCCGAGAGGGCGACGCGCATACGCGTGCCCGGCGGCTCGTCCATCTGACCGAACACCAGGGCGGTGTCCTGCAGAACGCCCATCTCCTCCATCTCGAGGTGGAGGTCGGTGCCCTCACGCGTGCGCTCACCGACGCCGGCGAACACCGACGTGCCGGAGAACTCACGTGCGATACGGGTGATCATCTCCTGGATGAGCACGGTCTTGCCGACGCCTGCGCCGCCGAACAGACCGATCTTTCCGCCCTTGACGTACGGGGTCAGGAGGTCGATGACCTTGATGCCGGTCTCGAGGATCTCGGTCTTGCCCTCGAGCTGATCGAAGGCCGGGGGCTTGCGGTGGATGCCCCACTGCTCGCCGTCACGGCCGAGTCCGGGGCTGTCCAGGCAGTCGCCGAGGGCGTTGAACACGTGGCCCTTGACGACGTCACCGACGGGAACCGAGATCGGCTTGCCGGAGTCGACGACGGGGGTGCCGCGGACGAGGCCGTCGGTGGGCTGCATCGACACGGTGCGCACGAGGTTGTCTCCGAGGTGCTGTGCGACCTCGAGCGTCAGCGTCTTGGCGACGGCCTTCAGCTCGATCTCTGCGTTCAGCGCGTTGAACAGCGCGGGGATGGATCCACGGGGGAACTCGATGTCGACGACGGGACCGATGACGCGCACGACGCGCCCGTTCTCGGACGACTTGGCGCCGGAACCCGTGCTATCGGTTACTGCTGCGGTCATGTTCAGTCTCTTCCTGAGCTCGCGGCAAGCGCGTCGACGCCGCCGACGATCTCGCTGATTTCCTGGGTGATCTGAGCCTGGCGTGCCTGGTTGGCCTGGCGTGACAGGGCATTGACCAGATCGTTGGCATTGTCCGTGGCGGCCTTCATCGCGGTGCGACGAGCGGCCGACTCGGATGCCGCCGCGTCGAGCAGTGCGGCGTAGATGCGGGTGCTCACGTACTTCGGGAGCAGCGCGGACAACAGCGTGTCCGCCTCCGGCTCGAAGTCGTACTGCGCGGTGACCTCCTTCGACGACGGCGAGTCGCTGAGCATGTCTGCACCCAGCTCGATCTCCTCGTCGTCGTAGTCGATCTCCAGAGGAGCCATGCGGCGCACCGTCGGCTTGAGCGACAGCATCGACACGAAGGTGGTGTAGACGATGTGGAGTTCGTCCACACCCTCGACCGTGCCCTCGCCGTTCGGTGCCTCGATCTCCTCGCCGGACCCCGCCATGAACAGCTGGACGAGGTGCTTGGCGGCCTTCGCGGCATCGGTGTACGCCGGCTGCTGTGAGAAGCCCGTCCACGCGCCCTTGACGTCGCGATCACGGAACGTGTAGTACGTCAGGCCCTTTCGGCCCAGAACGTAGATGACCGGCTCCTTGCCCTCGGACTTGAGGAGCTGCTGGAGCTCCTCGGCCTCACGAAGGATGTTGGAGTTGTAGCCACCACACTGACCCGAGTCGCTGGTCACGACGAGCACGGCGGCCCGCTTGGGCTCCGCACGCTCGGTGAGCAGCGGATGGTCCAGCGAACCCGAGGCACTGGCCAACGCCGAGAGCACCTTGGTGATCTCGGTGGCGTACGGCTTCGACGCCTCGACGCGGGCCTGCGCCTTGGTGATGCGCGAGGTCGCGATCAGTTCCTGCGCCTTGGTGATCTTCTTGATCGAGTTGGTCGACCTGATCCGGGAGCGCAGCTCACGAATGCTGGGCATCTGTCACCTCACTCCCTGTTCGACGTGCCACGGGTCCGCTCATCACTTGCTGACAGTCTTGCGAGTGACGGTGACCTTCTCCTGGTCGACGTCGCCCTTGTCGAGCGCGTCGGCCTCTGCCTCGTTGACGATCCGCTCGCCCGAGGACGTCAGGAAGCCCTGCTTGAACTCGTCGGTCGCCTTCGTGATCGCGTCGGCGGCCTCGTCCTTGAGAACCTTGCCGCCGGCGATCGCCTCGTAGGCGCTCGACGCGTTGCGGTGCAGATCCTCGAGGAGCTCGCGGTTGAAGCGACGAACGTCCTCGACCGGGACCGTGTCGTAGTAGCCGGCGTCGACGAGGTAGATCGAGACGATCTGGTCCTCGACGGACACCGGGGTGTACTGGTCCTGCTTGAGCAGCTCGACCCAGCGGGCACCGCGCTCGAGCTGCGCCTTGGACGCGGCGTCGAGGTCGGACGCGAAGGCGGAGAACGCCTCCAGCTCGCGGAACTGAGCCATCTCCAGACGGAGCGAACCGGCAACCTTCTTCAGACCCTTGGTCTGCGCCGCGCCACCGACTCGGGACACCGAGGTACCGACGTTGATGGCGGGACGGACACCCTTGTTGAAGAGGTCCGACTCGAGGAAGACCTGGCCGTCGGTGATGGAGATGACGTTGGTCGGGATGAAGGCCGAGATGTCGTTGGCCTTGGTCTCGATCAGCGGCAGACCCGTCATCGAACCGCCACCGAGCTCGTCGGACAGCTTCGCGCACCGCTCGAGCAGACGGGAGTGCAGGTAGAAGACGTCACCGGGGTACGCCTCGCGGCCCGGCGGGCGACGCAGCAGCAGCGAGATGGTGCGGTATGCCTCGGCCTGCTTGGTCAGGTCGTCGAACACGATGAGGACGTGCTTGCCCTGGTACATCCAGTGCTGGCCGAGGGCCGAACCGGTGTACGGGGCGAGCCACTTGAAGCCGGCCGAGTCGGACGCGGGAGCGGCGACGATGGTCGTGTATTCCATGGCGCCGTGCTCGTCCAGAGCGGACTTGACGCCCGCGATGGTCGAACCCTTCTGGCCGATGGCGACGTAGATGCAGCGCACCTGCTTGTCGGCGTCGCCGGTCTCCCAGTTGGCCTTCTGGTTGATGATGGCGTCGACGCAGACGGCGGTCTTGCCCGTCTTGCGGTCGCCGATGATCAGCTGACGCTGGCCGCGGCCGATGGCCGTCAGGGCGTCGATGGCGGTGATGCCGGTCGCGAGGGGCTCCTCGACGGGCTGGCGCTCGAGCACCGATGCCGCCTGGAGCTCCAGGACACGCTGTTCGTTCGACTCGATGTCACCGAGACCGTCGATGGGCTTGCCCAGCGGGTCGATGACGCGTCCGAGGAAGTTGTCGCCGACGGGGACCGAGAGGACCTCGCCGGTGCGCTTGACTTCCTGGCCTTCCTCGATGTGCTCGTAGTCACCGAGGATGACGGCACCGATCTCACGGTCGTCGAGGTTCAGTGCCACGCCGAGGATGCCGCCGGGGAACTCCAGCAGCTCGTTCGACATCGCGGACGGGAGGCCCGTCACGTGAGCGATTCCATCGCTCGTGTCGGACACCAGACCGACCTCTTCACGAGAGGACTCCGGTGCGTAGTTCGCTGTGTAGCTCTCGATCGCGCTACGGATCTCGTCGGAGGAGATCGTCAACTCCGCCATGTTTTCCTGCTCTCACTGTCTGGTGTTTCGTGGCCGGACCGGCTGTGCGGTCGACGTCCGAAACGCGGGGTGGGGCTTGTTACCGAACTGGGCTTGCTACAGAACTCGGGTGCTGCGATGCGTACCGCTCACCGGAGCGACTTCCTCAGGGAGGCGAGACGACCCGCACCACTGCCGTCGATGACCTCGTCGCCGACACGGACGACCAGTCCGCTCAGCAGTTCCCGGTCCACCTCCACGTGGACGGTCACGGACTTGCCGTAGATACCTTCCAGCCTGGACGTGAGCCGAGAGATCTGATCGTCGCTCAGCTCGGTGCTGCTGCGGACGTGAGCGACCTCCTTGTCACGACGAGTGGCCGCGAGTGCGGACAATTCGCCGAACACGGATGCCGGTGCAGCACCCTTCAGTCGGCCGACGGCCTGGATCGCCAGGGCCTCGGTGATCGCGGTGACCTTGCCGTAGAGCAACGTCGACAGGAGCGATCCCGACGCCTCGGCGGGCTTGCTTCGATCGGACAGCGCCTGCTCGAGGGCAGGATCGCCGGCGATGATGCGGCCGAGACGGAACAGCTCGTCCTCCACGGTGCCCAACTGATCCTGGTCCTGCGCCGCGCGCAGAAGTGCCTCACGGCCCAGGAGTACGAGCGAGTCGGTGAGGTCACGGGCCGACGACCAGTTCTGTGCGACGGCGGCCTGCAGTGCGGCGGTGGCCGCTGCACCGATCTTGCCGTCGAACAGGCGGCCCGCGAGCGCGCGTCGCGCGTCCGGAGCAGCCGACGCGTCCGCGAGTGCGGCGCGCAGTGGACGCTGTCCGTCGAGCACCGACACGACCCCGAAGAGGTCGGATCCGGCGCCGGCGGCAGCCGACGTCGCATCCGACGCCGCATCGAGCTCGGCCGTCAGGACGGTGCGGGCCTCGGCGAGGGCTTCACGACTCGCTGCGTACATGGTGCTCACTTCCCGCTAGCGGAATCTGCGCCGACAGAATCGAGTTCGTCGAGGAAACGATCGATCGTGCCGGCACGCTTGACGTCGTCGGACAGCTGCTCGCCGATGACCTTCTCGGCCAGCTCGACAGCCGTACGACCCAGATCGGCACGCAGTTCGGTGACGATCTGCTGACGCTGAGCCGCGAGCTGCTGGTGACCGGAGGCCACGATGCGGTCGCTCTCCGCCTGTGCACTGGTCTTCATCTCCGCGAGGATCTGCTGACCCTGGGTGCGTGCGTCTTCACGGATCTTGGCGGCTTCCTGGCGTGCGTCGGCCAACTGGGCGCGGTACTGCTCGAGCGCCTCCTTGGCTTCGGCCTGTGCCTCTTCGGCGCGCTTGATCCCGCCTTCGATCTGCTCGGACCGGTCGGAGAGCACCTTCTGGAAACGAGGAAGAACGTACTTCCAGAAGAAGAACCCGATGACGGCGATGCAGATCGCAGACCAGACGATGTCGTAGGTGGCGGGAAGGAGAGGATTGACGTCCTCTCCTCCTTCCGCTGCTGCGAGGACTGCGATTGGCGTCGTCATGGCGATGTCAGGCGAAGACGAAGCCGGCGACGAGGCCGATCAGCGCGAGGGCCTCGGTGAACGCGATGCCGAGGAACATGTTGGTGCGGATCTGGCCGGCGAGCTCGGGCTGACGCGCGATGCCCTCGATGGCCTTACCGACCACGATGCCCACACCGATGCCGGGGCCGATGGCCGCGAGGCCGTAGCCGATGGCTCCGTAGCCGCTGCCGGTGATTTCCTGGGCTTCCTGCGCGAGGTAGCTGAGGCTCATTGTGATTCGTTCCCTTTCTGTTGCCCACGACCGGACGGCAGCGGGTCAGGTTCTGTCAGGTGGCTGGTGGTTCGGATGGTCAGTGCGAGTCTGCGTGCAGGGCGAGGTCGATGTAGACCGCCGTCAGCAGCGCGAACACGTAGGCCTGCAGGAAGATGACGAGCATCTCGAACAGAGTGAAGCCGAAGCCGGCCACGAGAGAGAAGATGCCGAACACCTTCATGCCCGCAGCGGCCTCGAAGAAGAAGAACTGCGTCGCGCTGAAGAACAGCACCAGCATGATGTGGCCGGCGAGCATGTTGGCCATGAGTCGCACGGTCAGCGTGAACGGCCGCAGGATGAAGGTCGAGATGAACTCGATGGGGATCAGCAGCACGTGCATCGCGATCGGCACACCCGGAACCACGATGCTGCTCTTCACGTACTTGAAGAACCCGTACTTCTTGATGCCGACGTAGTTGAAGACGATGTACGCGAGGGCCGCCAACACGATCGGCATGCCCACTCGGGCATTCGACGAGATGTTGATGAACGGGATGATGCCCGACACGTTCAGGAACAGAACGGCGAAGAAGATCGTGGCGATGACGGGCAGGAAACGCTTGCCCTGCTCCTTGCCGAGAACTTCGTTCGCGATCTGGTCCTTGACGAAGCCGAGAGCGATCTCGCCGATGTTCTGGATGCCGCGAGGCACGATCTTCGGGCTGCGCATCGCCAGTGCGAAGAAGGCGATCAGCACGACGGTCATCAGGATGCGGACGAGCATCAACCGGTCGAGCTCGAACGGGGTGCCCTCGAACAGGATTGCCGGTGGGAAAAAGTCGGACAGTGACGGCGGATGGAACTCCGCGGCCAAGTTGGTGACGCTCAGCGGTCTCTCCCGTGTTCGGCCGCAGGCGAAGGACACCCACGGTTCGATCGGACGTATGGCATTCGGGCACGATCGAGCTAGGACGATCTACAAGTCGACTCGGGTCGGCTCGAGTAGTCGTCAGCCGCGTCGGACCGTGCTCACGGTCCCGCGTCTGTCGGGTGTCGGCGACTTCGTCGACTCGGTGACGCGACGTCTCGAAACGGACGCTTCGTCGCGGTACACACTCTCACATGGCGTGGACTACGAGAAACAGCTTCGGTGACGTCGATCACCTGCAAAGACGGTTCCGGGCGGCGCGATGTGTCCGTTACGCCCGGTAAGCCCTCGCTCGAAAGGAACTTTATCAACACAACACGCTGAGTTGTGTCGGGGGTCGCTCCGCGGACGACACTACTACAAAATGTCGTACTACTGAACGTCCGAGTCGGGGTCGCCCGCGGGAGAATCGACGTACGGAACACGCTGCCGGAAGATGCCGTACATCTCGGCACCCAGGACGATGACCAGGGACGCGAGCACCACGATGCCCAGTGTCGGGCGGTTGTAGAAGTCCATCCCCCGCAGCAGTCCCAGCACGATCACCGCGATCAGCATCTTCACGATCCACCCGCCCAGTAGGACGGCCCCGACCGCGGTCGGCGGCAACTTGGCCGAGAACAGGACGGATGCGGCGGTGGCGAGGATGAACAGACCACCGACCGCGGACCCGAGCAGCGCGCCCCACAGACCTTCGAGGCCGGCGACGAGCACCGCGATGATCGCGGCGACCACGGCGAGGCCGAGCAGGGCGATGACGCCGTACCGGACGGCGGCGCGGAGCGGTGCGGTGGAGGACGGGATCGGTGCGGGCGAGAAGGTCACGACACGCAGGTTACCGGCGGCCCGGATCCCGGAACGACGGCACCGCGGTGACCACCAGGGCGAAGACGAGTCCGCCGGCGAGCAGCAGCACCACGAGGCGGCGATCGAACAGGGACGCGCCGACCGCCCCGAACGCGAGCACACCGACCCACAAGTAGATGAGCAGCACCACGCGGCGATGCGAGTGACCGATCTGGAGCAGACGGTGATGCAGGTGCATCTTGTCCGGGCTGAAGGGGCTGCGGCCTGCACGCGTGCGACGCACGATCGCGAGCAGCAGGTCGAGGATCGGGATGAACATGATCGCGCCCACCAGCAGCAACGGGGTCAGCAGACCCAGGAGGTCCCGCGTGCCGTAGGCACTGAGCCCGATACGTCCGGACGCACTGGTCGCGACGGTGGCGAGCATGAGGCCGATGACCATGGAACCCGAGTCGCCCATGAAGATGCGCGCCGGCTGGAAGTTGTGCGGCAGGAACCCCAGGCACGCACCGGCGAGGGCCGCGGCGATCATCGCGGGCGGGTAGGCGCTGACGTCACCGCCCTGCTCGTGCAGCAGTCCGACGGAGAACAGACAGATGGCCACCGCGGCGATCAGGCCGACGCCCGCGGCGAGGCCGTCCAGACCGTCGATGAAGTTCATCGCGTTGATCATGACCACGGCGATGAGCACGGTGACGAGACCCGCCTGCAGCTGGTCCAGAATCAGCGTCGACCCCTCGCCCCACGGCAGATACAGCAGGTACCAGCTGACGCCCATCAGCACCAGGACACCGGCCGCGGTGACCTGACCGGCGAACTTGGTCAGCGCGTCCAGGCCCCACCGGTCGTCGACCACACCCACGGCCATGATGATGAACCCGGAGACCAGGGCCGCCTGGACGTCCGTGGTGAACTCGAACCCTCGGGTGAGGGCCGGCAACTTCTGCGCGAAGAGCAGCGCGACGAGCAGCCCCAGGTAGATGCCGATACCCCCGAGCCGGGGCGTCGGGGTGACGTGGACGTCGCGCTCACGCGGTACGGCCACCGCGCCGAAACGCATAGCGCCGAGCCGGACGGCTCCGGTGACCAGGAACGTCACCACCGCTGCCGTGAGCATGACGAGAAGAAGCTCGCGGATTGGGACACCCGCGCCCCCGTCCGACTGCGCCAGGAGCGCACTCGCGTGCGCGGGCACGGGCGTCACCACGGTGACTCCCGCGGCGGAGCCGAGTGCGGCATTCGTCAGGCGCTTCCGGCGACGAGCGACTCGGCGGTCACGCCGAGGACCTCGGCGATCTCGCTCGTCGAGACCGCGCCGACGCGGAGAATGCGCGGGGTGTCCCCCGTCAGGTCGACGATCGTCGACGCGAGCGCATGCTCGGCCGGACCGCCGTCGAGATACACGGCCGCGGACCCGCCGAGCTGTACGCGGGCGTCCTCCGCCGTGACGGCGGGCGGGCGGCCGGAGATGTTCGCACTCGAGACGGCCAGGGGGCCCACCTCGCGCAGCAGTTCGAGAGCCACCGGATGCAGCGGCATGCGGAGCATGACGGTGCCGCGGGCGTCGCCGAGGTCCCACGCGAGCGACGGCGCCTGGTGCACGACGAGACTCAGGGCTCCGGGCCAGAACGCGCGGATGAGATCGCGCGCCGCCTGCCGCACTCCCAGCACGAGGCCGTCGATCGTGTGCCAGGACCCGACGAGCACCGGCACCGGCATGTCGCGGCCGCGCCCCTTTGCGCGGAGCAGATCCGTGACGGCGCTGCTGTCGAAGGCGTCCGCAGCCAGCCCGTACACGGTGTCGGTGGGCATCACGACCAGTCGGCCGGACGACAGCGCACGCTTGGCGGCATCGAGACCTGCCGCGCGAGAGGCGGAATCGGAGCAGTCGTAGACGGTGGACACCCGGCCCATCTTGCCACTGCGTGCACGGCACGCCTGCGCAGCGGTGGCGCGATCTCGCGTCCTAGGTGATCCGGCGCTGCCGACGAGCGACGACGAAGCGTGGGCGGTCCGCGAGATCCCGATGCTGGGACACGTCTCCGAACACCGCTCGCCCCTCCAGGAGGGCGACCACCCGGTCTCCGTGCGAGTCGTCGTGCTCGATGCCCACTCCCCCGTCGATCCGCAACCACCGCGCGATGTTCGCGATCATCGGCTCGATGACGGACAGCCCGTCCGGGCCACCGAACAGCGCGACGTGCGGATCGTGGTCGATCACCTCGGGATCGAGCCGCGCACTCGTCGGCACGTAGGGCGGGTTCGCCACGACCAGGTCGACGGTGCCGTCGAGCTCCGTGAGCACCGTCCTCTCGGTCACGTCACCGTGATGCAGATGCACGGGAGTGTCGCCGTCCGACGCCCGCAGGTCGGCGTTGCGCCGCGCCCACGCCAACGCGTGCGGATCCTTCTCCACCGCGTGCACCACGGCGTCCGGGCGAGCGTGGGCGATCGCGAGGGCGAGTGCGCCGCTTCCGGTGCACAGGTCGAGGACGACGGGCGGATGCCGCCCGGCGGACTCGAGGAACGCGAGTGCCCAGGCGAGCAACAGTTCCGTCTCCGGGCGGGGGACGAACACCCCGGGGCCCACCTCGACGTCGATCTCCCCCAGTGACGACGTTCCGATGATGTGCTGCAACGGAATTCGCTTCGCACGCTGCGCGACGGTCGCACGGTAGGCTTCGGCGACCTCGGGCTCCACCAACGGGGTCAGGCCGAGCCGCCCGCGGGGAACCGACAGCAGATGCGCGGCGAGCAACTCTGCGTCGACCCGCGGGCTGGGGACGCCGGCCTCGGTCAGGACGCGGGTTGCCTCGACGATGGCCAGACGTAGCGGGACGCGACTCACCGACACAGCTTCGCACTGCCGGTCGGCCCGGCGATCACGCGGAGGTCATTCCGCCTGGAGCCGCGCCTGTCGGTCGGCCGCGGCGAGCGCGTCGAGGAGCGCGTCCATGTCACCGTCGAGAACGGCGTCCAGGTTGTGCGACTTGAAGCCGATGCGGTGGTCGGTGATGCGGTTCTCAGGGAAGTTGTACGTGCGGATGCGCTCGGACCGATCGACGGTGCGCACCTGGCTCGCACGCCCGGCCGCCGCCTCCTTGTCGGCCGCTTCCTCGGCCGCCGCCTGCAGCCGCGAGGCGAGCACCTGCATCGCCCTCGCCTTGTTCTGCAGCTGGGAGCGTTCGTTCTGACAGGTGACGACGATTCCCGTGGGCAGATGCGTGATGCGCACCGCGGAGTCCGTGGTGTTGACGCCCTGGCCACCCTTGCCGGACGAGCGGTAGACGTCGATGCGCAGATCGGTCTCGTCGATCTGGACGGCTTCGACCTCGTCCTGCTCCGGGTAGATCAGGACGCCGGCCGCCGACGTGTGCACTCGTCCCTGCGATTCGGTGACGGGAACACGCTGCACCCGATGCACGCCGCCCTCGAACTTGAACCGCGACCACACACCGTCGGCGGTGTCGGTGCGCGCCTTGATGGACAGCGTCGCGTCCTTGTACCCACCCAGATCGGAGACGTTCGCGTCGAGGATCTCGACCCGCCAGCCGTGGCGCTCGGCGTACCGGACGTACATCCGAGCGAGATCGGACGCGAACAGGGCGGACTCCTCGCCGCCCTCACCCGACTTGACCTCCAGCACGACGTCGTCGGCGTCGTGAGGATCACGGGGCGCGAGCAGGTCGGTGAGGGTGGTGTCGAGCTCGGCCACGGTCGCCTCGAGCGCCGGGATCTCCGCGGCGAAGCCGGCGTCGTCGGCAGCGAGCTCGCGGGCCGCCTCGAGATCGTCGCGGGCGGCACTGAGCTTGGAGTACACACTCATGATCGGGGCCAGCTGCGCGAACCGCTTCCCGGCGCGGCGAGCCGCCGCCGGATCGTCGTGCAGCGAGGGATCGGACAGGTCGCGCTCGAGTCCGGCGTGCTCGGCGAGGATGTCGTCGATCGCGGACGGTGTCGCGGAGGCGGCCACGGTGTTCTCCCTGTCGAACCGAAGAATGTCAACGAACAATGGTGCAGAAACGACCGACGCCCGCCCCGAGACGAATCTCGGAACGGGCGTCGGCGGAAGAGCTAGCTGTCGGCGTCGGCCTTCTTGCCTGCGCGCTTGCCGTAGCGAGCCTCGAAGCGAGCCACGCGGCCGCCGGTGTCGAGGATCTTCTGCTTGCCCGTGTAGAACGGGTGGCACTGCGAGCAGACCTCGACGTTGATGCGCTCCGCCGAGTTGGTGCTGCGGGTCTCGAAAGTATGTCCGCAACCACACACGACTGTCGTCGCTGTGTAATCGGGGTGGATTCCTGCCTTCATGGTGTCCCTTTCATGGTCGCCGGGTCGCCTCGACTGTCGAGAGCGTGAACCGGAACCGGACTCGGCCGATCAGTATGCCAGAGCAGCTGTCCGCGCTGGTAATCGTCTCAACATCGGTGCCGAGACGTTTGTTCCGTCGATCCTCGGGGGTCAGTCCTCCGGCGAACCGGGCGCCGTCTTGGAGACCGACATGAGGAACTCGATGTTGTTCTTGCTCTTCTTCAGTCGGTCGATCAGCAGATCGATCGCCTGGTGCGAGTCGAGCCCGGAGAGCACCCGACGCAGCTTGTGCAGCACGGCCGCCTCGTCGGGACTGAGCAGGAGCTCGTCCTTGCGGGTGCCCGACGGATTGACGTCCACCGCCGGGAACACGCGCCGCTCGGCGATCTTGCGATCGAGCTTGAGCTCGGCGTTGCCCGTGCCCTTGAACTCCTCGAAGATCACCGTGTCACCTGTCGAGCCGGTCTCCACCATCGCCGTGGCGATGATGGTGAGCGATCCACCGTTCTCGATGTTGCGCGCGGCACCGAGGAAGCGCTTGGGCGGGTAGAGCGCCGTGGAGTCGACACCACCGGACAGGATGCGACCCGAGGCCGGCGAGCTGTTGTTGTACGCACGGCCCAGACGCGTGATCGAGTCGAGCAGCACCACCACGTCGCGGCCGTCCTCGACCAGACGCTTGGCGCGCTCGATCGCCAGCTCGGCGACCGAGGTGTGGTCGCCCGGCGGGCGATCGAAGGTGGAGGCGATGACCTCACCCTTCACGCTGCGCTGCATGTCGGTCACTTCTTCGGGACGCTCGTCCACGAGCACGACCATCAGGTAGCACTCGGGGTTGTTCGTCGCGATGGCGTTCGCGATCGCCTGCAACACGCTGGTCTTACCCGCCTTGGGCGGGCTCACGATGAGCGCACGCTGCCCCTTGCCGATCGGCATGACCAGATCGATCACGCGCGTCGTCAGGATGTTCTGCGTGGTCTCGAGGCGCAGCCGCTGATTCGGGTACAGCGGCGTGAGCTTGTTGAACTCCGGCCGCTTGCGGTTGCCGTCCGGCGGCGCACCGTTGACCGTGTCGAGACGGACCAGCGGGTTGAACTTCTGCCGGGAGTTGTTCTGCTCCCCCTCGCGGGCCACTCGCACGGCACCGGTCAGTGCGTCACCGCGTCGGAGGCCGTTGCGGCGCACCATGTTCATGGAGACGTACACGTCGTTCGGTCCCGCGAGGTATCCCGAGGTCCGGACGAACGCGTAGTTGTCGAGCACGTCGAGAATGCCGGCGACGGGCTGCACGACGTCGTCGTCGCGCAGTTCGGGCTCGCGCTCACGATCACGCTGGTTGCCGCCGCCCTCGGGAGCACCGTCACGATCGCGCCCACGGCGACGCTCGCGGAAACGACGTCCCCGCCTGCCGCGGCCCTCGCCGTCCTCGTCGTCGCGGGGACCGTTGTCACGAGGCCCGTTGTTGCGGTCGCCCTGGTTGCGATCGTTCCGGTCACCCTGATTGCGGTCGCCCTGGTTGCGATCGTTGCGGTCGCCCTGGTTGCGATCGTTGCGGTCGCCCTGATTGCGGTCGCCCTGGTTGCGATCGTTTCGGTCGCCCTGGTTGCGGTCGCCCTGGTTGCGATCGTTTCGGTCGCCCTGGTTGCGGTCGTTCCGGTCGCCCTGGTTGCGGTCGCCCTGGTTGCGATCGTTGCGATCGCCCTGGTTGCGGCCCTGGCGCTCGCGGCGCGGCCGGTCCCCGTTCTGACGATCACCCTCGCCCTGGTCGCGGTCGTCGCCACCGTCGGTGCGGGTGGTCTCGGCCGGAGCCGTCGTGGTGGACGCTGCCGCGTCGGTCGACTGGTGCGCGCGGCCGTCCTGCGCAGGCGCAGCGTCGTTCTGCGACTCGGCGGCGGTGTCGGTCGACTCCGCGGCGCCGGCACGGCGGGTCGCTCCGCGACGGTTCCGCGTGCGACGCGGGCCGTCGGGGTTCGCGCCGTCGGACGCTGCACCGTCGGAACCCGAGGTGTCGGCGCTGGGGGTACCGGCGTCGGAGCTGGAGGCGCCGGCGCTCGCACCGTCGGCTCCGGAATCCCGGGGGGCCACGGCGTCGGACACACCGGCGGACGGTGCGTCCGACGTGGCGGCGGGCGCGGACCGGCTCACGCGGGGTGCGCGCGACGGTGCCTCGGTGGCAGCCGCGGACGCGGGCACCTGCTTGGCCTCGATCGCGGACACGAGGTCGCCCTTACGCATCCCGGAGACACCCTTGATCCCGAGTTCGGACGCGAGTCCGCGCAGCTCGGTGAGCACCATCCCGGAGAGCCCGGCACCGCGGCGCGACGTGCGCGGGCGGGTGTCGGACTGGGTCGCCGGAGCAGCGATAGATTCCGTATCGGTCACGGAGGTCCTTTCCTTCCCTCGCGCGCCTGGTGCGCAGATCGAGGGTTCGTTCCGCCGTTCGACTCTCGTGTCGAACTCGGATGCCGCGTACGTTCGCGTCGTGCAGAAGAGCGAAGGCTGTTCCAGGATGCGACTTCCCTGGCGGCCGTGGCGCGCCGATCGACGACGGCACCGCTGGAGCTCGAGGCCGGGAAGTAATGCCCTGGAGAAATCGGCGCGCTGACTGCGCACGATGTACGGACGCGTACCACAATAGCCGTGATGCGAGGTACGGGCAAGAATGTCCGCGTCAGCGCGTCGTGACGCCGTCCGCGATGTCCAGCTCCAGCACCGTCATCCCGTCGTCCCCGGCGCGGTCGGCCAACTCGCGCGCGATGCTCGCCGTTCCGAGCACGAGCACGGTGGGTCCGGCGCCCGAGACCGTCGCGGCGTGCCCGTGTGCGCGCAGGGTCTCGACCCATCGCGACGTCACCGGCAGGGCGGAGGCCCGGTAGGGCTGGTGCAGGCGATCCTCGGTGGACACCATCAACAGATCGGGTCGCGTCGTCAGGGCCACGACCGCGAGCGCGGATCGGCTCGCGTTGAACGCGGCGTCGCGGTGCGGAACGAGGTCGGGCAACAGTCCGCGCGTGTGCGCCGTGGACGACCGTTCGGTCGGGATGAGCACCGTCGCACCGATGTCCGGGTGCACGTCGAGACGGGCGGCCGCATAGGCCCGCGGCCCCTCCGGCGGTCCGGACTCGCGGCTCCAGGACACCACGGCGCCGCCGAGCACGCTGGCCGACGCGTTGTCCGGATGACCCTCGAACTCGGCGGCCAGCTGCACCATCTGCTCGGGCGACAACGCGAGAGCCGGATCCAGGGACGCCGCGAGGCAGTTGGCCGCGGCGAGCCCACCGACCACTGCCGACGCCGACGAGCCGAGGCCGCGAGAGTGAGGAATCCTGTTGTGGCAGCGTACTTTCAAGCCGTCCGCCCACACGCCGGCCGACTCGAGACCACGCTCGATCGCTCGCACGACGAGATGCGACGGACCCCACGGAACCTCGCGCGCACCCTCACCGTCGACCTCGATGTCGAGCCCGGACTCCGCCACGGTGACGACGACGTCGTCGAACAGACCCAGGGCGAGCCCCAGTGTGTCGAACCCTGGTCCGAGGTTGGCACTGGAGGCAGGCACGCGGGCGTGCGCCACCGTCCCGGTGGTGAGTGTCCTCGTCACGTCGGCCGGCCCGGCCACTATGCCGACTCGGTAGCAGCCGGGTTCACCGACGACCCTGGCGCCACAGTCGATCCCGCGATCGAGATCCCGATCATTCGGACGTTCCCTCGAGTCGGAGAACGCTGGTGACGGCGGTGACGATGTCGAGTTCCTTCAGCGCGTCCACGGTGGCCGCCAGAGCCGAGTCCTTGGCGCGGTGCGTGACGACGACGAGACGGGCATGCTTGCTCGCGCCCTCCTGGCGCACCGTGGAGATGCTGACGTCGTTCTTGGCGAACTCGGCCGCGACGGCGGAGAGCACTCCGGCGCGATCCGCGACCTGCATGTTGACGTGGTACCGCGTGGGGGTGTCCCCCATGGGCGCGACGGGGAGCTTGGCGTACGTCGACTCCCCGGGTCCACGGCCGCCGTAGAACTTGTTGCGCGCCGCCATCACCAGGTCGCCCATGACGGCGGACGCGGTGGGAGCGCCGCCCGCACCCTGGCCGTAGAACATGAGCCGTCCCGCGGCCTCGGCTTCGACCACGACGGCGTTGAAGGCACCCGACACCGAGGCGAGCGGGTGCGACAGCGGTACGAGCGACGGGTAGACGCGGACGGAGATGCGGTCGTTGCCGTCGTCGTCACTCACACGCTCGCACAGCGCGAGAAGCTTGACGGTGCAGTCGAACGCACGCGCGGTGGCGATGTCCGCCGCGGTGATCGAGGAGATCCCTTCGCGGTGTACGTCGGCCGAGGTGACCCGCGTGTGGAACGCGAGCGAGGCCAGGATGGCGGCCTTCGCCGCAGCATCGAAGCCCTCGACGTCGGCCGTCGGATCCGCCTCCGCGTATCCCAGCCGTCCCGCCTCCGCGAGCGTGTCCGCGTAGTCCGCACCCGTCTCGTCCATGGCCGAGAGGATGAAGTTCGTCGTGCCGTTGACGATGCCGATGACACGGTTCACCCGGTCGCCGGCGAGAGACTGCATCAGCGGCCGGACCACCGGAATGGCCCCTGCCACAGCGGCTTCGAAGTACAAGTCGGCGCGGTGGCTCTCGGCGGCGTCGGCCAACTCACCGGTGTACTCGGCGAGGAGTGCCTTGTTGGCCGTGACGACCGACTTGCCGGCGTTGAGCGCGGCGAGGATCAGTTCGCGGGCCGGCTCGATGCCGCCGAGCACCTCGACCACCAGGTCGACGTCGTCGCGCGCGACGAGTGCGCGCACGTCGGTGGTCAGCAGGTCGGGGTCGATGCCGCGGTCCTTGCCGATGTCGCGCACCGCGACTCCCCGCAGCACGAGCGGCGCACCGACGCGGGCGGTGAGATCGGTGGCGTGATCGAGCAGGATGCGCACGACCTCGCTGCCGACGTTCCCCATACCGAGGACGGCGACGCCGATCGGCTTGTCCACGGGACTGACGAAGGCCGCGGCCTCCGACGACACTGACGATTCTGGAGCGGTCACCGGTCTACCTCCAAGCTGAGCAGGTCGTCGAACGTTTCGCGGCGGAGTACCAGCCGCGCTTGCCCGTCCCGCACGGCGACGACGGCCGGACGGGGCAGAAGGTTGTACCGGGACGACATCGAGTAGCAGTACGCACCCGTCGCGCCCACGGTGAACAGGTCACCGGGACCGAGATCCTCGGGCTGCCACGTGTCACGGATGACGATGTCGCCACTCTCGCAGTGCTTTCCGACGATCCGGGCCAGAACGGCCGGAGCCTCCGACGTACGCGACGCGAGGCGGCCGACGTACTCGGCCTGATAGAGCGAGGTCCGGATGTTGTCGCTCATGCCCCCGTCGACGCTGATGTAGCGGCGCGTGTGGGTGCTGTCGACGGTGACGTCCTTGACGGTGCCCACCTCGTACAGCGTCACGGTGCCGGGTCCCGCGATCGCGCGTCCGGGCTCCACTGCCAGTGTCGGAGTAGGGATCCCGGCGGCCGCCGACTCGGACTCGACGATGTGGGCGAGCTTGGCGGCCAGATCCTGCACGGGAGGCGGGTTGTCCCCCGGCACGTAGTGGATGCCCATGCCGCCGCCGAGATCGACCACGGTGATCTGCGAGGTCTTCTCGGTGCCGAACTCGGCCTTGATGTCGCGCAGCAACCCGATCACGCGGTGAGCCGCGAGCTCGAACCCGTCGACCTCGAAGATCTGGGATCCGATGTGCGAGTGCAGGCCGACGAGGCGCAGATTGTCGGTCTCGAACACCCGACTGACGGCCCGGAGCGCGCTGCCGTCGGACAGGCTGAAGCCGAACTTCTGGTCCTCGTGGGCGGTGGCGATGAACTCGTGCGTGTGTGCCTCGACCCCGACGGTGATGCGGATCAGGACGTCCTGCACCGTTCCCGCCGCGGCAGCGACCTCGTCGAGCCGGTCGATCTCGATCATCGAGTCCAGCACGACGTGCTCGACACCGGCGCGCACTCCCGCCTCCAGTTCGGCCCGTGACTTGTTGTTGCCGTGCATCGCGATCCGGTTCGCCGGGAAGCCCGCGTTCAGTGCGATCGCCAGCTCGCCGCCCGAGCACACGTCGAGGGACAGACCCTCGTCCGCGACCCAGCGAGCGATCTCCCCACACAGGAAGGCCTTGGACGCGTAGTGCACCCGCTCGGGGGCACCGAACGCCTCTGCCATCTCGCGGCAGCGCGACCGGAAATCGTCCTCGTCGATGACGAACAGCGGCGTTCCGTACGTGGCTGCGAGTTCCGTCACCGGAACACTGGCCAGCGTCACGACGCCGTCGTCACCACGAGCTGCGTTGCGGGGGAACACCTTCGGATGAAGGTCCGTGAGTGCCGCGCTGTCCGCCGGACGCTCCGGCATGCCGGGGCCCGACTGCTCGGCGTGCCGCGGCCCGGCGGGATGCGCGCTCACATCTTCTCCGGTGCACTGACACCGAGCATGGCCAGGCCGTTGGCCAGGACCTGCCGAGTGGCGTCGCCCAGGGCGAGCCGCGCTGTGTGGACGGGCATCGGATCCTCGTCTCCTCGGGGAAGTACTCGACACGCTCCGTAGAACCGGTGATAGGCACCCGCCAACTCCTCGAGGTACCGGGCGATCCGGTGGGGTTCGCGCAGCCCCGCCGCACTGGCGACGACGCGCGGGAACTCCCCGACGGTACGGACGAGGTCACCTTCCGCGGCATGGGTCAGCAGCGCGAAGTCGGGATCCGCGGCGGAGACGCCCAGCTCCTCGGCACCGCGGGCGAGAGAACACAACCGGGCGTGGGCGTACTGCACGTAGTACACCGGGTTGTCGTTGCTCCGGCTCGCCCACAGCGCGAGATCGATGTCGATCGACGAGTCGACCGACGACCGCACCATCACGTACCGCGCGGCGTCGATCCCGATGGCCTCCACGAGGTCGTCGAGAGAGATCACCGTGCCCGCACGCTTGCTCATCTTCACGGCGACACCGTCGCGGACGAGGTTGACCATCTGACCGATGAGCACCTCGACGGTCGCCGGATCGTCGCCGAAGGCTGCGGCAGCGGCCTTGAGCCGACCGATGTAGCCGTGGTGGTCCGCGCCGAGCATGTAGATGCACAGGTCGAACCCGCGAGATCGCTTGTCCTGGAAGTACGCGATGTCGCCGGCGATGTACGCGGCGTTGCCGTCGCTCTTGACCACGACGCGATCCTTGTCGTCGCCGTACTCGGTGCTGCGGAGCCACCAGGCCCCGTCCTTCTCGTACAGGTTGCCCGAGGATTTCAGCGTCTCCACAGCGCGCTCGACCGCGCCGGACTCGAAGAGCGAGTTCTCGTGGAAGTACACGTCGAAGTCGGTGCCGAACTCGTGCAGGTCCGACTTGATCTTCGTGAACATCGCGTCGACGCCGAGGGCTCGGAACACCTCCTGCCGCTCGTCGTCGGGCAGACCCATCACGTCCGGTCGCTGCGTGACGACGGCCGCGGCGATCTCGGCGATGTACTCGCCCGCGTAGCCGTCCTCCGGTGCGGGCAGACCCAGCGCCGAGGCGACCAGCGAGCGTGCGAACCGATCGATCTGCGCGCCGTGATCGTTGAAGTAGTACTCGCGGGTGACCGCGGCACCCCGCGAGGTGAGGATGCGCCCCAGGGCGTCGCCCACCGCGGCCCAGCGGGCGCCGCCCAGGTGCACGGGACCCGTGGGGTTCGCCGAGACGAACTCCAGGTTGATCGAGGTCCCGGTGAGCTCGTAGGACCAGCCGTAGCGATCGTTCTCGCGCTGCACGCGCTCCACGATGGCGCCCTGAGCGGACTTCGCGAGCCGGATGTTGAGGAATCCGGGACCGGCCACGTCGACGGCCTCGACAGCGTCGGCACCGGCCAGAGCGTCCGCGAGCCAGGTCGCCAGGTCGCGGGGGCTGACGCCCGCCTTCTTGGCCACCTGCATCGCGACGTTGGTCGCGTAGTCGCCGTGCTCGGGATTGCGCGGGCGGTCCACCGTCACCGTCGCGGGCAACACGGCAGGATCGAGTCCGTGCTCGGTGAGCACGGCCGCTGCGGTGGCATGCAGCAGTTCGGCGAGGTCGGCGGGAGTCACGGGGCCTTATCCTATGGTCTCGCTGCACAGCACCCCGACCGCGGTCACCGGTGGGTCCGACGGGAGCGCTTCAGCGAGGGCTCAGACTCCCTCCGTACAGTGGGGCTGCCTCGAGTAGGCGGCCACTCATCTCCTCGATCGAAAGAGCGCTCCGACCATGCCAAGCGGTTCCGACAAGAAGTCAGCCAAGGCCATCAAGGCTGCCAGCAAGACCGGCACCCGGAACAAGGGTGGTGTCCCCTCCAGCGTGGGATCGGGCAAGCGGCGCCAGATCCCGTGGCTGACGGTGGCGGCATCCGTCGTGGTCATCGCGCTGATCGGCGCCCTGGCCTGGAATCTGGTGCCCAAGTACCAGGACCGCGCCGAGGCGCAGCGCTTCGCTCCCACCGAGGAGAACCAGGACCCGTCGACCGGCATCGACGGCGTGGTCACGCAGGACTATCCCGCTGCGCTGCACGTCACCGGCTCGCAGCGTGTCGCCTACGACCAGTCGCCGCCGTTCGGTGGCCCGCACGACCAGGTGTGGGCCAACTGCATGGGCACGGTCTACCCGGACGGCCTGCGCACCGAGAACGCCGTGCACTCGCTCGAGCACGGCGCCGTCTGGATCGCCTACAACCCGGACGACCTGAGCGAGGACCAGATCTCGACGCTGGCCGCCAAGGTCGAGAACCAGCAGTACATGCTCATGTCCGCCTACCCCGGACTCGACTCCCCGATCTCCCTGCAGTCGTGGGGCCACCAGCTCAAGCTGGACAGTGTCGACGACCCCCGGATCGACCACTTCATCGCCGCACTGCGCCTGAACCGCTACGCCTACCCCGAGGTCGGCGCGAGCTGCTCCACGACGCCGGAGACCTTCGACCAGGACAACCCGCCGCCGTTCGACGGCAGTGCACCGGGCCCCGACGCGGTGCCGATGAGTGGCGAGGGCCTGACCCCCGACGCCTCCGAGACGGGTGCGGGTCAGCTCCCGGGCGGGCTGGGCCTGCCCACCGACGGCCTGCCCACCGACGGCGCGGCAGTGCCCACACCGTGAGCGTGACGACGGAGGAGCGGCCCACGGCGCAGCGGAGTCAGCGGTCGGCGCTGCTGGTCCTGGGCGCGGTGGCCCTGCTCGTCATCGGGTTCGCCGTCGGCTTCCTCGCGCAGACCCCGTTGCGGGACGATCCGGCACCCACACCGGGCGCCGATTCGGTCGACGTCGGGTTCTCGCAGGACATGACCGTGCACCACAACCAGGCGATCGAGATGGCGACCATCGCGCTCAGTGGCGCCTCCGATCCGCTGGTCAAGAATCTCGCGTACGACATCCTCACGACACAGCAGAACCAGGCCGGGCAGATGCAGGGCTGGCTGGCGCTCTGGGACGCCGCTCCGTTGCCGACGGGCGGCTACATGGGCTGGATGACGGAGGACGGCGGACACCCCATGTCCGGCTCGTCGATGTCGTCCATGTCCGGGTCCGGCTCGTCCACCGGTCCCGTGCAGACCATGCCGGGTATGGCGAGCACGCAGGACATGACGGCGCTGCGCGCCGCCACCGGTCCGGCACTGGACGTGCTGTTCCTCCAGTTGATGCTGCGCCACCACGAGGGTGGTCTGCCGATGATGGAGTACGGCGCGGTGCACGCGGAGACGCCCGCGGTGCGCAATCTCGCGCAGACGATGGTGAACACCCAGACCTCGGAGGCTCAGCTGATGACGCAGATGCTCACCGAGAAGGGTGCTGCTCCGCTCTGATCGCGTGATGCGCTACTGTTGGCACCGCCCGAAACGGCACATCGGAGTTCGCTCCGGTGCGCCCCCGTAGCTCAGGGGATAGAGCGTCCGCCTCCGGAGCGGAAGGCCGCAGGTTCGAATCCTGCCGGGGGCACCCATCACTCGCCCGGTGCGAGCACCGTCAGTCGTTCGCCAGGAGAGCCGTCATCACGGCGTCGGCCGTCAGCCGGGCCGTCGGTTTCCTCGCAGGCGCCAGGTCGTGTCCCGCAGCCTCGATCGTCACGATGGTCACCGCTCCCCCGATCCGCGTCGTGTGCTCGCGCAGTTCGTCGCCGGTGGCGAACGGGTCCCGCGAGCCGTGCACGATCACGGTCGGCGCGGCGATGCCCGGGAAGTGCTCGGTCCGCAGGGTGTCCGGCTTCGTCGGCGGGTGCAGCGGATAGGACAGTGCGAGAAGAGCGTCCGCGATGTCGGGGTCCTCGGCGAGGAGCATCGAGGCCTGACGGCCGCCGTACGAGTGACCCCCGACGATCACCGGTCCCCGCGCATCCAGCGCCCGCACCGCGGCGGCGATACCGGCACGATCCGCGGCGGCGCCCGCTCGGTTCGGAGGGCCCTTCGGCCGAGCCTGACGAAACGGGAGATCGATCCGCGCCGTCAGTACCCCACGGTCCGCGAGCTCGGTGGCCACGGCCACCAGAATCGCTGCGTCGCAGTTGCTTCCCGCACCGTGGGCGAGCACGGCCGTCGCGACGGGTGCGCCGGCAGGTTCGTGGACGACGCCGTGGATCCCGTCGGCTCGCCACTCCCGCACCGTTCCCTCCGTCATGCCGCGACCGTAACGCAGAACGGGCACCGACCACAGTGGTCGATGCCCGTTCTTCTCGTGCGTCCGGTGTCAGGGAACCTGAGTGAGCCCCACCGTCGGGAAGAACGCGCAGGTCTTGCCGTCGTGCGAGACCTGGCCGAAGATCGCCGACAGCACGGTGCCCGAGCCCGTGGCGACGGGTGCCAGGCGGACACCGGCGTTGGGGAACTTCGAGAGGTTGTTCGTCAGCAGGTCGCGTCCGATGGAACGGAACGGCTCACCCAGTGGCTCGATGATCTCCGCGAGGACGACGTCGGTGAGTCCACCCATGTCGGCGAAGCCACCCTTCAGCGTGTTGACGTTGAACCACGCCACCTGCATGCCGGACTTGTTCGCACCGTCGTTCACGATGCCGCCGGGCGCCGGAACGAAGGCGTACAGCGTCTCGCCCGGATCGGCGATCGTGGTGTCGATCCCGGGCAGTGTCGGAATGGTGACACCCGGCACCTTCGGCGTGTACGGGCCGGGAGCCGAACCGGCGACCGCGGGCACGATGCCGAGCGGCGCACCCGGGAGCGCGGAGCAGTTGATCGCGGCCGTCGGGTAGAAGAACGGCGTGAGACCGAAGCCGCCGAGCAGTCCGTTCGCAGCGTCCAGCAGCGCCAGCGGGTTCGTACCGGCGGGCTCCGCGACATCGACCGACGGTGCGGCACCCAGCACGGCGCGCGCCGCCTCGAGGGCGACGTCCCCCGGCGCAGCGGATCCCTCGAGAGTGGCCAGCGCCTGCTGGAACGGGTCCGGAGCGGGTGCCGGATCGGCAGAGGCGACGGCCGGAAGCGCGAGCGCTCCGGCGCAGGCGATGGCCAGGGCGGCCACCGTTCGACGAGGCCGACGGAATGTACGCATGCATGCTCCTGAATGGCTCGGGGTCGACGATCTCGGGATCGAGATGCGCGTGCGGTCCCGTGGGAACCGTGTGGTCCGATTCGATCACGGGTTTCGTCAGGTCACGGTCGTCGAGACTGCATTGATACCAAAGTGTCGCATGATGCAGATGTGACGGATGTGGCGATCGACTCGGTCGCGCGCCGAGTCGATCCACCGTGCGAACGTGGGAAGATCGACCCATGTCGTCAGCGCCGAAGCTTCCGCTGGACCCCATCGCGGAAGCTCACCGTCAGTGGATCCGCCACGGATGGTCGGACGCCGCCGACGGCATGGCCGCGGTCACGTCCATCATGCGCGTCCAGCAGATCATGATGGCGCGCGTCGAAGAGGTCCTCAAACCCACGGGGCTGACCTTCGCTCGCTACGAGTTGCTGACCCTGCTCACCTTCACGAAGACCGGCGCCCTGCCGATGGCGAAAGCCAGCGCGCGCCTGCAGGTCCATCCCACCTCGGTGACCAACGCCGTCGACAGGTTGGAGAAGGCGGACCTGGTCACGCGGGTGCCGCACCCCACGGATCGCCGCACCACACTCGTCGAGATCACCGAGGCGGGACGGCAATTGGCGGTCAAGGCGACGGAAGATCTCAACGACCGCGTGTTCGGGCTCCCCGGAGTCGCGGGTGTGGATCTGGACAGACTGGTGTCCATCCTCGCAGGGGTCCGGCGGCGCGCCGGGGACTTCGACGACGAGGACACGTCCGGCTGGTGACAGCAGAGATCCGGTGCCACTCCCCTCGCTCGGCGAGGAGAGTCGCACCGGATCTCGGTACGGCCGGATCAGCGGTGGCGGAACACCGGCTGACGCTTCTCGGTGAACGCGGTCATGCCCTCGGTCTGATCGTCGGTGGCGAACGTCGAGTGGAACAGGCGACGTTCGAACCGAACACCCTCCGCCAGAGTCGATTCGAACGCCCGATTCACGGCTTCCTTCGCCATGACGGCGATGGGAAGCGACTTCGCGGCGATCGTCTCGGCCGTCTCCAGCGCATCGGCGAGCAGATCGGCCGCCGGCACGATCCGCGACACGAGCCCTGCTCGCTCCGCCTCCTCGGCGCCCATCTTGCGACCCGTCAGACACATCTCCATCGCTTTGGCCTTGCCGACGGCACGCGTCAACCGTTGGGAGCCACCGATTCCGGGGATCACCCCCAGAGCGATCTCCGGTTGGCCGAACTGAGCCGTGTCCGCTGCGATCAGGATGTCGCACATCATGGCCAGCTCGCAACCCCCACCGAGGGCGTAACCCGCCACGGCGGCGATGGTCGGTGTGCGCACTGAGGCGAACGCGTCCCACTCGGAGAAGAAGTCCTGCGTGTAGACCTCCATGTAGGTCTTGGACTGCATCTCCTTGATGTCGGCACCGGCCGCGAACGCCTTCTCGGAACCGGTCACCACGATCGCCCCGATCGCCGAATCACGATCGAACGCCACGGCAGCCTCGACCACCTCGGTCATCAGCTGAGAGTTCAACGCGTTCAGCGCCTTCGGCCGGTTCAGCGTGATGACGCCGACGCGGCCCCTGGTCTCGACCGTGATCGTCTCGAACTGCTGCGTCTCCACTGTCGGCGTCCCGATGTCGCTCACGCGGTACCGCCCGAACGCTCACGGATGTCCTGCACGATGCCGGAGAAGTCCCTGTCCCCGTGCTCGGCGGCGTACGCCTCGTACATCGCCGAGGCCAGCATGCCCAGCTGCGCCTCGACACCGTTGGCGCGCACGGCCTCCGACACGAGACCCAGATCCTTGCGCATCAACGCGGCGGCGAATCCCGGCGTGTAGTCGTTGTTCGCGGGACTCGTCGGCACCGGCCCCGGAACGGGACAGTTGGTGGTCAACGCCCAGCACTGTCCCGATGCCGTGCTGGCGACGTCGAACAGTGCCTGATTGGTCAGCCCCAGCTTCTCCCCGAGCACGAAGGCCTCGCTGACGGCGATCATGGAGACCCCGAGAATCATGTTGTTGCACAGCTTGGCCGCCTGGCCGTTGCCGCTCTGTCCGCAGTGCACGATCTTGCGACCCATGATCTCGAGCAGCGGATTCGCCTCGGCGACGGCAGCGTCGTCGCCCCCGACCATGAACGTCAGCGTGCCCGCGGTGGCTCCACCGACGCCGCCCGAGACGGGAGCGTCGACGGCGCGGTGGCCCGCGGCCAGCGCGACGTCGGCCGCCGTACGGGCATCGGCCACGTCGATGGTCGAGGAGTCGATGAACAGCGTGCCGGCGCCGGCAGCGGGGACGACGTCGGCATAGCAGTCGAGGACGTGCTTGCCACTGGGCAACATCGTCACCACCACCGAGGCACCCGCCACGGCGTCGGCGGCCGACTCGGCGACCGTGATGCCCTTCTCCCGCGCCTGGTCGAGCGAGGCGGGAACGAGGTCGAAGCCTCGGACGTCGTGGCCGGCCGCGGCGAGGTTGGCCGCCATCGGCCCGCCCATGTGCCCCAGCCCCAGGAAGGCGATCACGGTGCTCACGATTGTGGTCCTTTCGAGACGGAGTCCGCCGCAGCGGATGTCAGACCCAACTCGGCGTCGCCGAGCGGTGCGAAGAAACGATCGACGTCGGAGGTGGTGACGTCGTCGAGATGGGCAGGCCGCCAGCGCGGTCGACGATCCTTGTCCACCACCTGCGCGCGGATGCCCTCGACGAGGTCGGGGCTGTCCAGGCAGGCGATGGACACGCGGTACTCGTCGTCGAGGACCTCGTCCAGCGACGAGGCCGCGGCCGCGCGGCGCAGTGAGCGGAGCGTGACCGCCACCGACGTGGGGGACTTCGCCTCGATCGCGTCGGCCGCAGCGACGGCCTCGTCACGGCCGTCGGCACGTAACCGAGCGACGATGCTCGCCGCGTCGTCGCCCGTGTAGGCCGCGTCGATCCACTCACGCTGCGCCGCCAGAGCCGACTCGGGAACGGGCGAGACGAGCGACAGGGCGGTGTCGACGGTGCCCGTGTGCAGGGCCTCGACGAACGCCGGCAGATCCTCGGTGGGCACGAAGTGATCGGCGAATCCGGCAGCGACGGCGTCGCCCGCCGTCATGCGCGCGGTGGTCAACGCGAGGTGGGTGCCGATCTCGCCGGGCGTCCGGGCGAGGAGATACGTCCCGCCGACGTCCGGAACGAAGCCGATGCCGACCTCGGGCATCGCGACCTTCGACTTCTCCGTCACGATGCGGACCGTCGCGTGAGCGGAGATACCCACTCCGCCGCCCATCACCGCACCGTCCATCAGAGCGACGATCGGCTTGCCGTACCGGTTGATCCGCGAGTTCATGACGTACTCGTCCCGCCAGAACTGAGCGGTGGCGGACCCCGTCGGCCAGTTCTCGCCCGCCTTCGCCTTCGCGTCGTCGTGGATCGCGACGATGTCGCCGCCGGCGCACAGTCCGCGCTCACCGTTGCCGGTGATCAGCACGGCGCGCACCGACGGGTCGTCCTCCCACCGCACGAGAGCCGCGTCGATGTCGCGCACCATCGCGTGGCTGAGCGCGTTGATCGCGCGCGGCCGGTTCAGGGTGACCGTGGCGACCCCGCGGTCGACCGTCAGCAGGACGTCGGAGTTCTCCGCGGCGGTGTCGCTCACGCGGCACCCACCACCGATCGGGCGATGACGATTCGCATGACCTCGTTCGTTCCTTCCAGGATCTGGTGCACTCGGAGATCGCGGACGATCTTCTCCAGACCGTACTCACTGAGATAGCCGTAGCCACCGAGCAACTGGAGCGCGTCGTTGGCCACGGTGAACCCCACGTCGGTGGTGAACTTCTTCGCCATCGCACACAGCTGCACCTTGTCGGGAGCATCGGCGTCGAGAGCACTCGCGGCCCGCAGGAGCAGGACCCGGGCCGCCTCGAGATCTGTCCGCATGTCGGCCAGGCGGAACTGCAGTGCCTGCGCGTCGAGCAGCCGTGATCCGAACGCACGACGGTCGGCGAGGTAGGACACCGCGGCGTCGAACGCCGCCGTCGCGCCGCCCAGCGAGCAGGCCGCGATGTTGATGCGACCGCCGTTGAGACCGTTCATCGCGATGCGGAACCCGTTGCCCTCGCCGCCGAGCAGATTCTCGGCCGGCACCGTGACGTCCTCCAGGATCACCTGGCGGGTGGGCTGCGCGTTCCAGCCCATCTTGGCCTCGTTGGCGCCGAACGACAGTCCCGGCGTGTCCTTCTCGACGACGAACGCGGAGATGCCGGACGGGCCGGGCCCGCCGGTGCGTGCCATGACGACGTAGACGGCGGACTCGCCGGCACCCGAGATGAACTGTTTCACGCCGTTCAGGACGTAGGTGTCCCCGTCGCGCACCGCCTTGGTCGACAGCGCGGCCGCGTCGGATCCGGCGCCCGGTTCGGTGAGGCAGTAGCTGCCCAGGGTCTCCATCGAGCACAGAGCCGGAAGCCACTGTCGCCGTTGATCGTCGGAGCCGTAGGTGTCGATCATCCACGCCACCATGTTGTGGATCGACAGGTACGCGGCGATCGACGGATCACCTGCGGCGAGCTTCTCGAAGATCCGCACGGCGTCGACGCGGCGCAGACCGGAGCCGCCGACGTCCTCGGCGATGTAGATCCCGCCCATACCGAGTGCGGCGGCCTTGCGCAGGACGTCGACCGGGAAGTGCTTGGTCCGGTCCCACTCCACGGCGTTCGGAGCGAGGAACTCCGCGGCGAAATCCGCTGCCGTCTCGCTGATCGCGCGCTCGTCCTCGTCGAGCGCGAAGATGTCCGCCACCGTCAGTCCATCGTCGGGATGACGAAGTGGTTCTGCGCCACAGCTTCCTTGCGGCCGCTGGGCCACCGCTGGGTGACCGTCTTGGTCTTGGTGTAGAACCGCACCGAATCCGGGCCGTGCTGATTGAGGTCGCCGAATCCGGACCGCTTCCAGCCACCGAAGGTGTGGTACGCGATCGGCACCGGAATGGGAACGTTGACGCCGACCATGCCGACGTTCACCCGCGCGGTGAAGTCGCGCGCCGTGTCACCGTCGCGCGTGAAGATCGCGACACCGTTGCCGTACTCGTGAGCCGACGGCAGGCGCAGAGCCTCCTCGTAGTCGGCCGCACGCACGATCTGCAGCACCGGTCCGAAGATCTCCTCCTTGTAGATGCGCATGTCCGTCGTCACCTTGTCGAACAGCGTTGCACCGGTGAAGAACCCGTTCTCGTGGCCGGCAAGGGAGAAGCCTCGGCCGTCGACCACCAGGTCCGCACCCTCGTCGACACCGATCTGCACGTAGTCCGTGACGCGCTGGACGGCCTCGGCCGTGATGAGCGGTCCGAAGTCGCTGCCCGCGTCGTCGCTGCGTCCGACGCTGAGCTTCTCGACGCGCTCGACCAGCTTGGCGCGCAGGGCCTCCGCGGTCTCCTCGCCGACGGGAACGGCCACGGAGATGGCCATGCAGCGCTCACCCGCACTGCCGTAGCCGGCACCGATCAGCGCATCGGCCACCTCGTCGAGGTCGGCGTCGGGCATGACGATGGCGTGGTTCTTCGCTCCGCCGAAGCACTGGGCGCGCTTGCCGTGCGCCGCCGCCGTCTCGTAGATGTACTGGGCGATGGGCGTGGAGCCGACGAAGCCCACCGCACTGACGCGGGGGTCGGTCAGGATCGCGTCGACTGCTTCCTTGTCACCGTTGACGACGTTGAAGATTCCGGGAGGGCCACCGGCCTCGAGGAAGAGTTCGGCCAACCGCAGCGGCACGGAGGGGTCCCGCTCGGACGGCTTGAGGATGAACGCGTTGCCGCAGGCGATGGCGGGCGCGGCCTTCCACAGCGGGATCATCGCGGGGAAGTTGAACGGGGTGATACCGGAGACGACACCGAGAGGCTGACGCATCGAGTACACGTCGATACCCGTTCCGGCACTCGCCGTGAACTCACCCTTGAGCAGATGCGGGATGCCGGTGGCGAACTCGACGACCTCGAGTCCGCGCTGGATGTCGCCCTTGGCATCGGCCACGGTCTTGCCGTGCTCGGACGAGAGCAACTGGGCGAGCGGCTCCATGTTCTCGTTGATCAGGGCCAGGAAGCGCATCAGGACGCGGGCACGCTTCTGCGGGTTCTGCAGCGCCCACTCGACCTGCGCCTCCTCGGCGTTCGCCACGGCCGCCTCGACCTCCGCCGTACTGGCGAGCGGAACGCGGGCCTGCACCTCGCCGGTGTTCGGGTCGAAGACGTCGGCGAAACGGCCCGACTCCCCCGCCACGTGCTGTCCACCGATGTAGTGCGTCAGTTCTCGGGTCACGGATCCACCTTCGTCGTCGTTGAGTGAGGTGATCCTATAGTCGGACGTCCACGTATGTCCAGGATCACGCCCCGCCCATCCGCCGATAGAGCGCATCGAGCTCCGCCATCGCGGACCGCACCCCGCGCTCGTCGACGTCCGCAGTCCGCAACGCGATGCGCAGCAACGACGCCTCGAGATCGTCCGACGCCGGCGAGAACAGCGGGTCCGGCAGCGCCGGCAGCGTCGTCGCGTCACCGAAGTGATCGTCCGGATCGACCGTCGCCTCCGCGTCCTCGACGAACCCGACCAGGGCATCGAGGTCGACTCCGCGCAGCGCCAGCAGGCGGGTCGGGTCCTCGTCGATCCGCTCCGCGGCGAGATACGTCAGCGCCGCGGCGTGCTTGCAGGGCCACCCGCTGTCGGGACAGGTGCAGTCGAAATCGAGCTGCGACGCACTCGACAGCAGCAGCCGCGGCCCCAGCGCCCGCGGAACAGAGCCGGAGGCGAGCTCGGTCAGCATGCCGGGCGACTCCTGCACGTCGGACATCAGCGCGTCCATGTCGAACGGATCCAGGACAGCGATGCTCACGGACGCCGAGAACGGCTCCACCTGACTGCCCTGGACGTCGCCGTCGATCCGCCCCGGCCGGAGTTCGAGGGAGATCACCTGCCCGCCGCGGGCGTACGTCCGTCCGCGTGAGAGCCGCCCGGCGTCGGCGATCGACTCGATGGTCTCCACGAACTGCTTGCCCCACCACGTGCGACCGAAGGCGCCCCGAGAGGTCTTCGCCGCGATGCCGTCCGGGATCCGCCGCCGGGGGCCGAACTGGTCGAACTGCGCCATCAGTCGCCCACCGCGTCCTCGGAGAGCGTGAGCAGATCGCGCAACTCCCCCGTCGACAACTCGGTGATCCAACTCTCGCCGGAGCCCACCGCGAGATCGGCCAGATCCTTCTTCGTGGTGAGCATGGTGTCGATGCGCTCCTCCACGGTGCCGACGCACAACAACTTGCGCACCTGGACGTCCTTGCGCTGGCCGATGCGGAACGCGCGATCCGTCGCCTGGTTCTCCGCCGCCGGATTCCACCACCGGTCCAGGTGCACCACGTGATTGGCGGCCGTCAGGTTGAGGCCGGTGCCACCCGCCTTGAGCGAGAGCACCATGATCGGAGGACCGCCGGCGGACTGGAACTCCTCGACCATCGCGTCCCGTCGGCCCTTGCTCACACCACCGTGCAGGAACGGGACGGGAACGCCGAACCGGCGTTCGAGGTACGGCGCCACCATCGAGCCGAACGCCGTGAACTGGGTGAACAACAACGCCTTCTCGCCGTCGCCGAGGACCGAGTCGAGGATGTCGTCCACGAGTGCGAGTTTGCCGGAGCGGTGTTTGCCACGACGTAACACCGTCGACCCGTCGTCGAGGAAGTGCGCAGGGTGGTTGCACACCTGCTTGAGCCGGGTCAGTGCGCCGAGCACCGCACCCTTGCGCGCCATGCCCTCGCTCTCGGCGATCTGTCGCATCATCTCGTCGACGACGGCCTGGTACAGGCTCGCCTGCTCGGCGGTGAGGTTCGAGCGCACGGTCATCTCGAACTTGTCGGGCAGATCCGCGATGACCGTCTTGTCGGTCTTCACCCGTCGCAGAACGAACGGTGAGGTGAGAGAACGCAACCGAGCCACGGCGGTCTCCTCCTTCTCGCGTTCGATCGGGATCGCGAAGCGCGCCCGGAACGTGGCGGGGGTGCCCAGGATTCCAGGGTTGCAGAAGTCGAAGATGGACCGCAGCTCGTCCAGCCGGTTCTCCACGGGCGTGCCCGTCAGCGCGATCCGGTGTGCCGCGGGAATCGCCCGCGCCGCGCGGGCCTGCGCCGTGCTGCTGTTCTTGACGTGCTGGGCCTCGTCGAGCACCACCCGTCGCCAGGTCTGCGCCGACAGTTCGCCCACGTCGCGGGCCAACAATGCGTACGTCGTGACCACCAGATCGTGCGAGCGCACCGCAGCCGTCAGGTCGTCCCCCGTCGCGCGATCCGGCCCGTGGTGCACCAGCACGCGCAGGGTCGGCACGAACCTCGCCGCCTCGCGCTGCCAGTTGCCCACCACCGACATGGGCGCGACGAGCAACGTCGGTGTCACCGATCGCTCGTGCGCCAGGAGAACCAGCAGCTGCAGCGTCTTTCCCAACCCCATGTCGTCGGCCAGTACCGCCCCGAGGCCGGCCGAACTCATGAAGGCGAGCCACTCCACACCGCGCTGCTGATACGGCCGCAGCGTCGCGTGCACCGAGTCGGGCACCTCCACCGGTTCCGGCCGGCGGTCCGGGTCGAGCAACTTCTGCGCCCAGCCGGTGGCCTCGATCCGCTCGACGGGAACCGGCGGCGGTTTCTCGGCGGACAACTGCCCCAGCACGTCGGCGAGCGGCAGGGCGCGGTCCCGGTTCTGCTTCTTCACGTACTCGATCGCGCGGCTCAGGGCGGTTCCGTCGGCCTGCACCCAGGTGCCGCGCAGTCGCACCAGGTCGCCCTTCGTCGACGCGAGCCGGGTCATCTCCTCCGGCGTCAGTTCCATGTCGCCGATGGCCAGTTGCCAGTCGTACGAGACGATCTCGTCCAACCCCACCGCCCGGTTCTCCGCGGTGGGCGACGGCGGCGAGTCGACCTTCAGCCGCAACGACGCGTCGAGGCGACTCCACGCCCGCGGAAGCAGCACCCCGACCGACACGGCACGCAGCTTCTCGACCCCGTGCAGCACGAAGTCGGTCACCGCCGCCGTGGGCAGCAGCATGTCGAGCGAGCCGGTGTCCGTCGCCATCGAGCGCAGCGGCTCGTACGCGGCCATCGCCTCGCCGAGCTTCGCCACCGCGACCCGGAACAGTTCCGCGTCGCGCACACCCGGCGCTCCGCCACCGTGTGCACCGGGCGCGCCGCCGCGGTGCACCACCACCGGCGTCGGCGCCTCACCGTCCGGACGCAGCAACACCTCGAGCGGCCACAACGGCTCCCCGGTCTCCTCGTCGTCGTCCGGTTCGGTGAGCCGCAGGACCAGCTCGGGCTCGTCGCCGCGCAGGCTCGCCCGCCACTGCTCCAGTGCCGCCTCGGAGCGAGCCGATCCCTCCTCGTACGGCTCCTCCTCGACGAGGGACCACAGGAGCGGATGCTCGACTCCGGGGCGTCCGATGACGCGGCGCACGATCGGATCCGTCACCTCGGCGAGCAGGTCGTCGAGGACGGCGCGCGCACCGCCCTCCGCACTCTGCACCGGCGGCATCGCGGCCGCCAGTTCCGCGCGCCACGCGCGCTGTGGCTCCCCTCCGACCAGTCGCCACCGCAGCCACCACTGCGACTCGAACCGCACCTGCACCGGGACCACTCGCGCGGCACGGACCCACCGCTCCACCCCGGCCACCACGAGGGCGAGATAGCGCAGATCCCCGGAGATCGCGGGATGGCGGGGCGGAACGCGCAACAGCAGTTCCGCTGCGTCCGCCGGCGCCAGCGCGATCGACGGCATCGACACCGCCACGTGTCCGCGCGGCGTCGGCAGGGTGACGTCGGCACGGTGCCGCATCCGTCGGGACATCACCTTGGCCAGGTGAGGCGGGAGCTCCGGCGTGTCGGCCGAGTGACGGTCGCCGCTCGGGGCGTCGTCGTCCTCCCACAACATCAGGCCTCGACCGGGGGTCCAGAGGCCGTGGAGCATGGTGCCATCCAATCACTGCGAGGCCTGTGCAGAACGTCCCGCGTCCTGTCGGACCCACCCGGCATACTCGCTCCTCGTGACCTTCTCCTCGACCCGGCCGACGCGGCGTCTCGCGTCCGCGCTCGTCGCCGCGATGGTCCTGGCCGTCCTCACCGGCTGCTCGACGCTGCTGGGCGCGCCCACTCCCGCACCGGGCAGTCCCCCCGCGACGACGATCGAGTCACTGCTCGCGCAGGTCGCCGTCGTGGACTCCCGGCCCGACGTGCCGGGGTACGAGCGCAGTTGCAAGGCCGGGGACGGATGCGTGTTCGGTCCCGCCTGGACCGACGACTACGACGGCCCGGGTGGACACGACGGCTGCGGCACCCGCGACAACGTGCTGCAGCTCGCGCTCACCGACGTGCAGTTCCGGCCGGGAACCAACGACTGCGTCGTCGTGGCGGGATCGTTGAACGATCCGTTCACGGGATCGGTGCTGCCGTTCAGCAAGCAGAGCGCAGGCGACGTGCAGATCGACCACACCTACCCGCTGGCGGCGGCGTGGGACATGGGCGCATGGCAGTGGCCGCTCGATCAGCGCATCCGTTTCGCCAACGACATCACGTACAACCTCATGGCCGTCTCGGGTGCGGAGAACCAGTCGAAGAGCGACAAGACCCCCTCGGACTGGATGCCTCCCAACGGCGCGTACCACTGCTACTACGCGGGGCGGTTCCTCACGGTGGCCGTCCGGTACGGGCTTCCCGTCACGGTGGCAGACCGGGACGTGCTGACCACGGTGTCGAACTCCTGCCCCTGACTCCGTCCGAACCCGAGCCGTCGCCGGAACCGTTACGCTGCCCGTCATGTCGCGTGTGTTCACCAAAGACACCCAGCTCTGCATGTCGTTGTCGGGGCGGCCCAGCAACATCGGGACCCGGTTCCACAACTATCTCTACGACGAGCTGGATCTGAACTTCGTCTACAAGGCGTTCACCACCACCGACCTCCCCGCGGCCGTCGCCGGAATCCGTGCGCTCGGAATCCGCGGCTGCGGAGTGTCCATGCCGTTCAAGGAGGCGTGCATCGAGCACGTCGACATCATGCACGACTCGGCGTCCGCGATCGACTCGGTGAACACCATCGTCAACGAGGACGGCGTGCTGCACGCCTACAACACGGACTACCAGGCCGTCGCGGACCTCGTCCGGGAGGCCGGTCTCGACCCGTCGTGGTCGGTCGCGGTCACGGGCAGTGGCGGCATGGCCAAGGCCGTCGTCGCCGCGCTGCGGGACACGGGCTTCACCACGGGAACTGTCGTGGCGCGCAACGAGAGAACCGGACCGGCTCTCGCCGGGAAGTACGGCTACGGCTGGTCGGCCACCGCCGACGACGTCTCGGCCGACGTCCTCGTCAACGTGACACCCGTCGGGATGGCCGGCGGTCCGGACTCCGACGCGCTGCCGTTCGCCACCGAGCAGATCGCCGCCGCTCGCGCCGTCGTCGACGTGGTCGCGGTGCCGTCCGAGACACCGCTGATCGTCGCGGCGCGCGCCGCAGGAAAGCCCGTGATCACCGGTGCGCAGGTGGTGGCACTGCAGGCCGCGGAGCAATTCGCGCTGTACACCGGCGTGCGCCTGCGCACCGAGCAGATCCAGCGGGCCTCCGAGTTCAGTCGGCGCTGAGGTCGTTCGACCAGCCGACTACTCACGGAACATTCTGGCGGTGACCTCGAGGGCGGCGCGACGTGGGAGCAACCGCACACCGGCCGACTGCAGCTTGTTGTTCACTCCGGACACCACCGAGGCCGGGGGCCGCTTGGCCGCGAGCGCCGCGAACGTCGTGTCCATGACCTGTTCCGACGTCTGCATCTTCCCGAACGCGGCGTCCTTGCTGCCGAGCACCTCGAAGAACTCGGTCTCGGTGGGACCCGGCGAGACCGCCATGACGGTGACACCGGTCCCGCGAGTCTCGACGGCCAGCGCCTCGGTGAAGCTGAGCACGAACGCTTTGCTCGCCGCGTAGACGGCCATTCCCGGGAGCGGTTGGTACGCCGCCGTGCTCGCGAGCGTGACCAGCACACCCGCGCCGTGCTCGATCATGCCCGGCAGGAACGCACGCGAGAGATCGACGACAGCAGCGATGTTCACGGCGATCTCGTTGCCGAGCGTCACCGGATCCTCCTCGACGAACGGCTGGTGCGTCCCGAATCCCGCATTGTTGATCAGCGAGTGCACCGTGATGCCGCGGTGACCGAGAGTCGCCTTCAGCGCCGATCCCGCACCGGGCACGGCGAGGTCCGCGGCGATCGGGGTGGCGGTGACACCGTGCCGGGAGGAGATCTCCGCAGCCAGCTCCTCGAGGCGATCGAGTCGCCGCGCGACGAGCACGACGTCGCACCCGAGGGACGCGAAGCGTCGTGCGAAATCGGCACCCAGGCCCGAGCTCGCGCCGGTGACGAGGACGGTGGATCCGGTGAGACGCGTACGCAGCGTCGACATGGTCATCCGCTCACTGTAGGGACCGGACGTCCGACGATCAGAAGTGCTGCCATGTGGGTTTCTCCGACAACGCGTACCGGTAGTAGTCACTCGACCCCAGCGCCGACGCCGCGCCCTCGTCGACGACCACTGTCACGTGCGGATGCATCTGGATCACCGACGCCGGACAGGACGCGGCCAGCGGCCCCTCCACCGACGCGGCGAGAGCGTCCGCCTTCCCTTCGCCGAGTGCGACGAGGACCAGATGGCGGGCCTCGAGAATCGTGCCCAGACCCTGGGTCACCACGTGATGCGGTACCTCGTCGGCGGAGTGGAAGAAGCGTGCGTTGTCCTCCCGCGTGCGGCGCGTGAGGGTCTTGACCCGCGTGCGGGAGACGAGCGACGACCCCGGTTCGTTGAAGCCGATGTGGCCGTCGGACCCGATGCCCAACAATTGCACGTCCACACCGCCCGACGCGGCGATCGCGGCGTCGTAGCGAGCGCACTCGGCCGCGACGTCCGCCGCCTCGCCGTTCGGACCGTCGATGGCATCCGGGTCGATGTCGATCTCCGCAGCGAACTCCGTGGCGATCACCGAACGGTACGACTGCGGATGGGCGGCCGGGAGATTCACGTACTCGTCGAGGAGGAACGCCCGGCAGGACGCGAACGACAACGCCTCCTCGCGATGCCGCCGACCGAGCTCCCGGTACGTCCCCAACGGGGTGGACCCCGTCGCCACGCCCAGCACCGCGGCACCCTGCCGAACCCTGCGTTCGACGATGTCCGCCACGGTGCGGTGCACCGCCGCTGCGTCGTCACGGATGACGATCTCCATCCGGCACACCCACTTCCACTCGTCCGCGCCTCACGACGCTCGTCACGGTCAGATCGGCATCGGTGATCACGATGTCCGCGCGCATCCCGGCCGCCAGGCGCCCCACCGTGTCCTGCAGGCCGAGGAACCGAGCCGGTGTGGTCGCCCCCATGCGCACCGCCGACACCAGGTCGACTCCCGACTCGGCCACCGCCCGTCGCACGATGTCGAGGACTGTCGACGTTCCGCCCGCGATGGCTCCCGGCTCGTCGCCGTCCTGCGTCAGGCGCGCCACCCCGTCCGCGACCGTCACGTCGAGCGAGCCCAATCGGTAAGGGCCGTCGCTCATCCCGGCCGCAGCCATGGCGTCGGAGACGAACACGATGCCGTCGGGTCCGACGAGGTCGACCACCATGGCGACCGTCCAGGAATCGAGATGCACACCGTCACCGATGAGTTCGAGCATCATCTCGCCGCGTCCCGCCGCCGCGAGACACGCGGCCACCGGTCCGGGCGACCGATGGTGCAGCGGCGGCATCCCGTTGAATAGATGGGTGGCGCTCACCGGCCCGGTCAGCCGCGCCAGCGCTGCCGTGACCGTGGCCGCATCGGCGTCGGTGTGACCCACGCTCGGACGGATGTCGTTCTCGGCCATCACCTGAGCAAGGGCGTCCAGGTTCGCGGTCTCCGGTGCCAGCGTCATCGACCGCACGGCTCCCCCACCGGCCGCCACCACGGCCTCGAGGAGACGCGGATCGCCCGGGACGATCGCCGAGGGATCCTGTGCACCGCAACGGCTACGGGCGAGGAACGGCCCCTCGAGATGAACGCCCGCGATGTCGCCGCGGCGCCACAGCTCCGCCAGCAGTGTCGTCCTGTCGACGAGCACCTCGCGCGGGGCGGACACGAGGGAGGCGAGCATGGTCGTCGTCCCGCTGCGCACGTGATGCGCGACAGCGGCTTCGACGGCGTCGGCCGTGGCATCGGGGAAGCCTGCTCCCCCGCCGCCGTGACAGTGCACGTCCACCATGCCCGGCAGAATCGTCGACGACGACGGCGGGACGGCGATGTCCGTCCACTCGCGGACCGGGCCCACCCGGACGATCCGATCGTCCTCGAACTCCACCACCCCGTCCTCGAGCACACCGTCCACCAGGACGACGCGGCCGCGGAGGAGGGTCACGCCGAGCCGCCGCCGGCCGGCTTGTCCGTCGGCGCGGTCGTGGCGTCCGTCGATGCGGTGGTGGCCGCCGGTGCACCGGTGGTCACCGCCGCGTCGTCGAGGGTCACGTCGTCCTCACGTCCGGGCGTGCGCAGGTTCCACTTCTTGATGACGAAGCTGAACAGCACGTAGTAGATGACGGCGTAGACCAGGCCGATCGGGATGAGAAGCCACGCTTTGGTGGCGATTCCGTAGTTCAGCAGGTAGTCGATACCGCCCGCGGAGAAGAAGAAGCCGTCGTGGATGCCCAGTGCGTTGGTCAACGCCATCGAGGTACCGGTCAGCACGGCGTGCACGATGTAGAGCGGCCAGGCGACGAACATGAACGAGTACTCGAGCGGCTCGGTGATACCGGTGACGAAGGCCGTGAGACCGGTCGAGAGCATGATGCCGCCGACGAGCTTCTTCTGCGACGGCTTCGCGTTGCGGTAGATCGCGAAGGCAGCGGCGGGCAGCGCGAACATCATGATCGGGAAGAAGCCGGTCATGAACACTCCGGCGCTCGGGTCCCCGGCGAAGAAGCGGTTGAGGTCGCCTCGGACGATCTGGCCGCTCGCGTCCGTGTAGTCACCGACGAGGAACCACACGACGGAGTTGAGGATGTGGTGCAGGCCGGTCGGGATGAGCATGCGGTTGGCGAAACCGTAGATACCGCTGCCCACGACGGAGTGATCGGCGACGGTGGTGCCCACCCAGTTCAGGGCGCTGTAGAACAGCGGGTACACGAAGGACATCAGGACGCCGACCACGAGACCGGTGATCGCCGTCAGGATCGGGACGAGGCGTCGGCCGCTGAAGAAGCCCAGGTAGTCGGGCAGCTTCTGACGGTAGAAGCGTTGCCAGAGAACGGCGGAGAGCAGACCGATGATGATGCCGGCCAGCACGCCGTAGTCGATGACGGCAGGGTCGCCGTTCGCGTCGACCTCGCCGTCGAGCACCACCGGCGACATGGCCGTGAAGACTCCGTCGACCACCATGTAGCCGACCACCGCGGCCAACGCGGTGGAGCCGTCCGACTTCTTCGCCCAGCCGATCGCGATGCCGACTGCGAAGATGAGGGGAAGCCACGTGAAGACCGACTGCCCGGCGGCCGAGATGACCGACGCGGTGGTCTCGAGCGGGGCGAAGCGTCCGAGCAGATCGGGCTGGCCGATGCGAAGCAGGATGCCCGCGGCGGGGAGCACGGCGATGGGCAGCATGAGACTGCGCCCGAATCGCTGCAACCCGGCGAGTGCGCGGGAGTCCTTCTTCTCGGTGGGCGTCTGTGGTGCGGTGTTCCCGGTGGCAGTCGTGCCGGCCATGGCGACCTTCTTCTCGTGTGTGTTGTGGACCGGTTCCATCACGGGTACTGTCCGGTCATAACCAGTTGTAGTTTGACCAGGTGGCAGCCTGATGTCAAACAGAAAGTGTGAGCACGCCCACCTGCATCGCATCGCGCCGGGGGCGGGTCACCGAGCGGAAGGAGCACCGCATGTCCAAGGCGGACGCCATCGTCGCCGGGCTCGGAGGAGCCGGGAACATCGTCGAGATCGAAGCCTGCATCACGCGGCTCCGCACCGAGGTGCGAGACGGAGCACTCGTGAACGAGGCCGCTCTCAAGGCCGCCGGAGCACACGGGGTCTTCCACAAGGGGACGGCCGTGCAGGTCATCGTCGGGCCCGAGGCGGACACCCTCGCCGAGGACATCGACGACATCCTGTGACCGACACCGCCGTGGGCAGCCCGCTCGCGGGCACCGTCATCGCACTGGCCGACGTCCCCGACCCGGTGTTCTCCTCGCAGATGGTCGGCGCCGGCGTGGCTGTCAGACCCGCTTCGACGACCGGAATGGTGGACGTCCACTCGCCCGTGTCCGGGCGCATCCTCAAGCTGCACCCTCATGCCTTCGTGGTTCTGACGGAGGACAGGAAGGGAGTGCTGGTGCACGTCGGTATCGACACCGTGACGATGAAGGGCGAGGGTTTCGAACTCGTCGCGGCCGAGAAGGACTCGGTGTCGGCCGGAGACGTCGTCGTGCGCTACGACCCGGCCGCCGTCGCCGCCGCCGGATTCGACGACGTGTGCCCCGTCGTCGTGATGGACTCCGCCGCGGACTCCTTCGCGACGCCGTCGGTCGGGTCGTCCGTCACTGCCGGCGAGCCGCTCTTCGTCCTCTGACGGGCCGGGGTCAGGCCAGCCCGACCAGTTTCTCCGACTCTCTCCACAGCCCGTCGACCACGGCGGGATCGTCGACCTGCCCGTTCGTGCGACCGCGAGCCTTGTGGCGGCTGTAGTAGATCCCGGCGACCTCGGCGTCCGGCTTGTCGACGGCCACCGACACCAACGGCTCGGCGCCCGACTCGGCACTGATCGAGGCCACGTACTTCAGCGGAGTCCGGTAGATCACCCGGAACAGGACGTTGGCGTTGCCGAAGTTGCTGCGCACCGCTCCGGGGTGGACGGCCACCGACGTGATGCCGCGGTCGGACCACCGCTCCGTGGCGCCGCGAGTGAAGCCGATGTTCATCAGCTTGCTGGTGCAGTAGGCGCGGAACTCGGCCGGCGAGGAACGGTCGTAGGCGATGTCCTGCAGATCGATTCGTCCACCGAGGTTGCCCACGGACGACGTGTTGACGATACGACTGCCCGCCGTACCGCCGAGTCGGTCGAGCAACAGATGGGTGAGCAGGAACGGCGACAGGTGATTGATCTGGACGTTCGGCTCGTGCCCGTCGGCGGTGCGCTTCGACGGATCGAACGTTCCACCCGCGTTGTTCAACAGGACGTCGATGTGATCGACGGAATCCCGCAGCTCGTCCGCGACCCGTCGCACGTCGTCGAACGTGGCGAAATCGGCCACGAACGCGCGACCACCGATCTCCGAGGCCGCGGCGGCGGTCTTCTCCGGTGAGCGGCCCACGACGAGCACCTCCGCACCGCGTTCCGCCAGGGTGCGCGCGGCGATGCGCCCGATCCCGTCGCTCGCTCCCGTCACGACGATGGTGCGACCGGTGAGCGAACGGGGAGTGGGCACGGAGGAGCCTTTCGATCTGCGGATGGAACGCCTCGACCGAAGTGTACGAGCGGACGGCGTCGGCGACGCTGTCGGCTGTGGACGTCAGCGACGCTGTGGCCGCCGCCCGCCCTGGACCTCCATCGTGAGCTGATACCGATCGCAGCGGTACCAGCTCTCCGTGTGTTCGATCGGCCGGTCACCGCTGAACGACACCCGGTCGAAGTACAGCACCGGCGCCCCACGCTTCGTCCCCAGCAACGTCGCGGTGTCGTTGTCGGCCGCCGTCGCGCTGACCGTCTGCTCGGCGCGATCGATGGTCTGCCCGTAGTGGGAGGACACCGCGTCGTAGATGGACTTGCTCAGATCGAGATCGACCAGGCCCGGCAGCACGGCGGCGTCGTACCACCCGTCGTCGACGCTGACGGGCTCTCCGTCCGCCAGTCGCAGCCGCTTGATGTGGTACGCCTTGCCGCCCGCGGCGATGTCCAGCGCACGGATGGTGGCCACCGACGGATCCTCGAGCCGCGCGAAGAGAACGACCGTGGTGGGTTCGAGACCCTGCGCGCGCATCTCCTCCGAGAACGACGCCAGGTGGAGCCTCGACTGGACGGGCCGACTGGCGACGAACGTGCCCTTGCCGCGCACCCGCACCAGGTGGCCCTCGTTGACGAGCTGACCGATGGCCTCGCGCACGGTGATCCGACTGACCCCGTAGTCCTCCATGAGGCGCCGTTCGCTCGGCATCAGATCGCCGGGCTGGAGTTCCTTGGTGCACCGGTGCAGCAGGATCGCGCGGAGCTGCTCGTGCTTGGGTACGGCACTGTCGCGAAGGTGGACGGGCATCACCACGGCGTGTACTCCCGAGAATCGGCGCGACCGGAGCGATCTGTGGCGCGAGCGGTACGGACTGGTCCCGTCCAACTTACTACCGTGGCTGCGCCCCGTGCGCCTTTTGCGCACCCTGGGATACGCGAAAGGCGCACGGGGATGGAATCCTCACCCGCATGACCGAGAGCACCGTCCCGTCCGCAGCCGACTGCCCCGTCCTGTGGCCCGTCGCCACCCGCTGGGAGGACAACGACCACTACGGGCACGTCAACAACGTCACGTACTACTCGTACTTCGACACCGCGGTGAACGGGTGGCTCATGCAGAGCACCGGCCTCGACATCCGCACACTCCCGGCCATCGGCGTGGTGGCCGAGACGTCCTGCAGGTTCCTCAGCCAACTGAGCTTTCCCGACGACCTGCAGGTGGGTATCGCCGTCGAGAGGCTCGGCAACACCTCGATCGTGTACGCGCTGAGCATCTTCCGGGTGGACGGCGAAAACTTGACCCCGGCGGCGGCGGGACGGTTCGTGCACGTCTACGTCGACGCCGAGACCCGCCGCCCGACACCGGTCCCCGACGAGATCCGCGCGGTCGTCGAGGCACTCGGACAGTGACAGCCCCCGGCCGGGTGTCCCTCGCCGTGCCGATCGGCGCGGGGGTGGTCACCGCGCTCGTCGGCTTCACCAGTTCGTTCGCCGTGGTCCTCACGGGCCTGCGCTCGGTGGGGGCGAGCGAGTCCCAAGCCGCGTCCGGACTGTTCGCCATGTCTCTCGTCATGGCCTTTGGGATCACCGGTCTGGCACTGCGCTACCGCATCCCGATCACACTGGCCTGGTCCACACCCGGTGCCGCGTTGCTCGCGGGTACCGGAGCGGTGGTCGGCGGATGGCCGGCGGCCGTGGGGGCGTTCGTGACCGTGGGCATCGCAATCGTGCTCACCGGAGTGTGGTCCGGCCTCGGCCGCGTCATCGCGGCGATCCCGGTGTCGTTGGCACAGGCGATGCTCGCCGGCGTCATCCTGCCACTGTGTCTCGAACCCGTGCGGGCCCTCGCGGACAATCCCGCGGCGGTCGCCCCCGTCGTCGTCACATGGGTCGTGCTGCTGCGCTTCTCCCCGCGCTGGGCGGTACCGGCGGCCTTCGCCGTCGCCGCCGTGGTCATCGGCATCTCGCTCACGACGGGCGACACCGAGATCGGCGCCCGATCGCTGCTCCCGAGCCTCGACCTCGTCGCACCCACCTGGACGTGGCAGGCGCTGATCGGCATCGCACTGCCGCTCTACATCGTGACGATGGCGTCGCAGAACATCCCGGGAACGGCCGTCATGGCCTCCTTCGGCTACGCGGTACCGTGGCGAGCCTCGATGACCGTCACCGGTGTCGGTACAGCGATCACCGCACCCGCCGGCGTTCACGCCGTCAACCTCGCTGCCATCAGCGCAGCGCTCGCGGCCGCCCCGGACGCGCACCCGGACAAGGATCGTCGGTGGATCGCGGCGGTGGCTGCCGGGGCGTCCTACCTGGCCCTCGCGCTCGCCTCGGCGGCGCTGGCGACCCTCGTCGCCCTCGCGCCGGCCGGCATCGTGGAAACCGTTGCGGGACTTGCGTTGCTGGCAACCCTCGCGGCATCGCTGGCCGCCGCGTTGAGCACCGAGGCGGACCGGGTGCCGGCGGCCATCACGTTCGTGGTCGCCGCCTCGGGTGTGGCGATCGCGGGGATCGGCTCGGCCTTCTGGGCGCTCGTGCTCGGTCTCGTCGTCCGACTGGGCCTCACCCGACGCGCCTGAGGACCGGGGCTCCTCGTGCGCCTTTCGCGTATCCAGGGGTACGCGAAAGGCGCACGGGGGCGGAGCCCACTCAGAGGATCCCGGCCTCCTCCGCCGTGGCGACGGCGCGGCCGATGATGCCGTCCACCAGGTCCGTCGTCGGCGAACCGTCGCGTGCCCGGTTGCGCTCGTCGTCGATGGCCCGGCGCATGACGCCCTCGGCGATGACGGACAGCTTCCACAGCGCGAGGGCGTGCCAGTACCCCACCGCGGAGACGTCGCGGCCGGTGGCGGCGGCATAGAGCTCGACCAGCTCGTTCCTCGTCGGGAAGCCCGGCAACGTGGAGGACATGAACATGCCCGCGTTGTCGTCGTCGGCCTCCGACCAGTAGGCCAGCAGCGCACCGACGTCCGCGAGCGGGTCGCCCAGCGTGCACAGCTCCCAGTCGACCACCGCGACGATCGCATCGTCGACACTTCCCTCACCGGCTCCGCTGGTGATGATGTTGCTCAGATGGAAGTCGCCGTGCACCAGCGAGACCTCGGTCTGCTCCGGAGCCGAATTCGCGAGCGCGGTGGCCAGGCGCTCGATGTCCGGGACGTCCCGCGTCTTCGACTGCGCCCACTGCGACGACCATCGCTTCAATTGCCGTGCAGCGTAGGGCTTGTGACTCGCCAGATCGGTGAGACCGGTGCTGTCGAGATCGACCGCGTGGATCTTGCCGAGCGTGGCGGGCATGGCCTCACCGATCGTCCGACGACGATCCTCGGACAATGTCTCCGCGACGGTCGGGCTGTCGATCACCAGCCCCTCGACGTGGCTCATCAGGACCAGAGGCGCATCGGTGACCGTCGGATCGTCCGTCAGCGCGATCGTCGTCGGCACCGGAACGGCAGTGTGCTGCAACGCCGACAGGATGCGGTACTCACGAGCGACGTCGTGCGCCGACGCCAGCAGCGTGCCCAGCGGCGGTCTCCGCAGGACCCAGTTGCTGCCCGCGGCGTCGGTCACCGCGAAGGTCAGATTCGACTGCCCGTTACCGATGCGCTCGAAGGTCAGTGGCCCCGAGGCCCCGATATCGAGGCTTTCCATCCAGGCCGTCACCGCACCGTCGTCGAGGCCCGGCGTGGTTCCGGTGCTCACTTGTCGACCTTGCGGTACGGCGCGAGCTCGGTGCGCGCGATGGTCCGCTTGTGCACCTCGTCCGGACCGTCGGCGAGACGCAGGGTCCGCAGGTGGGCGTACATGCTGGCGAGCGGGAAGTCGTCGGAGACACCGCCGCCGCCGTGGACCTGGATGGCGCGGTCGACGATCTTCAGGGCCATCGCGGGCGCGGCGACCTTGATGGCCGCGATCTCCACGCGCGCTTCCTTGTTGCTGAACTCGTCCATCATCCAGGCGGCCTTCAGCGTGAGCAGGCGCGCCATCTCGATGTCGATGCGGGCTTCGGCGATCCAGTCCTGGATGTTGGCCTGCGCCGCGATCGGCTTGCCGAACGCCACGCGGGACGACGCACGGTCGCACATGAGTTCCAGTGCGCGCTCGGCCATGCCGATCGCCCGCATGCAGTGGTGGATTCGGCCGGGGCCGAGACGTGCCTGGCCGATCATGAAGCCGGCACCCGGTCCGGCGAGCACGTCCTTGCCGGGGACGCGAACGTTCTCGAACAGGACCTCGGCGTGACCCTCGCGGTCCTGGTACCCGAACACCGGCAGACCGCGCAGGACGGTGACGCCGGGCGCGTCGATCGGCACGACCATCATCGACTGCTGTTCGTACGTCGACGCCTCGGGCGCCGTCTTGCCCATGACGATCAGCACCTTGCAGTTCTGGTGCAAAGCGTTGGAAGTCCACCACTTGCGGCCGTTCAGGATCCAGTCCTCGCCGTCGGCCACCATGGACATCGCGATGTTCGTCGCGTCGGAGCTGGCGACATCGGGCTCCGTCATAGCGAAAGCGGAGCGGATGGTGCCCTCGAGCAACGGTGCGAGCCACTTCTCCTTGTGCTCGTCCGTGCCGAAGCGGGTGAACACCTCCATGTTGCCGGTGTCGGGTGCGGCGCAGTTACAGGCCTCGGGCGCGATCGCGGGGCTGCGGCCCATGATCTCCGCGAGCGGCGCGTACTCGGCGTTGGTCAGACCGGGGCCGTAGGCGGGATCCGGATGGAAGAGGTTCCAGAGGCCGCGCGACTTCGCGTCGGCCTTGAGCTCCTCGAGGATCGGCGGCTGGAAGTGCGGATCACCGGACTCCAGGATCTGCTGGGCGTAGACCGCCTCCGCCGGATAGACCTTCTCGTCCATGAACGCCAGCAGGCGCTGCTGGTAGTCCTTGCACCGATCCGAGTACGCGAAATCCATGTCAGCGATCCTGTCCTGGCCGTGCGGCCGTCTCGAGAGATGTTCGGTACCGACGCATCCCGGCGATCCACCGGTCGTAGTCGGCACTCTTGTGCGAGTAGAACGTGAGCACCTCGGGGTGCGGGAGAACGAGGAACTTCTCGGTCTCCATCGCCTCGAGGACGATGCGAGCGACGTCCTCCGGTTCGAGGACGGTGCCGGCGCCGGTCACGGCGGAGGCCGCCACCGAGGCACCCTCGGCGTCACTGTCGAAGCCCGAGTTCAGGAGCGCCGTGTTGACGCCCATCGGGCACAGGCAGCTCACCGCGATGCCCTTGTCGCCGTAGGTGACCGACAACCATTCAGCGAAGCCGACGGCGGCGTGCTTGGACACCGAGTAGGTGGCCGATCCGATCTGGGTGAGCAGGCCCGCCGCGGACGCGGTGGACAGGAAGTAGCCGTGCGTGCCGCGCTCGATCCATCGCGGGATCACCACGCGCGCAGCGCGCACATGGGCGAGGACGTTGACCGACAGCGCGGTGTCCCAGGCGGCGTCGGTGCTGTCGAGCCCCATCCCTGCCGTCGTCCCGGCATTGGCGATGTAGATGTCGAGTGGCCCGAACGCCTCCTCGACCCGCTCGATCATCTGGGCGATCACCGCGTCGTCGGCGACGTCGCCGCCGACGGCGATGCACCGCTCCCCCAGTCGCGCGGCGACCGCATCGGCGGCCGCCCCGTCGAGATCGGCGACCAGGACCGAGTTCCCGGCCTCGACCAGTGCAGTGGCGAGGGCGGCGCCGATACCGGCGCCACCTCCCGTGACGATGGCGACCTTGTCTGTGACCCGCATCATTCAGATAGTAGGCATGCGCAGTGGGTGACGGGCTTTCAGGGTCAACGAACTCGAGGTCGACCTCGAGTTCAGAAAGAGGTCCGGTGCCGCTCCTGCTCGACGATCTCGTCGATGTCGCCGAGCCGCTCCATCGAACTGACTGCTCGGCGCGTGCGCATGTTCTTCGCCAGCCGCTCGCGGTGCTTGTGCGTGAACGCCCAGTACCCCGCCGTGAACGGACACGCGTCCTCCCCGACCCGCTTCTTGGGGTCGAACGCGCAGCCCTTGCAGTGGTCGGTCATGCGGTCGATGTACGCGCCGCCGGACGTGTAGGGCTTGGTCGCGATCACTCCCCCGTCGGCGTGCTGACTCATGCCGAAGACGTTGACGGGCATGACCCACTCGTACCCGTCGACGAAGTGCTCGGTGAACCACCGGGTAAGCGCCCGCGGGTCGTACCCCCGTTGCAGCGCATGGTTTCCCAGGATCATCAGGCGCGGGATGTGGTGCACCCACCCGCGATCGTGCACGCCGGCGAGGGCGTCGGACAGGCACGCTGCGGTGACCTCCTCCGCGTCGAGGGTCTGGAACCATCCGGGCAGAGGGGTGTCGGCGTCGAGCGCGTTCGTGCGCATGTAGTCCTCGCCCAGATGCCAGTAGAGGTGCCACACGTACTCGCGCCACCCGAGGATCTGGCGTACGAACCCCTCGACGCTCGCCAGCGGTGCCGTCCCGTCCCGGTAGGCCTGCTCGGCGGCGCGCGCCGCGTCCAACGGGTGCAGCACACCGAGGTTGAACGGCACCGACAGCAGCGAGTGCGACATGGTCCAGTCCGCCGCCATCACGGCGTCCTCGTAGGGACCGAACGTGGCGAGACGGGTGGCCACGAAGGTCTTCAGCGCCGACGCCGCCTCAGCTGCGGTGACGGCGAAGAGACGCGGTCCGTCCTCGCCGGACCAGTCGACGTCCATGGCGTCGAGATCCGCGCGCACACCGGCGTCGATGTCGTCCTCCTCCGGCCACCACGGTTCGGGAACACCGAGTGTCGTCCGCTTCTTGGGCGGCTTCTCCCTGTTCTCCGCGTCGAGGTTCCAGGTGCCGCTCACCGGGTTCTCGCCGTCCATCAGGATGTCGAACCGGCGGCGCTGCTCTCGGTAGAAGTTCTCCATCAGGAACGACTTCTTGCCGCCCGCCCACTCGGCGAAGTCCGCACGGGACAGGGCGAACGTCGGAGTCGGCACGATCTCCTCGACCAGACCCTCGTCGGCCAGCCGACGGACGAAGGCCTCCGCACGCCGCGACGTCGGTTCGTGCACGACGACCGGGCGCCCGACGCGGGCGAGGCCCTCGCGGTAGGTGTCGGCTCGGATGTACGTGGCACGGTCGCCGAGTTCGTCCGCGAGGTGCCGCATGCCGCTGAGCAACAGATGCGCCTTCTGCCGATGACCCCGTCGACGGCCCAACGCACGCGCCGACTCGATGATGACGACGTCGCGGTCCACCATCTCCTCGGACGAGTGGACATGGGGGCCGAGCTGATCGGCGAACACCCAGAGCGGAGCCGGAGAGGACATGCTCTGCTGTTCCCCGTCCTCCGCGGAGCCAACCGGCCGGGCACCGCTACGCGTGACCATCCGCCACCGTCATCCGATGCCCATCCTGCTCGTTCTGTGCGTGTCGGTGAGGCAATCGCCGAGCGAGTTGCTCACTCTCGTACACATCACTTGCGCAATGCGGTCAGGCGAGCATGCTGTGAGGTGAGCCACACCCGGTTCGTCCACACTGTGCGCCCTCCTCTCACGACGAGGTCCGCGCACCGGCGGAGAGGAAGCCCATGACCCGATCGGACACACCGCGGGGCGATCGCATCGCGCATCCCGTGCAGCTCGTCCAGCCCGACGGGCGACGAGTGCACGACCCCGAGCACTGGCGACTCGTCGCCGACGTCGACGCCGCCCACATGCTCGACATGTACCGCGACATGGTGGTCGCTCGCCGCATCGACACCGAGGCGACCGCGCTGCAGCGCCAGGGTGAGCTGGGACTGTGGGCACCGCTGCTGGGTCAGGAAGCAGCCCAGGTGGGCTCGGCCCACGCCGTCACCGCGGACGACTACATCTTCACGAGCTACCGCGAGCACGCGGTGGCGTACTGCCGAGGCGTGCCGGTGGAAAAGCTCACTGCGCTGTGGCGCGGCACCGCGCACTCCGGCTGGGATCCGGACGAGTACAACATCACCAACCCGGCGATCATCGTCGGAGCGCAGGGGCTGCATGCCACCGGCTACGCCATGGCGGCGCGACTCGACGGTGCCGAGATCGCCACGGTCGCCTACTTCGGCGACGGCGCCACGAGCGAGGGCGACATCTCGGAGGCGTTGTCGTTCTCGGTCTCCTTCGGGGCCGGCGTCGTCTTCTTCTGCCAGAACAACCAGTGGGCCATCAGCGAGCCCGTTGCGCTGCAGAGTCCGCTGCCGCTCGCCTCCCGCGCCGCCGGCTTCGGCATGCCCGCCCTGCGAGTCGACGGCAACGATGCCCTCGCCGTCCTCGCCGTCACCCGTGCCGCCGCGCACCGCGCCCGCACCGGCGGAGGCCCCACGTTCATCGAAGCCATGACCTACCGCATGGGCCCGCACACCACGTCCGACGATCCGACGCGGTACCGCGCCGACGCCGAGCGCGACGTGTGGGCGGCGCGCGATCCGTTGGACCGCCTCGACAGACTGCTCACCCGCGAGGGCGCCCTGACACCGTCCGTGCGCGAGGGCATCGCCGCGACCGCCGACGACGTCGCCGCCCGGCTCCGCTCCGCCACGATCTCCGCCGTCGATCCGGAGTCGTCCACCCTGCTCGACCACGTCTACGCCGAACCCCACGCTGTGGTGGACCGCCAGAAGGAGACACTGCGATGACCACCGGAACCCTCTCCCGCGCCGGCGCGACCACCGCGTCGTCCGATCTCCACGTCAAGGGCACCCTCGGTGGTGCGATCAATGCAGGTCTCCGTGCCTCCCTCGAAGCCGACGACAAGGTCGTGCTGATGGGCCTCGACATCGGCAAGCTCGGCGGTGTGTTCCGCGTGACCGACAGACTGCAGAAGGACTTCGGCGATCAGCGCGTGCTCGACATGCCCCTCGCCGAGTCCGGCATGGTGGGCACCGCGTTCGGCATGGCGCTGCGCGGCTACCGCCCCGTCGTCGAGATCCAGTTCGACGGGTTCGTCTATCCGGCCTTCGACCAGATCGTGTCCCAGGTGGCCAAGATCCGGTACCGCACCGCCGGTCGCATCGGCGCCCCGATGGTCATCCGCATCCCGTTCGGTGGTGGCATCGGAGCCGTCGAACACCATTCGGAATCTCCCGAGGCGTACTTCGCCCACACGGCCGGCCTGCGGGTGGTCAGCCCGAGCACGCCTCACGACGCCTACTGGATGATCCAACAGGCCGTGCGCTCGGAGGATCCCGTCGTCTTCCTCGAGCCCAAGCGCCGGTACTGGGACAAAGGCGAATGGGCCACCGATGCGCCCGATCTGCCGCTGGACGCCGCTCGCGTGTGCCGCACCGGTACCGATGCGACAGTGGTGGCCTACGGGTCGATGGTGCAGACCGCACTGAAGGCAGCCGAGGTGGCGGAGTCCGAGGGCCACAGCCTCGAGGTCATCGATCTCCGGTCCCTCTCACCGCTGGACACCGACACGGTCTGTCGGTCCGTGCGTAGGACCGGGCGCCTCGTCGTCGTGCACGAGGACACGGGCTACCTCGGCATCGCGGCGGAGGTGGCGGCCCAGGTGTCGCAGGAGTGCTTCTACTCGCTGGAGGCACCCGTCCAGCGGGTCACGGGCTTCCACGTTCCGTACCCGCCGGCACGCCTCGAGCGGCACCACCTCCCGGACGTCGATCGGATTCTCACGGGAGTCGACACGGTTCTCGCAGGCTGACGCGCCGCACGGGAATCACTGCACCGGGTCACAGGATTCTGCCAGCCTCGTGCGCCATCATGGGGACCCGTGAGTACCACGACGACGCAACAGATCGCGCTTCGCGCCCGACGCACCACCCCTCGGTGGTGGGCTCTGACAGGAGTGTCTGCGGCGGCACTGGTCGTGCTCTACGCCGTCCTGCCGCTGCTGGGCGTGCGCTACCCACCGGCGTCGGTCGCGCTCGAGGCCCTGTACGCCCCGGCCGACACGGTGCTCGACGTCATCGACGTGACGACCGTGCTGGTGGTGGTCGCCGCGCTGACGGTGGTCGCGGTGGTGCGCAAGTTGCCGTACGGCATCGGCGCGATCCTCATGCTGTGCCTCGGGTCGACCCTGACCGCCGCAGCCGGGTCGGCATGGCTGTCCGATCACATCGCGACGTCGGCACTTCCCGACGGCCGCGTGGTCGCAGCATCCTCGGTGATCGCGTCGGGTGCGCTCGTCGTGCCCGGTCGGCTGCGTCCCGTCGTCCTGGGGCTGGGCTCGGCCCTGGTCGCCGGCGTGGCCTTCGCCGCCGTGGTCACCGCGGGTGCGACAGGCATCGGCATCGTCGGGGCGCTGCTGGTGACCGGGATGTGGTGGGGCGCCGCCGGTGTCGTCATGGCGCACTCCCCCGTCGCCGCTGCCCGCGAGGCGAAGAACCCTCTCGACACCGCGGCCCTGATGCTCCGCCGCCGGTGAGCGGGCGGGGCATCAGGGCCGGGTACACCTAGAGGGCTTTGAGTTCCTCGATGACGGCGTTGACGGATTTCTTCGCGTCGCCGAAGAGCATCGACGTGCGGTCCGCCGTGAACAGCGGATTGTCGATACCTGCGTACCCGGAGCTCATCGACCGCTTGAGCACGATCACCGACCGCGACTCGTCCACGTTCAGGATCGGCATCCCGTGGATCGGCGAACTCGGATCGTTGCGCGCCGCCGGGTTGGTGACGTCGTTCGCGCCGATGACGAGGGTGACATCGGTGCGGGAGAACTCCCCGTTGATGTCGTCCATCTCCTTCATCGCCTCGTACTCCACGTCCGCCTCGGCGAGCAACACGTTCATGTGACCCGGCATGCGCCCGGCCACCGGATGGATCGCGTACTTCACCTCCACGCCCTTGGACTCGAGGATCGACGCCATGTCCTTGACCGCGTGCTGGGCCTGGGCGACCGCGAGACCGTAGCCGGGCACCACGATGACCTGCGAGGCGTACGCCATCTGGATCGCCGCGTCGGCCGCCGAGGTGGACTTCACCGTGCCGCCGGCATCGTCCGGGCCACCGACCGCGGACGCGCCGCCGCCACCGAAGGACCCGAACACGATCGCCGGAATCGACCGGTTCATTGCCGTCGCCATCAGATTCGTGAGGATGGTGCCGGACGCGCCGACGATCATGCCCGCCACGATCATCGCGGTGTTGTTCAGCGCCAACCCCGCCGCCGCAGCCGACAGACCCGTCAACGCGTTCAGCAGCGAGATCACCACCGGCATGTCCGCGCCGCCGATGGGGAACACCACGAACAGGCCCATCAGTGCCGCCGCGACGAGCACCAGCACGATCCACCACTGCGAGGTGCCCTCACCCGGGGTGGCGCGCAGACCGATGTAGACCGACACCGCCACCGCGATGAGCAGCAACACGATGTTGGTGAGCTGGAAGATGCGGGCGTTCTTCACGAACGCCTTCTCGACCTTCTTGTTCAGCAGCTCCTGCAGCTTCAGGAATGCCACCAGCGAACCCCAGAACGACACCGACCCGATGACTGCCGCGAACAGTGACCCGATGACGATGTGCACCGTCGGCTCTTCACCGTGCTGGAACGCGGAGAAACCGTCGGTCTCGATGAACTCCGACCAGGCGATCAATGCGACCGTGCCGCCGCCCACACCGTTGAACAACGCCACCAGCTGCGGCATCGCCGTCATCTTCGTGCGCTTGGCCGGCGGGACACCCAGCAGGACACCGATCGCCAGACCCGCGGCGATGAGGATCCAGTTGATCGCCGCGGTGTCGCGGACCTCGATCAGAGTCGCCACCACGGCGATACCCATACCGACAGCGGCGATCCAGTTGCCGCGCACCGCCGTCTTCGGACCGGTCAGACCCATCAGACCGTAGATGAACATCGCGAACGCGACGATGTAGAGAATGTTGACGAGATTGTTCATCAGGAATCAGCACCCTTCTCACCGGTTGCAGTCGACACAGCAGCGGGCGCCTTCTTGCCCTTGAACATGCCGAGCATGCGGTCGGTCACCAGGAACCCACCGACGACGTTGAGCGTGCCGAAGATCAACGCGACGAACGCGATGATCCGCACACCCCACGGCGCGTCCTCCGGCAACCTGCCCAACACGATGAGGGCGCCGAGCACGACGATGCCGTGGATGGCGTTGGTACCCGACATCAGCGGCGTGTGCAGCGTGTTCGGCACCTTGGAGATGACAGCGAAACCGACGAACCCGGCCAGGACCAGGATCGCGATGTTCGCGAGCAACGGTGTGTACATCAGGCGTCCGCCTTCACGGTGGTGTCGGCCGTGCGCGTCACGCACGACTTCGCGAGGACCTCGTCGGTGAAATCGGGGGCGAGGGCACCGGCATCGTCGAGCATCAGTTCGATCAGCGCCGAGATGTTCTTGGAGTACAGCTCACTCGCGTGCTCGGGCATCGTCGCCGGCAGATTCAGCGGCGAGGCGATGATGACGTCGTTCTTCACCACCGTGCGACCCGGCTCGGTGAGCTCGCAGTTGCCACCGGTCTCCCCCGCGAGGTCCACCACGACACTGCCCGGTCGCATCCCCGCGGCAGCCGCCGCGGTGACCAACTTCGGCGCCGGACGACCCGGCACCAGAGCGGTGGTGATGACGACGTCGAACGTCGAGATCGCCTTCTCCAGCGCCGCCTGCTGCTGGGCACGCTCGTCCTCGGTGAGCTCACGGGCATACCCGCCCTCACCGGCGGCGTCGATCCCCAGATCCAGCCACTGCGCACCGACCGACCGCACCTGATCGGCGACCTCGGGACGCACGTCGTACCCGGTGGCGCGGCCACCGAGACGCTTCGCCGTCGCCAACGCCTGCAGTCCCGCCACACCCACACCGAGTACCAGCACCGTCGCCGGCTTCACGGTGCCCGCCGCGGTGGTCAGCATCGGGAAGAATCGCGTCGACTCCGACGCCGCGAGCAGCACCGCCTTGTAGCCGGCGACGTTGGCCTGCGAGGACAACGCGTCCATGACCTGCGCGCGGGAGATACGCGGGATCGCCTCGACCGCGAAGGCCTGCACGCCCGCAGCGGTCAACTCCGGAATGATCGTGTCCGCGTTGCGCGGCGCGAGGAAGCCGATGAGCGTCGATCCGCGGCGCAGCTTGCGCACCTCGGCCGACGACGGCGGCGCCACCTTGACCACCACGTCGGCGCTGTACGGATCGCCGATGCTCGCACCGGCGTCGACGTACAGCTGATCGGGGATCAGAGCGCCCAGACCGGCACCCGCCTCCACCACCACGCGCACACCCTTGCCCGTCAGCGCGGCGACCACCTTGGGGACCAGCGCCACCCGGCGCTCCCCCTCGTTCGTCTCACGCACGACGCCGACCAGCGTCCCTGCTTCTCGAGAATCTTCCACCAGCTGTACTTCCTGTGAATGGCGGCACGTCCGCGTCCCGCGGAGCTGCACTGCCGCCGACTGTCGTCGGTTCCGAGAACGACCTCGTCGACGGTGGCTCATGTTCGCCCGCGTGAGAGGTCCTGGAGTCGGCCGGGTGGGCCCACCGCAAGGTAACGCACGACACAGACATACCGAGCGTCGAGGTCGAATGTGAGGCGGAGGTCATAACGGACCGAGTGTGTCGGTGCGACTTGGCACACTCGCTTCATGACCACCGACAGTGCCGACCCCGCATCCGACGTTCCGCAGCCCGTGCTGGAGGCCGTCCGGTCCGCGTCCCGCGTCGCCGTGCTCACCGGGGCCGGGATGTCCGCGCAGTCGGGCGTGCCGACGTTCCGCGACGCGCAGACCGGGCTGTGGGAGCGGTACTCCCCGGAGGAGCTGGCCAGCCCCGACGCGTTCGTCCGCGATCCGGATCTGGTGTGGGCCTGGTACCGCCGACGAGCGCAGCTCGTGGCCGCCTCGAGCCCGAACGCCGGTCATGTGGCCCTCGCGCAGTGGCAGAGGTCCGCACCGCAGCAGACCGTCGAGATCGCCACGCAGAACGTCGACGACCTGCACGAGCGCGCCGGGTCCACCGTGCTGGCCCACGTCCACGGCACGCTGGCCGCGGTGCGGTGCTCGATCTGCGAGGAGCCTTTCGAGGGACCGGTCGACGACGTCGAGGACGGCGCGGAACGCATCGCGCCGCCTGCGTGCGGTCTCTGCGGAAGTCCGGTCCGCCCCGGTGTCGTGTGGTTCGGCGAGCCGCTCCCGGAAGCGGAGTGGGCAGCGGTCGCGGCGTCCGTCGAGGCCGCCGACACCGTCCTGGTCGTGGGAACGTCCGGCGTTGTCTACCCCTTCGCGGGGCTTCCCGCTCAGGCTCGCAGCGCGGGCGCCGTCGTCATCGAGATCAACCCGGACGAGACCGCGGTCTCCGACATGGCCCACCACGTCTGGCGGGCGACCGCGGCCGACTCCCTGCCTGCACTCGTCGCCGCCGTCACGGAGCAGCAGCGATGACCGAGTGCGTGTTCTGCGACATCGTCGCCCGCCGCGCCCCCGCGACGATCGTCCACGAGACCGACTCGGTGCTCGCGTTCCTCGACATCCGGCCCGTCACCCGCGGGCACACCCTGGTGGTTCCCAAGGTGCACTCCTCGGGGCTCGAGACACTCGACCCGGTCGTGGGTGGGCAGGTCTTCGCCGCCGGCCAGGCCCTGGCCGGCGCGATGCGCCGCAGCACCCTGGCGGCGGACGGGGTCAACCTCGCCATGAACGACGGACGCGCCGCCTTCCAGACCGTGTTCCACTCGCACCTGCATGTCGTACCTCGCCACCACGGCGATCGCATCCGTTTCGTCGCCGGCATGATCACGCGGCGTCAGAGCGAGCCCGAGGCGACCGCCCGGGCAATTCGGGCCGCACTTGCCTCCTGACGTCCGATGCAGCCGCTCAGGCGGCGGCGAAGAACCAGGAGACCACGAGAGCACCGGGGTCGATGACGCCGCGCGCCGCGTCGCCGATGTAGCTGGCGCGGCCACGCTGGGCGACGGTGTCCGTCGTGGACTCGGCACCGCGCGTCGCAGCCTCGGCAGCCGCGGCGAGGGCCGCCGAGAGCTCGACCGATCCGGCGTCCCCCAGAGCTCGTGACGCCGGGTCCAGCGCGTCCACCATGGTCTTGTCCCCCGGCTGCGCACCGCCGAGATCGGTGATGGCGGCCAGTCCGTCGGCCACTCCCGCGGCGATGCTCGCGGTGCTCGCACCGGGACCGTCGAGGGCGACCGAGACCCGGTGGAAGAACGCACCGAAGAGAGCGCCGGACGTTCCGCCCGCATTGCCGAGGAATCCACGAGCCAGGATCTCGAACACCGCTGCGGGCGAGGCACTCTCGTCCACCGCAAAGTCGGCCAGACCGATCTCCATGTTGACTCCGAAGTCGCCGTCACCGGCTCGGCGATCGAGGTCGGTGAGCTCGTCGATCGACGACCGGACACGCTCGACGAACGACGAGACCCAGGTGGTGACGAACGGGTCGGCCGCGCCGCCGGGAAGCTCCGACGCCGCTGCCGCGTCCGTGTCGTCCACGGCGTCGTCGTGCAGGTCCTGCGCCGGCGAGCGGGGCCACGCGGGCGCCTCGGTCGGGGCGTCCCACAAGCCGAGGATCTCGTCGTCGCAGCGGACGGCGGTCAACGACAGCCCCGCCATGTCGAACGCCGTCACGAGGCTCCCGACGAGCGTGCGTCGGACGGTGATGCCGCGCCCCTCGAGATACCGCAGCGCGGCACCGAAGACGATGTCGAGTTCGAGCGGATGGGTCGCGCCGAGTCCGTTGACGATGAGCACGACGTCCTCGCCGCCGGACAGTCCCAGCGAATCGGCCACGGGTCCGAGCAGCGCCTCGGCGATCTCGGTGGCGGTGAGCGTCGCGACGCGCGCGGTGCCGCGCTCGCCGTGGATACCGACACCGAGTTCGACCTCGTCGTCGCCGAGCTCGAAGGACGGGGACGACGCGCCCGGAACCGTGCACGGACGGAAGGCCACCGCCATGCTGCGAGCGCCCTCGGCGACCCGCCGCCCCAGCGCGGCGACGGAGGCGAGGTCGTCGCCGCGAGCAGCGGCGGCGCCGCAGATCTTCTCGACGGCCACCGTCGCGGCGGTTCCGCGTCGGCCGGGCCCGTCCTCGCTCTCGGACGCGACGTCGTCGGCCACGAGCACCGTCTCGACCGTGATGCCGTCGGCAGCACACAGATCGGCCGCGATGCGGAAGTTGATGACGTCGCCGGTGTAGTTCTTGACCACGTGGATCACGCCGGCGCCGGCCTCGACGGCCCGCGTCGCCGCCTCGATCTGCAGCGCGTTCGGGCTCGTGAACACAGACCCCGGCACCGCCGCGTCCAACATCCCGGCGCCGACGAAGCCGGAGTGGAGCGGTTCGTGGCCGGAACCACCGCCCGACATCACGGCCACGCGCCCGTCCGTCGTGCGGCCGCGGCGCGTGAAGTATCCGGGCCGTTCGACGAAGCGGAGGTCGGCGCTGCGCCGGGCGGCGGCGCGGCAGGCGTCGACGATGACGCGGGACGGATCATCGATCATCTTTTGCAGCGACATGCACCCGACACTAACCACGTCTGCACACCCGACGCGTGCGTACTGACCTACGCTCCCGCCATGCGCCTGTTCCTCGCGTCCTACCGATTCGGGCTCGCCCGTGACCGGTTCCTCGAACTGACCGGACCACCCGGCCGCATCGCCGTCATCGCCAACGCGGCGGACTCCTGGCCCGACGCCGCGCGCGCGTCCGCGGTCACCAGTGAGTTCACCCTCCTGCGCTCGGCGGGTTTCCTCCCTGTCGAGGTCGACCTGCGCGAGTTGATGCCGAGCACGGCGCACGACGTCCTGGCCGCCTTCCCCGCCGTGTGGGTCCGCGGTGGGAACACCTTCGTGCTCCGGCGCAGGATGGCCTCGTCCGGTGCCGACGAGGCGATCGCTCGACTACTTGCGGAGGATTCCCTCGTGTACGGCGGGTACAGCGCCGGAGCCTGCGTCCTGGGTCCGACGCTGCGGGGCGTGGAGTACGCCGACTCACCCGGCGAGGTGGAGCCGACCACAGGCGAGGACGTGCTGTGGACCGGCCTGGAGATCATCGACGACGTGCTCGTGCCGCACTGGGCGTCGGACACTCTGGATCCCGACGGAGCGTCGGCCGCGATGGCCGCGGCGTGCGACGCGGCGGGAACGCCATATCGCACGCTCACCGACGACCAGGTCTACGTCGTCGACGGCGGCGTTGCCGCGGTGATCTGACTGTCAGCCGCTGTGCGCGATGGGCATCTGGAACGGCGCGAGCCGGTCCATCGCCGACCACGCGAGCCGGCAACGCCGCACGGTCATCTCGTCGGCGTCACGGAGCAACGCATCGAGCAGCAGGCCCGGACGTTCGGACCACTGGGCGGCGAGGGCGTCCATCTCGGCGTCGGTGAACAGTCCCGAGCGTCGTAGCGCCGACGTCCACTCGGTCACCTCGCCACGATGGAGCGACTCGAGGGTGTCGTAGTCGACGCCGCCGGAGACGAAGTCGTAGGAGAACAGCGCCGCCGCGCACTCGAACGGGGTGTTCTTCGTCGGTCTGCGCGACGCTGTCGTCGATGGTGCAGATGCCGACCGTGTGATGTCGTGTGACGGTGCCATGAGTGCCTCCTTCTCGCCCCCTCGGTCTCGGCCCACGTGCCGATCTCCGTCATCCGGACGCTAATCCTCCGACGTGCTCTTGTCGGCACCCATCGGGGCACGATCTGGTAACAGAGTTGCTCGTGTGACTGATGTGAACATCGGCCGGACGTCGACCCGGCCACCGTTCGACGCGGTCTCCCACTGTCCCGCACCGTGTCTCGTCGTTCCGGCGAGGTCACGGGCAGGGCTGGGGGTAGCGTCGAGACGTAGGACCCGCCGGTCGAGGAAGGTGAGCATCATCGACGATCTCGTGACGTCCCTGACAGACGCGGTCGGAGCCGCCATCGTGGTGACCGATCCGGACATCACCGCCGGCTATCGCCAGGACTGGGCCCGTGATCCGAACGCCGGCACTCCGCTCGCCGTCGTGCGCGCCACCAGCACGGCCGACGTCCGCGCCGTCATGCTCTGGGCCACCGAGCATTCCGTCCCGGTGGTGCCGCGCGGCGCGGGATCCGGTCTGTCCGGTGGTGCGACCGCCGTCGACGGCGGCATCGTGCTGACGACCGAGGCGATGCGCGCCGTCACCGTCGACCCGGTGACGCGGACGGCCGTGGTCCAACCCGGTCTGCTCAACGTCGAGGTCAAGGCCGCTGCGGCCGAACACGGCCTGTGGTACCCACCGGATCCGTCGTCGTTCGAGATGTGTTCGATCGGCGGCAACGCCGCCACCAACGCCGGCGGCCTGTGCTGCGTCAAGTACGGGGTGACCACGGACTACATCCTCGGTCTCGAGGTGGTCCTCGCCGACGGCACCGTCGTGAACCTGGGCGGCCCGCGTCTGAAGGACTCGGCCGGCCTGTCGCTGACCAAACTCTTCGTCGGCAGCGAAGGCGTCCTCGGCATCATCACCGAAGTGACGCTGCGACTGATCCCGGCTCAACCACCCGCGAGCACGGTCGTGGCCACCTTCACCCGCCTGTCCGACGCGACCGACGCCATTCTGGCGATCACCCGCTCGCTGCGGCCCGCCATGCTCGAGTTCATGGACTCCACGTCGATCAACGCCGTGGAGGACGCCATGAAGATGGGCCTCGACCGCACGGCGGCCGCGATGCTCATCGCCCGCTCCGACTCACCCGGCGCGCACCGCACCGAGGAGACCGAGACCATGGCCGCGGCGTGCACGGCCGCCGGCGCCGACGAGGTGTTCGTGACCGACGATCCCGACGAGGGCGAAGCGTTCGCCGCGGCCCGGCGCTTCGCCATCCCCGCCGTCGAACGCACCGGATCCCTCCTGCTCGAGGACGTCGGAGTTCCGCTGCCCGCACTCGCGGACCTGGTGCAGGGAATCGCGAAGATCGCCGATGCCCGCGGCGTCGTCGTCGCCGTCATCGCCCATGCGGGCGACGGGAACACGCACCCGCTGATCGTGTTCGACCCCGAGGACGCGGACATGGAGGAGCGTGCGCACCAGGCATTCGGCGAGATCATGACGCTCGCGATCTCGTTGGGCGGCACCATCACCGGGGAACACGGTGTCGGCCGGCTCAAGAAGGCGTGGTTGCCGGATCAGGTGGGCGAGGACGTCATGGAGCTGACCCGGCGCATCAAGCACGCCCTCGATCCCGCGGGCATTCTGAATCCCGGTGCCGTGCTCTAGTTCCGGGTGTACCCGTCGGCGACCTCGAGCACCTCGTCGAGGATCTCGAGTCCCCGACGGATGTCCTCCTCCGTCGTGACGAGCGGCGGCGCGATCTGCAGCCGATTGCCCGCCACGAACGGCCACAGCCCGCGCTCCTTGGCCGCCTTCGTGACGGCCGCCATGGGAGCTGCGGCGGCGCCGGTGGCGTTGAACGGTGTCAGCGGCTCGCGGGTGCCCTTGTCCGTCACCAGTTCGACGGCCCAGAAGAACCCCATGCCCCGCACGTCACCCACGCTCGGATGCGCCTCACCCAGCTTGGTGAGCCCCGGCCCGAGGACGTCCTCCCCCACGGCGCGGACGTGGCCCAGGATGTCGTCGCGCTCGAACACCCGGATCGACGCGACACCGGCGGCGCAGCCGAGCACGTGTCCCGAGTAGGTCAGACCTCCCGGATACGGCGTGTGGTCGTACCGCTGCGCGATCTCCTCGGAGATCACCACTCCGCCGAGCGGGACGTAGCCGGAGTTCACACCCTTCGCGAACGTGATCAGATCGGGCTCGACGCCCCACGCCTGGCACGCGAACCAGTGCCCGGTCCGGCCGAAGCCCACCATCACCTCGTCGGCGATGTACACGATGCCGTAGCGAGTGCAGAGTTCGCGGACACCGGCCAGATACCCCGGCGGCGGGACCAGCACGCCGTTGGTGCCGACCACCGACTCGAGAATGAGCCCCGCGATGTTCTGCGGTCCCTCCAGCGTGATGACCATCTCGAGGTGGGCCAGCGCCGCGGCCGTCTCCTCCTCGGGGCCGGTCGAATTCCACGGTGACCGATAGGGATACGGCCCGAAGAACCGGACGACGTCGACGTTGGTCGGCTCGGTTCCCCACCGGCGCGGCTCTCCCGTCAGACCGATGGCCACACCGGTGCCGCCGTGGTACGACCGGTACGCGGCCAGCATCTTGGTCCGCCCGGTGTGCTGGCGAGCGAACCGCACGGCGTGCTCGACGGCCTCGGCCCCGCCCGTGGTGAAGAAGACCCGGTTCAGGTCACCGGGAGCGCGCTCGGCGATCAGTCGAGCGAGTTCGCTGCGCTTGTCGTTCGCGACCGTCGGGGAGATGGTGGTGAGCACACCGGCCTGCTCGACGATCGCCGCCACGATGTCGGGGTGCTGGTGCCCGATGTTGACGTTGACCAGTTGCGAGGAGAAGTCGAGGTACTTCCTGCCCTGGTCGTCCCAGAAGTAGGACCCGGACGCCCCGGTGATGGTGACCGGGTTCAGCTCCGCCTGGGCGGACCAGGAATAGAAGACATGGTCGGTCATGTACCACCTCCGTTATCGGGCGATTCCGGATTCCGTCGCCACCTCTGACGTCATCATGGCAGGAAGAACCGACTCGCCGTAGGCATCCAGCGTCGCGGTCTTCGCATCGTGTTGGAGGTAGACCGCGAACTGGTCCACACCGAGCGACTCGAGCTGCCGGAGTCGCTCCACGTGCTGCTCGGGCGAGCCCAGGATGCAGAACCGGTCGACGATCTCGTCGGGCACGAAGTCGGCGTGCGTGTTGCCGGCTCTGCCGTGTTGGTTGTAGTCGTACCCCTGGCGGCCGGCGATGTAGTCCGTGAGAGCGGCCGGGACACCGGAGGTCGCTCCGTAGCGGGACACGATGTCCGCCACGTGGTTTCCCACCATGCCGCCGAACCACCGGCACTGATCACGGGCATGCGCGGCGGCGGCCGCGGAACCGTCGGTGACATAGGCGGGGGCGGCGACGCAGATGGTCACGGCATCGGGGTCGCGCCCCGCCTTCTCGGCGGCGTCGCGGACGGTGGCCACGGTCCACTCGACGATGTCGGGATCAGCGAGTTGCAGGATGAACCCGTCGGCGACCTGCCCGGTGAGTTCCAGTGCCCGCGGGCCGTATCCGGCGATCCACACCTCGAGCTCGGACCGCGACGCCCACGGCAGCCGCACGGTGGTCTCGCCGATGCGGGCGGACCGCCCGTTGCCGAGTTCGCGGATGATCTCCACCGACTCGGCGAGCCGCGCGATCGTGGTGGGCTTCCCACCCAGAGTGCGCACCGCGGAGTCGCCGCGGCCGATCCCGCACACGGTGCGGTTGCCGTACATCTCGTTGAGTGTGGCGAACGTCGATGCCGTCACCGTGACGTCCCGCGTCGACGGGTTGGTCACCATCGGTCCGACGACCACCGTGCGGGTGCTCGCGAGGATCTGACTGTGGATGACGTAGGGCTCCTGCCACAGCAGGTGTGAATCGAAGGTCCACACATGGGAGAAGCCGTGCGTCTCGGCGATGCGAGCGAGTTCGACCACCCGCGAACTGGGTGGGGTGCACTGCAGCACCACTCCGAAGTCCATCCCTCACACCAGATTCTGGGACAGGTCGCGGCGCACGAAACGGCCGTGCCCGGCGCGGCCCAGGTACTCGCCGCGGTCGACGACGACGGCCCCGCGGGAGATCACCGTGTCGACATGGCCGTCCACGGTCATGCCCTCGTAGGCGGAATAGTCCATTCTCATGTGGTGTGTCTCGACTCCGATGGTGGTGCGGCCGTTCGGGTCGTAGACCACCAGATCCGCGTCGGCACCGGGCGACACGATGCCCTTGCGCGGGTACATCCCGAACATGCGTGCCGGCGTCGTGCAGCACACCTCGACCCACTTCTCGAGCGTGATCTTCCCCGACACCACACCCTGGTACATCAGGTCCATCCGATGTTCGACCGACCCGATTCCGTTGGGGATCTTGGAGAAGTCGCCGATACCCATCTCCTTCTGATCCTTCATGCAGAAGGGACAGTGATCGGTGCCGACCGTCGAGACGTCGCCCGTGCGGAGGTACCGCCACAGCTCGTCCTGGTGCCCCTCTGCACGGGACCGGAGCGGGGTCGAGCACACCCACTTCGCACCCTCGAAGCCCGGCGCACCGAGTTGCTCCTCGAGCGAGAGGTACAGATACTGCGGACACGTCTCGGCGAAGACGTTCTGCCCCGTGCCTCGTGCCGTCGCGATCTGCTCGAGCGCCTGTTTCGCCGACACGTGGACCACGTACAGCGGCGCTCCCGTCACGTCGGCCAGCATGATCGCGCGATGCGTCGCTTCCTCCTCGAGCTGCCACGGCCGGGACGTGCCGTGGAAGTACGGCGCCGTGTCACCGCGTGCGATCGACTGCTCGACCAGGACGTCGATGGCGATGCCGTTCTCCGCGTGCATCATCAGCAGCGCGCCGGTCTCGGCGGCAGTCTGCATCGCCCGCAGGATCTTCCCGTCGTCCGAGTAGAAGACGCCGGGATAGGCCATGAACAACTTGAAGCTGGTGACACCTTCGGAGACCAACTCGCTCATGGCCTTCAACGAGTCGCTGTCGACGTCTCCGATGATCTGGTGGAAGCCGTAGTCGACGGCGCACGAACCGGCAGCCTTGTCGTGCCACGTGGCGAGGGTGTCCTGCACGCGCATCCCGGGGTTCTGGATGGCGAAGTCGACGATCGTGGTGGTTCCGCCCCACGCGGCAGCGCGCGTCCCCGTCTCGAACGAGTCGGAGGCGAAGGTGCCGCCGAACGGCATCTCCATGTGGGTGTGGCCGTCGACCCCTCCGGGGATCACGTACTTCCCGGTCGCGTCGACGACGACGTCGCTCGACGACGCGAGGTCGGCGCCCAGCAGCGTCGAACCCGGTTGCAGCACTGCGACGATCGTCTCACCGTCGATCAGGACGTCCAGGGGCTGCGACCCCGTCGGCGAGACGACGATGCCCCCGTGGACGAACGTGGTCGTCACGGTGTCACCAGGGGACCGTAGGCGTCGGGTCTGCGATCGCGGTAGAAAGCCCACCGATCGCGGACGGTCGCGATGAGCGACAGGTCCAGATCGCGGACGATCACTTCGGCCGCGCTGTCCGAGGCGACCTCGCCGACGAACTTCCCCTCGGGATCGACGAAGTAGCTCGTACCGTAGAAGTCGTTGTCGCCCAATTCCTCGACTCCCACTCGGTTGATCGCGCCGATGTAGTACTCGTTGGCCACGGCCGACGCCGGTTGCTCGAGCTTCCACAGGTAGTTCGACAGGCCTCGCGAGGTGGCGGACGGATTGAACACGATCTCCGCACCGGCCAGTCCGAGTGCGCGCCAGCCCTCCGGGAAATGGCGGTCGTAACAGATGTAGACCCCCACCTTGCCGACGGCGGTGTCGAACACGGGCCAGCCCAGGTTGCCGGGGCGGAAGTAGAACTTCTCCCAGAAGCCGTTCAGGTGCGGAATGTGGTGCTTGCGGTACTTGCCCAGGTACGTGCCGTCCGCGTCCACGACGGCAGCGGTGTTGTACAGAATGCCTGGCTGTTCCTTCTCGTAGACCGGCAGCACCATCACCATGCCGAGTTCCTTCGCGAGAGACTGGAAACGCTCGACGGTGGGTCCGGGAACCGATTCGGCGTAGTCGTAGAAGGACGCGTCCTGCACCTGGCAGAAATAGGGGCCGTAGAACAGTTCCTGAAAACAGATCACCTGCGCGCCCTGCTCGGCTGCCTGGCGGGCGTACTCCTCGTGGGCCTGGATCATCGATTCCTTGTCGCCGGTCCAGGTGGTCTGAACCAGTGCTGCTCGAACGACAGTCATGACATGACACCTCCGCGTCGGCCCCGTACCGGTGATCCTGCACCCGATCGGCCGGGTCGTCCACCGGTGGAAATCAGCCGTTCGCCACTTCGGGAGGCAGCGGATCGAGCATGTCCACCGAGGATCCGTTCCACCGGTAGCGAACGAGTGCCGGACCGCCGGAGGCTTCCGCGGTGGCCTCGTCGCCGACGAGCCACCGGTACGAGATCGTCACGGTGTCGTCGGTCTGCGCATACGGGTCGAGATCCGTGAACGCGTACGGACGGGCGGTCGCCGTTCCGAGGTATGCGCCGTCATGGAAGAACAGGACCGTCGTGGGACTCGAACCGGTGGCACCGTCGGGAACGGCCATCGCCCAGGCCAGCGTGGCGCACGGATCGCCCTGGCTGTACAGGCTCCAGTCGCTGTCGGAGAAGGTGGGCAGAGAGTCGATCGCGGAGGCGACCACCGAGTCGTCCAGGCACGGATCGGCAGGAGTCTGCCTGTTGCCGTCCACCACCTCCTGCGGCAGGTCGTCCAGCATCACCACGGACGATCCGTTCCAGGTGTAGCGGACTAACCCGGGTCCGCCGGACTGCTGCGAGGTGGACTCACCCTCCCGGAGCCACCCGTACGACACCGTGACCGTGTCGTCGGTCTGCGAGGCGACGTCGGTGAACGAGTATGGCAACGCGGTGGCGGTACCGAGATAGGTGTCGTCGTGGAAGAACAAGACGGTCCACGGACTCGACCCCGTGCCCCCGTCGAGCGCCGCGAGCGCCCACGACAGCGTCGCGCAGGGATCGCCCTGGCGGACGAGCCGCCAACCACTGCCGAAGAACTGTGGCAGCGATTCGATGCCCGCCGCCACGACGGAGTCCTCCACACACGCGGTCGACGGTTCCGGCGCGGCCGACGACGCGGGTTCCGTACCCGGTGCCGGACCCACCGCTGTCGAGGTCGTGGTGGTGGTGGTCGGAGGAGGTGGCGCCGCGGAGCCCTGGCCGGAGTCGGAGCACCCGCTCGCGAACAGCACGGTGACGGCCAGGGTCGCGAGAAGTGTTCGTCTCATGATCGGTCCATCCGAGCGAACAGACCGATCGTTACGTCGTCGACGAATTCGTCATCGATCCGTGACCCGAAAGAATAGGAAACATCATTGTTGTAGAAAGGGTGACCATATCTAGGTCAGCCTGACCTTGCTGGTGGAGACGCTTTTCGCGTATTACCGTCATCGTCATGACTTCCCTCGAAATGCCCCGCGTCAGTGAGTGCAGTGTCAGCGCCTGTTCGTACAACCACGACGGATGCCACGCCTTCGCCATCAATGTCGGAGGCTCGAACGGAACGGCCGATTGCGGCACGTTCATTCCCTTGAGCACCAAGGGCGGTCTCGACACCGTCTCCACCCAGGTCGGTGCGTGCCAGCGCGTCGACTGCTCGTTCAACGACAACCTCGAGTGCAGCGCGGCAGCGGTCCGCATCGGCGCCGGCGAGTCGTCGGACACCGCGAACTGCCTCACCTACAGCAAGGCCTGACGAACCTCAGCTGAAGCCGAGCACCTTCTCGCCCCAGATCTCGCGCAGCTCACGGTCCGGATCCTCGACCAGAGCATCACGCCCGTCGATGACGAGAGTGCGACGACGCTCGTCGTAGGGCGCCCAGTGCTTCGACCCGTCCAGCGCAGCAGGAACCCCGTGCCACGCGAACGCCACCCAGCGTCGCTGAATTCGCCGGGAGACCTGCTGCGCTGCCTTGCGCCCACCCAGCCAGAAGGTCGGGTCCCGGTCGAAGGTCCCGAAATTGCCGAAGACGTACGGCAACTCGGTGGCGTGACCGGCGCCGATACGCGCCGCGCGCAGCACGGGTGTCGCGTGATCGAAGCGGTAGACGAACGTCGGCGCTCGTCGGCAATGGGCCTCCGCGATCCACAGGCTCGGCATCCGGAACCCTGCGTCGCGCGAGAGGGCCAGCGCGCCCGCACTCTTCGGCAGATCCGGGTACGCGGAGAGGATGTCGGCGATACGAGCCGGTGAGAGATCGGGATGATCGACGGCGATCGCCTCGAACATCGTGCTCACCGTGTCCGAGGTGACGGGCATCAACGGCGACTTCATCAGGCGGAACACCGATGCCTCGTCGTGATTCGACCCGATGATGAGCGGGACGTCGTGCGAGAAGCCCTTCTGGAACGCGGCCACCGGATACCGGGGCACCACGTCACCGTCGACGACGGGTGCGAATCCCAATGTGCCGGGCACCTTCTCGGGAACCTCGTAGACCAGCTTCTCGGCTGCGTCGACCAACCTCTCCACCGGCATCGTCCGCAGCTCCTCCGCACGCTCCGCGGGCAGATCGACGAGTTCGAGGAATCGCTGCGCGACGGTGCGCGCTCGTTCCGGGCCGTACACCGAGGTGGCCGGGGAACTCTGGGCGATCGCCTTGTGGAACAGACCTTCCGCGTGCGGTGACGTCATGAGAGTGGTCACCGACGCGCCACCGGACGACTCACCGAAGACGGTGACGTTGGTCGGGTCGCCGCCGAACGCGGCGATGCAGTCGCGCACCCACGTGAGCGCCGCGATCTGGTCGCGGAGCCCGAGATTGGTCTCGAAGACGCTGCCATCGGTGTCGAACGACGACAGGTCCAACCACCCCAGCGCGCCCACCCGGTAGTTGACGGTCACGACCACCACCTCACCGAGGCGGGACAGGTTGCGCCCGTTGTAGATCCGTTGCGCAGATGATCCCAGGACGTAGGCACCGCCGTGGATCCACACCATCACCGGACGGGAGATGCCGTCCGGTGTCGGGGCCCAGACGTTGAGAGTCAGGCAGTCCTCGTCCATCGGGATGGACGAGTCCATGGGAATCGGGCCGTCACGGCCCTGCGGTGCCATCGCTCCGAAGGTCCTGCCGTCGCGGACCCCGTCCCACGGCTCCGGTGGGCGTGGTGCGCGGAATCGGTGCTCCGCCACGGGTGGCGCCGCGAACGGGATGCCCTTCCAACTGACAACGTCGCCGTGCCCGTAGCCGCGGATCTCACCGTCGCGCGACGAGACGACATGGCTGCTCTCGGTTGCCCCCACGAGGACCGACGTTACAGGGAGTGCGGGGATCGGACCCCGATGGTCGTCACGCTGTCACCAGTCGACCGAGCGCGAACAGGGCCGCTGGAGAGTAGCCGAGGACGAGCGGTGCCAGACCGTCCACGACCAACCACGTCGACGAGCCCGACCCCGCGCTGACGACACCGTGTTCCAGGGTGAGCCCGGCACTCGGAGCGCCGATCCACGCGCGCCACGACCACACCCGTGCGGCCTCGTCCACGGAGTGGACCTCGAAGGACACCCGCACGCCGAGGGGTCCGCGCACCGTGCCGGTCGTGCCGGCGGCGAGACGGTCGGTGGACGCGTCGACCCCCATGATCTGCGGTGCCCACGTCGACCAGAGCGACAGGTCCATGTACCGCTCCCACGCGACGTCGGCGGAGGCGTCGCCGGTGCGTCGCAGAGTCTTCTTCATGACCGGCGGGATTCACCGTTCCGGCGCTGCTCAAACTGCCGTCAGGTCGCCGCTCCACAGCGGTCGCGCCGGGCGTAGGGTCCGAACCAAGCGAAACTCCTCCGCCATCGACCGGCGCGGCCGGTGGCCGACATGTAGGTGGACAAGGATGACCACACAGGCATCGGCCAATCACACGGCCAAAGTCATCGGCGTGACCATTGCGGCCGCCGTCGGCGGCTTCCTCTTCGGTTTCGACAGTTCCGTCATCAACGGCGCCGTCGACTCCATCCAGGGCAGATTCGCCCTCGGCGAGTTCCTCACCGGCTTCACCGTCGCGATCGCCCTGCTCGGGTGCGCGGCGGGCGCCTGGTTCGCCGGCGGACTGGCCGACCGGTGGGGACGCAAGAAGGTGATGCTGCTCGGGTCCGCGCTCTTCATCATCTCGTCGGTCGGCTCGGGTCTGGCCTTCAGCGTTCCCGACCTGATGCTGTGGCGTGTGCTCGGCGGTCTCGGCATCGGCATCGCGTCGGTGATCGCCCCCGCGTACATCGCGGAGATCTCGCCGGCCCGGATGCGCGGCAGCCTCGCGTCGCTGCAGCAGCTGGCCATCACCATCGGCATCTTCGCCGCACTGCTCTCGGACGCCGTGCTGGCGGATCGTGCGGACGGTGCGTCCAACGACCTGTGGCTCGGCCTCGAGGCCTGGCGGTGGATGTTCATCGTCGGCGTGATCCCGGCCGTCGTCTACGGCGTCCTCGCGTTGCTCATCCCCGAGTCGCCGCGTTACCTCGTGGGCAAGCACCTCGACGAGGAGGCCGCGCAGATTCTCGCGAACATCACCGGCGAGAAGCACCCCAACGAGCGCATCCACGAGATCCGCCTGACTCTGCGCAAGGAGCAGCGCTCGTCGTTCGCCGACATCCGCGGTCCGCGCTTCGGTCTGCAGCCGCTGGTGTGGGTCGGCATCATCATGGCCGTCCTGCAGCAGTTCGTCGGTATCAACGCGATCTTCTACTACTCCACCACACTGTGGAAGTCGGTGGGCTTCACCGAGAGTCAGTCCTTCACCACGTCGGTCATCACCTCCGTGATCAACGTGGCCATGACGTTCGTGGCCATTCTCTTCGTCGACCGGGTGGGTCGGCGCAACCTGCTCATGGCCGGCTCCATCGGTATGTTCGTCGGTCTCCTCATGGCGGCGATCGCGTTCTCCCAGCAGATCGGCACCGGCGACGAGGTCTCCCTGCCCGATCCCTGGGGCGTCGTGGCGCTGATCGGCGCAAACCTGTTCGTGATCTTCTTCGCGTCGACGTGGGGACCGATCATGTGGGTCCTGCTCGGCGAGATGTTCCCGAACCGTATGCGCGCCATGGCTCTCGGTATCGGTACGGCCGCGAACTGGGTGGCCAACTTCGTCATCTCGCTGCTGTTCCCGTCGCTCACCGAGATGGTCGGACTCTCCATCGTCTACGGCGGCTTCGCACTCTTCGCCGCCCTGTCGTTCTTCTTCGTGAAGTCCAAGATCCCCGAGACGAAGGGCATGGAACTGGAGGACATGAAGTAGCCGCACGACCGCCGGTGCTATGGTCGGCGAGTTCTGACACGGGGTGCTTCGCGTCGCGAGGCTGAGACCACACCCGAGAACCTGATGCAGGTAATTCTGACGAAGGGATGTCACGGCCATGACGCCGTACGACAATGCGGTCGACGCTGCCTCCACCACGGATGCAGCCGACCTCACACGCTTCACCGACCTCCTCTGGGACCGCACGGCAGGCCTGCGGGCCCGGATCGGCGATCTCGAGTTCCTCACCCGACTCGGCGACGGCACCCTGCCGATCACGTCGTTCCGGACGTACATCGAGCAGGACGGCCTCTACCTCGAGGGATACGCGAAGGCCTTGGCCCTCCTGTCCTCGCGCGCAGTCGATCCGGAGGCCGGAGCGTTCTGGGCCACGTCGGCGGCGACGGCCGCGACGGTCGAGAAGTCGTTGCACACCAGCCTTCTCGCCGACGTCGCACTCGGCGGTCCGTCGGAGAAGCCGGTCGAGCACAGCCAGGCGTGCCTCGGGTACGTCTCGTTCCTCACGGCGACGGCGGCGACCGACACCTACGCCGTCGGCGCCGCGGCCGCGCTCCCCTGTTTCTGGATCTACGCCGAGGTCGGCCGCGGACTCGCGGCCTCGGCCCGCGCCGTGCTCGACGCTGATCCGCACCACCCGTACGCCCGGTGGGTGACGACGTACGACGCCGAGGACTTCCAGACCTCCGCCGCGCGCGCCCGCGAGCTCGTCGACGCGGCTGCCGAGGTGGCCGGCCCGGCCGAACGACAGCGGATGAGTGACGCGTTCGTCGTGGCGATGCGCTACGAACTGCTGTTCTGGGACACCGCCCTGAACACCGTGCCCTGGCCTGCTTCGGGGTCGGACGCATGAGGGCGCGGCACACGAGGGTCGGGCGCGTCGCGGCTCTGCTCACCGTGTCGCTCGTCGCCGCCGCGGGTCTCGCGGGCTGCGCCACGTCCGATGCCTCCGACGCGAACACGATCCGCTTCGCGCTCGACTGGACACCCAACACGAACCACACGGGCCTGTTCGTCGCCCAGCAGGAGGGCTACTTCGCGGACGCCGGGCTGAACGTCGAGATCCTGCCGTACAACTCGACGTCCCCCGACACGCTGATCGACTCCGGCAACGCCGAGTTCGGGATCAGCTTCCACAGCTCCGCCACCTACGCCCGCGCTGCCGGTGCGAAGGTGACCTCGGTGATGGCGCCGCTGCAGCACTGGGCCACCGGCATCGGCGTCCGCGCCGACCGGCAGGACATCCGGCGCCCCCGAGACCTGGACGGGCGGACCTACGCCGGGTTCGGCGATGCGGGCGAGGAGGCCACCCTCCGCAAGGTGATCGAGAACGACGGTGGCACCGGCGATTTCGAGACCGTGGTGCTCGGGACGTCCGCGTACGAGGCGGTCTACTCCGGTACCGCGGACTTCACCGTCTCCTACTTCGCGTGGGAGGGTCTCGAGGCCGAGCGGGCCGGAACCCCGATGACGTACTTCGACTACACCGACTTCGGCTTCCCCGACTCGTACGCGATCGTCGTCGACGGCGGTGACGAGTGGATGGCCGAGCACCCCGAACAGGCGCGACAGTTCGTGCAGGCCTTGCAGAAGGGTTACCAGAAGGCCGCCGACGATCCCGACGCGGGCGCGCGCGATCTGATCGACGCCAACCCGGGAGCATTTCCCGACGAGGACCTGGTCGTCGAGAGTCAGCGCATGCTGGCGAAGGACTACATGCTCGACGAGAACGGCCGCGTCGGGACGCAGACCCTGGAGCGATGGTCCGGGTACTCGAAGTTCCTGTTCGACGCCGGTGTCCTGGCCGGGCCCGACGGCGCACCGCTGACCACCGAGCCCGACTGGTCGACCTACTTCACCGATGAGTACCTCGATCAGGGCTGAGCGCGGCGGACGGGTGGGGCGGTACGCGCCGGCGCTGCTGCTCGCGGCGGGCCTCGTGGCGGCCTGGCAGGTGTACGTGGTCGTCAGCGGCATCTCGCCGCGTGTACTCCCCTCCCCCGCCCGCGTCGTCGATCAGGGCTGGACGAACCGTGCCGTCATCGCTGGTCACGCATCGACCACCGTTCAGGTCACTCTGCTCGGTTTCGCCGTCTCCCTGACGATCTCGTGGATCATCGCCACGGCCGTGGACTTCTCGCCGTGGCTGCGCCGCGCCGTCGTTCCCCTGCTCGTGGTGTCGCAGACACTGCCGGTCATCGCCGTCGCTCCCCTGATGATCATCTGGTTCGGATTCGGCATCCTCCCCAAGCTCCTGGTGATCGCGCTGGTGACGTTCTTCCCGATGACCCTCGGCCTGATCGAGGGATTCGCCTCCGCGGACAAGGAGTCCGACGCACTGCTGCGCAGCATGGGAGCGTCACGGCGACAACAGTTCCGGTACGTCCGGCTCCCGTCCGCGCTGCCGCGCTTCTTCACCGCGCTCCGCATCGGGATCACCTACGCAGTGGTCGGTGCCGTCTTCTCCGAGTACGTCGGCGCCACGTCGGGTCTGGGCATCTACATGGCGCAGCAGAAGAACGCGTTCCGCACCGATCTCGTCCTGGCCGCGGTCGTGGTCACGGCGGTGTGCAGCATCGCACTCTTCCTCCTCACGTTCGTGGCCGAGCGGCTTCTCGCGCCGTGGGCGCTCGCGGCGAAGGAGGAAACGCGATGACGGATCCTGTTCTGGAGCTGACCTCGGTGCGCAAGTCCTACCCGGGGACACCGGTACTGGACGGGATCGACCTCGCCGTCGAGGGAGGACAGTTCGTGTCGATCGTCGGCCCGAGCGGCTGCGGCAAGAGCACGCTGTTCACCCTCCTCGCCGGTCTCGACGACGCGGACAGCGGCACCGTGGTGACACCGCGCTGCGCGTACATGCCGCAGAAGGATCTGTTGTTCCCGTGGCGTTCGGTTCTCGCGAACACCGCACTCGGGCTGGAGGTGCAGGGGGTTCCGAGGGCGCAGGCGCGGAGCCGGGCCCGCGACCTGTTCCCGGTCTTCGGCCTCGACGGCTTCGAGAACGCACGCCCCTCGTCGCTGTCCGGCGGGATGCGGCAGCGGGCCGCACTGCTCCGGACCGTCGTGCAGGGACGCGACGTCCTGCTGCTGGACGAGCCGTTCGGCGCTCTCGACTCGCTGACCAGGACGGCCATGCAGGACTGGTTGCAGGAGGTGTGGCAGCGGTACCGCTGGACGGTCCTGATGATCACCCACGACATCCGGGAGGCGGTGCAGGTGTCGGACCGGGTCGTCGTGCTGTCGCCGCGGCCCGCGCGGGTGGTCGCCGACGTGAGCATCGATCTGCCGCGGCCGCGACGCGCCGAGACCGCCACCACGCGGGAGTTCGCGACCTACGAACGCGCACTGCTGGACGCCCTCGGAAGCACGGGCCCTCGTCCCGGCGCGGGCGAGTAGGTTCGGTCCATGGCAGACACAGACGACACCCGCGTGGAGCACCATCCCGATCGTCAGCGTTTCGAGATCCTCGTCGGTGAGGAGGTCGCCGGCTACGCCGAGTATCGGCAGACCGATCCGACGGTCCGGGACTTCGACCACACCGTGACGCTTCCCGAGTTCCGCGGCCGCGGACTCGCGGCCGTCCTGGTGCGTCACGCACTCGACGACACACGCGCCGCGGGGCTGAAGATCGTCCCGTCGTGCTCCTACGTGCACCACTTCGTCGAGACGCACGAGGAGTACGCCGATCTGACCGTGTGAGCCGGGACTCGCGACACCGTGTCGGTGGGCCGCGTTACGGTCGCCCCATGAACGACCTGAACAGTGTCGACCTCTCGCCCGAGGCCGCCTGGAGCCGGTTCCGCACCCTGCTCGCCGATCACCTCGACGGGATGCCGGCGGGACACTCTCTGGTGCTCGCGTGCCCGCACGCCGACTCCGATCCGGTTCCGCCGTGCCTGCAGTTCTACGGATGGGACGACAAGACGGTCCGGTGCGAGGTGCTGGCGGACGAGTACCTCGCCGAGCATCGCCGGTGGACGTCCGAGGGGCGCGCACTGCTGGAGCAGTTCGGGTTCGCGCCGCCGCCGTCGCTCCCGCACACCGCTCGCCGCGACGACGAGCCGGTGAACTGGTTCGTCGATCGCCCGCGGCGCTACGCCGACCAAATCGCCGACGCCGCTGTCCGCGTCCTGCACTCGGTGTGGGGTGTCCCGCATCCGTCGTTCCTCGAGCTGGACGGTGACCTGTGCGGCCCCGTGATCGAGGACCGGTTCGGCGCGTCGTCCACGGACCCCGAGGACGCGCCGCCGTCCGACCCTGTCCCGTTCGACCCGCTGCGGCCGGTCCGCACGTCCGGTCCCGAGGCCCGTCTCGAGATCATCGAGCAGACGCTCCTGCACATCCTCGGGTTCGTGCCGCACCCCGACGAGGACGGCGACTACCCGTTCCGTCTCGGGCCGGCCTGGCTCTACCTGTGCCCCACCCCGGAGGCACCGTTCGTACAGATCCTCGCGCCGCTCGCGGCCGGCGTCACCGACGAGGCGCGAGCACTGTCGGTCGTCAACGACGTCAATCGCCGGTGGCCGCACGTCAAAGTGCTGCTGGACGAGGATCGCATCGTCGCCACCATCGACGTCACGGTGGTGCCGTTCGTCCCGCAGCACGTGGCCGACATGCTGGCCGTCATGGAGAAGTTCGCCGGCGAGGCCGCCGAGCATCTCCGGGCCGGGCTCGGGGCGCGGCCCTACCTCGACGCGTTCGGTGAACCGACGCCCGAGTACGACGCGGGTGACGGGACGGACGAGCACGGCGGTCCGGCGATTCCCGAGGCACTGCGCGCGATCGCCGAGGCAGTGTGGGAGCGCGGCGCCGACATCGACGTCGAGGAGGTGCTGAACGCGTGCGGACACGATCGCACGCGCGTCGTCCGCTTCCTGGACGTGGCGCGCGAGTGCGAGCTCTCCGCCCTCGATCGCACGCTCGACGACACCGATCCGCGAGTCGCCGCGTCGGCCGGTCTCGATGCGCGGGTCTGGCGCACCACCTCCGCGCTCCTCACCTCCGCGCACCGGCGTCTGGCCGCCGACCGCGTCGACGGACCGACGCGGTCGTCCGGCTCCCAGCTCGACCTGTTCGGGACCGACCTCGCCGGCGGAACCGGTGACAGCCTCTTCGACTGACGAGAAGGGTGCTGCCGATAGCCTTCGATGTGTGGTGACCACTCCGCGCTACGGCGGCGACAGCCTGTCCGATCTTCTGCCGTCGGTGCTCGGCGCACTCGGCGTCCCCGGTGAGTCCGACACCGTCGGGCTGGGGTTGTCCGGGGTCCGGCGGGTCTGCGTACTGCTGGTCGACGGCCTCGGAGCTCGACAGTTGGCGGCGCACGCCTCGGCAGCGCCGACACTCTCCTCGCTCACCGAGCGGGTCGTCACCGCCACGTTCCCGTCCACCACCGCGACGTCGTTGGCGTCACTGGGCACCGGACGCACGCCCGGTGAGCACGGCATCGTCGGCTACCTCACCGCCGTGCCCGGCTTCGACCGTCCGATGAATCCGCTGCACTGGCGTCTGCACGGTCAGGGACCCCGCGTCGATCTGCTCGCCGAGCTCGTTCCTGAACAGTTCCAACCTCGCGACACCGTGTTCGAGCGCGCCGCGGCGGACGGGGTGTCCGTCACTCGCATCGCGCCGTCCTACCAGCGCGAGTCCGGGCTCACCCGCGCCGTGCTGCGCGGCGGGGACTTCTCCGCGTCGGTGTCCGCGGGCGACCTCGTCGCCGAGACCTCGCGCGCGCTGCGGCGCGGCCGGCGGTCCCTCGTCTACTCGTACTGGTCCGAACTCGACCTCACCGGCCACGTGCGCGGGCCGGACTCCGACGCGTGGCGCCACGAGCTGACTCAGGTCGACACCATCGTCGCCGGCATCCTCGGCGAGTTGCCCTCCGACGCAGCGCTGATCGTCACCGCCGATCACGGGATGGTGCAGATCGGCACCCGCGTGGACATCGACGCGACGCCCGCGCTCACCGCCGACGTCCGGATGATCTGCGGCGAACCCCGCGCGCGCCACGTCTTCGCCGACGCCGGCGCCGCTGCCACGGTGCTCGATGCCTGGCGGGAGACCCTGGGTCCGGACCACCTGGTGGTGGGCCGCGACGATGCGGTCTCCCGGGGCTGGTTCGGGCCGTCGGTGCGCCCCGACGTCGCGGCGTGCATCGGTGACGTCCTGGCTCTGGCTCTCGGCGACGGCGCCCTGATCCGCCGCGGGGCCGAACCGAACCAGTCGGCGCTGCCCGGCCATCACGGCTCCCTGACCGACGTCGAGATGACCGTTCCTCTCCTCGTGGCACGGGGCTGACACGCCAAGAATCGCCCTGATTCCAACGCTTCGCGGGGCGCCGCGACGGTCCTACGGTGGGACGAGTGACCCTCGACAACTCTTCTCTCGCCCTGCACTGGTTCCTTCCCACCTACGGCGACAGCAGGGCGATCGTCGGCGGCGGACACGGCACGCGAGTCGGCGCCGCAGGCGGAGATCGTCGCGCGAGCATCGGGTACCTGTCGTCCATCGGCCGCGCGGCCGAGGAGTTCGGCTTCACCGGTGCACTCACCCCGGCCGGCGCGTGGTGCGAGGACGCGTGGCTCACCACGGCGATGCTCGCCCGCGAGACCGAGAAGCTCGCATTCCTCATCGCCTTCCGACCGGGTCTGATCAGCCCGACCCTCGCGGCGCAGATGTCGGCGACGTTCAGCAACCATGCGCCCGGCCGACTCCTGCTCAACGTCGTCACCGGGGGCGAGGCTCACGAGCAGCGTCAGTACGGCGATCACCTGTCCAAGGACGAGCGGTACGCCCGCACGGACGAGTTCCTCACCATCGTCCGCGGCCTCTGGCGCGGCGAGTCGGTGACGCACCAGGGCACGCACATCCAGGTCGAGGACGCGTCGCTGCCGTTCCTCCCCGACCCCACGCCTCCGCTGTACTTCGGCGGCTCCTCTCCCGCTGCGGGCCCGGTGGCGGCGGACCACTCCGACGTCTATCTCACGTGGGGTGAGCCGACCACGGCCGTCGCGAAGAAGATCGAGTGGATCCGCGGACTCGCGGCCGAGCGCGGACGCACCGTGCGCTTCGGCATCCGCCTGCATGTGATCACCCGCGACACGTCCGAGGAGGCCTGGAAGCAGGCTGGCGCGCTCGTCGAGGCGCTCGGCGAGGACGCCGTCGCGACGGCGCAGTCCAACCTGGCGCGGAGCGAGTCGGTGGGCCAGCGCGCGATGCTCGCCCTGCACGAGGAGAGCCGCAGGACCGGGTCCTGGAAGGACCCGCGCGCACTCGAGATCTCCCCCAACCTGTGGGCTGGTGTCGGCCTGGTGCGCGGCGGAGCCGGAACGGCCCTCGTCGGGAGCCACACCGAGGTGGCCGATCGCATCGCGGAGTACGCGGCCGTCGGCATCGACGAGTTCGTTCTCTCCGGTTATCCACATCTCGAGGAGCTGTACTGGTTCGGCGAGGGTGTCATTCCCCAGCTGCGCAGCCGCGGACTGTTCTCCGGCGGCGCCGCGGCACGCGCCACCGGCCACACCCCGTTCCTCCCCGCCCGATGACCACCGAACCCGGCCCGAAGACCCTGCCGCCGGTGCTCGACGACGACGCTGCGCTGGCCGTCGCCGCCGCGCTCGGGGCGAAGATCGCCCCGTCCGCGATCGAACGTGACCGCGATCGACGGCTGCCCGGCCCGGAACTGGACCTGCTGTCCGCGTCGGGGCTGCTGGGCATCACCGTGCCCGCGGAGTTCGGCGGCAGGCCGGTCTCGGCGCGCACCCTCGCCTCGGTGTTCCTCTCGCTCGCTCGCGGGGACGCCAGCATCGCGCAGATACCGCAGAGCCACATGACCTTTCTCGACGCGCTGCGGCGACAGGGATCGACGGAGCAACAGCGACGCTTCTTCGCCGAGGCCCTCGCCGGTCGCCGCTTCGCCAACGCCCAGAGCGAGCGCGGCACACCCTCCATCGCGGTCGACCGGACCACGGTGACGTCCCGTCCGGACGGCACCTCGTCGCTGAACGGCACCAAGTACTACTCGACGGGCGCGCTCTTCGCACACTGGTTGGTGGTCCGCGGCGTGCAGGCGAGCCCCGGCGAGCAGGGTGATCAGAGCCGAAAGGTGCTGGCCTACATCCCGGCGGACGCACCCGGGGTGCTCGTCGAGGACGACTGGGACGGGCTCGGGCAGCGCACGACGGCCAGCGGCACCGTGACCCTGACGGACGTCGTGGTGCCCGCCGACTCCCTCGTGCCGTACTCCGCCCTGTTCGACGACGCGACCACCTACGGGGCGCGCGCTCAGCTGCTGCACGCCGCCATCGACGCCGGCATCGCCCGCGCCGCCGTCGACACCGCTCGCGAGGTCGTGGTCGTCGCTCGCCCTCCGGTGGACGCCGACGTGGCGACGGCCGACCGGGATCCGTTGCTGCTGCAGCAGTTCGGCGAGGTGGAGATCGGGGTGCGCGGGGCCGAGGCGCTCGTGCGCGAGGCCGGCGAGGCGATCGACGTGGCCGAGCGCGAGCTCACACCGGACAGCGCCGCGGCGGCCTCCATCGCGACAGCAGCGGCCAAGGTCGCCTCGGCGCGTGCGTCCCTCGACGCCACCACGGCACTGTTCGACGCGGGCGGAACTCGCAGTGCCGCAGCCTCTCTACGGCTGGACAGGCTGTGGCGCGACGCGAGGACCCACACGCTCCACGACCCTGTGCGATGGAAGACTCAGCACGTCGGCCGGTACGCGCTGACCGGGGCGCACCCGCCGCGCCATGGACTGATCTAGTTGTTCTTCGCGGGGAGGTTGTGGACGGTGAGTCGCTCGATGGGTGACTTGCCGTCGATGCCTGTGTGGGGTCGGTGGTGATTGTAGTGATGGACCCAGTCCTGGTAGGTCGCTGCGCGGGCTTCGTCGGAGAGGTAGGTGTGGGCGTAGGCCCATTCCTGGTTCAGGGTGCGGTTGAACCGTTCGACTTTGCCGTTGGTCTGCGGTCGGTAGGGGCGGGTGCGCTTGTGCACCACCGATCCGAGCGCTTCGGCGAACAGTGTTGACCGGTAACAGGATCCGTTGTCGGTGAGCACTCTGGCGATGGTGATGCCGTGGTCGGTGAAGTACGCGGCGGCGCGCCGGTAGAACCCGGCGGCGGTCTCCTTGCGTTCGTCACCGAGGATCTCGGAGTAGGCGAGCCGGGAGTGGTCGTCGACGGCGTGGTGGACGAACGCGTAGCCGCGGCCTTGTTTCTTGTTGTGCCGGTTGCCGATCGTGCGGCCGAGTGTGCGGTGCCCGCCGCCGTCGGGGATCCGGCCGAGTTTCTTGATGTCGATGTGGATCAGGTCGCCGGGGGCGGGGTGTTCGTAGCGGCGGGGTGCGGGGCGGCGCACCGCCAGGCCGGTGTTCTGGTCGAGGTGGCGCAGCAGCGGCATCCGGTAGCGGGCCAGGACCGCGGAGACGGTGCTGCGCGGCAGGTGCAGGTGGTAGGCGATCCGGTACGGTCCCCACCGGTTGGTGAAGCGCAGCGCCACGATTCGTCGTTCGGTGCGTCTCGGTGTGCGCGCGGGGCTGCGGCGGGGCCGGCTGGACCGGTCGATCATCGCCGGCGCCCCGCCGGCCCGGTACCGGTCGGCCCACTTCTTGGCGGTGGTCGGTGAGACCTGGAAGCGTTCGGCGGCCCGCCGGATGGACCAGTGGTCGTCGACGATCGAACTCGCGAGCTTCAATCGTCCCTTCGGGGTGAGGGAGGCGTTAGCGTGGGACACGAGGACCTCTCGGTTGTCGGTGCAGTTGTGGTAACCACACCGATACCGGAGGTCCTCACCTATCTGTTGTCGCCACGCCGTCCACAACGTCCCTGGCCATTACATCTAGTCGCGCACCGGTGTCGCGGCGTAGGGACGGCCGAACTGCGTCCGGACTCCGTCGGAGTACAGCACGGAGTCCGGCGGACGGGAGGCCAGGTCCCCCACGCCCGCCGCGGCCATGAGCTGGTCGTCGCAGCGCACCAGGGTCGCCGCGCGCAGCGGCCACCGGCGGTGGGTGTTGGGGACGAAGACGGGTCGGCCCGCGACGGACGTGTGCATCCCCCACCGAGCGGTGAGGAACACCGACAGCGGATCGTCGGACATGTCGGTGTCGCCGGGGGACACGGTGAAGTCGGTCGTCGCACCACGGTGCGGCGGTGCCAGTCGCCGAGAGCGGTAGCCGACGACCCGGTTCCGAGGATCACCGTCGTCGACGATGTCGATGTGCGACCAGCGATACGGCACCCCCGCCGCGTTCGTGGCCAGCACCACTGCGGCACGGGTGGCGTCGAGAGAACGGAACACGACCCCTCGGCGACCGTCACCGTCGCGGCTGTAGAGCCGCACGTTGATCTCGCCGAAGGTTCCGAGTCGCGGTACCGGTCGGCCGTACCCCAACCCGGCCCCCACCATCTCGAAGCCGATCAGTCCGACATAGGTGTACCCGTCCATCGTGTCGGCGACGATGCCGCGAGGCAGCAACGGCGCGACGACGTCCGGGGCGACACGCCAGTGCAGGAACACGAGGCGTTCCCACCGCTGGTCCATGATCACGGGGCGCGGCAGAACAGGCGGGCGAGGCCAGAGTTCGACGCTCCGGTCACGCACCGAAGAGGTTCTTGGCCTTGAGGATCAGCTCGTAGACACCCCAGGCGAAGGGAACCCCGACCCACAGCCAGGACACCACCACGACGGGCACACGCGCGCCCTGCCTCGTCTCGCTCATACCGTCGCCTCGTTCTTGTCGTTCGTACCCTCGTCGGTCGCAGTGCCCGGCGTCGTCGCCTCCGGGTCCGGCTCCGAGTACTTCGGATCCACGGGCTTGATCAGTTCGTTCGCGACGAAGCCGATGGACAGCAGGACGATCATCGTCACGAACGCGGGAACGTACCGTCCGGTGGTTCCCTCCTCGCCGAGGTCGGCGATCGCGTTGACGATCAGTGGTCCGAGCACGCCCGCGACCGACCAGGCCGTCAACAGTCGTCCGTGGATGGCACCGACCTGATAGGTGCCGAACAGGTCACGCAGGTAGGCGGGCGCCGTGGCGAAGCCTGCACCGTAGAACGACAGGATGACCATCGCGCTGACGAGGAACAGGACCTTGTTCGTGTTCGTGAAGAGCGAGATGTACAGATAGAGAAGCGCGCCCACACCGAGGTAGAGACGATAGATGTTCTTGCGACCCACCAGGTCGGACACCGACGACCACACGAACCGGCCGAGCATGTTCGTCAGCGAGAGGAACGCGACGAAGCCCGCGGCCGCTGCCACCACGGATTCCGGGGCGGTGGGGTCGGGAAAGAAGTCGGTGTAGATGCCCGCGGCGCGCTCGAGGATACCGATGCCGGCGGTGACGTTGAAGCACAACACGATCCACAGCAACCAGAACTGCGGGGTCTTGACGGCGTTCGCCGCGGACACGCGTGCGGTGTGCTGACCCGCCGGGGTCTGCGGTGGCGTCCACCCGGCCGGCTTCCAGTCGTCGGCGGGAACCCGGATCAGCACGACGCCGAGCGCCATGAAGACGGCGTAGCCGAGGCCGAGCGTGAGGAACGTCGTGGCGATCGAGGCATCGGTGTTGCCGCCGTACGCGGACAGGAGTTTGGTGGTCAGGGGCGAGGCCACCAGGGCGCCGCCGCCGAATCCCATGATCGCGATACCCGTCGCCATGCCCGGGCGATCGGGGAACCACTTGATCAGCGTGGAGACCGGGGAGATGTACCCGATGCCGAGGCCGATGCCGCCGACGAGTCCGTATCCGACGATCACCAACCAGAACTGGTCGAGGCTCATGCCGAGGGCGGAGATGAGCAGCCCGGAGCAGAAGAAGAGGAGCGACATCGTCATGGCCCACCGCGGACCGTGCGTCTCCACCTTCGTCCCGAGCACGGCTGCGGAGAGGCCGAGCATGACGATGGCCAGCTGGAACGGGATCGCGGTCATCGTCCCGCTCAGTCCCATGGCGGTGTCGGAGGAGATGGCGGCCTTGAACACGCTCCACGCGTAGGCCTGGCCGATCGCGAGATGAATCGCGAGGGCGGCCGGCGGAATGAGCCAGCGGCTCCATCCCGGTGGCGCGACGATACGGGCGCGTTCGAGTACTGCTGGCATGGAGGTCGTCCTTCCGGCGCGGGTCACGCGCTCAGAGGTCGACCGCGTACTACCGTGCTTTCACCGATCCGACTCGTTCCAAACAGGACGAAGGCACGGGCGCACGTCAGAGCGTGTCCCGCGAGATCTGATCGGACACCGAATGGGTGTTGTCGGCCGAGATCTCCCGCGTACCGGACCGGGAGATGAGATCGTCGATGCGCTGGTCGAGGCCCACGGTGCGCTGCACGGCGTCCAGGCTCCGGTGCTCGATCTCCGCCACCGCGATCTCGTCGACCACGCGTGACAACGCGGCGACCCGGTCGATCACCTGATCCCACACCGGGATGAGATCGGCTCGGCGCACGAGCACCTCGCGTCGACCCTCCTCGTCCACCGTGTCCCCCTGCGCCTCGAAGGCCGCGGTGAGTTCCGCGTCCAACTGGGCGAGTGCGACCACGTCCACCGCGATCTGCACCAGTTCGGTTCCCGGGTCGAGCTGCGCCCGGGCCACCGCGAACAGGTCCGAGCGCCAGATCCGCGAGGAGAGGATCCGGTCGTGGTACATCCCGGCGAGGAACAGCAGAATGTCGTAGCGATCGGCGAACCGATCCGCGTCCGTGCCCGCGAGGGTGCGGACGACGTCGGCGCCCCGCGCGTGCAGCGTGTCGAGGCGCTCCGCTGCGGCGCCGCCGAGTATCCCTCGGGCTCGCGAGAGTGGACCGGGTCCGACACCGAGCGGAGTCGGCGTGTGCCGCAACGCCTCGAAGAGGGCGGTGCGCTGGTCGACGTCGAGGTGGATGCCCTCGCGCCGCTCCCGGCGGATCGCGCGGACCCCCGACGCGTAGTGACCGGAACTCATCACGAACCGCGTGCGGTACGACCCCAGTCGACGTTCGAGCAGCACGTGCCGTTGCAGCAGAGCCAGGCGCGTGGGCCCGGTGCGCAGTACGGCCGTGCGACCGTCGATCCAGTGCAGCTCCTCCGTGATCAGCCGCAGGGTGCCGAATCCGCCCAGTGCGGGGAACTTCCGGCCGGCGCGCAGGCGCGCGAGCGCGATGCCGCGCGTCTCCTCGTCGAGACGACCCAGTGCGACGAGCAGCGCGGCGCGGTCGGACAGCGGCTCGTGAGCGCGTCCGGACCGGTCCGACTCGATGCGCGTCGACTCGGCGATGGTCCGCACGGTGTCCGCTCGACGGGCACGCATGTCCGCGGGGTCACTCGTCACCGTTCTCCACCTCCCCCACCGATTCTGCAGGTGCCACCAGTGTTCCAGATCGAGTCGGGACACGGTTCTCACGTCCGCGGCCACCCCCGCGCGGCACTACCATCGAAGCGTGACGAACATCGAACGACTACGCCACCTCGCCGGGCTCCACGGCGTCGCCACGTCGTACGAGGGGTGGGACAAGGCCCGCCGCGACGTCGGTGAATCCACCCTCCGCTCGGTCCTGACGGCGCTCGACGTGCCCGTCGACAGCGACGACGACATCGAGACCGCGATCGTCGATCACGACGAGGCACCCTGGCGGCGCACCGTGCCGGCGGTCGTCGTGGTCACGTCCGGCAAGGACCACCACGTTCCCGTCCACGTGCCGCACGGGACGTCCGTGACGGTCACCGTCGAGCTCGAGGACGGCGGCACGCGCGAGGCGGCTCAGCAGGACGTCTGGGTCGACCCCCGCGAGATCGACGGCGCCCTCGTCGGCCGAGCCACGTTCGCCGTCCCGGTCGATCTCCCGCTCGGATGGCACACGCTGCGCGCGGAGGGGGACGACGGTCTCGAGGCGTCGTGCACGCTGGTCGTCACGCCGGCCCGTCTGTCCACCGCCGAGGCACTGTCCGATCGTCAACGATGGGGCGTGCTGGCGCAGCTCTACTCCATCCGGTCCGCACAGTCGTGGGGCATCGGCGATCTGGCCGATCTGGCCGACATGGCGGCGATCCTGGGCGGCGAGCACGGAGCGGACTACGTCCTGGTCAATCCGTTGCACGCCGCGGCGCCGCGGCCACCGATCGAGGCCTCGCCCTATCTGCCGACCACCCGTCGATTCTTCAATCCGCTCTACATCCGCGTCGAGAACATCCGTGAGACAGCGATGCTGCCGCGCGACAGGTATGCCCGCATCCGCGACACCGCACGCCGACTGCACCGCGCCGACGGTCGCACGGACGATCTGGACAGGGACAAGTCTCTGCGCGCGAAACTCCGTGCGCTCGAAGCGATTTTCCTCGTTCCGCGGAGCGCGTCCCGCCAGGCCGCGTTCGACGAGTTCCGCGCCGCGGAGGGCGTGGGCCTGCACAACTTCGCCACGTGGTGCGCACTGACGGAGAAGCTGTCGCCGGACGACACGCGATGGCAGACGAAGGCCGCCGCCCCCGGCACGCCGTGGGTCCAGCGGCAGCAGGCGAAACTCGCGCATCGCATCGAGTTCCACAGCTGGCTCCAGTGGATCTGCGACGAGCAACTGGCCGAGGCCCAGGCCACCGCGCACCGGGCCGGAATGGCCATCGGTGTCGTGCACGATCTGGCTGTGGGAGTGCAGCTCTCGGGTGCCGACGCCTGGTCCCTGGGTTCCGCACTGGCCGAGGGCGTGACCGTCGGCGCTCCCCCGGACGACTTCAATCAGCAAGGGCAGCAGTGGAACCAGCCACCCTGGCGGCCCGACCGGCTGGCCGAACTCGGGTACGCACCGTATCGCGACATGCTGCGCACCGTGCTCAAGCACGCGGGCGGGCTGCGGGTCGACCACATCCTCGGACTGTTCCGGCTCTGGTGGATCCCCACCGATGCCGAGACTCCCGCGGGCGGCACCTATGTCACGTACGACCACGAGGCGCTCATCGGCATCCTCGCGCTCGAGGCGGAACTGGCCGGCGCCGTGGTCATCGGTGAGGACCTCGGCGTCTTCGAACCCGTCGTTCAGGACTACCTGGCCGAGCGGGGCGTGCTGGGCACGTCCATCCTGTGGTTCGAGCGGGACGACGACGGCCCCATCGCCCCGGAGAAGTACCGCGAGCTGTGCCTGACCTCGGTGACCACCCACGACCTGCCGCCCACCGCCGGGTACCTGGCGGGTGAGCACATCGATCTGCGATCGCGGCTCGGCCTCCTCGAGAGAGCCGTCGACGAGGAGCGTGCGCAGGACGAGAAACAGCGTGAGTCCGTGCTGGACCTCGCGCGCGAGCGTGGCCTGCTCGCGGACGGTGCGTCCACCGGGGAGACGGTCGCGGCGCTGTACCGGCTGATCCAGCGCAGCCCGTCCCTGCTGATCGGAGTGGCACTGGTGGACATGGTCGGCGAGCACCGCATCCAGAACCAGCCGGGAACCGACGAGACCCAGTATCGGAACTGGCGCGTTCCCCTCGCCGACGCCGCGGGCCGCGCGGTCTCGGTGGAGGACCTGCGGCGCGCGGACCCGTTGGTGCAGTACTGAGACGCCCTCACCCCGCCGACGCGGCGGGGTGAGGGGTGGTCGTCAGATCGCGCCGAGCAGGGACTCGTCGTCGCGCTTCTCGCCGCTCTTCAGCATCTCGCGCGCGGTGTCGAGTCCTTCCCACACGTTCCACATCAGCACACCGCGCAGCACGGAGTCGTCGTCGAGGTAGTACACGACACCCTCCTTGCCTGGCGTCTTCCAGTCCTCGACCGTCCTGAGGTCGGTGCTCATCGTGCCCACCGCCTGGTAACCGTTGTCGAACACGTCGGAGTAGAAGTACGGCGTGTACGTGTACGGCTCGGTGGAGCCGGCCATGATCTTGCCGACCGTCTTTCCCATGCTGTTGGCGTTGTCCACGTGCTCGATGCGACGACGGCCCAGGATCGCGTCGGGGTAGTTGGCGACGTCGCCCGCGGCGTAGACGTGCTCGTCCGCCGTGCGCAGGAACTCGTCGACCACGATGCCGTTGTCGACGTCGAGCCCCGACTGCTCCGCGAGGTCGGTGTTCGGCGTCACGCCGAGCCCGAAGACCACCGCGTCGGCATCGATCGTGGAGCCGTCGCTGAGGGTCAGCGACACCGCATTGCCCTGCTGCGCACCGGAGTCGACCTTGACACCCGTGCGGACCGTGACGCCGTGGTCCTCGAAGTCCTGCTGGAACACCGACGCGAGGTCCGCGGGGAACATGTGGCCGCCCACCACGTCGTCACTGCTGACCAGGGTGACGGTGACCTTGTTCTGCGCGAGCGCCGCGGCGATCTCGGTGCCGATGTAACCACCGCCCACCACGACGATGTGGGTGCCCTCCGTCGCCAGCGCCCGCAGGCGCCGGTAGTCCGCGAAGGTGCGGAAGTAGACGACCCGCTCGGACGGACGCAGGTCCAGCGTCGTCGGGGTCGCCCCGGTCGCCAGCAACAGCGATCCGTAGTGGTGGGTGTCCCCCTTGTCGGTGGTCACCGTGCGGGCGTCGCGATCGATCGACGTGACCGTCGTCGACAGCACCAGCGTCGCACCCGTCTCCTCGGTGCCCAACGGCACCTCGTCGGTGGTGAACTCCGCGTCGGTCCACAGCTTCTTGCTCAGCGCGGGGCGGGTGTAGGGACCGTCGACGTCGGAGCCGACGACGAGGATGGTGCCGTTCTCGTCGTGCTCGCGGATCCCCTTGGCGGCGTTGTCGGCCACCATTCCTCCACCGACGATGACGTAGTCGTACTCGGACACGTTGTACCCCTCTTCATGAGCCGTGCGCGCCGACCGAGTCGGGCCGCGCGTCACCTGCACAGGGAGTAGCCGATGCGGACTCCGCGGAAACCCGACCGTGTCGTACCTGCGTGCTGTGATGAGTTCCGACGCTCGGCCGAGTCACACCCGACGGGCGCATCGTCGTGTCACGTCCGGAAGGGAAGTCTCATGGCCTCACGCAGTTCGGGTGCCACCGCCATCAGCGCGGTCGGCCTCGTCAAACGGTACGGGGGCGTCGACGCACTCGACGGTCTCGATCTCGAGGTGCCCGAGGGCACGGTCATGGCACTGCTCGGGCCCAACGGAGCCGGGAAGACCACCACCATCCGCGTGCTCACCACACTGCTGCGGGCCGACGCCGGCACCGCACGGGTGGCGGGCCTCGACGTCGTCGCCGACGCGGCGGAACTCCGCTCGCGCATCGGCGTCTCGGGTCAGTACTCCGCGGTGGACGAGTACCTGACGGGCTTCGAGAACCTCGACATGGTCGGTCGGCTGTACCACCTCGGGAAGAAGCGCAGCCGTGATCGGGCACGTGAACTGCTCGAACGATTCGACCTCGTCGAGGCGGCCGACCGGCCGGTCAAGGGCTACTCGGGTGGGATGCGCCGACGCCTGGACCTGGCGGGCGCCCTCGTCGCCGATCCACCGGTCCTCTTCCTCGACGAGCCCACCACCGGGCTCGATCCTCGCGCCCGCCTCGAGCTGTGGTCGGTGATCGAGGAACTGGTGCAGGGCGGGACGACCCTGCTCCTCACCACCCAGTACCTCGAGGAAGCGGACCAGCTGGCCGACGAGATCGCGGTGATCGATCGTGGTCGCGTCATCGAGCGCGGCACCGCCGACGAACTGAAGTCGCGGGTGGGCGGGGCCAGGCTGGAGTTCGCCTTCGACACGGACGGCGATCTGACGACGGCGCAGAGCGTCATGGAGCGTTTCGCACCGGGTCAGGTCACCTCCGACGCCGCGTCCCGGCGGCTCACGGTCGGCGCGGACGACGGGACCACCACGTTCGTCGACGCGCTGGTCCTGCTCCGCGAGAACGGCGTCACCCCTGCCGACGCCTCGCTGGGCAAGCCCAGCCTCGACGACGTCTTCCTCACTCTCACCGGCCAGACGCCGACCCGGCCCGACGCGGCCGACCAGCAGCCCAGCGGACAGGAGACGGCCCGATGAACTCACCCGCCACGGCGCTGAGCGACGGCGCGACCATCGCCCGACGCAACCTCATCAAGATCAAGCGCGTCCCCGACCTCATCGTCTTCACGCTGCTGTCGCCGATCATGTTCGTCCTGGTCTTCGCGTACATCTTCGGGTCGGCCATCGAGATCCCCGGCATGTCCTACCGCGAGTTCCTCATCGCCGGCATCTTCGCGCAGACCGTCATCTTCGGGTCCACGTGGACCGGCCTCGGGCTCGCGGAGGACATGCAGAAGGGCATCATCGACCGCTTCCGCTCCCTGCCCATGGCTCCGTCCGCGGTGCTCGTCGGACGGACCAGCAGCGACATCGTCATCAACGTCATCAGCCTGGTCGTGATGTCCCTGACCGGTCTGCTGGTCGGCTGGCGCATCCGGTCGTCGTTCTGGGAGGCCGCGGCAGGATTCGGTCTGCTGCTGCTCTTCGCCTACGCACTGTCCTGGGTGATGGCGGTGATCGGGCTGTGGATCCGGACGCCCGAGGTGTTCAACAACGCCAGCTTCATCGTCATCTTCCCGCTGACGTTCATCGCCAACACGTTCGTGCAGAGTCAGGATCTGCCCGGGATCCTGCAACCCATCGCCGAGTGGAATCCTGTCTCCGCCATCACGCAGGCGAGCCGGGTGCTGTTCGGGAACACGAACCCGACGATGCCGCCTCCGGACGCGTGGCCACTCCAACACCCGGTGCTCGCGACGGTGGGATGGTCGATCCTCATCCTGATCGTCTTCGTACCGTTCGCCATCCATCGCTACACCAAGGCGGTGAGCCGCTGACGTGCTGAGCCGGGGCGGCCGCACCTCGCGTTCACAGCCTGATCACACGAAGTTCGTGTAGAAATTATCTCCTGTGACGGCAACCAGACCTTCTGCGGAGACTGCAGCGGCCGCCCCGTCCGGCGGGGCGCGCCGACCGCAGGAGATGCTGCGTCGCGCCCGCCGCGCGGACATCGCGGTCCCGGCGATCGCCTTCCTCCTGCTCGCCCCGCTCTACAGCGCACTGTCCGTCGTCGGTCAGCACCAGCTGCGCACCTCCGGTTTCGACCTCGGCATCTTCGTGCAGCAGATCGCCTCGTACGCACGCCTCGACGCGCCGACGTCGGATCTGCTGGGCACGGGCTACAACACGCTCGGTGATCACTTCTCTCCGATCACCGCACTGCTCGCGCCCTTCTACCGACTCGCCCCTGTCCCCGAGACCCTGCTGATCGCCCAGGGCGTCCTGTTCGCCGTGGGTGTCGTGCCCCTCTCCCGGTGGGCGTGCCGCAGCCTCGGCACCGTCGCGGGCATCGTGGTGGCCCTCGGCTACGGACTGTCGTGGGGCCTGCAGTCGGCACTGAACTTCGACTTCCACGAGATCGCCTTCGGCGTCCCGATGCTGGCCTTCGCCATGGCAGCGCTCGGCCAGGGGCACTGGCGTGCCGCGGTGGCGTGGACGCTCCCGCTCGTCTTCGTCAAGGAGGACATGGGGCTGACCGTCATCGTGATCGGCGCCCTGATCGCCTGGTGGACCACGGGTCGCACACGGATTCTGGGCCTGGCGACGGCCGCGTGGGGCGCGGCGTGGATCGTGCTGGCCATCACGGTGGTCATACCGCTGCTGAGCGCCGACGACGCCTACGGTCAGGGTTCGAAACTTCCGCCCCTCGGTGAGGGCATCGCCGACACGACACACGGTCTCGTCAGCGGGGACTCGCGTGCCGCGACCGTGCTACTGCTGTTGGCCGTCACCGGCTTCGCAGCACTGCGGTCACCGTTGACGCTGGTGGCAGTACCCACCGTCGCATGGCGGTTCCTCAGCGACAACACCAATTTCTGGAAGCCGATCTTCCATTACAACGCGATCCTGATGCCGATCCTGTTCGCCGCGTTGATCGATGCACTCATTCGCGGTCGGCGCGACATGCACCTGTCACCGCGTGCCCAGAGAGTGGTGCTCGCCGCCGTCGCCGCCGTCGCTCTGGTCGCGCTGCCCTTCCAGCCGCTGGCTCGGCTCGCCGACGCCGACGGGTGGCGCGTCGACCCGCAGGTGACCACCGCGAGAGCCGTGTCGGCATCCATACCGCCAGGGGACCGCGTGTCGGCCTCCAACAACCTGGTCCCGCAGTTCGTGTCCGACCACCCCGTCTCGGTGTTCCCGCAGCGGGAGACCGATTCCACGACACCGGACTGGATCGTCGTGAACATCGGCCGGCCCGCCGGGTGGCCCAAGGACGAGTCGGGCGACAACACGGCGATCAGTGCAGCTCTCGCGGACGGTTACTCGGTCGTCTCCGACGTGAACGGCATTCTCGTACTTCGTCGGTGACGGGTCAGCGTCCGGGAACGGGATTCGTCCAGCCCGGGTCGGGTGCCGCATGCCGACCTTCTCCGGACGGCTGCACCGACTGCGGCGCGGTGTCGCTCGCCGACGGCGGAGCCGGGTTGCTCACCGACGGCGGAGCCGGGTTGCTCATCGTCGCAGCTCTCGGCGACGGCTGACGGGGCTCGTCGTCGTCACCGGGAGGCGGCGACGGAGGATCGATCGGGTCGCGATCCGGATCGGGGCCGGTGTGCGGCCCATGACCACCGGACTGCACCTGCGGAGTGCCGGGGAGCGGCGCGGGGCCGGGACCCGGTGTCGGGTCGGGGCGCGACGGTGCGGGGTCCGGCTCGGGAACCGGTGCCGGCGCGGCAGGTGCCGTGACGGCCGGCGTCGGCGCGGGAGCCTCCTCGACCTCGACGACGTCGGCGATGTCGTCCACCACCGGAGCCGGGGGCGTCCCGGGGGGCGGCGGTGCCGTGTCGACCGGCGGCGCGACCGGCTCGGGTGCCGTGACCGCCGGGGCGGGCGGCGTGACGCCGGGGATCTCGAACGGGAGCGGCGGAAGCTGGAAGACGAACGGTGCCGGCGCCGGCGCGGTGCCGTTCTGCACGGCTGCGGCCTGGTCCTCTCGCCGCTCTCTCCGCTCGTCGGCTTCCTGCGCCGCGAGATCGTCGGCTGCCTGCTTCGCTTCCTTCTCCTGGCGTTCGCGTTCCGCGTCCTCTGCGGCACGCTCCTTCTGCGACAACTCGTCGCGACGCCTGCTCTCGGCGACCTTCTCCGCCGCCGTGTTCGGTTCGTCGTTCACCGATGTCGGAGCAGCGGACGCCGCGGGAGCGACGAGGACGGACGCGCAGGTCACCAGCCCCCAGGCACCCACGGCCATCGCACTCGCGGCGAGACCGGATCCCACTGTGCGTCGGCGGCGTACGGGCGCGCGGTGCGTCATCGTGTGTCTCTCTCGAGTCGTGGCGGGAGGAGGGCCGGAAGACGGGTCACGGAGCGGGACAGACGCCGGTGCAGTCGATCTTGCGGACGATGGCGAAGCCGTCGTCGTCCTCCCGCACTGTGAACTGCTGGTCGTACCGGAACTCCCGGCCGTCCGGAACCGTGAGTGTCAGGACGGCGTCGAAGACGAGCGGGTCGGAGGTGGGCGCCACGTCGATGCGGTGCCGTATCGCCGGGTCCACCGCGTCGATGGATCGCTGCAGATCGGCCACCGTGGCGTCCACACCGGCCGTGTCGGACAGATCCCAGAGCGCTGCGGCCGCTGCGGCGTCGCGATCTCGGTAGTACAGATCGTCGTAGCGCACGATCACGGCGGGACCACTCGCGCGGGCAGCATCGATCGGCGGCGGCGCCGCCGACGCGGTCTGATCGGCCGCGTCCGCACCGACACCCGCGGTGGCGACCGGGACCGGTGCGGAATCCGCGGGGGCGCGCTGCATCATGACGGCGGTGCCGAGTCCTCCCGCGACGAGAAGGGCACCGAGGGCGGCGAGGGCGGGAAGTCGCCCGCTGCGACGACTCGGCCGGGTGTCGGCAGAGCGCGCGCGCAGTGTCGCCGTCGTGCTGTCGAAGGAGGGTGTGTGGTCGTCGGCGTGCAGACCCGGGTGCGCGTCGGGAACGATCGGGCGTACCGGCCCGCGCGTCCGCATCACGACGGCGGCGACGTGCGACCAAGCGCGGCGAACGTCCGCATCGGAGTCCGACGTGGACGGCACGTCCAGCACGGTGCGGACGCCCGCATCCCCGAGCACGCGTCGCAGATCCGTGGAGCCGGACCGCGAACCGGCATGTACCGCATCGTGTTTGACGACGACGATGCGATCCGACCAGGAGTCTCGGCCGCTGCCGCGGAGCGAGTCCATCAGTGCCACGACGCGCAGTGCCGCGGCCTCGGAATGGGGAATCGGGACGACGATCGAGTCCGCGTCGTCGATCATCGCGACGAAGTACGGCTCGTCGCTGCGGGCGTGCACGACGACGGTCTGCCGGTGGTGCGTCAGGACGGTCAGAACGGCCTCGATGGCGTGCGGGTCCTGCAGCGACGCATCCGCTCCGAGAGCATCGTGCCCTTCGGGCCGGGTGTCGACGTAGTGGGACAGTGCTCGCGGATCGCACTCGGGCGCCACCAGGGCCTCGACGTCCTCGGCGATCTGCGCGGCGGCACCGTGCCCGGTGGCCTCACCGGCCAGATCCCAGGCGATCACGCCCCCCGGCCGACGCTCGCCGACCGCGGCGGACATCCCGGCCAGCGCATCGCTGCCGAGGATCTCGCCGAGACCGATGTCGGCGATCACGATGCGGTGTCGGACGGGGAGAGCGCCGGACAGAACCCGCCGATCCTCGCTCTCGGTGGTCCCGGGGTGCGAGCCGAACAACCCGCGGCGGTGCGGTCGCGGTTCGTGTTCGACGCCCGGGGTGAGGAATGTGGACACTAGGCGAGCTCGTCGTGGCTCGGTGCCGAGGTGGACCGGACGACGGGCAGGTGGTGACGACTCCTCATACCCTGTCCCCCGTCCTGTTTTCACCGCCTGTAACGGTCCCCCCGACCGCAGTCGAGGAGAATATAGCGCACACGCACGACGTGCGGGCAGTACTCGGAGAACCGACTGCCACGAGACGCCGCGCGCGCGGTGGATCAGGAGTGACCGAAGGGCACCGGCGAGTCGCGACGCAGTCCGCTGGCCCGCAGCACCCGGCGACGGACACCGGCGCGCACCGACTCCTCGCTGCCGATGATGCGCACGGTGCGGCGGGCGCGCGTGATGGCCGTGTACAGCAGTTCCCTCGTCAACAGCGACGACGTCTCGTCCGGGATGACCACCGAGACGGTGTCGTACTGACTTCCCTGACTGCGGTGAATCGTCATGGCGTACACCGTCTGTACGGCCGACAGCCTGCTGGGATGAACGAGGAACGGAGTCGACCCGCGCGCGAACGCGGCGACCACGCCGCCGTGTCCGTCGTCGACGACCACGCCGGTGTCGCCGTTGTAGATACGGTTGTCGTGGTCGTTCGTCGTCACCAGGAGCGGTTGCCCGAGATACCACTGTGCGGCGTCGAGGAAGGTCGAGGTGTCGGCGCCCACGCGGTCCATCGCCCACCGTGCCCAGTGATCCACACCGGAGGGGCCCTCACGGTGCGCGCACAACAGGCGGTGCCGCTCGAGAGCAGCGAGGGCCGCGGCCGCATCACCGGACGCGGCGGCCGCGGTCACGGCCCGGGCGGTCGAGACCACATCGCGTTCGAGCGACGACACGTCGGACCGCGGACCGAACTCGAGGGCGGGATCGCCCGAGTTCAGCAGGCGCACCACCTCGTCCTCGTCGCCGTCACGCACAGCGACGGCGAGATCGGCGATGACACCGCCGAACCGACGCCCGCGGCTCAGTCGCACGGTGCCCGCGGCGAGTCGGCGCACCTCGCCCGTCGAGAGACTCTTCTCCGACGAGTCCCCCGCCGCCGGGACGGACCCGAGGTCGGCGCCCACCAGGGCGGTGACCACCTCCGGCAACGCCGCCGTCACCGGCCGCGCGACCAGGTCGGCCAACACCGCGCCCGCGTCCACCGAGGTCAGCTGGTCGGGATCGCCGACCAGTACGAGCCTGGTGTCGGCGCGGACCGCCTCCATGAGTCGGCTCATCAGCGTGGACGACACCATGGACGTCTCGTCGACGACGACCACGTCGTACGGGAGCCTGTTGTGTGCGTCGTGGCGGAACCGACTGCGGCTGCCGGGCTGCCAGCCCAGCAGCCGATGCACCGTCATCGCCGGGATGTCGTCTCGCAGTCCGAGTTCCGGTGCCTGCTCGGCCACCGACTCCTGCAGTCGCGCAGCCGCTTTCCCGGTCGGCGCGGCGAGCCCGATCCGTAGACCGGGGCCGTGCACTGCGGTGAGCAGAGCGAGAATGCGCGCGACCGTGTGCGTCTTGCCCGTTCCGGGGCCGCCCGCGATGACGGTGGTCCACCCGGTCACCGCGAGTGCCGCCGCGATGCGCTGCCTGTCGGGCACCTCGGTGCTCGGGAAGTAGGTGGCCAGTCCCTGCCGCACCGCCTCCACGTCGACGGCCGGCGCGTCGAGTGCGCGCGCCGCCAGCACGTCCCGGATCACTTTCTCCTGCAGGTAGTACCGCTGCAGGTAGAGCAACGGGCCGTCCGCGGTGTCCACCACGAGCACCGGTCGCAGCGGACCGCTCTCCCCGCCCAGGACGAGTGGGCTCGCCCGGAGGGCGGCCACGACCGCCGCGTCGTCCGGCCACGGCAGAGCGTCCGTGTCGACCCCGTCGTCGGCCGTGACGTCGCGCAGGCGGGTCAGGTCCAGGCACACCGAGCCGACGCGCACCGCGCGCACGGCGAGTGCCACGGCGAACAGCGCCAGTTCGTCCCGTTCCCCGCCGAGCGCGCCGAGTCGGAGGGCGACGTGCACGTCGGCCGCGGTGAGGACGCCGACGTCGTTGAACGCGCGCAGCACTCCCTTGCCGCGCTGCGCGACAGCGCCCGGGTACACCGCGGTCACGACCGGACTCCTGCGAGCAGATCGGACAGCGCCGTCACGAGATCGGGGGACGGCGCCCAGGAGAAGACCCCGCGCCCGGGCGGAGTGTCCGGGCCGATCATGCCTCGGACGAAATGGTACTGCACTCCTCCGAGGTGTACCCGGGGGTCGTATCCCGGTCGACGCCACCGCAGATAGCGGTGCAGCGCAACGGAATAGAGCAGTGCCTGCAGCGGATAGTGCGACTCCATCATCTCGCCGGCCATGTCCTCGACCGTGAAGTCGTCGACGGTGAGGTCGCCACTTCTGATGCGATTGGTCTTGTAGTCCACCACCACGTAGCGGGAATCGTCGGACGACCCGACACGCAGGACCGTGTCGACACTGCCGGTGAGGTAGCCCCGGAGCGTCCGGTCGTCGAGTCGGCGCATCCGCTGCGGATAGGCCGCGAGCACGTCGTCCGAAGCGAGGTGGTGCGCCACGAGATCGGCGACGGCGTGCACGGTCACGTGCGCCGTCGCGGCGTGGTCACCGCCCGACAACGGGATCTCGAAGTCCATCTCGGCGAGCCTGTTCGACGGGTGGACCTCGGCGAGCGTGCCGGTGCCCGCCGCGCCGAAGTCCAGGGGCGTGCGCAGGACGGCCGTCAGCGCCCGAGAGAGATGATCCGCGTCGATGTCGGCACCGTGTGCCGAGACGGCCTCGACACACCGGCGCTGCACCTCTGCAGGCAGATCGTCGACGGAGGTGTCGACGTACTCGAGAATCTCGTGCACCAGGGTGCCGAACGCGGCTCCCGCGGGCAGACCGTTCATGAGCGAGGGGGCCCCCGCGCCCACACCTGCCGCGAACGGGTCCTCCACCGGTTCGTCGCCGAGTATCGGGTCCTCGGATTCGACGACCTCGACCGGCTGATCGTGCGCGCCCGCGGTCAGCGCAGAGTAGGACGTTCGCCGCCACGCGGTGTCCAGCCTCCGGTCGAAGTGCGCGACGGCCAGTGCGCCACCGCTTCTCTCGGACGTCCGCGCGGGCCGGGCCACCACCGTCACGTCCTGCACCGCCTCGACGCCGATCGCGCTGCCGCAGCGCGACTGCAGGGTCGTCGTCGCGGAGGCATCGTCCTGCAGGCGCACCGTCGACTCCGGTTCCGCGATGCCGGGCACTCTGCCGAAGAGCAGTCGATGCAACGGGGACGCCGCCGTGATCGCCGTCGGTGCCCACCACAGCACCAGACGGCACTGCGCGCGGGTCAGAGCGACGTAGAGGAGGCGCATCTCCTCGCCCGCCGCCTCCTCGTCGTGGCGCTGCTTGCGTTCGCGGTACCCCGGAGTGGAGGACCCACCGACGTCGCGCACACGCGCACCCTCGTCATCGTGGAAGAGCAGGGTGTCCGGATCGAACGATCCGGCGGCACCCCACGCGAACGGGACGTACACGATCGGGAACTCCAACCCCTTCATCGCGTGCACCGTGGCCACCTGCACGGCCTCGGCATCGCTGTCGAGCCGTCGGCTGCGGTCGGCCACAGCGCCGCTCGAGGGGTCCTGGATCCGGTCGGCCAGCCAGCGGGTCAACGAGGTCACCCCGTGTCCGCCCTCGAGCGACTCGCGCTGGACGAGTTGCGCGACGTGCCGCAGGTCCGTCAGATCGCGTTCACCGGATTCGGTTGCCAACAGACGTTTCTGGAGCTCGGTGGATCCGGTGAGATTCTCGACCATCGCCGCGAAGCCCACCCCTGTGACGAGCGCGGACCACTCGCGGCAGCGCGCACTCAGTGCGGAGGTCGCGGCGTCGCCACCCTCGTCGAGGCTGCGAGCCGACCATCCGAGCAACGGTGTGAGCGCGGCGCGCCGCACGACGTCGGCACGGTGCGGTTGTTCCAGTGCCTGCAGGAGCAGCAGCCAGTGCGCCGCGGACTCGGTGGCGAACACCGACGAGCCGCCGTACAGCACGGACGGCACGCCGGCGCGCTCGAGAGCGGACCGCACCTGCTCGGCCTGTCTGCCCGACCGGACGAGCACGGCGATGTCTCCGGGAGCGACAGGCCGCGGCGACGCGCCGTCGACCGTCAGCATCGCGTCGCCGTCGAGGAGCGCGACGATGTCCTGCGCGACGTCGTCGGCGATACGCAGTCGGACCTTCTCGGTGGCCGGGAGGCCCTTGTTGTTCAGCGGACCGGAGCCCGTTCGACCGAAAACGCGCAGGCGCACTGGAGGCAGCGGGTCCCGCGTCGCGGCGGCCAGCAGCCGAGGTTCCCGGTGCGATGCCGTCACCGGAGTGACGACGATGTCGGGATGTCCCAGTGCGGCACCCTCGTACAGGTGCGCGAGCGAGCCGATCACGGCCGCGTCGCTCCGCCAGTTGGTGGTGAGTGCCAGATGCCGGTCCGCCACCGCGACCGCGTCGAGGTAGCTGAGCACCTCGGCGCCGCGGAACGCATAGATGGCCTGCTTGGGATCACCGACGAGAACCAGGGTGCAGTGCCCGTGGAACGCCCTCCGCAGGATGGACCACTGCAGCGGGTCGGTGTCCTGGAACTCGTCAACGAGCACCACCGTGAACTTCTCGCGGACACGCGCGCACGCGGCCGGGCCGTGCGTCTCGTCCGACAGCACGCCGTGCAGGAGTTCGAGGAGGTCGTCGAAGTCACGGACCCCGAGCCGCCGCTTCCGGCGCTCGGTCTCCTCCCGCGCCTCGCGGGCCACCGCGACCCGCTGACCGGCCGCCGTGTCGCCGGGAGCGTCGGGACTGAGCACGGCCCGCCGGTCCGAGACCGCGGCCCGGGCCACCGTGCGCGCCTGCGCGACGGTCAGTGGCGGCGAACCGACCTCTGCGCTGTACCGACGCAGATACAGGTCGTCGACCACGTCGTCGACGAGATCGTCCACGGACTCGACGAAGGTCGCGTCCGGTTCCCGCTCACCCGCGATCCCGAGTCCGTCGAGCATGCGTTGGCAGAAGCTGTGCGTCGTGGCGATCGTCCCGGCGTCGAACTCCGACAGCGCCGTCAGCAGCCGAGTGCGCCGCAGCGCCACCTCGTCGTCGCCGACGTCGGCGAGCAATGCGATCAGCTCGTCACCGCCCGTACGGGCCGCCGACGGATCCGCCAGGGCGGCCGCGACCTCGGCGAAGCGTGCGCGCGTGCGTTCGCGTAGCTCGCGCGTCGCGCCCTTGCTGAACGTCACCAGCAGTACGCCCGCGATGTCGGTGACGCCCTCGGCGACGTAGCGGGCGGCGAGGCCCACGATGGCGTAGGTCTTGCCCGTGCCGGCGCTCGCCTCGAGCACGGTGGTGCCCAGCGGGAGCGGCCCTGTCAGATCGAACGTGCTCATCGCTGCTCCGATCTCTCGAGAGCGCTCATCGCTGCTCCATACCTTCGGGAGCGCTCATCGCTGCTCCATACCTTCGGGAGCGCTCATCGCTGCTCCATGCTCTCGTGGGTGAGCAACGGCTGCCACACTCGTCGCGCGAGCACACCGAAGCGCGTGCCGTCGGCCGACCACGCCGCCTCGTCGGCGGCCGGAGGAATCGCTGTCCACTGCCCGAAGTCGACTCCGCTTCCGTGCACCAGAAGTACCGCCGGCTCCGTGACGTCGCCGAACCGATCCGAGAACTGCTGAGCTGCCGCCGCGAGGGCCATCTCCTCGCTGCTTCCCCGAACGACTCTGGTGGCGTATGCCTCCCCGGACTTCAGCGCCAGGGGCAGTGGCTCGCGCAGACCGCGGTCGCGCAGGTCCGCCAGCTCTGCCAGAACCGCGCGGGCGTCCTCGGGTGTCGTGAGGGTCGACCGCGACACGGGCCGTGAGGACCGACCCCGCGCGGTGGTGACCGCCGTCCATCCGTCCGAGCCGCTCTGCGCCGCGACCGCCAGCAGGTGGATCCAGGCCTCCAGTCGCCGCTTCGGGGCCATCCTCGAATAGGACGTGCGCGCCACGGTGGTGCCGTGCACCCCGGGAACGGTGCCCGTGAGCCGCCGTCCCCCGTCCAGATCCACGACGACGTCCACACTCTCCGGCGGCCCGACGTGGATCTCGGCCGCCGCGTCGGCGATGGGCACCACGTCGTTCTCGATCTGCTCGAGCAGGCGCGCACCCTGCGCGAAGGGCGGCAGCGTTCCGCGCCGCCACTCCGCGGCCCGGAAGTCGGCCAGTTCCACACCGGTCAGGAGCGCCGACAGCATGCGCTCTCCGATGTCCCAGGCCGACAGCGCGTCCAGCTCCACGGCGAGGGCGTCGACGACGTCGTCGTCCCGCCCCGACAGACCCACCTTCAGTCGCTGCCGCACGAACGCGGTGACGGGGCTCTGCACGAACGCCACCAGCTCCGCCAACGCCACGTCCGCGGAGTCTCGCGCTGGAAGCGGACCATCGAGGAACGGCTGCCGCGGAACGAAGGGAGCGCTCGCCGCCACCGCGCCCGCGAGCGCGGCACTGTCGAACCCGACGGGAGCGCTGCCGTCGAAGATCGACGGATCGAACGGCTGCAGCGGGTGCCGCGTGACCGCGCGGTTGTTCTCGACCCCCGCCGTAGCCGCCACGACCTCGATGACCTCGGACAACGGGATGGCGGGAGGTTCGTGGGCACCCGACACCGGATTCGCCCCGGTGTGGAAGAGAACCAATTTCTCGCCGGCCGACATGAGGGCGTCGAGCAGCAGCTGACGGTCCTCGCTGCGGATGTCACGCTCGCCGATCAGCGCACCGCGTGCGAGGACGTCGTCGCCGTCGAGGTGGCCGGCGCGTGGGAAGACGTCGTCGTCGAGCCCGAGCAACACCACCACCCTGTGCGGCACCGACCGCATCGGGACCATGGTGCACACCGTCAGTTCTCCGGTGCGGAAGTTCGATCGCGTCGGGCGCCCGGCCAGGCGATCGCGCAACATCGACCGGATGTCGGCGAGCTGCAGGGAGATGTCGTCACCGTGTTCCAGCGCGGCGGACAGTTCCCGCAGCGCGTCGACCCGATGTCGGACGTCGGCCGGCCCGACCTCGGTGAGCAGGTCGATCGCTCGGATCAGGCTCGCGCGCCACGTCCGGACCGGATGCTCGCCCCGCATACCGCGCAACACGACAGAGACCCGGTCGACCAGTTCTGCGTACCGACCGGCGAGATCGATGTCGTTCCCGTCGACGTCGTCCACGGGAAGGGCCAGGCCCAGCCAGTCCCCCGTGGTCTCGTCGGCAGCGGCGCCCAGCAGCAGTCGGTCCATGGCCGCGGTGAACGTGTTCTGACGAAAGTCGCCCAGACCGAACAACTCTCGCTGCACAGAATCGATGCCCCAGCGCGCACCGGACACCCGTGTCCACTCGGCGAGACGTTCGAGATCGTCGTCGGAGAAGCGGAACCGGGTCCGCACAGCCTCGGACGCAGCGAGATCGAGCATCTGCGACGCGGTGACGCGGTCCCCTGCCATCTCGATCATCGCCGCGATCACGTCGAGCACGGGATTGGTGCGCCGGAGCCCCCGATCCGCCAGCCGCACGCGGAGTCCGTGCGCCGGGTGCGCCGAGGGATCGCCCACCGCGCCCTCGTTCCCGAAGGCCGCTCGCACGAGCGGAGCGAAGGTGTCCACGTCCGGGCACATGATCAGGACGTCGCGCGGTTCGAGCGTCGGATCGTCCTGGAACAGGTGCAGCAAGGTGTCGCGCAGCACGTCGACCTGCCGGGCGGGGCCGTGGCAGGCGTGGATCTGCACGCTGTCGTCCATCCCCGGGACGTCGGGCGCGGCCGGGGCGCGGTCGGCCACGATGTCGTTCTGCATCCGCCTCAGGACGGTCGTCGACGCCTCGACACGCCGCGCGTCGGACCGCTCCGGATCGGGGAGATGGCGGTCCGCATCGGCCGTCGGTTCGAGAAGCGGTTGCAACTCGCGCACGTCGCGTCCGAGGCTCACCAGCAGGGGATGACCCGCCGTCGACACCGGCGGCGCGTCGACACGCCGCACCGACCCGGCGCCCGCACGCCGGGACGTCGCGGCCCACGAGAGCGGGCTGGGGTGTGGCAGCCACAGATGGACGTCGCGGTGATCGGCCACCGCCCGCAGCACGCGTCGCTGCAGGGTGGTGAGACGGGTCGCCCCGAACAGGGACAGGCGCGACGGAAGATCGAGCATCGACCCGTCCTCGGCGAGGGCGTCGCAGACCGGGTCCAGTCTCTCCGCGGGGCCGGGCACCCCGATGCGCTCCCGCACCCGGCGCCACAGCTCCGCCTGCCACAGGAGATCCGGCGCGAGCGGGGCGCCCGCGCCGTCCGTGTCGGCACCGGCCGCCCAGTCGACGATCATCGAGGGCCGTTGTGCGGCATACGAACGGAAGAGCCCGGACACGTGGGACGCGGTGGACCAGCGTCGACCACGGCGGTGATCGTCGGGCGCCGCCGCCGCACCGCCGATGCTCCGGGAGAGAACCGAGCACCAGGGTTCGGTCGAACACTCGTCGATCACGCGTAGGACGGTCCACAGCAACGGGCCCGCGGCCCACGGATCCGAGTCGGCGTCCACGCCCGTCACCACGGCCAGGACGTCGTCGACCAGGCGGCCGGGCGACGGGAAGTCGATGTTCGCCGCGATGCCGTCCGACACTCCTGCCGCCCCCAACGAGAGGGAGAGCCGTTGTCGGAGCCACCGCTCCACGCCCTTCGCCGGGACCGCGACGACGTCTGCGGCGAAGGCGTCCGCGAGGGGCTCGGCGAGCAGCGTCGCGAGACCGGTGGCCAACGTGCTCGCGCGTTCGGCGCGGTGGAGCTCGAGCACGTGGCCCTCCTGGAACGTCGTGGTGTCCCACCGACCGTGAGGTCCGGTGTCGACCCGACCGTAGCGCCCTGCTCCGACAGATCACCGTTGACATCCACTGTGCCGTGGTTCACACTCGACCTGTCAGACAGCCTGACAGCAAGCGAAGGAGAACGCCGTGGCCGCCACCCGTACCGAGCACGACCTGCTGGGAGAGCGCGAGGTGCCCGCCGACGTGCTGTGGGGCATCCACACTCTGCGCGCCACCGAGAACTTCCCCATCACCGGACGACCGATCTCGTCGAACACCAAGCTGATCCGCGCGCTCGCCGCCGTGAAGTACGCGGCCGCGGCGGCCAACATCGAACTGGGTCTTCTCGACGAGGTGCGCGGCGACGCGATCCTGCAGGCCGCCCGCGAGATCCTGGACGGCCGGTGGCACGACCAGTTCGTCGTCGACGTGATCCAGGGCGGCGCCGGCACGTCGACCAACATGAACGCCAACGAGGTCATCGCCAACCGCGCGCTGGTGCTGCTCGGCCACCGTCCCGGCGAGTACGCGCACCTGCACCCCAACGAGCACGTCAACCTCGGCCAGTCGACCAACGACGTCTACCCCACCGCCTGCAACATCGCGACGATCCTCGCGGTGGCCGAACTGTCCGAGTCGATGCGCATCCTGCAGGACGCCTTCCGCGCGAAGGCAGAGGAGTTCCGCTCCATCGTCAAGATGGGCAGGACCCAGTTGCAGGACGCCGTGCCGATGACACTGGGCCAGGAGTTCGGCACGTTCGCCGTCATGATCGACGAGGACCGCGCTCGCCTCGAGGAGGCGTCACTGTTGGTGCACGAGATCAACATCGGCGCCACCGCGATCGGTACCGGACTCAACGCCGCCCCCGGCTACCGCGAGGCAGCGGTCCGGCACCTCCGCGAGATCACCGCACTCCCCCTCGTCAGCGCGACGGATCTCGTCGAGGCCACGCAGGACGTCGGTCAGTTCGTGCATCTCTCGGGAGTACTCAAGCGGTGCGCCGTGAAGCTGTCGAAGGTGTGCAACGACCTCCGCCTCCTCTCCTCGGGACCGCGTGCAGGGTTCGGCGAGATCGACCTGCCCGCAGTACAGGCGGGCTCGTCGATCATGCCCGGCAAGGTCAACCCCGTCATCCCCGAGGTGCTCAACCAGGTGGCCTTCCAGGTCATCGGCCAGGACGTCACCATCACGATGGCGGCCGAGGCAGGTCAGCTGCAGCTCAACGCCTTCGAGCCCATCATCATGGAGTCGCTCACCTCCGGCATGACGCACCTGGGTGCGGCCTGCCGGACGCTCGCGGACAAGTGCGTCGTGGGGATCACCGCGCACGAGGCCCACCTGCGAGACAGCGTCGAACACTCCATCGGACTGGTCACGGCACTCAACCCGCACATCGGATACCAGGCCGCCACCGAGATCGCCAAGGAGGCACTCGAGAGCGGACGTGGAGTCGCGGAGCTGGTGCTCGAACGCGGCCTCCTGACAGCGACACGTCTCGAAGAACTGCTCCGCCCCGAACATCTCGCGAACCTCCAGAACTGAGGACCCGATGACCACGACCACCGATCAGCACGGCGCCGACGACGCCCTCCACGCCGCCGAGAACGACGGCTATCACAAAGGCCTGAAAACGCGGCAGGTCCAGATGATCGCCATCGGCGGCGCCATCGGAACCGGCCTCTTCATGGGTGCAGGCGGACGTCTGGCGCAGGCCGGCCCGGCACTCGTCATCGCGTACGCGGTATGCGGGTTCTTCGCTTTCCTCATCCTTCGGGCGCTCGGCGAACTGGTGCTGCACCGGCCCACGTCCGGGTCCTTCGTGTCCTACGCTCGCGAGTTCTTCGGGGAGAAGGCCGCCTTCGTCTCCGGGTGGCTGTACTGGCTCAACTGGTCGATGACCGCCGTCGTCGACGTGACCGCCGTGGCGCTCTACATGAACTTCTTCGGCCGCTACTGGGACCCGATCGCGTCGGTACCGCAGTGGGTCTTCGCCCTCGCTGCACTGCTGCTGGTTCTGTCCCTGAACCTGGTGTCGGTCAAAGTCTTCGGCGAGCTGGAGTTCTGGTTCGCCCTGATCAAGGTGCTCGCCCTGGTGGCGTTTCTGTGCATCGGCCTCTACCTCCTCGTCAAGGGGACACCGAACCAGGAGCAGGGCCTGTCGATGATCGCCGACAACGGCGGGCTGATCCCCAACGGTCTGCTGCCCGCCGTCGTCATCATCCAGGGCGTCGTGTTCGCCTACGCCTCCATCGAGCTGGTCGGTACCGCCGCGGGCGAGACGCCGAACCCCGAGAAGGTCATTCCGAAGGCGATCAACACCGTCATCATCCGCATCGCGGTCTTCTACGTCGGGTCCGTGCTGCTGCTGTCGCTCCTGCTGCCCTACTCCGCCTACCGCGCGGGTGAGAGCCCGTTCGTCACGTTCTTCGGCTCGATCGGAGTCGAGGGCGCGGACACCGCCATGAACCTCATCGTCCTGACGGCGGCGCTGTCCTCGCTCAATGCCGGGCTCTACTCGACCGGTCGCATCCTCCGATCGATGGCCGCGGCGGGCAGCGCGCCGCGCTTCGCGATGAAGATGAGCAAGGCCGGCGTGCCCTACGGCGGGATCCTGCTCACGGCAGCGGTTACCCTGCTCGGAGTGGTGCTGAACGCGGTGGTGCCCGAGCAGGCGTTCGAGATCGTGCTCAATCTCGCCGCGCTCGGCATCGTCAGCGCCTGGGCCATGATCGTGTTGTGCCAGCTCAAGCTCTGGCACCTGTCGAAGGAGGGCGTGGTGACGCGGCCGTCCTTCCGGTTGTTCGGCGCCCCGTACACCGGCATCGCCACCCTCGTCTTCCTGGTGGTCGTCCTGGTCCTGATGGGCTTCGACTACCCGATCGGCACCTGGACGCTCGCCTCCCTCCTGGTCATCGTTCCCGCGCTGGTCATCGGCTGGCGCGCAGCGCGCCCGGGCATCGAGCGGCTCGCCCGCGAGCGCGCCCGTGCGGGAGGGGGAACGGTCGCCCGATGAGTTCACCCGCACTGCCGACGGTCGTCGTCCTGACCACCGGCGGAACCATCGCCAGCCGCGTCGGCCCCGACGGTGTCAGCACCACGGGCCGTCACGCCCACGACGTCCTGGTGGATGCCGGACTCCGCGTGGGAGTCCGGGTCCGAGTCACCGACGTCCTGTGCGTCGACAGTGCCGCGATGTCGCTCCTCGACATGGACACCGTCCGCGGCGCCGTCACCGCGGCGCTGCGTGACGACGCGGTGAGCGGTGTCGTCGTCCTGCACGGCACCGACTCCCTCGAGGAGACGGCGATGCTGATCGATCTCTCCCACACCGACGTTCGCCCCGTCGTGATCACCGGCGCCCAACGCACCGCGGACCACGTCGAGAGCGACGGCCCGCACAACGTCGAGTCGGCGCTCCGCGTGGCCGCCGATCCCGAGCGACGGGGCCACGGTGTACTCGTCGCCTTCGGCCCGCGCGTTCTCCGGGCCCGCGGGGTACGGAAATCGCACACGACCGCGCTCGATGCCTACTCCGGAACGCCGGCGGTGGACCCGGTTCCGCGGGAGACGCTGCCGGACAGTTCGATCGACGGGATCCGGGTCGACGTGGTCGCGCTCTACCCGGGTGTCGACGGACTCGTCATCGACGCCCTGCGGTCCGCCCGCACCGACGGGATCGTGCTGCAGGCGATGGGCGCGGGCAATGCGAACGCCGCCGTCGTCGACGCTGTGCACCGGTGTACCGATGCCGGTGTCCCGGTGATGTTGTCGACGCGGGTGCCGTCCGGCGGTGTCGTCACCACCTACGGCGGCGGCGGAGGGGGCGCCGACCTGGTACGTGCCGGCGCGGTGTCCGCGGGCGACCTCAGTCCCGCCCAGGCGCGAATCCTGCTGTGCGCGTTGCTGAGCAACCGCCTGCCGGTCACAGCGGATCTGGCCTCGATCAGTACTGCTCGGTGACCATCACCGCAGTCGTCCCGTTCTCGAGTGCCTCGAACACGTGGGGCACGTCGCCGGGGTACGACAGGTAGTCCCCCGGCCCCAGCTCCTCGGTCGCGTCCACCGGCCCGCACACCGCCCGGCCGGACGACACCACCACGTGTTCGATCACCCCGTGCATGTGCGGATCGGACAGCCGGGGCGTCCCCACCTCGGCGGCGAGCAGGTACAGGTCGCGGCGTGCGGTCGGTGGGCAGGACGACAACAGTGTCGCGGTGTAGTCGGACGACTCCGCCGCGATCGACGGACCCTCACCGCGTCGTACCAGGCGGACTTCCTGCCGCGGGGGTTCCACCAGGCGCGCGAAGGGCACGTTCAGGGTCACGCTCAGCGCCCACAGTGTTTCGACGCTGGGATTTCCCGTTCCCGATTCGAGCTGGGACAGGGTCGATTTGGCGATACCCGCGCGACGGGCCACCTCGGCGAGAGACAGTCCCGTTCGTCGACGCTCCCGGACGAGCGACGCGGCGATCGCGGCGATGGGTGCGCTGTCGGACATGACTGCATGATGCCACAGTGTTCGTCTCACACTCCCCTTGTTCGCCTTGACGAACGGCACCGCGACCGTTCACCATGAGCACCATGCGTTCGATATGGCGAACACCCCTGTGGCTCACGCTCCGGGACGACCCCGACGTGGCGGTGCGGGACATTGCCGTGGTGTGCCTGGCCGATGCCCTGGTCGGTGCCTCGCTCGGTGCGATCGCCGTCGCCTCCGATCTGCCGTGGTGGCTCCCCTGTCTCCTGTCGATCGCGGTCTTCGCGGGCGCCTCGCAGTTCGTCTTCGTCGGAGTGCTCACCGGCGGCGGCAGCGTTCTGGCGGCCGTCTCCAGCGCGCTCCTCATCAACGGCAGACTGCTTCCGCTCAGCTTCTCGGTGGCACCGCTGCTCGGGGAGCGACCCGCCGCACGACTGCTCGGGGCCCATCTGGTCACCGACGAGTCGGTCGCCTTCTCGATGGCCTCGACCACCAGGCGGGGCAGGACCCTCTCGTTCTGGTTCTGCGGCGCGTTCCTCTTCCTCGCGTGGAATCTGGGCGTGCTGGCAGGTGTGGGCCTCGGCGCCGGCGTGGAGAGCGCGGAGTCGCTCGGACTCGACGCCGCCTTTCCTGCCGTCCTGCTCGCACTCGTGATGCCCTCCCTGCGCGACCGCGTGACACGCATCGCCGCGGGTGTCGGCGCCGTGGTCGCCGTCGCCGCTGGGGTCGTGGTGCCCGCCGGCGTCTCCGTGGTGCTCGCCCTGATCGCCGTCATGCCGTTCGTGCTCCGACACGGGCGTAGGAACGACGCCTCGTGAGCACCGGGGCCATTCTCGCGGGTGTCGCCGCACTCGCCGTCGGCACGTTCGCGTTCCGCCTGATCGGGATCGCGCTGCGCGGGCGCCGGGAACTGTCCGTGTCGGCCGAGAAGTCGATGACCACGGCGGTCGCCGTCGTGTTCGTCGCCCTCGTCGCGACCTCGACGTTTCCCCGTGACGCGGGCCTCGCACTCCCCGCCGGGGTCCTCGTCACCGCTGTTCTCGCCTGGCGCAGAGCGCCTTTCGTGCTCGTGGTCGTCGCCGCAGCGGCAGTCACCGCGGGCCTGCGCTGGCTCGGCGTCAGCTGACCCGGGCACGGGCGTAGCATCGTCCGAGTGCCCTTGCTCCTGACCTCGCGTCGCTACGTCGACCTTCGCCTGCAGGCCAGCGCCATCTGTCGATAGACCGTGTTACTCCCCGGTCCACTCGTCCACCGCGCACCCTTTTTCTCGGCCGTTGTTCTCGGCCGCCCCAGCATTCTCGGAAGGCACCACCATGTCCGCGCCCAGCGCTGCCCCCACCCGTCGACTGCCGCACTGGCTCACGTCGTTCGGGCCCCAGATCGTCGCCGGGTTGATCCTCGGCGTCATCGTCGGACTGATCGCCCGATCCATGCCCGACGCCGCCGACGGCAACCCCAACTGGCTCGTCGAGACGGTGTCGACCATCGGATCGAGCTACGTCAAACTGCTCACCGTCGCCGTGGTGCCCCTCGTGTTCACGGCCATCGTCAGTTCCATCGCCAACCTGCGCGCCGTCACCAACGCGGCACGCCTGGCAGGCCAGACCCTGCTGTGGTTCGCCATCACCGCATTCATCGCCGTGATCGTCGGCATCATCATCGGGCTTGTCGCGCAACCGGGTTCGCGCACCGGCGTCTCCCCAGATCTCGGGAAGGAACCGTCGAGCACAGGGTCGTGGTGGTCCTTCCTCACCGGCCTGGTTCCCAACAACTTCCTCGCGCTCGGCGCCCGCACCAGCGAGACCGAGGGTGCACTGAGCACCACACTGAACTTCAACATCCTGCAGCTGCTCGTCGTCGCCGCGGCGATCGGTATCGCCGCGCTGAAGGTGGGCAAGGCGGCCGAGCCGTTCCTGACGTTCAACGCCTCTCTGCTCGCGATCGTGCAGAAGGTGCTGTGGTGGATCATCCGGTTGGCCCCCATCGGTACGGCGGCGCTCATCGCCAACGCCGTCGCCACGTACGGATGGGACGCGATCGGCTCACTGGGTGTCTTCACGGTCTCGGTGTACGTCGGACTCGCCATCGTGTTCTTCGTCGTCTACCCGATCATCGTTCGGGCGCACGGCCTCTCGATCCGCAACTTCTACTCCGGCGTATGGCCCGCAACGCAGCTCGGCTTCGTCTCCCGCTCGTCCATCGGCACCCTGCCGCTGACCCAGCGCGTCACCGAGCGCAATCTCGGTGTGCCCCGCGAGTACGCGTCGTTCGCGGTTCCGCTCGGCGCCACCACCAAGATGGACGGGTGCGCGGCCATCTACCCGGCCATCGCCGCGATCTTCGTCGCCCAGTTCTACGGCGTCGACCTCACGATCACCGACTACCTGCTCATCGTGGTCGTCTCCGTGATCGGCTCCGCGGCGACGGCGGGCACCACCGGTGCCACGGTCATGCTGACCCTGACGCTGTCCACGCTCGGCCTGCCGCTCGCCGGTGTCGGCCTGCTGCTCGCCGTCGAGCCGATCGTCGACATGGGTCGCACCGCCGTCAACGTCACCGGCCAGGCGCTGATCCCGGCCATCGTCGCCAAGCGCGAAGGCATCCTGGACCAGGAGCGGTTCGACGCCCCGCGCAACGGCGACCCGTTCGTCGACGACGTGGAGCTCGCGCGCTAACTCACGAACAGCGGCCCGCGCACGAAACCCACGATCGACACCAGTAGTCCGCCGATCTCGGTGGCCGCGAGCGCATACATGAACGCATGCGTTCCCGGCACCGGGCGGACGAACTGGTTGTCGGTGTCGCGCAGGAATCCGTGCACCACGTAGCTGACGATCGCAGCGACGAAGAAGAAGACGACAGCCCCCGACGCGACCAGATTCACCCACGTCGGCCAGGCACCGAAGTGCACCAGCGGCACCAGGACCAGAGTCGCGAACGAGTACATCAGCGCCGCCCGGTGAGCGATGTCCACGTACGGATGCGCCTGCCCGTTCTCGGACGTCGCCATCTGGCGAAACTTCCAGACGCCGAGGATCAACGCGGCCAGCAGGATCAGTGCGGACGCCAGGATCAGGAGCGTCGCGTCCCACTCGACCACGCGTGCGGGAAGGCCGGAGGCCGGTCGGGTCGGGCCGCTACGGAGCGTCACGCGAGCATTGGACCATGGTGGGGCAGAATCTCCACCATGCGCCCCACGTCGTCCCCACCCTCACCGTCAGGGCTGCACAGCTCCGTCGAGGAGTACCGCGCGCGGTGGGATCACTTCGCAGCGGCCACGGCAGCGCTGTCGGCCGCCGTCGAGACGTTCGTCTCCGAGGCGGACATCGACATCGACGCCGTCGAGGCACGTACCAAGTCCGTGGAGTCCGCTGCCGGCAAGTTCGCCCGCCTCCGCGAGGACGGGTCGCTCGAGTTCACCGATCCGCTCGCCGAGGTCACCGATCTCGTCGGGATCCGTGTCATCACGTATCTGACGTCGGACATCGACCGCGTCGCGGACGCCATCTCGAAGCACTTCGTGCTGCTCAAGACCATCGACAAGTCGTCCCTCGCCCAGGAGTCCGGCGTGTTCGGCTATGCCGGACGGCACCTCATCCTCAGTGCGGACGGCGACCGCGTCCCGGCGGGATGCGAGCAGTTCACCGGCCTCGGCTTCGAGGTGCAGATCCGCACCGTGCTGCAGCACGCCTGGGCGGAGATCGAGCACGACATCCGGTTCAAGAATTCCCGCACGCAGGGTTCGCCCACCATCGACCGGGCGTTCACGCTCGCGGCGGGGCTGATCGAACTCGCGGACGCCCAGTTCGAACTCGCCGATCGGCACCACAAGGAGAAGATCACGGAACTGCGCGCGGCAGATGCCGCACGCGGGATGGATCTCCAGCTCACCGCCGATCAGCTGCGCACCATCGTCACCGACCTCCTTCCCGACTACACCCCCAGTCGGAGTGGTCACTACGAGTGGCTGCTGACTCTCGTCAACGCGAACGGGATCACGACGGGCGCGGAACTCGAGGAGGCCCTCGACCCCGCACGAGTCGAGTACGTGACGGCGGCCATGGACTACCAGTACCGCCCCGGTCAAGTGCGGATGGTGGACGACCTCCTGCTGGACCGCTTCGGCGAGGCCCACATCGCGCGCACCTCCTCGCTCACCACCGAGCGTGACCGTCCGGGCAAGCTGCGCTACCGACTGAGCAAGTTGCAGGGCCAGTCCGGCTGACGGGTGTCCGCTCGGTCTGGTATCCCTACGGCGTGACGACGCCACCGAACGACGCTCTGTCCACCATCACCGTGCGCGGCGCGCGGGAGAACAATCTGCGTGACATCGACATCGATCTCCTCAAACGGTCGCTGATCGTGTTCGCCGGGGTCTCGGGGTCCGGCAAGAGCTCGCTGGTGTTCGACACGATCGCCGCGGAGGCGCAGCGGCAGATCAACTCCACGTTCAGCGCGTTCGCCCAGACCTTCCTGCCGTCCTACGGTCGGCCGGACGCCGATCTCATCGCCAACCTGTCGGCCGTCGTCATCGTCGACCAGAAGCGCCTCTTCGGCAGCCCTCGCTCCACCGTCGGCACCATCACCGACATCGGCGACTGGCTCCGCATGCTGTGGTCGCGCGGAGTCACCCCGTCCATCGGCTATGCCAACGCGTTCTCGTTCAACGATCCCGCCGGCATGTGTCCCGAGTGTGAGGGGTTGGGCGAGGCGAAGGTCATCGACATCGACGAGTTGGTGGATCAGTCGAAGTCGTTGCGTGAGGGCCCCGTCAAGCACCCGGACTTCCTGCCCGGCAAGTGGCCCTACCGGCTGTACGCGGATTCGGGACTGTTCGATCTCGACGTTCCCCTCGAGCAGTACTCCCCGCGCGAGCGGCACCTGTTCTTCGACGCGTCGCCCGGCGAGGTCGAGATGGTCAACCCGGACGCCGTGTTCAAGACGTACGAGGGGCTGCTCTCCCGGTTCCGTCGAAGCTATCTCTCCAAGGATGCCGACGCGTTGAAGGGCAAGTCGAAGGAGGCGTACGACCGTATCGTCACGCGGGGAGTGTGCCCGTCCTGCAGGGGAACTCGACTCAACGAGACGGTGCACGCCGCGACGCTCGAGGGACTCTCGATCCCCGACGCGTTCGCGATGCAGGTCTCCGACCTCGCCGACGTCATGGACACGTGGGCGCTCGGCGACCTGGACGGCCCACGCCGCGAGGTGGTGACACAGCTACGTCGACTGGTCGATCTCGGACTCGGGTACCTGAGCCTCGATCGTGCGACGTCCTCGCTGTCGGGCGGCGAGTCCCAGCGCATCAAGATGGTGCGCCACCTCGGCGCCACGCTCAACGACATGCTGTACGTCTTCGACGAGCCCACCACCGGGCTGCACCCGCGCGACGTGCACCGGCTGAACGACATGCTGATCGCGTTGCGCGACAAGGGGAACACCGTGCTCGTCGTCGAACACGACGCGGAGGTGATGGCCATCGCCGACCGCATCGTCGAGATCGGCCCAGGCGCCGGAAAGCACGGCGGCACGGTGGTCTTCGAGGGCACCTGGCCCGAACTGCGGCAGTCCGAGACGCGTACCGGGACGGCGCTGCGTCGAGACGGTCGATCGCGGCGCACCCCGCGCACTCCGAACGGGTGGATGCGCATCGAGAACGCCGACAGCCACAATCTGAAGAACGTGTCGGTGGACATCCCGCTCGGCGTTCTCGTGGCGGTCACCGGTGTCGCGGGCTCGGGCAAGTCGAGTCTGATCCACGGCCACCTCCGCGACGTCCGGCCCGACGCGGTGGTCATCGACCAGGCACCCATCCGCGGTTCGCGCCGCTCCTCACCCGCCACCTACACCGGACTGCTCGATCCGATCCGTGCACACTTCGCCAAGCGAACGGGACATCCCGCAGCGCTGTTCTCGCCGAACTCGGACGGGGCCTGCCCCGACTGTCAGGGCACCGGCATGATCTTCACCGACCTCGGCTTCACCGACCCGGTGTCGAGTACGTGCGAGACCTGCCAGGGTCGACGCTTCCGCTCCGGCGCGATCAAGCACACCGTCGACGGCGTCTCGATCGCCGACGTCTTCGACATGTCCGTCGACGAGGCCCGCGAGTTCTTCACCGTGAAGAAGGTGCGCGACGTACTCCGGCGGTGCAGTGATGTCGGTCTCGGTTATCTGTCCCTGGGCCAGAACCTGACGTCCCTGTCCGGCGGCGAGCGTCAGCGCCTCAAGCTCGCGACGGAACTCGTAGGCAACTCCCCGGTCCTGGTGCTCGACGAGCCCACCACCGGACTGCACTCGTCCGACGTGGACAACCTGGTCGGACTGCTGTCCGGCATGGTCGACGAGGGTCGGTCGGTCATCGTGATCGAGCACAACATGGACGTCGTCGCGGCCGCCGACTGGGTCGTGGACCTCGGTCCCGACGGGGGTCACGACGGCGGCGAGGTGGTGTTCACGGGCACCGTCGACGAGCTCGTTCTGGCCCGGACGCACACCGGCACGCACCTCGCGCGGGCTCTCGCGGAGTAAACCCCCGGTAAAGTGCGGGCATGAGCGACATCGTCACCGCTGCCGCAAGTACGGAACTGGGTGGAATCGCAGGCTGGGCCGTCAGCCTGATGGAGAGCATCGGCGGGCCGGGCGCCGGCATCGCCGTGGCCGCCGAGAACTTCTTCCCACCGCTGCCCAGCGAGATCATCCTCCCGCTGGCCGGGTTCACCGCGTCGCAGGGTGGCTTCTCCCTCGCCAGCGCACTGTTCTGGACCACGCTCGGATCGGTGCTCGGCGCTCTCGGCCTCTACTGGCTGGGCAAGAAGCTGGGCCGCGACCGGATGTACGCCGCCGTGGACAGGATGCCGTTCGTCAGCACGGACGATCTGACCAAGGCCGACGAATGGTTCGTGCGCCACGGCCGCTCCGCCGTGTTCTTCGGTCGGATGATTCCGCTCGTGCGATCCGGCATCTCGGTGCCCGCAGGCGTGTCCGCGATGCCGGTCCTGCAGTTCCTGCTCTACACGACGCTCGGCAGCCTCCTGTGGAACACGATCTTCGTGCTCGCGGGCTACTTCCTCGGGGAGAACTGGCACTACGTCGAGGATTACGCCTCGGTGTTCCAGTACGTCGTCATCGGGCTCATCGCGGTGGCGGTGGTGGTGCTGGTGACCAAGCGTGTCCGGCGGCGCCGACGGTCGGACGCCTGACCGCACCCGTCACCGGCCCCCGCACCGCCGCCTCCCCCGACCCCCCCGCGAGTACGCCGATATTGTCGTTGTGCGGCCCGCAATCACGACAGTTCGGACGTACTCGCGAGGGTGTGACTGCCCTACTGCGCGAGCGTCGCCGCAGCCTGGGCCCACAGAAAATACTTGTTGGTGCCGAGATCGCGCACCGTGGTGATGTTGAAGGCAGCCTTCAACTTCTCCGCATCGCCGTCGCTGACGCCCTTGAGGGCCGCGACCGGCGCGTCGGCCAGTTCCTCGATCGTCTTGTCCGCGTATGCCTTGTCGAACTTGTCGGCGATGCCTGCCATGATTTCCTCCTGACGACCGATGCGCCCGCTGCGCACCCCGGTCGACACTACGACTCGGGACTACTCGTGACCTGAGAGTGCGCTGAAAACACCGGCTGCACGATCATTTACGACGAACCGGACGTACTGCCACGTCAAGGAGACCCGGTAGCGTCGGCGCCATGACCCTCCACACCGCGGTGTTGCCGGGCGAACGTCGTCGAGCCACCGTGTTCCTTCATGGTCTCGGGTCGGCGGGTGTCGCTGCCTTCGGGACCGTGGCCGCGGGACTGGACGACCGCCTGCGGTTGCTCCCGGATCTGCTCGGATTCGGCGACAGCGCCGACGTGGCGACCGACGGCTACACCCTGGACGATCACGCGCTCGCCGTCGCCCGGATGCTGGATCAGCACGAACTCGTCGGACTCGACGTCGTCGGACACAGTATGGGTGGATCCATCGCCATCGTCCTGTCGCGGGCACGACCCGACCTCGTACGACGACTGACCGTCCTCGAGCCGAATCTTCTCCCCTTCGACGGCGAGGCGAGTGTCGAGATCGCGGGACAGTCGGAAGAGGACTTCGCAACACAGGGAGTGACGTCACTCATCGCCCGGGCCGACGCCGCGTGGGCGGAGACGCTTCGGCTGGCCGATCCGGTCGCGCTCCACCGCAGTGCTGTCGGCCTCTGTGTGGGCCCGCCGGACACCACCGTTCTCGACATCCTGCTCGCGTCCCACGTGCCGAGAACACTGCTGTACGGATCGAGGACGGGAGAACCCACGCACACCGGCCGGCTTCGTCAGGCTGGTGTCGAGGTCGTCGAGATACCGAACGCCGGGCACGTGATGATGGCGGACGATCCCGCTGCCGTCATCCAGTTGCTCAGGTGATCGATGTGCCGGAGCGAGGTCGGCCGAAGACCGCCCGCACGGACTCCAGATCAGCAGCGACGGCGGCGCAGTCCCGGTCGAACTCGTCGTCGGTCATGTCCAGTTGCCGAACCGTGAACACCACCTCGGCGCCGTCCGGATGGGCGAGCACCCGCAGCGGGTTGTTCACGACGGTGCCGTCGGGCAGCGTCACGTCGTGATCCAGCACCCCGAAAGCGTTGCGCGGGACGAACCGCACCCGGACCGTGCCCATCGGTGACTCGGCCAGCAAGTCGTCACCGTCGCGGGTGAAGCCCGATGCGAGTCCTGCGGCCCAGGCAGTGAGGTTGTCCACATCGGCCAGGTAGCCGTACACCGCCTCGGGCGGTGCCGCGATCACCACACTCACATGTCGACTGATCATCGTAGGAGCGTAGCCACCCAGCAGGCTCTCCGCGAGTACGTCCACAGTGTCGTGATCAGCGGCGATGCGACGCCACTTCGGACGTACTCGCGAGGCCAGGAAAGCCCGCGAAGCCCTGGAGGCCCGGGATGGCTCGTCAGGCCGGCTCGGCGCGCGTCCAGGTGTTCACGAAGCCCACTCCGCTGCGCACGAACAGCTGCGTCACGGGGCAGCGACGCTCGACCTCCGCGACGAAGTGATCGAACGCATCACCGGTCGCGTCGGTCTCCACCGTCGCCTCGACGGTGACGGTGTCGAAGTTCGAGTTGCCGTCGGCGCCGGTCACCAGGACGGCGGTGTCCAGGTCACCCTGCACGCGAAAGCTGAACTTTCCCAGCGTGATGCCGAGGTCCTTGGCGACGAGTGAGGCCGTGACCTGGTTGCACGAGGTCAGCGCACCGAGTGCGTAGAACAGCGGGCTCGGTGCCTCGTCCCTGCCGCCGAAGGCGGGGTAGGCGTCGGCGTCGAACTCGTGCCCGGCCGTGCCCTCGACGACGAGGTGCTGGGCGACGCCGGTACCGGACGCCTCCACGACGAAGGGAACGACGGAGGTGCGAATGGTGGAAGTCATACCTTCCACGGTCGAGCACCGCCCGCGCTCTCACCAGTGTTGCGATCACGCAGATTCTCGGGCCGTCCGGCCGCGACCCCCACGCCGAGGCGTCCAGGTGACGCGACAGGTGTGCGACATTTCGGCGTTGCGCGTGCCTGCGCCGGACCGGGCAGACTGGGATGACCACAACCCCACCTGAACAGGAGCCACACCGTGCCCTCAGTCGACCGGGACGTCGCCATCGTCGGAGCCGGGCCCTCGGGTCTCGCCGCCGCCACCGCGCTGCGGAAGGCCGGCCTCACCGTGGCCGTCCTGGAGGCACGCGACCGGGTGGGTGGCCGGACCTGGACCAAGGAGATCGACGGCGCCGTGCTCGAGCTGGGCGGCCAGTGGGTCTCGCCCGACCAGACGGCCTTGATCGACCTGCTCGGCGAGTTGGGGCTCGAGACGTTCGACCGGTACCGCGAGGGCGAGTCCGTCTACGTCGACACCGCGGGTGTCGCCACTCGCTACACCGGCGAGGACTTCCCCGTCGCGGAGTCGACCGTGAAGGAGATCGACCGTCTCATCGCGATGCTCGACACTCTGGCCGCGGAGATCGGGCCCGAGGAACCATGGGCCCATCCGCAGGCACGCGAGCTCGACACGGTGTCCTTCGAGGGATGGCTCGCGCAACAGTCCGACGACGCCGAAGCCACCGCGAACATCGGCATGTTCATCGCGGGCGGGATGCTCACCAAGCCCGCCCATGCATTCTCTGCGCTGCAGGCCGTGCTCATGGCCGCGTCGGCAGGCTCGTTCTCGAACCTCGTCGACGACAGCTTCATTCTCGACAAGCGCGTCGTGCAGGGCATGCAGCAGGTGTCGGTCGCCATGGCCGAGCGCCTCGGTGACGACGTGCACCTGAACGCGCCGGTGCGGACGATCCGCTGGACCGACGACGGCGTCACCGTTCTCGCGGACGGGGAGCTCGAGGTGACGGCGCGCCGGGTGATCGTCGCCGTGCCGCCGAATCTGTACACGCGGATCTCGTACGACCCGCCCCTCCCTCGCCGTCAGCACCAGATGCATCAGCACCAGTCCCTCGGTCTCGTCATCAAGGTGCATGCGGTGTACGACAGTCCGTTCTGGCGGGAGGAAGGGTTGTCGGGCACCGGTTTCGGCGCCACCCAGATCGCCCAGGAGGTGTACGACAACACCAACCACGAGGACTCCCGTGGCACCCTCGTCGCCTTCGTGTCGGACGAGAAGGCGGACGCGATGTTCGAACTCGGCGGCGCGGAGCGCAAGCGCACGATCCTCGAGTCGATCGCCACGTATCTCGGACCGAAGGCGCTCGATCCGGTCGTCTACTACGAGTCCGACTGGGGCACCGAGGAATGGACGCGCGGCGCGTACGCGGCCAGCTTCGATCTCGGCGGTCTGCACCGCTACGGACGCGACGTCCGCACCCCGGTCGGCCCGATCCACTTCTCCTGCTCCGACATCGCGGCCGAGGGGTATCAGCACGTCGACGGAGCCGTGCGCATGGGCCACCGCACCGCCGAGGTGATCGTGAGCGCGCTTCGAGGCTGACCGTCAGGTCCCGCGTGCGATGAGGGCGAGCAGCAGCTCGGCGCGCACGCGGGCATCGTCGAGGGAGCACGGCACCGTCGCCTCGATGCGCGAGACCCTGCTGCGCAACGTGTGTCGATGCACCCCGAGGGCCGAGGCCGCCGACTCCCAGTGGCCGTTCGCCTCGAGGAACGCACGCAGGGACGCCACCAGATCGGTCCCGTTGGCGGTGTCGTACTTCTCGAGGGGCGCGATGGTCGCGTCACCGACGGTCGCGAGGGCCTGACGCGTCGAGGCGTGCGCCAACAGGACACCGCCCACCAACGAGCCGAACTCCACGGGATCGGCGCCCGCCGCGGCGGACGACGCCGCCAGCCGACTCTCCTCCACCGCCTGCGCGAGCTGCGGAACAGAATGCGGCGCACTGATTCCCACCCGGAGCCGCCGACGTTCCGAGATCTCCAGACCGGCGATCGTCGATGCCGCGAACGTCGAATCGTCCGTTCCGCGCACCACCAGGGTCACCCGCGACGACCATCGTCGAGCGAAAAGCTGACGGCCCGCCGCTGCGCTGTGCGTCGCCATCGCGGCCTCGACACGCTGGGCTCGCGGGGGCGTGTCGGCATCGACGGTCACGGCGCGCACGGTGCCGTCGGCCCCCGCGGCCAGATCGATCTGCGCCCACACGGGTGCCAGGCCGTCGAGATCGGACAGCACGAGGCTCAGTGCCACGGAGTTGAGCTTGTCCTGCGCCGACTGCACCCGCGCCGGCTTCTCGAAGTCGAGCGCCAGGAGTGACGCCGCGTGGCCCACGAGGATGTGGTCGACGTTCCCCAGCACCGGCCCCACCACCGCCACGTGGCCGTGCGTCGCCGAGCCGATGGCGATGCGCTGCACACTGATCGAGATGCCCGCCGGAGTCACCGAGACCCGGCTGGACACGGTTCCGCGTTCGGCTGCGAGGGTACGGATCTCGTCCAGCACACCGGAACCGCCACCGCGCGGATGCTGTTCGAGCACCCGTCCGGTGTCGTCGAGGAGCACCACCGCGGACGACGTGGCCGTCGCCAGCTCCCGGACGATCGCGGCGGCGCCCCCGGCGACCACGGCGCGGGTCATCCGCGGCTGCGCACGGGATGCACGCACGACGGCGTCGTACTGCTGCTCCGCCAACCGATTCATCACGAGAGTCACCACCGCCGCGAACGGCGTGGGCAGGGGGACCTCGAGGACGGGCAGTCCCAGCCGATCAGCGGCCTCGACGAGGTCGGACGGCACCTCGGCGAACGACAGGCCCGTGCCGAATCCCACCGCCGCGACACCGGCGTCGTGCAGTCCCTCGAGGTACGCCACCCGTTCCGGTGTCGTCACCGGCAGCCTCAACCCCGTGGTGAGCAGCAGTTCTCCGCCGGAGAGCCACCGGAACGGTTCCGACAGTTCCGTGGTGTGCACGAACGACACCTCGCGGTCCAACCCGCCCGCGCCGGCTCGCAGTTCGAGGGCGAGCGCCTTCTGCGCCAGAACCCAGCGCACCGACACCGTCACGACGTACCCCTCTCCGGTCGGGAAGCTCCCGCCGCAAGAGAACACCCCCGCTACCGCACTGGACAAGTCGGAGTGCCCCACCCCCGGACGATCATCGTTTTGTCCGCTGCCGTTTCGCAGCGTCAGGCGCACACTGATCGAACCACCCAGCCGCCCCGACGGAGAGGTACCTCGTGTCGCACGACGTGCTCCGCAACTACATCGACGGCGAGTTCGTCGCCAGTTCGTCCACCCTGACTCTCGACCTGATCAGTCCGGTCACCGAGGAGATCGTGGGCGTCTCCCCCATCTCCACCGAGGCCGACGTGAACGACGCCGTGGCCGCCGCGGAGCGCGCCTTCGCCAGTTGGGGCAAGACGACTCCGAAGACCCGGCAGACCGCCCTGCTGAAGCTCGCCGACGCCCTCGAGGCCCACTCGGACGAGCTCGTCGAGGCGCAGAGCCGCAACACCGGCCAGCAGAAGCAGGTCATCGCCGACGAGGAGGTGACCGTCGGGGCCGACCAGCTGCGGTTCTTCGCGGGTGCAGCCCGCATGCTCGAGGGGAAGTCCGCCGGCGAGTACATGGAGGGTTTCACCTCCTACGTCCGCCGCGAGCCCATCGGTGTCGTCGGCCAGGTGACGCCCTGGAACTACCCACTCATGATGGCCATCTGGAAGATCGGGCCGGCGCTCGCGGCCGGCAACACGATCGTCCTCAAGCCGAGCGACACCACGCCCGAGAGCACTCTGGTGCTCGCAAAGCTGTCCAAGGGAATCCTTCCCGACGGAGTGCTCAACGTGGTGCTCGGTGACGGCGGGACCGGCGCGACACTCGTCGGGCATCGGTCGCTGGGCCTGGTGTCCATCACCGGGTCCGTTCGTGCAGGCATCGAGGTCGCCGTCGCCGCCGCCCGCCAGCTCAAGCGCGCCCATCTCGAGCTCGGCGGCAAGGCTCCGGCCATCGTCTTCGGCGACGTCGACATCGCCTCGGCCGCGAGCGGTATCGCCGAGGCGGCCTTCTTCAACGCTGGTCAGGACTGCACCGCGGCGACCCGCGTGCTGGTACACGAGTCGATTCACGATCAACTCGTCGACGCGCTCGCGGCCAAGGCCCGCGAGCTGACACCGGGCAGCCCGGACGACGCGGACGCGTTCTACGGACCGCTGAACAACAGTCGTCACTACGCGACCGTCACCGACAAGCTCGCGAACCTCCCGGCCTCCGCGACGATCGTCACCGGTGGCAACCGAGTGGGAGACAAGGGCTTCTACCTCGAGCCCACCGTGATCACCGGAGTCGACCAGCGGGACGACATCGTCCAGGAGGAGACGTTCGGACCGGTGCTGACGGTGCAACCGTTCGCCGACGAGGCCGAGGCGATCGAGAAGGCCAACGACGTTCGGTTCGGGCTGGCCTCGAGCATCTGGACCAAGGACCACGGCGTCACCCAACGCGTCAGTGCGGCGCTGGACTTCGGCGCCGTCTGGATCAACTGCCACATCCCACTCGTCGCCGAGATGCCGCACGGCGGCTTCAAGTACTCCGGCTACGGCAAGGACCTCTCGGCCTACGGCGTCGAGGACTACACCCGCCTCAAGCACGTCATGAGCTCCCACGACTGACATTCCCTGCTCTGCGAAGGACTTCACCATGGACATCAGCTACCGCCTTCCTCAGAAGCGCGCTCTCCTCACCGAACTTCCCGGACCGCGTTCACAGGAACTGACGGCCCGACGACGCGCCACCGTCGCCGCCGGCGTCGGTTCCAGCGTTCCCGTCTACGCGGCCGATGCCGATGGCGGCGTGATCGTCGACGTCGACGGCAACTCGATGATCGACCTCGGCGCCGGCATCGCCGTCACGAGTGTCGGCGCCTCCGATCCCGCTGTCGCGGACGCCGTCCGGGAGCAGGTCGGCCACTTCACGCACACCTGTTTCATGGTGACGCCGTACGAGGGCTACATCGCCGTCGCGGAGAAGCTCGCCGAGCTGACCCCGGGTGACCACGAGAAGCGCAGCGTCCTGTTCAACTCGGGCGCAGAAGCTGTCGAGAACGCGATCAAGGTCGCGCGACTGGCGACCGGCCGCGACGCCGTCGTCGCGTTCGACCACGCCTATCACGGCCGTACCAACCTGACGATGGCGCTGACGGCGAAGACCATGCCGTACAAGACGAACTTCGGGCCCTTCGCACCGGAGATCTACCGGATGCCGATGTCGTACCCCTACCGCGATCAGCCGCGGCTGACCGGTGAGCAGGCCGCGCTGGCCTCGATCGACCGCATCGAGAAGCAGATCGGCGCCGACGCGGTGGCCGCCGTCATCATCGAGCCCATCCAGGGCGAGGGCGGGTTCATCGTTCCCGCACCCGGATTCCTCCCGACTCTGCAAGCCTGGGCGCGGGAGAACGGCGTCGTGTTCATCGCCGACGAGGTACAGACCGGGTTCTGTCGAACCGGGTCGTGGTTCGCGAGCGACGACGAGGGAATCGTCCCCGACATCATCACGATGGCGAAGGGAATGGCAGGCGGAATGCCGTTGTCGGCCATCACCGGTCGCGCGGATCTCCTCGACCTCGTCCACGCGGGCGGGCTCGGCGGAACGTACGGAGGCAACCCGGTGGCCTGCGCGGCTGCCCTCGCTGCCATCGAGACCATGACCGCTCTCGACCTGTCCGGACGCGCCCGTCACATCGAGTCCCTCGCCATGCCGCGCCTACGCGCCCTCGCCGAGGAGACCTCCGTGATCGGCGACGTCCGCGGACGCGGTGCGATGCTCGCCATCGAGCTCGTCCAGCCGGGCACCGACACCCCGGATCCCGTCATCACCAAGGCCATCGCGGCGCATGCTCTCGCGGAGGGCGTCGTACTGCTCACCTGCGGGACGTACGGCAACGTCATCCGGTTGCTGCCTCCCCTCGTGATCAGCGACGAGCTTCTCGACGACGCGATGACGGTGCTGGAGAACACGGTTCGAACGCTGGCAGCACAGTGACCGACTCTGCTGCCCTGCTCGCCTCCGTCCCCACCGGTCTGTGGATCGACGGCGCGTTCGTCGACGCCGCGGACGGCGGCACGTTCGCGGTGCACGATCCCGCCACCGGTGACGTGCTGGCCCGCGTCGCCGATGCCGGTGAGAAGGACGCACTGCGGGCGCTCGACAGCGCCGTCGCCGTGCAGGACGAGTGGGCGGCGACCGCACCTCGGACACGGTCGACGATCCTGCGCGCAGCGTGGGAGGCGGTGATCGAGCGCACGGAGGATCTCGCGCTCCTCATGACTCTCGAGATGGGCAAGGCCCTCCCGGAGAGCCGCGGCGAGGTGACGTACGGCGCCGAGTTCCTCCGCTGGTTCAGCGAGGAGGCGGTGCGCATCCAGGGCCGCTACACGCAATCTCCGTCCGGCGCGGGCCGCATCCTCGTCACGAAGGTTCCGGTGGGTCCCGTTCTCGCGGTGACTCCGTGGAACTTCCCGCTGGCCATGGGAACCCGCAAGATCGGCCCCGCCCTGGCGGCCGGGTGCACGGTACTGGTGAAGCCGGCCGAGGACACGCCGCTGACGATGCTGCTGCTCGCCGAGATCATGGCGGGCGCCGGGTTGCCGGCCGGGGTCCTGTCGGTACTTCCCGCGTCGAACGCTCCCGCGGTCACCGAGCCCCTGCTCGCCGACGAGCGACTCCGCAAGGTCACCTTCACCGGTTCCACGCGGGTGGGCAAGATCCTCATCGAGCAGTCGGCTCGCAACGTTCTGCGAACGTCGATGGAACTCGGTGGTAACGCACCGTTCGTAGTCTTCGACGATGCCGACATCGATGCCGCCGTCGACGGCGCCATGGCGGCGAAGATGCGCAACGGCGGAGAGGCCTGCACGGCTGCCAACCGCCTCATCGTCGCCGAGAGCGTCCGCGAGGAGTTCACGGAGAAGCTCACCGCACGGATCGCGGCGCTCACCGTCGGGCCCGGCTCGAGCGACGGGACGAACGTGGGGCCGCTGGTGAACGAGAAGCAGCGCACCAACGTCCGATCCCTCGTCGACGATGCGGTCGCCGCCGGCGCCCGCGTGCGCACGGGTGGTCACGTCATCGACGGCCCGGGCTGGTTCTTCGAACCCACCGTGCTCGACGAGGTTCCGCCGTCCGCACGTATCGTGCGCGAGGAGATCTTCGGACCCGTCGCGGCCATCACGAGTTTCGTGGACGAGCAGGACGCCGTCGATGCCGCCAACGACACAGAGTTCGGACTCGCCGCATACATCTACACCCGCGATCTCGATCGAGCACTGCGTGTCTCGGACAGGATCGCGAGCGGCATGGTCGGTGTGAACCGGGGCGTCGTGTCCGATGTCGCAGCCCCGTTCGGCGGAGTCAAGCAGTCCGGTCTCGGCAGTGAGGGTGGCACCGAGGGCATCGACGAGTACCTCGACACGAAGTACGTGGCTTTCCAGTAGGTCCGGTTCCACCGAAGCTTCCCGAAGGGACGCACCATGCGGTTGATCGTCGGTTATCTCGCCACTCCCACAGGAGAGGACGGGCTCGTCCTGGGTGTGCAGCTGGCCCGCAGTCTGGGTGCGGCGTTGGACATCTGCATGGTGGTGCCGCCCGACCGCGCCGTCCCGGCCGAGGCCAGGTTCGCCGAACTGCTCGCCCAGCGCGGCCGGGCGTGGCTCGACCAGGCAGCCGCGTCGGTGCCCGACGACATCGAGACCGCGGTGCATCTGAGCTTCTCGGAGTCGTTCTCGTCCGGCCTCATGGACGAGGCGGCGCGGCTCGGGTCGGACGCCATCGTCGTCGGTGGCGCCAAGGACGGCCTGCTCGGACGCCACACTCTGGGCACCGTGTCGACCGAGCTGCTGCACTCCGCCCCGATCCCGTTGGCCCTGGCGCCGTTCGGGTATCGCACGTCGACAGCCGACCGAATCCGCGAGGTGACGTGTGCCATGGGCACCCGCACGGGCGCCGACCTCGTGCTGCGCACCGCGGTCCGGTCGTGCGAGCGGATGCACACGTCGCTGCGACTGCTCTCGCTCGTTCCGCTCGACGACACCTCCGACGTCGAGTCCCTGCGCGACCCGGACCGAGAGGCGCGCGCCATCGACCACGCACAGCAGATGCTCGACGCCGCCCGGTCCGGTCTGCCCGAGAGTCTGACGGTGACGTCCTCGGTTGCCGACGGCTCGACGGTCGAGGCCGCGGTGTCCGGTCTGACGTGGGAGGACGGCGACGTGGTCGTCGTCGGGTCCAGCCGACTCGCACAACCGCGCCGCCTGTTCCTCGGCTCGACCGCGTCGAAGATGTTGCGGGCACTGCCCGTTCCCATGGTGGTGGTGCCCAGCACCGAGTTCCGTTCCGACATGCCCAGCAGCACCGATCCGACGGAGGCTTCCCGATGAGCAGTGAACTCACGTCGTCCAAGGGACTGGCCGTCGGACGGATCGGCACGTTGTCCGGCGCCGTTCTCGGCATCTCCTCCGTCGCACCCGGATACACGCTCACCGCCAGCATCGGGTTGATCGTCGCCGCGGTGGGCCTGAAGATGCCGGCCATCTTCATCGCCGGGTTCATCCCCATGTTCCTCACCGCCTACGCGTACCGGGAGTTGAACTCCGACTCCCCCGACTGCGGCGCCTCGTTCACCTGGTCCACCAAGGCCTTCGGGCCCTACGTGGGCTGGATGTGCGGCTGGGGCATGGTCATCGCGACCATCATCGTGCTCTCCAACCTCGCGGCCATCGCCGTGCAGTTCTTCTATCTGTTCATCGCGAAGCTGTTCGACACTCCCTCCATCGCCGACCTGCCGGGCAACAAACTGGTCAACGTCGGTACGACGGTCGTGTTCATCGCTCTCGCCACGTGGGTGGCCAGCCGGGGGATCACGACGAGCGAGAAGCTCCAGTTCGCGCTCGTCGGCTTCCAGATGGTGCTGTTGATCGCGTTCGCCGTCGTCGCGCTGGTCCACGTCGGCGCGGGGGACGCACCGGCCGGGTTGTCGTTCGACATCGGCTGGTTCGATCCGTTCAGCGGACTCACCATGGGCGCCTTCGTCATCGGCGTCACCGGCTCGATCTTCGCGTTCTGGGGATGGGACACGTGCCTGACGCTGGGCGAGGAGTCCAAGAACCCCACGAAGACACCGGGGCGCGCGGGGCTGCTGTGCGTCGCGACCATCCTGCTGACCTACCTGCTCGTCGCGGTCGCGGCGATGATGTACGCCGGTGTCGGCGAGGAGGGCCTGGGGCTCGGCAATCCCGACAACGCGGAGAACGTCTTCGGTGCCCTGGCCGATCCGGTACTCGGCAGCTGGGGCGGCATGCTGCTCTACCTCGCGGTCTTCGTCTCCTCGATCGCCAGCCTGCAGACCACGTTCCTGCCGGCGGCGCGGACGTCGCTCGCGATGGCGGCCTATGGCGCCTTCCCCAAGAAGCTCGCCGAGGTGAGCCCGCGGTTCCTCGTCCCCTCCGCCGCCACCGTCGCGGCCGGTGTGATCACCGCGGTCTTCTACACGGCGGTGACCTTCCTGTCGGAGAACACCCTGATCGACACCATCGCGGCACTGGGCATCATGATCTGCTGGTACTACGGCATCACCGCATTCGCCTGCGTGTGGCACTTCCGCCGAACTCTTTTCGCCAGCGTTCGGAACACGGTGTTCCGGTTGATCTTCCCGTTGCTCGGTGGCCTGGTCCTGTTGGCGGTGTTCGTCGTCTCGGTCGAGGAGAGCATGGACCCGGAGAACGGCAGCGGCGCCGAGATCGGCGGCATCGGACTGGTGTTCTTCCTGGGCTTCGGCATCCTCATCGTGGGTGCGGTTCTCATGATGGTCATGCGCTTCGTGACGCCGGCGTTCTTCCGCGGCGAGACGCTCACCGTCGACACCGAGGCTCTGAAGGACGAAGCCGACCTGGTGGGGTGAGAGGCTCGTCAGCTGAGAGGCTCGTCAGCTGCGGGGCGAGCGTGCCTGCAGCCCCGCGATGAGCACTGCGAGCCCGAACTCGAACGCCGCGTCCGCGCGGCCGGCGCCCGAGGTCTCCAGCGCCGCGCGCATGGCGTCGTTCGCTTCGTCGGCCGAGGCCCAGACCTGTTCGGGCGCTGCGAGATCGAGCGCTGACCCCAGGACGAAACTGTCGACGGCGGTGATCGCGTGCAGCACCTCGGCGGGCGCGAAGCCGCCGTCGGACAGGGCCGTCGCCAACGCGTTGTACATGTCGAACGCCACGGCGGAGCGCACCGTGTGCGCCGTGAACAGCGGGATGGCGCGCGGATGTCGGGCGTAGTGGCGGCGGTACTCCTGCGCGATGCGGGAGACCGCCTCACTCCAGTCGCGGGAGTCGGCCGGGATCTCGATGCCCGCCATCATGCGCGTACGCATCAACTCCACGATCTCGGCCCGCCCCGCCACGTGGTTGTACAACGACGACGGCCGCACCGCCAGCCGCTCGGCGAGTCCCGGCATCGTGAAGTCGCCGTGCCGATCGACCAGCGCGAGTGCGGCATCGGTGATCAGGTCGGTGGACAGCAACCGTGTCGACGGACGCGGCATCGCCGGCTCCTTCCTCTTGCGTTCGGGCCGTCGTCACACCATACTTAACGAATCACATTCGTTTTACGGACGAGGACACCCGATGCTGACCATCACCGCCACCACCCCGCCGCCGTCGCCCGCCCGCACGCGCGAGCCCGGCCGCCCACCGGTACGAGTGGCGCTGGTGCAGCATCGGTGGCACAAGGATCCGAGCGTGTTGCGCGCCGAACTGGAGGACGGGATCGCCACTGCGGCAGGGGAAGGCGCTCGCATCGTCTTCCTCCCGGAGCTGACCCTCAGCCGCTACCCGGCGTTCGTGCCGGGCGGCGAGAACCCGGGCCGCAGCGCGGAGGACCTGGCCACCGGGCCGACGGTCACCTTCGCCGCCGAGGCCGCCGCGCGTCACGGCATCGTCGTGCACGCGTCGTTGTACGAACGCGACGACACCGTCGGCGACGGCCTCGGGTACAACACCGCCGTCCTGGTCTCGCCCGACGGCGAGGTGACGGCCCGGACTCGGAAACTGCACATTCCCGTCACCGCCGGCTACCACGAGGACACGTACTTCCGCCCCGGACCTGCCGACGACCCGTACCCCGTGCACCGTGCGGCGGACCTCGCACTGGGAATGCCGACGTGCTGGGACGAGTGGTTCCCCGAGGTCGCGCGGGCCTACTCGGTGGCCGGCGCGGAGGTCCTGGTCTATCCGACGGCCATCGGCTCGGAGCCGGATCATCCCGACTTCGACACCCAACCTCTCTGGCAGCAGGTCATCGTCGGCAACGGCATCGCGAACGGCACGTTCATGGTGGTACCCAATCGCCACGGTGACGAGGGCGCCATCACGTTCTACGGTTCCTCGTTCATCTCCGACCCGTACGGCCGCGTTCTCGTGTCGGCTCCCCGCGACCGCTCGGCCGTCCTGGTCGCCGATCTCGACCTCGACCAGCGTGGCGACTGGCTGACGCTGTTCCCGTTCCTCGACACTCGACGTCCGGACACGTACGGCACCCTCACCCGGCCCGTGGCGGGTACCCGGTGACATGGCGCATGCCCGCCGAGGGCGAACCGCACGAGCGCACCTGGATGGCGTTCCCCAGCCCCGGTTACTCGCTCGGCGACACCGAGGAGGAGCGCCACGAGGCTCGCACGACGTGGGCCGCCGTCGCCCGCGCCGTGGCCGAGTTCGAGCCGGTGACCGTCGTGGTGGATCCCCGTGAGGCACGCATCGCCGCGGAGTACCTGGGATCGGGCATCACGATCCTCGAGGCACCTCTCGACGACGCGTGGATGCGCGACATCGGGCCGACCTTCGTGGTCTCGGACGACGGAACCGTCGGCGCGGTGGACTGGGTCTTCAACGGGTGGGGCGCGCAGGAGTGGGCGACGTGGGAGAACGACGCCCGGATCGGTGCACTGGTGGCGCGGGCGGCCGGCGTTCCGGTCGTCGCGTCCGACATGGTCAACGAGGGCGGCGGCATCCAGGCCGACGGCGCCGGAACCGTCCTCCTCACCGACACGGTGCAGCTCGACAGCGGACGCAACCCCACCTGGTCGAAGCAGGACGTCGAGGCGGAGCTGTCCCGCACTCTCGGTGTCGACCGCACGATCTGGTTGCCGCGCGGCCTGACTCGGGACTCGGAAACCTACGGCACCCGCGGCCACGTGGACATCGTCGCCGCGATGCCGACGCCGGGCGTCGCCCTCGTGCACGATCAGCGCGACCCCGCGCATCCGGACCACGAGATCAGCCGCGACGTCATGGATCTCCTCACCCGGGAGGGACTCCGTGTCGTTCCGGTTCCCGCACCGACCGTGCTGCGGGACGACGAGGGCGTCGTCGACTACAGCTACATCAACCACTACGTGGTCAACGGCGGGGTCATCGCCTGCAGCTTCGACGATCCGAAAGACGACGAGGCGGTGCGCATCCTGTCCGAGGCCTATCCCGGCCGACGCGTCGTGAGCGTCGACGCCCGGCCGCTGTTCGCCCGGGGCGGCGGCATCCACTGCATCACTCAACATCAGCCGGCGCCTGTCGTACCCCTCCCCTAGCGTGACGCCACCGACAACGGGGGGACGGACATGGGCGGACATCGCCGGGGGCAGCGCAGACGCAGCGAGCAGAGGACGGTGCGCGAGGTCGCCGCACTCGTCGCGGAGCCGGGGTCGCAGTACAGCAGCCGCTGGAACGCGGAGCCGTACAGGTTCTGCGACTGCGACGACGAGGAGTGCGTCGGCGGCGCCGTCTACTGCGAGAACAGGGTCTACGCGCACGAGGAGCTGGGCCGCGTTCTCGGCCGACCGGACCGGCAGCGCGGCGCCTCGTAGGGTGGCAGGCATGACCACGCGCCCCGCCCCTGCGACCGTGCCTCGTATCGTCGGGCGTCTCGTCCTCGGCGCGTTCCTGGTGTTCGCCGGACTGAGCCACCTGTTCTGGGCCCGGCAGGAGTTCGCCGCGCAGGTACCGACGTGGATGCCGCTCGACACCGATCTCGTGGTGGTCGCATCGGGTGCCGTCGAGGTGGTGCTGGGCCTGGCTCTCGTCGCCCTGACGCGATACCGGGTGGCGGTGGGGTGGGTCACGGCGCTGTTCTTCGTCGCCGTGTTCCCGGGCAACATCTCTCAGTTCGTCACGCACACAGACGCTTTCGGGCTGGACACCGATCGGGCACGAGGTATCCGGCTGCTGTTCCAGCCATTGCTGGTGATCTGGGCTCTGTGGGCCACCGGCGCCTGGTCGGCGTGGCGAGCACGTCGGCGATGACCGGTCAGCCGACGGCCCGCGTCGTCATGCGGTGCACCTCGGCCGAGTAGGCCACCAGGGTCACGAGATCCACGGACACGGGCGCCGACGTCACCGCGCGCACCTGTTCGGCGACCGCAAGCTCCACCGGCCATCCGTACGCACCGCCCGAGATGAGCGGGAACGCGATCGAGGATGCTCCGAGCGAGTGAGCCAGGAGAAGGGAGCGCTCGTACGCTGCGCGCAGGATCGGCGAGCGGTCCTCGCGGGCCAAGTACCGCGGCCCCACTGTGTGGACGACCCACCTCGCCGGCAGACGGCCTGCGGGCGTCGCGACGGCGGCACCCGTGTCGAGTCCGTTCGGGAGGGTCGTCGCCCGCAGAATCTTGCAGGCGTCGAGGATCTCTCGTCCGCCTGCGCGGTGGATGGCGCCGTCCACCCCGCCTCCACCGAGGAGGGTCGAGTTGGCGGCATTGACGATCACGTCCGCGCGCACGGTGGTGATGTCTCCGGTGACCACATCGATGACACTCATGCTGCTGCTCCTTCTGCGAGGCGACGTCCCAGATCCGCGAGGTCCGCGGCTCGTCGTCCGGGGTACCCGTGCAGGATCGTGGTCCACGCCTCGGGGATCACCGAGGCGCCCCAGCGTGCGCCGAGAAGCCCACCGGCTATGGCCGCGGTGGTGTCGGTGTCGCCGCCCGCGCGGACACACACCTCCAGCGCCGCTGTCAGCTGGTCCTCGTTCTCCTCGGTGGCCGTGATGGCCGACCAGGCCGTCTGGAGCGCGTGCACCACCCACCCGTTCCTGTCGAAGTCCGACGGGCGCCCCTTCTCCGCGGCGTCGAGCAACGGCGCCCAGGTGTCGCGCACCGACGGCTCCGCCGCGTCGAGGTACAGCGAGATGCCGTCGTAGTTGCCGTGCAGGACGGCGTGCCGGATGCCGGCACTCCAGATCTGGCATGCCTCCCCCGCCTGCGGATCACTGTGCGTCAGGGCGCTGATCTGCGCAGCGGCCACCGAGAGCTGAACCGGGTCGTCGAGATACGCCAGCGCCACCGGGGCAGTTCTCATCAGCGAACCGTTGCCGCCTGTCCTGCCGGACAGTCCTGCGGCGACGGCGGTCATCTCGGCAGCCGACCTGCTGCGCCGGGACAACACCGTGCGCGTCTGGATGCCGACGTCCGCCGGGTTCGTGTCGATCCAGGCCACGAAGTTCACCGCGACGCCGTCGAGTCCCCGGCCCTCCACCAGCGCCTCGGCGATGCAGAGGGCCATCGACGTGTCGTCCGTCCACTCGCCGGGCGCCCAGTCGAAGGTGCCGCCGCCGATCATGTCGATCACCGTCTCGGGCGTCGGGTAGCCGAACTCGTATCCGGCACCCAGCGCGTCACCGGCTGCGGTGCCGAGCACGACGCCCTCGGCGCGGTTCTTCTGTTCGTCGGTCAGCTTCATGTCGTCCCCTTTGCTCGTTTGTGCGCTAACCATAACGCACCACTGCGCTAAGCTGCAACCCATGCCCTCCGATCTGACGTCGTACCCACGACCGTCCGTCGCTGTCGACGTCGCCGTTCTCACCGTCCACGGCGGAACGCTGAACGTGGTGACGGTGGAATCACCCTGGGGAGCTGCACTTCCCGGCACATTCCTGCATCCGGGCGAGACGCTCGCAGATGCGGCGAGGCGCGCGTTGAGCACCAAGGCCGGCATCGACGGCGTCGAGTTCCATCAGATCCGGATGTTCGACGCTCCCGACCGCGACGATCGAGGATGGGTCCTGTCGATGGCGCACTGCGCGGAGGCGCCCACCGACTCCCTACCTTCCGACACCGATCTCCTGGCCGTCGAGGCGGATCGGCCTGTGGAACCGATGGCCTTCGACCATGCCGACATGGTGTCGGCCGCCGTGGGCGACCTGCGGTCTCGCTACCTCACCCGTCCTGATCCGTCGCACCTGCTGGGAACCACCTTCACGCTGCTCGACCTGCGCACCCTGTACGAGACCGTGTTCGACCGCCCGCTGCGCAAGGACACCTTTCGCCGTCATGTGATCGGGGCGCTGGTCGGTACGGGCGCCACCACATCGGCTGCGGGCGGACGCCCCGCCGAGCTCTACGAACGCAGGCCCGACGAGACGTTCCCCGGGTCCATCGCCGCGCTGCTCGTGTGAGTCAGTTGGGGGTCGGGCGCCGTGGCGTCGGGATCCACCACGCCAGCGCAGAACCCGCCTGCACCACCACCAACGGCCACACCATCGGGGAGTGCACCAGCGCCACCGCCCACACGAGGGCCACTGCCGTCACGACGACGCGTGCCGAACGTCGGCGTTGCACGATCATCGTCGCGAGCACCCCGTGCCCCACCGCAGCGACGACGAGAACGAACGCCCACGCATCGGCGGGTGAGCCCACGAACATCGCGCCGGGCGACTCGTCCGCACTCGCGAAGGCAGCGAGGGCACTGACGACGACGGCGCCGAATCCCGCGATCGCGGCGACACACGCCACCGCACACTGGGTCGCGAACGCGACGAGCACGGCCAATGATGTTGCGTTGGTCAGACTTCCGATACCGCTGGAAGGAACGGGCAGAGTGGTCGAGTGCATGGTCAAGGCCTTCCGATCGCCCGCCGTGGCGCGGTACAGCCTTCGACGCCGCAACCACCCGCTCGGTTCCCGGCGCGCATTTCTGCACACAGAACGGTTCCGGATGGTCGGATGTGCCCGTGGGGACACCGTTGTGTGCAGTGGGAGCACGGAACCGCAGGAGCGGAGCGTGCGTCCAACGACGTGTGCGCAGGAACTGTGGGGTACTCGCTGTCGCGGCAGTCGTCGCGTCACTCACCGGGTGCGGTGGGGTGAGCGGCATCGCCGAGCCGGTCGCGATGGAACTCTTCGACCCCTGCACCGTGGTACCCGACGAGGCCATCCGGGCGGCGGGGGCAGATCCGGCGACGAAGGACGACAGTGGTCCACTGAATTCCGATCAGTGGCGATACTGCACCTGGACCAGCGCGAGTCACTTCCTCGGCGTGCAGTCGACAACTCGGACCATGGAAGAGATACGCCGTAACGACACCACCGTGAACGCGGACGCTGTGCTGATCGATCAGCGAACTGACGCTATGACCTACCAACTCGACATTGCCTCTGACCGCAACTGCGTTGTGGCGTTCCCATGGGCACGCGGGGTCATCACCGTGCTGATCGACGTCAAGCTGTCCGTGGTCTCGGAGAACGATCCGTGTGCGGCTGCCATTGCATCGGCGACCGCCTTAGCTCCGTACCTACCGAACTGAAAGGAGAGCGCTGTGACTCGCGATCTGATCACCGATGCGCATCAGGCGGAACGATGCGCGCAAGCCTGCTCGCGATTCGTCGAGGGCCTCGACGCACTGTCGTACTCCGTCACACAGAGCACTCTCTCGGGCGGCTTCGGAACTCTGCCCTCCGGACTCGCGTTGGAGCGCAAGTACTCCGACCTCACCCACGGCCCGGAGGGCTCACTGAGCTCCGTGCTCGCGGCCCACATTAATGCCGTCACCAAACTCCGCGAGGCCTTCCTCGAAGCGGGTCGCGGGTACCAGGAAACGGAGGACGACTCGACGTCCCGCATCGGCAACACCGGCCCTCGCTGACCGACCCGCACTACTTCCAGCCGCCCACACCCCGCTCCGCCGGCGGAAAGGGGTGTGCGCGCCACGCAACCCGTGCACACCACCGCTACGAGCCGACAACCACCGGCAAAGCACCACCCAGCCGACCGACCCGCACTACTTCCAGCCACCCACACCCCGCTCCACCGGCGGAAAGGGGTGTGCGCGCCACGCAACCCGCGCACACCACCGCCACGAGCCGACAACCACCGGCAAGCACCACCCAACCGACCGACCCGCACTACTTCCAGCCGCCCACACCCAACTCAGCCGGCGGAAAGGGGTGTGCGCACCACGCAACCCGTGCACACCACCGCCACGAGCCGCCAACCACCGACGCGCACGCACCGACCGACCGACCGCACCACACGCAACCAGCGCACACCCCAAGCCCAACCCCTACCGCTCAGGCACACCGACCACGGTGAAGGGCTCCACCGGAGTGCCCCCACGCTTGTCGAACTGGCTGTTGACCACCAGCAGCTGATCGTCGACGTCGGCGACGGTGGTGGGGTAGGCGAAGCTGGGGTCGGTGATCTCACCGGTCACCCGCCCACGGTTGCCGTCGTCGTCGAGATCGACTGTGGCGATGAGGCTGTCGCGGTTGCGAACCACGTAGAGCGTGTCGTCCTCCATCTCCATGCCATCGCCGTTCTGAAGTGTCGCGCCGCCGAGGTCCACCTGCGTGACGGCCTTGGAGTCGCGGGCCACGCGGTACAGGTTGCCGGTGCTGGACTGCACGATCACCAATGCGTTGTCGTCGTCCGCCTCGACGATGCCGTTGGCGTTGAAGCCCTCGCCGTACGCGAACGGGGATCCGGTGAAGTCGACGAACGGCTCCAACTGGCCCTCACCGGTGGCGTTCGCCGGGATGCGCCACAGCGTGGGGTTGCGCGAGTCGGTGATGAAGGCGTCGCCGTTGTCGGCGATGACGACGTCGTTGAGGAAGGTGGCGTCCTGCCCGAGCCCGTTGGTGAACTTACCGCGCAGTGCGCCGGACTCGGCGTCGTAGATCCAGACGGTGCCGGTCGCGCCGCCCGCCACGACGAGGGTGTTCTCGTCGTCGTCCCCGTCGACGTCCAGTCCCGCCGCGCCGGTGCGACCGTCCTGTCCACCGGGCAGGAACGGTTCGACGGTGGTGTTGCCGACCGTGCCGCGGAAGATGGCGCCGTCGGAGGTCGACGAGACGTAGAAGGTGTCGTCGTCGGCGGTGATGCCCTCGGGGAACACGCCGGTTCCCGGCAACGTGTAGACGGTGGCGTTCGAGGCGGCGCCCGAGGACGTACTCGCCGCCGACGACGACGGAGCAGTGCTGGAGGACGCCGGAGCAGCGCTGGAGGACGCCGGCGTCGCCTGCCCCTCCTCGCTCGACGACGAGCAACTGGTCAGAACGAGGGCGGTGGCGCCGGCGAGGGCGACAGCGGCGGACAGTCTGGTGCGGTTCATGACTCCACCATGCCCCATTGGTCCGAAAAGCGAGGTCAGGCTGTGTGACGGTCCGAACGAGAGGTGTTGTCGATGGCGACCTCGAGGTACTCGCCGAGCTGCTCCTGCAGGTTGCGGTCGAGTGTGCGGCCGAGCAACGAATGCACGGAATCGACTGCGAGAGTGCGCATGATCTGCAACATCTCGGTGGCCCGGAGGACGTCGTCACCCTCGGGAATCCAGCCCTCGCCGTAGCGGTCGACGATGTGACTCTTCACAGTCGAGATCATGTCCTTGGACATTCCGTCGACGGCCGCATGGAGCCGTTCGTGGATGTCCATGACCTCGCGGATTCCGAAGCCGTAGGTCGCGAGGGACGTGAAGCCCTGCAACAGCTTCGGATCGGTGAACGTGCATCGGTCGCCGTCGATGCGGGCGAGTCCGTACTCCACGAGCCTGGACAGCTGGACGCCGTCGGCGTCGCCGAGCATCTGCCGCGCCTCGTCGACGGAGACCGACTGCACCTCGCCGGTCGTCGACCACGGCTCGGTGAGGGCGCGCTGCAGACCGAGAACCTCGGTGAGGTCCTTGCCGCTCTCCCAGCCGTCGATGAAGTCGCTGATGTGTGTGGTCGTGTAGCCGCGCTGGAGCAGGATGTCGATCAGTCGCAGCCGGGCGAGGTGCGAGTCGTCGTAGATGCCGACCCGCCCCCGCTTGCGCGGGGGCGGGAGCAGTCCACGTTCACGGTAGGCCCGGACGTTGCGCGAGGTCGTGCCCGCGGCATGAGCCAGTTCGTCGATGCGGTACTCGGTCATCGACTCACTCCTCCACTCGGCCGGACCTCCAGACTATCGCTCGGTCACACCGCGGCGACGACCTCGTCGACCGGCGCCGTCGCTGCCGCCGTCACCGAGTAGTCCGGCAACAGCACCGTCTCGAGCTGCTTGACGTACTGCGTGGCGAAGCCCGGGAACATCGTGGCGTTGAAACCGTCCTCGGTGAGGTACCAGCTCGAGCACCCCGAGTTCCACGTCGTCTTGGTCAGCCGCTGCTGCAGGTCCGCGTTGTACTCGGCCTGCACCGAGGCGCGGACGTCGAGCACGAAGTTCTGGTTCACGGCGGTGGCGATGGCATCGACCAGGTAGTCGATCTGCGCCTCCATGTAGACCAGGGCGGAGCTGTGGCCGGGTCCGGAGTTGGGCCCGAACGTGAAGTACATGTTCGGGTACCCGGACACCGCGATCGACTTGTAGGCGTGCGCTCCGCGGCTCCACTCGTCGGCGAGGACGCGCCCGTCGCGCCCGGTGATGGGGATCGGCGACCCGGTCTTGGAGACGTCGAACCCGGTGGCGAAGACGATCGCGTCGAACTGATGCTCGACTCCCTCGACCGTGCGGATTCCCTTCTCGGAGATCTGTGCGATGGGCCAGGTGACGAGCGTGCAGTTGTCCTTCTGCAGCGCCGGGTAGTACTTGCTGGTCATCAGCAGGCGCTTGCACCCGGCACGGAACTCCGGCGTGAGCTGGCGCCGCAGCCACGGATCCGGAACCTGACTGCGTAGGTGCAGCTTCGACACTCCCTCCACCACGCGGGTGAGCGGCGAGTTCCAGACGACCCCGAGTGCGACCGACTCGTGGCCCCAGAACCAGGCCTTGCGCGCGACGCTCTGGCTGAAGGGCACGCGGCGGTAGATCTCGCGAGTCAGTCCGCGGGTGCGGAAGTTGGTGCGGGGCAGCACCCATCCCGGCGTGCGCTGGAAGACCTTGACCGACTCGGCGACCTTCACCAGCTCGGGAACGATCTGCACGCCGCTGGCTCCGGTGCCCACGACGGCGACCTTCTTGCCGGCGAAGTCGTAGTCGTGGTCCCACCGGGCGCTGTGGATCTTCGCTCCCGCGAAGGTCTCTACGCCGCGGATCTTGGGCAGGCTGACGTTCGCCAGCGGTCCCGACGCCACCACGACGGTGCGGGCGAGGACGGGTTCCCGGTCCTGGACCGAGATCTCCCAGAGCGACCGGGACTCGTGCCAGGTGACGTCCACGACGGTGTGACCGAACCGGAGGTAGCGGCTCAGCTCGAACTTCTCGACCATCGAGTCGATGTAGCCCAGGATCTCCGCACTCCCGGAGTAGGTGTGCGACCAGTCCGGATTGGGGGCGAAGCTGTACGAGTACAGGCGGGACGGAATGTCGCAGGCTGCGCCGGGATACGTGTTGTCACGCCAGGTCCCACCGGCACGTGTGCCGCGTTCGAGGATGGCGATGTCGCGAATCCCCCGTTGCTGAAGCCGGATCGCGGCACCGATGCCGGCGAATCCGCCTCCGATGACGGCGGTGGAGAGAATTTCGGTCATGCGACGGGCTCGTACGTGAGTTCCTTGGACCACGTGGGCTGCGGGCGCAGCAGCCGCTTCGGGTACTTGGCCGTCAGCGTCACCATCGAGTCGGCGAACTTGTGGTACGGGTGGTCGCGGTTGATGACGACGCTCCCGTGCCAGCTGATGAAGCGGTACATCGGCAGACGCTTCGGAAACTCGCTGCGTTCGCCCACCTTCTTGAAGCGCTTCATCGCGGTGTAGAGGCGCTCCTCGTCGACACCCATCTCGACGATGTTGTCCCGCATCTTGTTCAGCAGTGGGATGTACCGCAGGGTGCCGATGATGAGCGACGGATGCATCCAGGCGCCGATCGTCTCGACGAGAATGCGGCGCATCTTCGCGTGGCCCAGCAGATCGATGACCTCGAAGTCGACGGCGAGGTGCCGCGACTCGTCCGCGTTGATGCGCTTGAACACTTCCTGGCAGACCGGGTCATCGATCTCGTCGACGATGAACTTGACCAGCGCACCGTCGAGCGCGACCTCGAGCATCGGGATGACGGTGCCCAGCACGGCGAGCGGCGTCTGATCCGAGTACTTGTCGAGCCAGTCGATGATCAGCTTGACGTTGACGTTCGGCTGCGGGATCTCGTCGTTCTCGAGCATGCCCCACCGACGCATCAGTGCCAGTTCGGCATTCGCGTGCTTCTGCTCCTCCGCGTGGAAGTAACGGTAGATCTCGCGCAGCGTCTCGGTGGGCGCCTTGCGTGCCATCGCGGCGAATCCGCGCGCGCCGACGTTCTCGATCCACATGAGATCGGACAAGAACGGCTTGAGCTTGGCGTGCTGCTCGGGCGGGATCATCTCGGCGCCGGGGGCGTCCCAGTCGATGTCCGCGAGGGACCACTGGCGGTCCTTGATCTTGTCCAGCATGGCGTCGAAGTCGAAGGCCATCGTCATACTCCTGTCGAGGCGGAAACAGTGGGAAGGGACTGTGGGGCGGGCTCGCCGGGGAGCAGGCGGTCGAGCAGCCCTGCTCCGCGGGTGTAGAGGGTGGGGAGGAGCCGTTTCGTCAGCCAGATGGCTTTCGCGTCGAGCTGGGGCACGACGTAGAGGCGGTTCCTGTCGTGTGCGTTCAGCGTGGTGACGGCGATCCGCTCGGGTGAGAAGCCGGTCCACCGCATCAACTTCTGCGCGAGTTCCGTGGAGCGTTCGGTGATGCGACCGTCGACCGCGACGTTGGTCTTGACGAAGGTCGGGCACAGCACGGTCACGTGGACACCCGACCCGGACAGTTCCGCCGCCAGAGTCTCGGACAGCGACATGACGCCCGCCTTGCCGACGTTGTACGGCCCCATCGTCGGTGCCGCCGCGAATCCCGCGGCGGAAGCCACGTTGATGATGCCGCCGCGACCCGCGGTAAGGAGCAGCGGAACGAACGTCTCGCAGCCGTGGACCACTCCCCACAGGTTGATGCCGAGCGCCCAGTTCCAGTCCTCGAACCCGATGTCGCCCACCGGCTTGCCACCGATACCGACGCCGGCGTTGTTGATCACGAGCGTCGGCGCGCCACCGAACTCGAGTTCGGCGAACAGCGCGAGATCCTCGACCTGCGACTGCACGGCTACGTCGCACTGGACGGCAAAGCCGGGGCCGTCGAGCATCCGCACCGTCTCCTCGGCGCGTTCGAGTGAGATGTCCGCGCAGACGACTCGGCCACCGCGGCGGGCGATCTCGAGCGCGAAGGCACGGCCGATGCCACTGCCGGCGCCGGTGACCACGGCGTCCGCCCCGTGGGTCAGGCGTGGTCTGGATCGAGAGAACATCAGTGTCTCGTCTCTGTTCGATGGAGAGCTGTCAGGGCATGCGCGGCGCGGGCGAGTGCCCGGTCCGCTTCCGGGCTGATGCGCGGCAGAGCCTGGAACACGTGCATCTGGTCGGGCCAGATCTCGAGCGTGCAGGTGCCACCGGCATCGACGACCAGATCGCGCAGGTGCTCGGCGTCGGCGACGAGCATCTCCGCACCGCCGGCCTGAACCACGAAGTGCGGCAATGCCGTTCCCGCCTCGACCGCGAGTCGTAGGCGCCGCCCGTCGGGATCCTCGCCGCGTGTGTAGAGCGCGGTGAGTGCCCGCGCCGCCGCTGCGGAGATCATCGGGTCGCGACGGATGCGCTCCCGGTTCTGCGCGAGGGTGAAGGTCAGATCGATCAACGGCGAGAACAGGAGGACCGCACCAGGCTGCGGAACCGATCGTCGGGCGTTGTCCAGCACCAGGTCCAGCGCGAGGTGACCGCCCGCCGAGTCACCAGCCACGACGACCGACTCGGGTGCGTGGCCGTTCGACAGCAGCCAGCGGTACGCCCGCTCGACGTCGTCGGCTGCGGCGGGGAAAGGGAACTCGGGGGCGAGTCGGTAGTCGACCACGAAGACCGGACGCTGCGTCGCGCGGGAGAGACGCGACGCCAAGCCGCGGTGCGTCCGTGCGGAACAGATCGCGTACGCGCTGCCGTGCAGATAGAGGATCGGGTCGGCGGTGTCCACGGAACCGTCCCCACCCTCGACCGGCCTCCGGCCTGCCCCATCTTCGACCGGCCTCCGGCCTGCCCCATCTTCGACCGGCCTCCGGCCTGCCCCATCTTCGACCGGCCTCCGGCCTGCCCCATCTTCGACCGGCCTCCGGCCTGCCCGCGCGTCGACCCACTCCCCGACCACACCGTCCTCGCGCACGGTGCGGACGACCGTGCCGGGTGCGATTCCGCCGCAGGCACGCATGGCCACCTCGACGAGGACGCGGGCGACGCGTTCGCCGCCGCGTCCGAACGGCAGTCGGGACGCGATGGGTCGCAACGTCGACTGCGTGGCTCGGGCCGCGGCGCGGGACCGCAGGGACCCCCGCTCGGGGATCGGACGCGTCGATGTCATGCCGGAAGCGTCACGGATGACTGTGCCATTTGTCAATGGCCTATAGTTCAATGAAACAATCTTCGGTGTAGTCCGGAGTGCCGGACACACCCGGCCGACGAGGGGAAGACATCGTGGCGATCGACTCCGCGGACACCGCCGTCCGCACACTCCGACTGCAGGTCGACGAGGTGATCCGCGAGACGGCGGACGCGGTGACGTTGGTCCTGTCCACCGCCGACGGCGAGGCCCTGCGCTACCGCCCGGGCCAGTTCCTCACGGTCGAAATTCCTCTGAGCGACGGCGGTTCCGCCGCACGGTGCTACTCGTTGTCGAGCAGTCCCGACACCGGCGAGCGCCCCGCGATCTCCGTCAAGCGCACCGCGGGCGGCCTCGGGTCCACCTGGTTGTGCGACACCGCGACGGCAGGATCCGCACTGACGACACTGGCTCCCGCGGGCACCTTCGTTCCCGCGCGATGGGACCGCCCGCTCGTCCTGGTCGCCGCCGGCAGCGGCATCACGCCCGTGCTGTCCATCCTCAAGACCGCGTTGGCGTCGCACGACGGACGGGTCGTGTTGTTCTACGCGAACGCAGACCCGGACTCGGTCATGTTCGCCGCCACCCTCGACGATCTGCAGCAGCGGCATCCGGACCGCCTCACGGTGCGGCACTGGCACGAGTCGGCGTCGGGCCTGCCCACTGCCACCGGTCTCACCGACGCCGTCTCCGGCATCGCCGACGCCGACGCGTACCTCTGCGGGCCGGGGCCGTTCATGGAGGTGGCGCAGCAGGGGCTCCTTGCGGCGGGGATGTCGCCCGAGAACATCCACCGTGAGGTGTTCACGTCGATCACCACCGACCCGTTCCACACCACCCTCGTCGAGACGTCCTCGGCCACGGGCGTTCCCGTGTCCGCGGAGGTCGAGGGCGACGATCACTCGTTCCACTGCGCACCCGACACCGTGCTGCTCGACGCCATGCTCGCCGAGGGAATCGACGCCCCGTTCGTGTGCCGCGAGGGCAACTGCGGCGCCTGCGCGTTCACTCTCGTCAGCGGTGACGTGCACATGCGCGTCAACGACACGCTGGATCAGTACGAGCTCGACCGGGGAGTGCGCCTGGCGTGCCAGTCGGTGCCCGTGTCCGACGCTCTCACCATCCGCATCGACTGACCGACCGAATCCCTGACACCACAGCCGCACCAGGAGACCTCATGCCCGTCATCACCAAGCACGTCGAGATCGCCGCACCGGCGTCGGCGACCTTCGACTATCTGTCCTCGTACGAGAACGTGCCGGACTGGATGTTCGGCGTCACCTCGTTCGTCCCCGTCGGACCGGTGTCGCGCAGCACCGGTGACCGCTTCGACGCCGAGATGAAGCTGGGACCCAAAGCTCTGCACTCCACGGTGGACATCGTCGAGTGGGTCGACGGTTCCGTCATCGCGTTGTCGTCGGTGAAGGGTTTCGAGACCAGTTCTCGCTGGGTGGTCACCCCCGTGGACGACGGACACTGCGTCGCCGACGTCGAGTTCCGCTACGAGTTCCCCGGCGGGTTCACGGGCAAGGCACTCGCGAAGGTGGTCGAACCCTTCATCAACCAGGGGATCTCCGTCACCGATCGGACCCTGCGCTCCCGGTTGGAGTCGCCGCGCAGCACCTAGACTCACCCGGTGACCACGAAGGACCAGCGAGGACGCATCGCCACCGCACTGTGGCGGTGGTGTTCCCGCTTCGAGCCGATCGGCCTCGTCGTCGGACTGGTCTTCTACTGCTGGTCGATGTCCCCGTCGCTTCTCCCCCGACCGTGGTACCTGCAGGCCGTCGCCACGGGCCTCTCGGTCGCATGCGGTTACGGCGTCGGCGTTCTCGTCGTGTGGGGCGTCCGGCGGATGGAGCTCACTCGCGAGTGGCCCGAACGACTGAGGCGGTGGGGCTGGTACGCGATCGGCGCCGCCGCAGTCGTCGTGCTCCCGCTGTTCCTCGTCCTCGGGGCGTGGTGGCAGAACATCTCTCGCGAACTCGTGGGCATCGAACCGAGCCAGTCGTGGGACTACGCCGGAGTCTTCGTCGTCGCCGCGATCGTCGTCGTCCTGGTGATCACGCTGGCACGCGGAATCCGCCGCGTCACAGACCTTCTCATCGCACTGATCGGTCGTGTTCTCCCGCCGCCCGTCTCGCGCGGTCTCGCCGTCGTCGCCGTCGGTGTGGTGCTGGTGTTCGCCGTCGAGGGGCTCCTTGCCACCGGGATCTCACGCATCTCCAACGGGTCCGCCGCTGCGGCCGACACCGGGAGCGCCGAGGGCGTGGAACCGCCGTCGGCGCCCGAACGGTCGGGCTCGCCCGAGTCGAACGAGGAGTGGGACACCCTGGGCCGCGAGGGGCGCACCTTCGTCGCGGGCGGCCCGACGTCGGACGAGATCGCATCCGTGACGGGACGGCCCGCCCTCACCCCGATCCGGGTCTATGCGGGACGCAAGTCCGTCGACGCCGACGGGCTCGGACTCGGCCGGGACACCGTCGACTCGCTCGCCGACCGACTCGTCGCCGAACTGGACCGAACCGGCGCCTTCGATCGCGAGTACCTGGCGATCGCGACGACCACCGGTCGAGGGTGGGTCAACGCGTCCGTCGCGTCCTCACTCGAGTACCTCGCCGGCGGCGACACGGCGATCGCGGCGGTCCAGTACTCGTACCTGCCCAGTCCGTTGGCGTTCCTCGCCGATCGCGACACCCCGCTCATCGCGGGCCGCGCCGTTTTCGAGGCCGTCTACCAGCGCGTGCAGGACCGTCCCGAGAGCGATCGCCCGAAGCTCCTCACCTTCGGTGAATCGCTCGGGTCGTACGGCGGCCAGGACGCCTTCTCCGGAGTGCAGGACATGCTGGCTCGCACCGACGGCGCGCTGTGGGTGGGGACGCCCAACTTCTCCGAGCAGTGGTCGCGTGTCACCGACTCACGGGACCCGGGCAGCCCCGAGATCCTGCCCGTGATCTACGGCGGGCAGAACGTCCGCTTCGCCGCGGAGCCGTCCGATCTCGACGCACCCGGTCTGGTGGACTGGGAGAGCCCGCGCATCGTGTACTGGCAGCACCCCAGCGATCCGATCGTCTGGTGGTCGTTCGACCTGCTGTTCGGCAAGCCGGACTGGCTTCGGGAGCCGCGCGGTGTCGACGTCGACAAGGGGATGACGTGGATCCCTCTGGTCACCTTCTGGCAGGTGACGCTCGACATGGCGCTCGCCGCCGAGGTGCCGGAAGGCCACGGTCACGCCTACGGCGCCGATGCGGCCTCCATGTGGGCGCCCATTCTGAACGTCGACGACTCAGAGCTGGTGGACCGCGTCACCGACGCGATGCGGTGACTCCCTGAGCGCGCTCGCGCGGACCCACCACGCGAGCGAGATCAGCGCGATCACCTCCACGACGACGAGGATCCGTTCGACGTGGCCGAGGGTGACGACGCGGTACCACGGTGTCGAGGTGGTCATGCCGACGAGCAACGCGTACCCGATGGGCGTGATGGCCACGACGGACAGCACACCCAGCACGAACGTCCGTCGGGCGTGACGGGCCCACTCGCTCGACCGGATCCACGGCGCGGCGAGGGCGATCACCGCCACCGGGATGCTGACGAACGCGACCGCGGCGCCCGCGCGGTGCACCGCGCCGCCGAGTCCGAGCGTCGCGTCGTTGCTCCAGTCCTGCTTGGGAACCGCGACCACGGCGACGAGTCCCACCGTCCACAGTGTCATCGCCACCGCGGCGACCGACGACGCGCGCAGCAACGACTGCCGGACGGCAGCGACGAGAACGGCTCCGGATCCGATGGCGAGGAGCAGCACCCCGGCCGTGAACACCCATTGCTGCGCGCCCAGCCCGTACTCGCTGATGGTGCGGCGCAGATGGGCGGGCGACCCGAGTGCGGTGACGACGTCGAGGACGACGACCGTCGCGGCGCCGAACAGGATGGAGAGAAGCCCTAGGGAGGCGAGGCGGGTCTGCACAGGGTCCTTTCGGCAGCGGATCTACGACTCCACTGTGCCTGACGGTGAGCCGGACACGGCGACCGTCAGGAGACGCCCACGCGCACGGTCGATCTGGTCGAGGCACGAGGCCCGCCCTGCCGGATCCGTCATCTCCCGTCGGCACGCCTCGTCGAGGAGGTCGAGGTGGTGCCGGACGCGGTCGATCGACGCGGTCGCGGTCGCTGCCGCACCGAGCCGCTCCGCCATCCGGATACCGGCAGCGACCACCATGGGGCTCGCCATCGCGTAGATGCGAACCGCGCCGAGTGCGTGGTCGATCAGGTCGACCACGGGCACCCGACGCAGAACGATCCGTACCGTTCCGGCATCGTCGGTCCGGGCACCGCACGGCGGCGGACGGCCGACGAGAGTCGCCATCCCGACGGACAGATCGTCCAGGGCATTGCGAGCCGTGTACGGGTCGTTGGTACCCGAGGACAGAGCCCGCACCGCCATCTCGGCCAGCTGCTCGACGGCGAACTCGATGTCGTGCTGCGGAGTCCGCTCGTCGCCGATCTCGACCGCGGACTCGATCTCGCGCAGGTGCGACGCGGAGGCGGATCCGCTCCACCGTCGGAACTCCGCGATGGCGTCTCCCTCGATCACGTGCTCACCCGGTCTGCAGAGCAGCACCACGACGGCATCGGCGTCGACGGCCGAGGACAACGCCGCGTCCTCGTCCACGTCGACGACGACTCCGGAACGCGGAGCACGCACCGTGTCGACGTGCTCGGGCAGCGTCACCTCGGAATCCGACGCCGCGTCGGGCGGCGGCTCCGTCGGGTAGAGCTCGTCGACGGCTGCGGAGAGTTCGTCGCGCACTCGCGAGGACAGCGTCGCCACCTGGATCGACTGGGCTATGTGGTGGATGAAGTACACCAGGACGCCCACGTCGAGCACCGCGAGGAGCACGGCGACGTTCACCGCGATGTCGGGTACGAAGACGTCGCCGTCCGAGTCGAGCGACCGGATCGAGCGCAGCACCATCAGTGCGTAGAGGAAGGTCGCTCCGAAGATGCCGAGCACCACCTGGTTCCCGCGGTCCGCCATGAAGTTCCGCACCAGTCGCGGGCCGTAGGTCGAACTGGCCGTCGCGAGAACGGAGATGGTGATGGAGAAGGACGTCGCCGCCACGCCGAGCATCGACCCGCCGATGGCGCCGAGGATGTCCCGGCTGCCACTCGCGCCCACGTGATACAGCAGCGACCCGCCGATCCCGATGCCCCGATCGAGGAGCCACCGGTCCAGAGCGACCAGGAGTTGAGCCAGAACGACGGCAGCGACGCCCAGGACCGCAGGAACGAACCAGAACGTGCCCTGCAGCCGTACCCACCGTCGTCTCATGGGTTCATGGTGCCCTGACGGTGGGTCGACGTGTCAGACCACCGCGATCGCGTCGATCTCGACGAGCATCTCCTCGCGCGGCAGTCCGGTGAACACCGTTGTGCGAGAGGGCAGGACGTCACCCTTCGTGTGTTCGAGGACGAATGCGCCGTACGCCTCGTTCATGACGGCGAAGTCCTCACGCTTCGTCAGGTACACCCGCAGCATCACGACGTCGTCGAAGGTTGCACCGCTCGCCTCGACGATGGCCTTGACGTTGGTCAGCGTCCTCGTGGTCTGCGCCGCGACATCGCCGGGGTACAGGTACTCGTTGGTCGCCGGGTCGACGGGACCCTGCCCGGACACCTGGACGAACGGGCCCTTGCGCACGCCCTGCGAGAACGTGTGGGCCGGTGCAGGCGCATCGGTCGTGAGGACGGCGATCTTGTCGGTCATGCGGGTTCCTTCGTCGGGGTCGGACTCCAGCCGAGTTCGGCGGAGATGGTCTCGGCCACCGCGCGCACCTGCGGCAGGGTGCCGAGGACGCGGGCGTGGTCGAGCAGCATGTCGGGCACGGACATCGACACGGCGGCGACGATGGAGCCGGTTCCGTCGCGCACCGGCACGCCGATGCAGTTGACGAACGACTCGTGTTCCTCGTGGTCCTCGGCGTATCCCTGACGGGTCACGAGGGCCAGTTCCTCGAGGTAGCGCTCGGGCGTGTCGATGGTGCGGTCGGTGAAGCGGGTGTACTCGATGCGATGGGCGACGCGGACCTGCTCGTCCGCGGGCAGTCCCGAGATCAGGATCTTGCCGACGGCGGTGCAGTGCAACGGTGCCGGGCGTCCGACACGGGAGTACATCCGCACGCTCTGGGTGGCGTCGAACTTGTCGATGTAGACGGCCTCCCCCGACTCGTAGGTCGCGAGGTGGATCGTCTGCTTGGTCTCCGCGTTCAGCGTCGCGAGGTACGGCCGCGCCAACGTCCGGATGTCGCGCTGCTCCAGCGACCGGTTGGACAGTTCGAAGAGCGTCGACCCCAGGCGATACCGGTGTTCGTGGTCGTGCTGGACGAACCGCTCCGCCTCCATCGCCCGCAGCAGACGCAGGACCGTGGTCTTGTGCACGTCGAGGTGGGCGGCCAACTCGTCCAACGATCGCGGACCGTCGGCCAGCACCCGGAGCAGGCTGAGCGCGCGGGACACACTCTGACTCATACGGCGATTCCCCTCTCGGCGTCGTAGTCGATGGTCGACCACTCCTCGTCCGAGGATGTCACCAGTGCATCGAGACGGTGCAGCGGAAGCAGACGGGCGGCGTCGCCGTGCGCGGTGAGGGCGCCGGCGGCGCACAGGTGCCCCAGCCTGATCGCACGCTGCTGGTCGTCGCCGCGGAGGACACCGGCCAGGTAGCCACCGGCGAATGCGTCTCCCGCACCGATCTTCTCGACCACCGACAACCGCAGGGCCGGGACGTCGACACGCTCGGCGCCGTCGAATCCCACGACCACGTGGGCGTCGTTCTTGATCACCAGGCGGCGCGGCTCGGGGAACAGGCTACGCAGCGCGTCGGGGTCTCCGGTGCCGAACACCGCGTGTGCTTCGTCGGCGCCCATCAGCACGATGTCACTGCGTCGGACCTGGTCTGCAAGAACCACATCGGCGCTCTCGGCGGTCCAGAGTCGGGGACGGTGGTTGAGGTCGAAACTCAGCAGACCGGGCGACGACGCCAGCGCGGCCGCAGCGTCGCGCGCGGTGTCCGACAGGGCGAGCGTGATGCCGCTGACGTGCACGAGGTCGGCCGCCGCGAGCATCTGCGTCGCCGTGACGATGTCGTCGACACACAGCGCACTGGCGGCGGAACCGCTGCGGAAATATGTCATCCGGCTCTCCCCGGCGGGTAGGTCGGACGCGTGACCGCTGCCCGAACCACGCTCCTTGACGTACATCCCGGTGGTGCGGGTCTGGTCGACGATCACCGCCGACGTGTCCACCCCACTCGCGCGCAGCGTTTCCGTCAGGTAGCGGCCGAAGCCGTCGTCACCGACGCGCGAGAGCCAGGACGCCTCGACGTCCAACTGGGCGAGGACACGCGCGACGTTGGCCTCGGCTCCCCCGGCCGACCGCTCGAACGTGTCCGAGTGTTCGAGGGGGCCGGGCTGAGCGACCATGACCACGAGCCCCTCGCCGACACACACCACCCGTGAAGTCGCCGCGCCGGGTGATCTCACATCAATTCCCTTCGATGTCTTGCGAGTTGTCCCTGTTCGTTGCAGACTAACGACACCGAACACAGTTTGCAATCAGCGTTGCAAAATACGCAACGCTACAGCGCCATATCCGGCGCAGGAGGATTCGATGATCGACAAGCCTGCCGTCGAGGCGCTGCACGACCGCGCTCTCGGCCCCGAGTACAAGTCCGTCCCACCCGCCGCGTGGGGCCTCACCGTGCGCGACTATCTGGCGACGGCGCCCACTCTCGCCGAGTTCGCGACCCCGGTCGTCACGCTGGACCGCCGACACCTCACGTCGAACATCGATGTGATGGCGCGGTGGGCCGATGCGGCCGGCATGCGTCTGGCACCGCACGGCAAGACCACGATGGCGCCGCAGCTTTGGGCCGAGCAGCTCGAGGCGGGCAGCTGGGGAATCACCCTCGCCACCGGGTGGCAGGTGCAGCTGGCGCGCGCGTTCGGAGTGCAGCGCATCCTTCTCGCCAATGCACTGATCGACCCGGTGACACTCCGCTGGATCTCGGCGGACCTCGACGCCCACGACGACGTCGAGTTCGTCTGCTGGGCAGACAGTGTCGACACCGTGGCACGCATGACGGAGATCCTGGGCGCCGTGACACGACCGATCCCGGTGATCGTCGAACTCGGTGGGCCGCACGGCCGCACCGGGGCACGCAGCGTGGACGAGGCACGACGCGTCGCGGCCGCGATCTCCTCGTCGCCGTCGGTGACCCTCGCCGGCGTGGGCGGATACGAAGGCGCGCTGGCCCACGACCGCACACCCGCAGGACTGGACGCCGTGCGCGCCTACCTCGACGAGGTCGCCGCCCTGCACGCCGGTCTCGCCGCCGACGGCCTGTACGAGGGACGGGCGATCGTCACCGCGGGTGGGAGCGCGTACCAGGACCTGGTGGTCGAGCGGCTCTCGTCGGTCGTCGACGAGGACACGGCCGTCGTGCTGCGCTCGGGCGCCTACGTGGTGCACGACGACGGCTTCTACGCCGACATCTCCCCGCTCATCGCCTCCCGCGTCGGCGAGCAGCACCTGTCCTCCGCGATGCACGGCTGGGCGCGGGTGGTGTCGCGTCCGGAACCCGAACTCGCACTGCTCGATGCGGGCAAGCGCGACTTCCCGTTCGACGAGGGGCTGCCGACACCGCAGCGCATCGGCGGCCGGGACGCGGAGGCGGGGCACCACATCTCGGCGCTCAACGATCAGCATGCCTTCCTCCGGACGCCGGGCACGGCCCGCGACGACGTTCCCGTCGGGACGGTCGCACGGCTCGGCCTGTCGCATCCCTGCACGGCGTTCGACAAGTGGCGTCTGCTTCCGGTCGTCGACGACGCCGACGCGGCGAACCCGCGCATCGTCGACCTGATCCACACCTTCTTCTGATCATGGCGGACATCCTCTTTCGCGGCGGTGACGTCGTCGACGGCACCGGGTCCGACCGAGTCCGCGCCGACGTTCTCGTCGACGACGGACGCATCACGCGGGTCGCGGCACCGGGCACTGTCGCCGACGCGCAGATCGTCGTCGACGTGCCTCGGGGCCACGTCGTCGCACCGGGTTTCATCGACATGCACGCCCACTCCGACCTCGGACTGCTGAGCGCGCCCGGACACGTTCCGAAGATCACCCAGGGCGTCACCACCGAGGTGCTGGGTCAGGACGGGCTCTCCTACGCACCCGTCACCGACGAGACGCTCGCGGTCATCCGCCGTCAGATCTCCGGATGGAACGGCAATCCCACCGATCTCGACATCACGTGGCGCTCGGTCGCCGAGTATCTGGACCGGCTCGACCGGGGCATCACCCCCAACGCCGCGTACCTGGTGCCGCAGGGAACGTTGCGCTATCTGGCCGTCGGAGCGGATCAGCGTCCCGCCACCGCTGCCGAGATCGAGCACATGCGAGAGCTGGTGGCACAAGGCATGTCCGAGGGCGCAGTCGGCATGTCGAGCGGACTGACCTACACGCCCGGGATGTACGCCGACACGGGCGAACTGCGTGCGCTGTGCGAGGTCGTCGCCGAGTTCGGCGGCTTCTACGCTCCGCACACTCGCTCCTACGGCAAGAACGCTCTCGGCGCGTACCGGGAGATGATCGACCTCTCCCGTGAGACCGGCTGCGCCCTGCACCTGACCCACGCCACCATGAACTTCGGCGAGAACAAGGGCCGCGCCGGCGAATTCCTCGACATGGTCGACGCCGCGATCGCCGACGGGTGCGACATCACGCTCGACACCTATCCCTACCTGCCCGGCGCCACCACCCTGTCCGCGCTGCTGCCCAGCTGGGCGATGTCCGGCGGACCCGACGCGGCGCTGGGCCGTCTCGACGATCCCGACGTGCGGCGCCGCATCACCGACGACGTGAATCGCTACGGCTCGGACGGCTGCCACGGCGTCACGGTGGAGTGGGAGACGATCCAGCTCAGCGGCGTCGCGAACGCGGATCTCGACCGCTACGTCGGGAAGACCGTCCTCGACATCGCGACCGAGGAGGGCCGCGCACCCGTCGACGTGTTCTTCGACGTGCTCCAGCGAGATGCGTTGAGCACCACCATCCTGCAGCACGTCGGGCACGAGGAGAACGTGCGCGCCATCATGGTGCATCCCCACCACATGGGCGGCAGCGACGCCATCCTGGTGGGCGAGCGTCCGCATCCGCGGGCCTGGGGCACGTTCCCGCGCTACCTCGGTCACTACGTCCGCGACGAGGGCCTGATGTCACTGGAGGACTGCGTCCATCACCTCACGGGACGGCCCGGCGCACGACTCGGTCTCACCGATCGTGGTCTCGTCCGCGAGGGCCACGCAGCAGATCTCGTGGTCTTCGATCCGGCCACCGTCCGGGACACCGCCACTTTCGACCACCCCAAGCAGCAGGCCGTCGGCATCGCGCACGTTCTCGTCAACGGCTCCTTCGCCGTGCGCGACGGCGTCCCCACCGGGACACTCGCCGGCCGTTCCCTCCGCCGCACCTCTCACGGAAGAACCTCATGACAACCCGTTTCGATGACGCACTTGCGACGATTCTCGAGGACCGCGCGCTGGTGGTGGTCCGCGCCCCGTCCATTCCCGACCCCGCCGCATTGGCCGACGCCCTCGTCGCCGGCGGACTGCGCGCAGTCGAACTGACCTTCACCACACCGAACGTGCTGGACTGCCTGCGCGCCGCGTCGTCGTCCGGTGCCGTGATGGGTGCGGGCACCGTGATGACGGGTGATCAGGCTCGCGCCGCCATCGACGCGGGTGCACGCTTCCTCGTCACTCCCGGACTGCGTCCCGACGTCGCCGCGGTGGCGCACGAACGGGACGTGCCCGTCATGATGGGCGCGCTCACGCCCACCGAGATCATGGCGGCGCTCGATCTGGGCGCCGCCGCGGTGAAGGTTTTCCCCGCGAAGCTGTTCGGCCCCAGCTACTTCGGTGATCTCCGCGGACCGTTCCCCGACGTCCCCCTCGTTCCGTCCGGCGGCGTCAATGCCGACAATGCCGCCGACTACCTCGCCCGCGGCGCCGTCGCCGTCACCGCGGGCACCGACGTCGTTCCACCGGCCGCGGTCGCGGCCGGGCTCTGGGACAACATCACCGCTCGCGCCACCTCGTTCGTCCACTCACTCTCCCGCTGACTCTCCACACACTTCGAAAGGCAACCTCATGGGTTCCGTCGTCGACTGGTTGAGGACGTCCACTCCCGGACTCCTCGTTCTGTGCGGTATCGCGATCGCGGTCCTGCTCGTCGTCATCATCAAGGTCAAGCTCGAACCGTTCATCGCCCTCCTCATCGTCGGCCTGGGACTCGCTGTCGCAGCCGGACTCCCGGTGTCGCAGATCGTGGGTACCGCCATCAAGAGCGGCGACTCGATTCTCGAGACGGGCTTCGGCGGCATCCTCGGCCACATCGCCGTCATCATCGGACTGGGCACCGTCCTCGGTGCCATCCTCGAGAGGTCCGGTGGTGCGCAGGCACTCACCGCCAAGCTTCTCGGCGTCTTCGGTGATCGCGGCGCACCCATCGCTATGGGTCTGCTCGGCCTCATCTTCGGCATCCCCGTCTTCTTCGACATCGGCATCTTCGTTCTCGCCCCGCTCGTCTACGTCGCGGCGCGGCAGGGCGGAAAGTCGTTGGTGCTGTACGCGCTTCCGATGCTCGCGGGCCTGTCGATGACGCACGCGTTCCTCCCGCCGCACCCCGGCCCCGTCGCGCTGGGCGGCCTGCTCGAGGTCAACCTGGGCTGGCTCATCCTCATGGGCTTCATCTGCGGGATCCCCGGCTTCATTGCGGCCGGCCTCGTGTGGGGCAGCTACATCGGCAAGCGCATCATCGTCGAGGTGCCCGAGGACTTCGTCAACGATGCCGACGACAACGGACCGCACACGTCGGGCGGCACCGCCGTCGAGACGAAGCGACCCGTGGTCACCACTCCCCCGTCCGTCGCGACCATCGGCGCCATCATCGCCGTGCCCCTGGTGCTCATCCTCGGCGCCACGTTCGGCACCATTCTGCTCGACGAGGGCAACCTGCTCCAGGTCCTCACGTTCTTCGGCACCCCCGCGGTCGCTCTGCTCATCGCGGTGCTCATCGCGTTCTACGTCCTGGGCATCCGCCGCGGTTCGACGGTGCAGGAGTTGTCCACTCTCACCGGCGAATCGCTCCGCCCGGTCGGCATGCTGCTCCTCGTCGTCGGGGCCGGCGCGTTCTTCGGCAAGGTCATCTCGGCCACCGGCATCGGCACCGCACTCGCGGACACCATGTCCGCGGCGGGACTGCCGATCATCGTGCTCGCCTACATCATCAGTTGCGCTTTGCGCATCGCGCAGGGGTCGGCCACCGTCGCCATCGTCACGACGGGTGGCATCGTCGGACCGCTCGTCGCGGCGCAGGACTACTCGCAGATGTCGGTCGCGCTCATCGCCATGGCCATCGCTGCCGGCTCCATCATCCTGAGCCACGTCAACGACGGCGGGTTCTGGATCATCGCCAAGTTCTTCAACCTCACCGTCAAGCAGACGCTGCAGACGTGGACCGTGTTGGAGACCGTGCTGTCGGTCGTCAGCTTCGCCGTGGCAGGGGTGTTGTTCGCGATCGTGAGCTGATCGATCCTCGGTGCAGGACGGCTCAGTGCAGAGGGGCAGTCGAGGAGCGGGTGACGAGGCGGCACGGCTCAACCTCGATCCCACTCCCGACATGCCCCTCGATCGCGGCCGCGAGTCGCATCGCGGCCGCGCGTCCGATGTTCTCCAGCGACGGATCGACCGTCGTCAGGGGTGGGCGCGACCCGGTCGCGAGCACCTCCCAGTTGTCGAAACCGATCACGGCGACCTCCTCGGGAACCTGGCGCCCCGCTTCGATCAGCGCATCGAGCACCCCGCGCGCGATCTGGTCGGACCCCGCGAAGACAGCGTCCAGATCCGGCTGACGCTCCAACAGCAGCCGAGTCGCTCCCCTGCCCCAGGCCTCCGACCACTCGCCGAACATCACGGCCCCGCCGGCGAGCTGCAGCCCCTCCTCCTGGAGACGTTCGCTCGCGCCGCGGGCGCGCTCCTGCGTCGCTCCGTAGCCGGGATCGCCGGTGATGTGGGCGATTCTGCGTCGACCGCAGACCAGCAGATGATCCATCGCGAGTCGTCCGCCGGCGAGGTCGTCCGCGACCACCGACATGTCGGTGGGGTCGTCGGACGGCGCGTACGCATAGACGACGGGTACTTCCAGTTCCTTTCCCAGTGACGGCCTCGGGTCCGGGCGCGCACCCACCACGATGAGACCGTCGACGCGCCGGGACATGAGTGCGCGCAGGTGATGTTGCTCGCGGATGCGGTCCTCGCGCGCATCGCACAGCAGCACCGACATGCGTTCCGACCCGAAGGCGTCCTCGGCCCCCCGCAGCACGGGAATGCTGAACCGTCCGACGAGATCCGACGTGATCAGACCGACGGTGCCGCTGCGCTGCGCCACCATGCCCTGAGCCAACGCGTTCGGCGAGAAGTCCAGTTGATCAGCGGCCGACTGCACCCGGACGCGGGTCTCGGCGCCGACGTGTCGACGATTGTTGAGGGCTTTCGATGCCGTGGCTATCGAGACGCCCGCCAGTGTCGCCACGTCACGCAGTGTGGCCGACCGCCCCCGACGCTTCGGTGGCACCTCTTCGACGCTCATCGCCCTCCTTCGCAGCCCCCGACGCGGGCTGTTCTCCGACACGACTTTAGACGGCAGGGGTTGACCCGCGTGCTGAAACGGCGCTATGGTCCGAAAACGTTTTAGCGACGTGGATCACACTTGGCGACGACATCGTACCGCCGAGTGCAGGCACTCAGCAGAATCACCAGTTCCCGCACCACCTGTCACTCCGAAACGTTTCGCTCCGATGCGGCGTCGATGCCGCGCACCAGAAAGGCAACACGATGACGTGGACTCCACGCCGCCGCACCACCCGCGCCGCCGCCGCGCTCGCAGTCGTCACGATGACGGTGGCACTCTCCGCCTGCGGCTCGTCCTCGACCGTCGTGCAGGGCGATCCGTCCAATGTGGAGGGCGTCGACGACGGAACCACGCTGACGCTCTGGACGCGCGCACCTCTCGAAGCCCAGGCCAATCTGCTGGTCGACGCCTACAACTCGTCGCACCAGAACCAGGTCGAGCTCACCGTGGTGCCCAACGACGACTACGTCGCCAAGGTGGGCGCGGCGGCCGGTTCCGGTGACCTGCCCGACCTCTTCGCAGCGGACGCCGTGTATCTGCCGAACTGGACATCGGCGGGCCTCTTCGGGGATCTGACCGAACGTATCGGCAACCTCGACTATCGCGACGAGATCAATCCGTCGATCGTCGAGGCGGGAACCTTCGAGGACCAGGAGTACGTGCTGCCGTTCGTCCTCGACCTGTCGGTCATGTTCTACAACAAGGCCCTTTATCGAGAGGCCGGGCTCGACCCGGAGAAGGGCCCCACCACGATGACCGAGTTCCGCGATCAGGCACTCGCCGTCGAGTCCTTGAACAAGCCCGACACACACGGCACCTACTTCGGCGGCAACTGTGGCGGCTGCGGTGTCTTCACGTGGTTCCCGATGATGTGGGCGAGCGGTGAGGACGTTCTCCAGGACGACGGAACCACGGCGAATCTGGCCGGGGACACAGCACAGGAGATCTACGGCGTGTGGCGCGACCTCGAGGACGCCGGCGCCATCGCGCCCGGAGCGGCCGACGAGACCGGTACCACGTGGACCGCGGCATTCCAGGAAGGGCAGATCGGCGTGATGCCCTATCCCGCAACCCTCCTCCAAAAGGCGAGCGAGACGGTCGACGTGGGCGTCAGCGCCATCCCGGGTGTCGACGGCGGCACCTCGACGTTCGTGGGCGGCGACGGTCTGGGCATCAGCAAGGACTCGGACACCCCGGACCAGGCCTGGAATTTCATGCAGTGGCTCATGAGCGAGAAGGCGCAGGTGGACGTGCTGGCCGCGAACAACGTCACGCCCGCTCGAGCCGACCTCCTCGACAACGAGTTCACCACCGATCCCCGCGTCCAGTTGATCAACTCGGTGTCCACCGCCCCGGACAGCCGCACCCCCAAGGCTCTCAATTTCCAGCAGGCCTTCAACGCGGTCGGCAGCCCGTGGTCGACGCTGTTCCGGAACCAGGTCTTCGGTGATCCGTCGACGCTCCAGCAGGACAACGACGCGATCACCGATCTTCTCCAGAAGTAGAGACATCCAGCGGACTCGACGAGGAGTACGAGTATGACCAGCACCCCCACCGCGGCCCCGCCGGCCCGCGCCACCCGACCGCCTACGGTGCGTAAGCGGGGAAGCTCACGGGCCCGGAAACGGCAAGGTATTCTCTACGCGGCTCCGACCGCGGTGTTCCTCGTCGTGTTCTTCGTGGTCCCCGTCGTTCTCGTCTTCCGAATGTCGGTGTCGGACTGGGGGCTCTTCACCGGTGATCGCGGCCTGAACTTCCCGAGTAACTTCTCCGATGCGGCGACCGACCGATTGTTCTGGCCCGCAGTGTGGTTCACCGTCAAGTACACCGTGGCGACCACCGTCATCCTGCTCGGCCTCGCGCTGGGCATGGCACTGCTGGTGCAGGAATCCGGCCGCTGGTCGTCCTTCGTGCGCACGTCGTTCCTCATCCCGAGTGCGCTCGGCCTGGCCTCTGCCTCCCTGCTGTTCTACGCCCTGTACTCCCCTCAAGCGGGGCCGTTCACGGCCCTTCTCCGCTGGACAGGTCTGAGCGAGGACCCGGTGTCCTTCCTCGGTAGCCCGGACAGGGCGCTGTGGTCGACCGTCGCACTGGTCGTGTGGCGCTTCGCCGGCTTCTACATGCTGCTACTGCTCGTGGGACTGCAGTCCATTCCCGGCGACGTGTTCGAAGCCGCGCGAATCGACGGTGCGAGCGCCTGGCAGACGTTCCGCCACATCACGCTGCCGTTGCTCAGACCGTCGCTGGCGCTGTCGACGATCCTCTGCGTCACCGGGTCGTTGCTCGCCTTCGACCAGTTCTACATCCTCACCAAAGGCGGGCCCGACAACAGCACCATCACCATCGTGCAGTTGGTCTACTCCATGGCTTTCCAGGGCTCCAGCGACCTGGGCAGAGCTGCTGCCCTGTCGATCATCGTGCTGGCCGGGCTGATCCTGCTCAACGCCGTCCAGTTCCTCGGTCTTCGTAGAGACAAGGACTGACATGACCACGACTCCCACCACCAGAACAGCGATCGACGCCGCCGCCACCCGGCCCACACCTGCACGGCGCCGCCCTCGTCGCGCGCGCTCCCTGGCGACCATGGGCCGCAACACTTTCACGGGTGCGCTCGCCCTTCTCTTCTTGTTTCCCATGGTCTGGGCCGCGGTCTCCTCGGTGTCACCGCAGGGCGGTACCGCCCAGACCGACGGGATCGGTCTGGGCAACTACCGGACCCTGATCGACTACCAGGCCGGCGTGGGGCAATACCTGCTCAACTCGATGTTCGTGTCGGGATTGACCGTGCTGCTCACCGTCGTCGTCTCGCTCCTGGGCGGGTACGCCTTCGCTCGGTTCGAGTTTCCCGGCAAGAATCTGCTCTTCCTCGGCACACTGGCCATCCTGATGGTGCCCTACGCAACCCTTCTCATCCCTCTTTACGTCCTGCTCAACGGCATCGGACTTCAGAACTCCCTCGTCGGACTGGCACTGGTGCTCACCATGTTCCAGCTCCCGTTCGCGACCTTCATGATGCGCATCTCGTTCGAGGCCGTGCCGAAGGAACTCGAGGAAGCCGCTCTCGTCGACGGCTGCGGCACCTTCACCGCTCTCGTCCGAGTGCTGCTGCCGGCAGTTCGCGCAGGCCTGATCACCGTGGGACTCTTCGCTTTCCTGGCGGCGTGGAACGACTTCATCACCCCGCTGATCCTCGTCTCGGACTCCGACAAGATTCCGCTGCCCCTCGCGATCGCGAACCTGCGCGGACAGACGATGGGCATCGTGGACTACGGCGCCACCGAAGCGGGCGTGGTCGTTCTCGCCGCTCCCTGCATTCTCATCTTCCTTCTCCTGCAACGTCACTACGTGCGTGGCTTCATGTCCGGCGCACTCAAAGGATGACCGTGACCCACTCTTTCTCCATTCCCATGACACTTCGGGCAACCACCGACGAGGACCCGATGAACTCCACCGGCGCCGACGTGAGCGTTCCGGCGGCACCGGTGGCTCCCAGCCGCTCACGACTGCGCCCCCTCGGCGTCGGAGAGGTCACCATCACCGGTGGCCCGTGGGGCCGTCGCCAGGACGTCAACGCCTCGGCGACGCTCGCCCACATCGAGCACTGGCTCGAGCACGAGGGGTGGTTGGGCAACTTCGACTCCACCGCCGCCGGCGCCTCCGCCGCCGGGCGGACAGGACGCGAGTTCTCCGACAGCGAGGTCTACAAGCTGCTCGAAGCGCTCGCGTGGGAGTACGGCCGCGGCGGGGATCCGTCGATCGACCGACGCGTCCGTGCCATCACCGAGCGGATCGCCGCTGCCCAGGACGGCGACGGCTATCTCAACACGGTGTTCGGCCGCCCCGGCGGCCCTGCGCGGTGGAGCGATCTCGAATGGGGCCACGAGTTGTACTGCCTCGGCCACCTGTTCCAGGCGGGAGTCGCTCGCGCACGGACGGTAGGTCCCGACGAACTGCTCGACGTCTGTGTCAGGGCGGCGGATCTGGTGTGCGAGGTCTTCGGACCCGACGGGCGCGACGCACTGTGTGGCCACCCCGAGATCGAACCGGCCCTCGTGGAGCTCTATCGCGTCACCGGTCACCGCCGGTACCTCGAGCAGGCGGCACTGTTCGTGCACCGACGCGGACGGCACCTCCTCGGTGAGATCGAGTACGGCAGCTCGTACTTCCAGGACGACGTACCGATCCTCGAGGCGGACGTGCTGCGCGGACACGCCGTTCGCGCGACCTACCTCTCCTCCGGAGCAGTCGACGTGGCGGTCGAGACCGGCGACGCAGAGCTGCTCGGAGCGATCGTGCGCCAGTGGGAGAACACTGTCGCACGGCGCACCTACCTGACCGGTGGGATGGGTTCGCGCCACCAGGACGAGGCGTACGGCGAGGACTACGTGCTGCCGCCCGATCGTGCGTATTCCGAGACGTGCGCTGGAATCGGGTCCGTGCAACTGGCCTGGAGACTGCTGCTGGCCGAGAACTCGCCGCGCTACGCAGATCTCATCGAACGCACGCTCTACAACGTCGTCGCGGCGGGGCCGTCCGACTCGGGCACCGCGTTCTTCTACACCAACACACTGCACCAGCGGGTGCTGGGAACGGTGCCCGATCCCACCAGAGCCGTTCCCCGCGCGGCGTCCTCGTTGCGAGCACCGTGGTTCGCGGTCTCGTGCTGCCCCACCAATGTCGCCCGCACTTTCGCCAGCCTGCAGACCCTGCTCGCGACCGCCGACGACGACGGCATCCAGCTGCACCAGTACGCGCCGGCGACCATCACGACGACACTTCCGGGAGGACGCAGACTCGCACTGTCCCTGCGCACCGACTACCCCACGACCGGACGCGTGGAACTCCACGTCGACTCCGCACCGCCCACTCCGGTCAGCCTCACCTTCCGAGTGCCGGGTTGGGCCGTCGGCGCCACGCTGACCGATCGGGGCGAGACTCGATCGGCTGAGCCGGGGACGGTCACGATCACCCGTCTGCTGGTGTCCGGCGATGTCCTCGTCCTCGATCTCCCGATTGCGCCGCGACTCACCGTCGCCGACCCCCGCATCGACGCGGTCCGGGGCACGGTCGCCGTCGAGCGTGGGCCGCAGGTGCTCTGCCTCGAATCGGTCGACATGCCCGACCGGCGACACGTCGACGACTTCGTCGTCGATCCGGCGCGGGATCCCGTCGACGACGGGGGAGACGGGATCCGCGTGCACGGGTGGGTGCAGGACCACGAGAGCGCCTCGTGGCCCTACCGTGCTCCCGACACCTCTGCGCCGCAGAGTGTTCCGACGTCTGTCGTTCTCCGCCCCTACTCCGACTGGGCCGAGCGCGGCCCCTCCACCATGCGGGTGTTCCTGCCCGTCTCCGCCCCGACCGAGGAGTCCTGACATGGCAACCGTGACATTCGACCAGACGACGCAGCACTACCCGGGGTCCGACCGCCCCGCCGTCGACCGACTCGATCTCGAGATCGCCGACGGTGAATTCCTCGTGCTCGTGGGGCCGTCCGGTTGTGGCAAATCCACGTCGCTACGCATGCTCGCCGGACTGGAGGACGTCACCGAAGGCGCCATCTCGATCGGCGACCGCGACGTCACCGACATGCCACCCAAAGACCGCGACATCGCGATGGTGTTCCAGAACTACGCGCTGTACCCACACATGTCGGTCGCGGACAACATGGGCTTCGCGTTGAAGATATCCGGAATGTCGAAGAGTGAGACCCGCAGTCGAGTGGAGGCCGCTGCACGCGTGCTCGATCTCACCGACTACCTCGATCGCAAGCCCAAGGCCCTCTCGGGAGGGCAGCGACAGCGAGTGGCCATGGGCCGCGCCATCGTTCGCCGACCTCGCGTCTTTCTGATGGACGAACCGCTGTCCAATCTGGACGCCAAACTTCGCGTGCAGACGCGCACGCAGATCGCCGCCTTGCAGCGTCGCCTGGGAGTCACCACCCTCTACGTCACGCACGACCAGGTCGAAGCCATGACGATGGGAGACCGTGTCGCGGTGATGAAGTCCGGCGTCCTGCAACAGGTGGGGACGGCGCGCGAGCTGTACGACCGTCCTGCCAACTCGTTCGTGGCGGGCTTCATCGGTTCACCCGCGATGAATCTCCTGTCGGCCGACCTGGTCGACGATCATGCCGTGGTCGGTGATCTCCGTGTGCCTCTCACGCGTCAGGTGACACGGAAGGTGACCGGGGACATCCTGTTCGGCATCAGACCCGAGGCGCTTCGCGTCACGAGTGCGGCGAGCGGGTTGTCCATCGAGGTCGACGTCGTCGAGGAGATCGGCGCCGACGCGTACGTCTACGGCCGGGCCCTCCGGGACGGCGTCGCCCCGCCTCTCGAGGACCAGGCCGCTCCCCTTGTCGTGCGCGTCGACGGTCGCGCTGCGCCGAGAGCCGGTTCCACACTCCACCTGGCAGCCGATCCGGACCAGGTGCACGTGTTCGACGCCGCCTCGGGTCTGCGTCTGGGGTGATCCCGCCGGCCGCGATCGTAAGCTGACGATCATGCCCACCTTCGTGACGGACGACGACGTGACCCTGAGCTACCTCGACGAGGGCAGCGGTCCCGTCGTCGTCCTGGTCGCCGGGTTCGGCGCTCCGGCGACCACGTGGGTGTTCCAACAGGATGCGCTCGTGCGGGCCGGGTATCGCGTGCTCGCGCTCGACCGGCGCGGCCACGGCGACTCCGAGGCACCCGATCACGGCGCCACCATGGCGCGGCACGGCCGGGACCTCGACAACTTCCTCACCGCGGTGGGCGTCGAGACTGCCGTGCTGATGGGTGGCTCCATGGGCGCGAGCACCGTCTGGTCCTACATCCGTACGACCGGGACGTCGAGGGTCCGCGGTGTCGTCTCGGTCGATCAGACGCCGAAGATGATCAACGACGCGTCGTGGCCGCACGGCTTCTACGGTCTGACCGACGCCACCGTCGACGGGTTCTTCGCGAAGGGCATTCCCGCCACGGGACACGGACCCTCGACATTCGCCTCGCTCCTCCCCGTCGCGAAACTGATTCTGCGCCTGCGGTCGATGCCCAGAATGGTGTCGTCCGAGACACCGCCCATGAGAGCACTTCTCGACGACCACGCCCGCCAGGACTGGCGCGCGGACATCCGGGCCGCGGACGTACCGATCCTCATGATCGCGGGACGGAACAGTCAGTTCTGGCCCTCGGATCACGCAGTGGTCACCGCGCGCGACACCGCGCAGGGTCAGGTCGCGCTGATCGACAGCGGCCACGCCGCGAACATGGACCGTCCACGTGAGGTGAACGAGGTCGTGCTGACCTTCCTGCGCGGCATCGGGTACTGACTGTCGTCTGCGCGACGGACAGTGGAGATGCCCGTCGTCTGATTGCATGGACCGGTCACAGTCCGCAGATGGTGAGCTCTGCGAAGCATGCCCCCGACGTCGGGGTCCCCCGAAGTCGTGGCTACCGAGCTGCCCGGAACAAAACGTACGGTCCTCCCAGAACAGCAGCGCAGCGCTGCTGCGTCGAGCAGGGGGACCGATACAGATGCAGGCAATGATGACCGACGACGACATCGTGAGACCGGCCCTCAGCGTGCGGGAGGTGGAGGTCCTGCGGGCGTGGATCATCAGCGACTCGAAGGGCACCGTCGCACGGTCGCTCTTCATCTCCCCCGCCACGGTCAACACCCACATCGCGCGCATTCGCGAGAAGTACGAGGCGGTAGGCCGCTCGGCCGGGTCCAAGGCCTCGCTGGTCGCCCGAGCACTGCAGGACGGTCACGTGGGGTTGGACGAGCTGTAGGTCGCCTGGCGTTTTCGCTCCGCTCACGCCACCTACCGGCGGGATCCCGCGCGACAGGGCGCCGAGAGGAGCAGAAACTCCACCGCTCAGACCACGACGACCGTGACCCCGGCGTCGCGGAAGGGCTGCACCTGCTCCTCGGTCGCGCCGGCATCCGTGACCAGGGTGACGCCCTCGGGGAGGGGCGCCCAGGCGTGGAACGGACGCTGACCCAGCTTCGCCGCGTGCGCGAGCACGTAGACCGTGCCGGCGCGTTCGATCATCAACTCCTTGAGCCGCGTCTGCTCCAGCTCGGCCTCGCAGATGCCGCGGTCGGCGGTCACCGCGTCGGCACCGAGGAAGGCGCGGTCGAAGGACACGCGAGCCAACGACGCCTCCGCAAGCGGTCCTACGAAGCCCTGCGACAGGTGACGCAACGTACCGCCCAGGCACTCGACGCGCACGTCGTCGGCATCCGCCAGCGCCTCGAGCGCGGTGAGACCCGCGGCGATGACCGTGAGGCCCGTCGAGTCACGGAGGTACTCCCCCATGGCACCGACGGTGGTGCCGGCGTCGAGAAGCACCGTCTCCCCCGGGCGCACCTCTCCCGCAGCCCACTTCGCGATCGAACGCTTGGCGTCGAAGCCCTCGACCGCACGCTGGCGCAGCGACGACTCGGGGTGTGGGTCGAGCGCGATCGCGCCGCCGTACGTGCGCGCGAGAAGTCCCTCGGCGGTCAGCTGCGACAGATCCCGACGAATGGTCGAGGCCGTCACGCCGAACTGCACGGACAGGTCCTCCACACTCGCCAGACCACTCGTCTTGGCCAGGCGGACGATCTCCGCGCGCCGCGCCTGTGACTCCCTGAGCGCCATACCCGAAACCTAGCCGACGTCGGCGGTGCTGGTCGCCAGTTCGGCGGCCTGTCGCAGGGCTTCCACCATGCTGCCGGCCTCGGCGATGCCCTTGCCCGCGATGTCGAACGCGGTGCCGTGATCCACGGAGGTACGGATGACGGGGAGTCCCACGGTGATGTTCACGCCGGCCTCGATGCCGAGAACCTTGACCGGTCCGTGGCCCTGGTCGTGGTACATAGCGACGATGAGGTCGTAGTCACCGCGACCCGCGAGGAAGAAGGCGGTGTCGGCGGGCAGCGGTCCGACGGCGTCGATTCCGTCGGCCTGCAGCTTCTCGACGGCCGGCACGATCTTCTGATCCTCCTCGCCGTACCCGAACAGGCCGTTCTCGCCGGCATGCGGGTTGATACCGCACAGGCCGATCTTCGGGTTGCTGTTGCCCGATCGCACCAGCGCCTCGTACCCGCGGCGGACGGTCCGCTCGACGAGACCCGGCTCGATCTTCGCGACGGCGTCGAGCAGTCCGATGTGGGTGGTCACGTGGATGACCTTGAGCTTGGGCGTCGAGAGCATCATCGACACCTCCTCGGTACCGGTGAGGTGCGCGAGCAGCTCGGTGTGACCGGGGAAGATGTGTCCGGCGGCGTGCAGCGCCTCCTTGTTGAGCGGCGCGGTGCAGATCGCCTGGACGTCACCGGCGACGGCCAGTTCGGCTGCGACACGGATGTATTCGTAGGCAGCATGTCCCGCCACTGCGGACAGCTCGCCCCAGGCCAGATCCGCGGGCAGCAACCCGAGGTCGATGACGTTGATGCGCCCGCTGGTGAACTCGGCATCGGCGATGCGCTCGATCGAGACGATGTCGCACTGCACACCCAGCACGTCGGCCGCGAGTCGCAGACGCGCGGCGTCACCGATGACGACGGGCTTGCACCACCCCGCCACCTTCGCGTCGAGCACGGCGGGGACGATGACCTCGGGGCCGATGCCCGCGCCGTCGCCCATCGTCAGGGCCACGACGGGCAGGTCGAGGGTCTGGAGATCGGTCGATGTCATGGCTGTGTCCTTCGGTCGGAGCGTGGTGTCCGGCGAGCCGCCGGTGAGGTAGGAGTGGATGGCGGACAGGCTCTCTCGGTCTCCGAAACTGCCCGGCCGCGTGACGACGCGTCGGCCCCGCGGGTCGACGGACACGACAGCGCCGTAGTGCACGTGTCCTAGCGGGCGCAGGGTGTCGATACCGAGCGCGGTGATGACGGCCCGTGCCGTCTCACCGCCGGTGAGGGCGAGGTCGACCGACAGTCCGTCGGCCCCCGCTCGGACGTACTCGGCCAGGGCGACGGACAGGTCACGGGTACGCGCGACGTCCACGGACCCGGTCACGGTGAGCGCGACCGAGCCGTCACGCAGGGCGGAGGAGAGCTCCCGTGCGTCGGCGAGGCCGGCAAGCACGTCACCCGCGTCCACGGTGAGCAGCCGCACCCCGTCCTCGACGAGACGACGAACCTGCTCGACGGCGACCGAGGAGGCGGTGCCCACGACGACGAGGACGGGATCGCCTGTGCAAGCAACGGTCCGAGGCTCGGCCGACCCGTCGAGACCGCGGGCGACGGCGGCAGCGAGGGCAGAGGTACCCACCAGGATCACGTCGGGTCGCTCCGCCACTGCCGCCACCACCGCGTCGAGATCGGCGTCGGACTCGATGTCGCACACGACGACCCCGGCCGCGGCGGAGAGCGTGTCGATGGTGACGAGCGGAGCATCGAGCATGTGCGGCAACGACTCCGGGGGCTCGTCGAACTCGGCGTGCCACAGGTCGGTGTCGGCGAGCGGCACACCGTCGACGTGGAGTACGCCGTCGCGGACGACCCGGTTCAGCAGCGGGAGGCCGCCGGCGACTATCACCGGCCCGCGCTCGGACAGGGCGCGCACCGTGGCTGCGACGTTGCCGCGCAGCAACGAGTCAATTTTCGCGAGAACCCGGCCGCCCGACGGGACGGAGCGCAGCGCGGACGACACCAGCAGTTCCGTCTGCTCGGCGGCCATCGCTCGGGTGTCGAGATCCACGACGGAGACTGCCGCGGAACCGATCACGGCATCGAGGGTCAGAGACACATCGGACGTGCGGTCGAGGAACACCCCGGCGACCTCCGCGGCGCCCGAGAGGTCGTCGGCCAGTACGACGAGTGAGGTCATCCTCGTACCACCCTTCCCCTTGTTGCGCGAACCACGCATACAACTGTAGCCCAGTTGCGTGTTTCGCGCAGGTGGTTCACAACGACGCTCCCGCGCACTGCACGATCGCCTGGCCGGTGATGTTGCGACCGAGAGGGCCGAGCAGGAAGCCGATGAGCCCCGCGACCTCCGACGGGTCGATGAAGGCTCCGAGAGGCGGGAGCTTGGGCGGAGTGTGCGAGCGCGACGGATCCCCCAGCATGGCGGTGTCCGTGGGCCCGGGCGCGACGACGTTGACGGTGATGCCGCGGGACACCAGTTCCATGGCCCACGACCGTGCCATGCCCGTCAGCGCGGACTTCGTGGCGACGTACTGGCTCTTGCCGGCATTGCCGGTCATGGTGCGACTTCCGACGAGGACGACGCGGGCACCGGGTTCCAGAGCGTCGACCACGCCGTTCACCAGGACCTCGGCCGCGGCGACATGAACCTGCCACATGTCTCGGAGGTCGTCGACGTTCAGCGACCCGAGCGGAGCCGAACGCTGCAGTCCGGCAGCATGAACGACGGCGTCGATTGCGGACAGACCCGACGCGATCTCCGCCACCGAGTCCAGATCACCCAGGTCGGACTCGACCCACGTCAGGTTCTCGTGCTCGATCTCCGGTTTCCGACGACTCAGCCCGGTGACACGCCACCCGTCGTCGAGAAGCGACAATGCCGTGGCCGCGCCGATTCCCGAGCTGACGCCCGTGACGACGGCGTGTTTCACGACAGCCACTCCGGCTGCACCTCGCAGTACTCGATGGCCTGACGGAAGCGCGTGAAGGCCACATGCAGCGTCGGGCCGTCGGCCACGATGGACGGGTACGAGAACTCGCGGTTCAGTCCGTCGCGGGAGTTGTTAGACAGGCAGTACCCGTCGCCCTCCTCCAGGTTTCGGCGCACCGGCCAGGTGACACCGCGATCGGATGAGATCGCCAGGGCCATCGGCGCTCGGGGTGCGCCCCAGAAGGCGTGCCGCGGGTCACCGTCGTCCAGGGGCGAGTCTTCCTCGACCGTCTCCTGCTTGTCTGCGATGCCGTGATCGTCGATCTCGTCGTACAGCGACAGTCGGCGCGCCGTGGCGTCCTCGCGACTGGACTCGTTGTAGACCAGGGCGAGTCGATCGTCGGCCAGCACGACGAACTGCACCGACGAATTGTTGTTGGGCAGCTCGGTGGGGACGGGAGCGCTCCACGTGTCACCGTCGTCGTCGGAGACGGAACGGTAGACGTGGTCCGCCCACCGGCTGCGGTAGAGGGCGACGAGCTGATCGTCGGACACCCGGCCGATGTTCATGTGGACGCAGCCGATGCTGTCGGGAACGACCACCTCGCGCCAGGTGACGCCGTCGTCGTCGGACACCATGACGCCGGAGTAGTCGCGGTCGCCCACCCACTTGCGGCCTTCGATGCGGACGCAGTGGAAGACTGGCAGCAGGATCCGGCCGGAGGGCAGCGTGACCATGGGCTGGCGCACGAACACGCCACCGGCCTCGGTCTCCGGGATCAGGACGTCGGTGTCACCCCAGGTGCGCCCGCCGTCGGGCGAGATCCGCCGCAGCACCCGTGCGGTGTCCTGGTTGCCGGCGTGTTGCGAGGTCCACAGCAGCCAGATCTCGCCGGACTCACGCACGTTCAGCACGGGATTCTGCTCCGACCGCGTCCCGTCGTCCGACAGTCGGATCGGCTGCGACCACTCGTCGCCGTCCCGTCGGGAGAACCACACGCTGATGTCCGGTACGCCTTCCTGTGTGCCGGCGAACCAGACGCATGCAAGCGAACCGTCCGGCAGCACAGCCAGATTGGCCGCGTGGTTCTGCACCTCGGGCGGGGTCAACAGCGCATCACGGCGCCCGGGCTCGGCGGTGGGGCGGACGATGCCGTCGGCATCCAGGGTGGTGGTCACGGGGATCTCCTCGATCAACTGACGAGTGTCGCGGCGGACAGGTTGTAGGAGTTGGTGGGGCGCAGGGTCACGTCCTGGATGCGTTCGCGACGCGCCATCACCGACTTGGGAACGAAGGACCACAGGCAGGGCACGGTGTCCCAGATCTGGCGCTGCGCGTCGGCGAGAAGCTGAGTGCGGCGGGTCTCGTCGACCTCCTCGGACGCACGCGCGATGGCCGCGGCGATGTCGGGGAACATGTACCCGTGGTACGTGTCTCGGGTCTGTTCCTTCTCCGGGGTGCCGGTGTACATGCCCTGCATGATGGTGATCGCCAGTCCGGTCGGACTCGGGAATCCGTTACCCAGGATGTCCCAGTCGCCCGCCTTGCCCTGACGCCACTGCATGATGTCGCCGCCCGGCTCGAACTGCTGCAATGTGGTGCGGACGCCGATCGCCGAGAACATCTGGACGACCGACTCCATGATGTCGGTGTCGGCAGCGAACTCGCCCGACTCCCAGATGATCTTGAGTTCCAGATCGGAGATGCCGAGAGCGTCGAGCTCGCCACGCGCCCGCGCCGGGTCGTACGTGTACTCGCCGGTCTCGATGGCGCCGTCGAGGATCGCGGGGATGACGCCCTTGGACGCTGTCGCCGATCCCTGCATCACCTGGTCGATCAGCGCCGGCCCGTTGATGGCGTACGTCAGCGCTCGGCGCACCCGAGCATCGGCGAGCGGATGGTCGGCAGGCTTGCGGAAGTTGTAGAAGAGCTGATTGAGCCGCACACCGTCGACACGATCGACCACGACGTTCGACAGGCCCTCGAGCTGGTCCGCCGCGTCGGGCGTGATGGAGTCGATGACGTCCACCTCGCCGCTGCGCAGCGTGACGACGCGCGAGGACTCCTCGGGGACGAAGCGCACGCGCACCGTCTCGATGTTCGGCGCAGTGCCCCAGTACTTCGTGTTGCGTTCGAGCGTGTAGTTGCCGGTACCGCGATCGGCCGACGTGACGATGTACGGGCCGGAGCCGAGACCGGTCTGCAGTTCCTCGGGCTTGTTGTCCGCGGCCGGCGTGATGAGGATGTTGGACATCAGGTAATCGAGCACGGGGACGGGCTTGGTGGTCAGCAACGAGAAGCTGGTGTCGTCCATCTGCTCGACCGTCGGCCACTCCGGGAAGAAACCGCCGACGAACGATCCGTCGACCTCGCTGTACATCCGGATGGCCGTCGCGACGTCCTGCACCTGCACGGGCGAGCCGTCGGAGTACACGGCGCCCTGCCGCAGGTGGACGAACCAGCGGGTGGGCTCGACCAGATCGAAGCGGTCGGCGAGGACGAGCTGGGGCTTCAGGTTCGCGTCGATCTCGGTGAGGGCCTGGCGCACGCCGCGCTGCACCGTGAGGGCGGCGTCGAATTGGTTGAGCTTGTTGTCCAGGCTCACCAGCGACCGGTTGAGCGCCAGGCTCACCGTGGTCGGGCCCGGTGTGCCGGTAGGCGTGGCGCACGCACTGGCACCCGCGCCCAACACCACGCCACCACCGAGCAGCATCCCGCCGCGCAGGAGATTGCGGCGGGAGAACTGCTGGTTGAACGGCGATCTGGTCATCGTCGACCTCTCTTCGAACTTCGAGCGTCATGAGGGGCTGCGGGTCAGGAGCGGAGCTGCACTGTGACCGCAAGCACACCTGGACTGTACGCAGGTCTGCACACAACACGCAACTATGAATTGCTACTTGCGTGATTCGCGCACAAGTGCCATTGTGAGCTGAGTTACATCGAAGCCCGCGCTCGTGACCAGCCAGCGCAGAGGCATCTCCCGAAAGGTCGTTCGATGCACACCACGAACACATGCGCGGTCCGACGGACGGTGACCCGGTGACCGCCGGCATGATCACGCCCGCCGACGCGCCGGCCGCCGAACCCGCGAAGACGAAGTCGAAGTCCGCGGGCACTGCGCGCTACATCGTCAAGCGGCTCGGTCAGAGCGCGCTCGCGATCTTCCTGACGCTCACCACGGTGTTCGTGCTGATCCGTCTCGCACCCGGCGATCCCGCCTACGCGATGGCGGGCCCGCTGGCCTCCAGCGAGGACATCGAGCGGATCCGCCAGAGCATGGGTCTGGACCAGTCGATCATCACGCAGTACCTGAAGTACCTGCAGGGACTGCTGCAGCTCGATCTCGGAACGTCGTACTCGTTCCAGGCGCCCGCCTTCGACGTGGTGCTCGATCGCCTCCCCTACACACTGACGCTTACAGTTGCCTCGATCGGACTGACGACACTGCTCGCCATCCCGCTCGGTGTCTGGATGGCACGCCGCGCGGACACCCGCCGCGAACTGGGCGCCAACGTCGTCACGATCGCAGGACAGTCCATGCCCGACTTCTGGACGGGCCTGATGCTCATCACCATCTTCGCCGTGGTGATCCCGATCTTCCCGGCCGCCGGCTTCGCCACGTGGTCGTCGCTCGTCCTGCCCATGGTCACCGTCGCCATCCTGCAGATCGCCCTGATCTCCCGCATGGTGCGTCGGGAGATGGTCGGCGCCTTCGGGTCTCAGTACGCGACGGTGGCGCGCGCACGCGGGGTGTCGGAGCGGAAACTCATCTGGCGCTACGCCCTGCGCAACTCGTCCATCCCCGTTCTCACTGCCCTCGGCACACGCTTCGCGTCGATGCTCAACGGTGTCGTGGTGGTCGAGGTCGTGTTCGCCTGGCCCGGTGTCGGATCACTCGTCGTCCGCGCGCTCGAGACCCGCGACTACCCCCTCATCCAGGCCACCGTGCTCGTCACCGCGGTGCTCGCCGTCCTCGTCCAGCTCCTCGTCGACCTCTGCTACCCGCTTCTGGACCCCCGCGTCCGCCTGGGGAAGGGAACGTCCTAGATGACCACAACACTCGAGCCCCCGCAGGCGGAGCGCCCGTCGGCGGTCACCGCGAAGGACATCGCCAAGGCAGGCTCCACCCGGCGCGCCCGCGACAGCCGACTGAAGATCTGGGTGGGCAGCGTCTGCGCACTCGTCGTGATCCTCCCCGTCGCGTTCGCTCGTGTTCTGCCGCTGCAGGATCCGGACGCCACCGATCTCGGTGCCCGCCGTCTCGCACCGCTCACCGACGGCCACCTGTTCGGAACCGACCAGCTCGGACGCGACCTTCTCGCCCGCGTTCTGTACGGCGGCCAGGTATCACTGCTCGTCGGCATCCTCGCCGTGCTGGTCTCCGGCCTCATCGGCCTGACCCTGGGCTCCATGGCCGGCTACTTCGGCGGCTGGGTCGACACCGTCATCAGCCGGTTGCTCGAAGCGCAGCTGTCCCTCCCGCTGCTCATGATGCTGCTCCTCGTCGTCGCCCTTTTCGGGCCGTCCATCCCGGTCATCACGTTCGTCATCGCCATCGCGCAGTGGCCCGAGATCGCCCGCCTGACACGCTCCCTGGTGCTCGTGGAGCGCGAGAAGCCCTACGTCGCCGCATCGCGGGTACTCGGACTCGGCAAGGTCGCCATCCTCACGCGCCACATCATCCCGAACGTCATCAAGCAGACCTCGCTGGTGGTGCTGCTCCTCCTCGCCCAGGCGGTGCTGCTCGAGTCCGCGCTGAGCTACCTGGGCGCCGGACCGCAGCGACCGTTCGCCACGTGGGGCCGCATCATCTCCGACGGACAGGACTACATCACGACGTCGTGGTGGCTGGTCACCCTGCCGGGCCTCGTCATCGTGCTCCTCGTCATCGGCGTCAACCTCCTCGGCGACGGTCTGCGCGACCGTCCCGCCGGCTCGGGCCTCAAGGCTCTGCTGGGGCGCTTCGCCATCTCGGGAAAGAAGGCCTGACATGACCGAGTCACTGCTCACCGTCGACGAACTGCAGATCGAGCTGGTCACCGACAACGGCATCGTCCGCGCCGTCGACGGGGTCTCCTTCGACATCGCACCGGGTGAGACTGTCTGCATCATCGGCGAATCCGGCTCCGGCAAGTCGACCACCGCGATGGGGATCCTCGGGCTGCTGCCCGACGATCTCGCGGTCCTCTCCGGCCGCGCACGCTGGAAGGGGACCGACATCCTCGGCGACGACAAGGCATTGCGGAAGATCCGGGGCACGGACATCGCCCTCATTCCCCAGGACCCGATGACGGCCCTCTCCCCTGTCCACACGGTGGGGTCGCAGCTGCGAGAGGCCATCCACCACAGCGGTGTCCGCGGCAAGTCCGCGCAGACCACCCGCGCCGTCGAGCTGCTCGATCAGGTCCACATCGTCAACCCGGCGGACCAGCTGAACAGATACCCACACCAGCTGTCGGGCGGCATGTTGCAGCGTGTCCTCATCGCATGCGCCCTGGCTGCGGATCCCGACCTCATCGTCGCCGACGAGCCCACCAGCGCACTCGACGTCACCGTCCAGGCCAGCATCCTCGACCTCATGCTCGAACTGCAGGAGCGCACCGGCATCGGCATGCTGCTCATCACCCACGACCTGGGTGTGGCCCGGCTGATGTCCGACCGGATCCACGTCATGAAGTCGGGCCGCTTCGTCGAGAGCGGCGACGCCCAGTCGATGGTCCGCAATCCCCAGAACGCCTACACCAAGAAGCTTCTCGACGCGGTCCCCCAGCTGGGCACCTGGTCGGGCGCACCCGCCGATCAAGGAGTCCCGGCATGAGCCTGTTGACCGTCGACGACCTGGTCGTCGAGTATCCCGTCGCCACCGGCACCTTCCGCGCCGTCGACGGTGTCAGCTTCAGCGTCGACAAGGGCGAGACCCTCGCGATCGTCGGCGAGTCCGGCTGCGGGAAGTCGACCATCGCCAAGGCCATCGTCCGGCTGCTGACACCGACGTCGGGACGGATCCTCGTCGACGGGGTCGACATCGCCGGGATGAAGGAGCGGGCCCTCAAGCCCTTCCGCTCGCGCGTGCAGATGGTCTTCCAGGACCCGTACGGCTCGCTGGATCCGCATCTCACGGCCGTCGACATCGTCGGTGAGCCGCTGCGCCTCAAAGGTGTTCGCTCCAAGGCGGACCGGGCCCGACGTGCCGCCGAGCTGATCGACCAGGTCCAGCTGCCGGCGTCGTCTTTGCACCGCCGACCGGGCGAGTTCTCGGGGGGCCAGCGTCAGCGCATCGGCATCGCGCGTGCGCTGGCGTCCGAACCCGAGATCCTCGTGTGCGACGAGGCCACCAGTGCGCTCGACGTGTCGGTGCAGGCGCAGGTGCTCGACCTGCTGCGCACCATCCAGCACGACACCGGCATCACGTACGTCTTCATCTCGCACAACCTCGGCGTGGTGCGGGAGATCAGCGACAACGTGGTCGTGATGCGCAAGGGCGGCGTGGTCGAGAGCGGCCCCACCACAGACGTTCTGACCAACCCGCAGCACCCGTACACGGCAGCCCTGCGCGCCGCGGCGCTCGACCCCTCCACGATGGAGGGCGTCAAGCCACGCTACGTTCTGTCGGGTCGACCGGCACCTACCTCTGGAGTTCCCGCATGATGTTCGACCCCGTGCCTTTCGGCCCGATGGTGCTGGGCACCATGACTTTCGGCGACACCGTCGACCTCGAGGGGTCGCGCGCTCTGCTCGACACGGCACTCGACGCCGGCATCACCCACATCGACACCGCCAACGGGTACGCAGGCGGCGAGTCCGAACGCATCCTCGCGCAGTTGCTCGCCGGTCGACGCGACGAAGTCACCCTCGCCACCAAGGGCGGCATGTTCCTCGGCGACGCAGACGGCCACTCGCCCCTGTCACCCGAGGGGCTGCGGCTCGGACTCGAGGCAAGCCTGCACCGGCTCGGCACCGACCACGTCGACCTCTTCTACCTGCACCAGCCCGACCGCGCGTCGTCGCTCGAGGACACCCTCGGGACCGTCGCCAAGTTGGTGGCCGAAGGCAAGGTGGGAGCGCTCGGCGTCTCGAATTTCGCCGCCTGGCAGATCGCCGAGGTGAACCGCGTGTGCGACGAGGTGGGTGCGCCGCGGCCCGTCGTCGCGCAGCAGCTCTACAACCTGCTGGCCCGCCGCGTCGAGGAGGAGTACGCCGAGTTCGCCGCCGTCAGCGGCATCACCACGATGGTCTACAACCCGTTGGGCGGCGGCCTCCTCACCGGCAAGCACTCGTTCGACGAAGCTCCCGGCGAGGGGCGGTTCGGCGATTCGCTGCTGGCCGCGATGTACCGCGAGCGGTACTGGAACACCCAGATCTTCGACGCGATCACGCGCTTGTCCGCGGTGGCGTCGGACGCCGGCATGCCGCTCACCGAGCTCGCCCTGCGCTGGTTGCGATCGAAGCCCCTCACCGGACCGATTCTGTTGGGCGGCTCCAAGACCAGCCACCTGCAGGCCAACATCGACGCCCTGGGCCGCGGTCCGCTCTCCGACGACGTCGTCGCCGCGTGCGACGAGGTCGGTGCGGCACTGCGCGGTCCGATGCCTGCCTACAACCGATAGGAAACTTTTCATGTCTGCCGCCGATTTCGCCCGCCGCATCCGTTCCCGTGAACGGACACTGGGCTACTGGTCCGTCATCGACTCCCCCGTCTCCACCGAGTGGCTCGCTCACGTCGGGTGGGACTACATCTGCCTCGATCTGCAGCACGGCCTCATCGGTTACGACGGGATGCTGCGCGGACTCACCGCCATCGACGCGGCGCAGGGCCCGGCCGGACTCGTGCGGGTCGAGTCCAACGACCAGACCTACATCGGCAAAGCACTCGACGCCGGTGCGCGCGGCGTCATCGTGCCGCTGATCGACACCGCCGAGGACGCCGCCCGCGCCGTCTCCTACGTGCGCTATCCCCCTGCCGGCGTGCGCTCGTACGGTCCGATGCGCTCACAGCTACGCGTCGGCCCGCTGCCCGCCGAGGCGAACGACAGCGTCGTCGTGCTCGCGATGATCGAGACCCCCGACGGTCTCGAGAACGTCGAGGCCATCTGCGCCGTGCCGGGACTCGACGGCGTGTACGTCGGGCCGTCGGACCTGCGCATCGCCGTCGGTGGCGCCTCCCCCTCGGACAGCTCCGTGGACGACGTGTTCGACGCTGCTGTGGTGCGAGTGCAGGAAGCTGCCGCCGCTGCAGGTATCGCAGCCGGCATCCACACTCCCTCGGGCGAGGTCGCGGCGCGGCGTCTGGCGCAGGGCTACACCTTCGCGACCGTGGCCTCGGACCTCACCCACCTCAAAGCTGTGTCCGAGGGGCACCTGAAGGCTGCGCGGGGGTAGGGGTTCCGGTCGAGCGGGGCGGTGCCCGGTCGATCCGCGCCGGTTCCGGTCACCCGCGCGCGGCACAACCGGCTCGCCTGACCACAACTCACGCGGATCGCGGGTGGGGCGGTGCCCGGTCAGATCCGCGCCGGTCCCGGTCACCCGCGCGCGGCACAACCGGCTCGCCTGACCACAACTCGCGCGGATCACCGCCCTCGCACCGTCAACGGCTCTGGCAATCCTTCCGCTCTCTCGAGCGCGCGCCTCACAATCCGTGCTCCTGCGTCCGATGCGAGGTCCTCCCACGTCAGGCGCGCCATGACCCAGCCCAATGACATGAGCTGATCCTGTCGCTTCTTCTCCTCGAACAGCGCCCGCTCCGAGGTGTACTTCAGCTTCCCGTCGAACTCGATGATGACTCCGCCGATGAGAAAGTCCGGGCGCGCGGTCAAGCCACCGTGCCGCAGCGTCACCTGAAGTTCCGGAGCGGGGAAACCGTAGCGCTGCAGGTACACCCGGCTTCGCGATTCTCCGACACTCTCGCTGCGCCCGTCAGCGAATTCGACCACTCGGCGAGCAGCGCTGCACCCGGCGAGTCCCGCGCAGGTATCGACAGCCGAGCGCAGCAGCTCGACAGTCGTGCCGCCGGATGCCAGCGCGGAATCGACCACGCAGACAGCCGCCTCGAACGACAACGATCGGGCCAGATCGACGGCGGTGCGCGTCACCGTGGTGACCGTCAGGCCGTCGACTGTAGTGACCGAGTCTGCAGCGACACGGTTCGTGTGTACGTGGGAGCGATCGGTTCGACGGCCACCCTGTCCAGCATTGACGCTCACGTGCACGCGGCCCAGGTCGGGGGCCCACATCTGAAGACCGTGCAGAACCGCGGCGGACTGGTGACTCACTGTCCTGCCGCGTGCCGTGGCTCGGATCGCGAGAATGTGGCGCTCCGCCGGAATCATCGCCGAATACATGGCCGCATCGGCGTACGCTCCTCGCGCGACACGAATGATGCAGCCGCGACGGATCGCGGACTTGATCTCGACGTCGGTGACGCCGATCGAAGCGAGGTCTGCGCGCGTGTAGAACACAGCCGAGGGGATGTACATCGCGACACGATGACCCGTGCGCGATCACCGGCGCCGACATCGCTCCACAGCCCGGGGATCGGCACCTGTCGTACCGCCGCGTTACCTTCTTCCTCCGCATCGACTTCCGGGGGGAAACTATGTGCAGAGGGTGCGTCTCAGTGCCGGACATCAAGAGGAAGATCGCGCGCCACGGGTGGGCGGTGACTGCCGTGGCGGGGTCGGATCACGAGGTACCCGACGTCGCGTACACGACGGGCCTCACCAGCAGGTCGTTGCCCGAACTGATCGTCTACGGACTGCCGTTCCATCTGTCGGGGAGCCTGCTCCACGACATGGCGTCGCAGATGGTCGCCGGTCTCGCACTGTCGTCCGGGATCACGATCCGCAGTGCGACCGGCGACGAACCGGACATCGTGGTCATTCAGGCCGTCAATACCGCGGACATGGTGGTCACCGGTGCGCTGTACTCGGACTTCACTGCGCTGCAACTGGTGTGGCCGGACGTCGACGGCCACTTCCCGTGGGAGCCCGAGTACTCCATCTGTGCCCACCACCAGCCACTGATGGGCGTGGGGTGGGTATGACGGTTCGGGCCTGACCCGGGCGTGGTGTTCCTCTGTCCGCCCTGTCGAGCGGGTTCCCGCGTCCGACATCGGAGGAAAGGGACACCACGCCCAGCGCGGAAGAACAACGAAATGGTCACAAACCATTCGGCCGAGTAACGAGTCGCCCGGAGATGCAGACACACTGAGGACACCAGACCACCCGAAAGGATTCTCATGCGCTCGCTCACGAAGCTCGCCGGTGCTGCGTTCGTCGGCATCACCGCCGCGACGATGTCCGTCGTCGGTGCCGGCACCGCGTCCGCGGTCGACTACCCCGCACCGGTGCCCGTCGATCCGGCGGCCTTCCTGCAGGGCGATGTCGCGTACTTCTCCACCGGCGCCGCCAACTGTTCCATCACCCCGGCGGGGGTCGTGGGTTGCGATCTTCCGGGCGGCGAGTACCTCACCCAGATCCCCTTCGCCCCCGTGGTCTACGACGTGGCGATCGACGTGCCGTGGTTCCCGGCTCACCCGACCTTCGGGATCGGCGGCCCGCGTGGGCGTGCTGGGAGCACTCCCCTCGGTGGCTCGCTCAGCTACGGCGGGGCCACCTGCTACATCGGCTTCAAGGGATCGCTGAACTGTTCCTCGATGGGTCACTCGTTCACGGTGTGGACGCCGTACATGACGTTGAGCTGACCTGAACGCAGCGAGTCACTTCGGATCGGAGCCGCCGTACTGCTGTGATCGCGCAGTGGACGGAGGAGCAGCCATGGAACCGAGTGCCGAGATCGACGGCCTGATCGCCCGACACCCCGACTGGCGCGGTGACGCCCTGGCGGAAGCACGACGGGTAATTCTGTCGGTGGACGACGGCATCGTCGAGGGCTGGAAGTACATGGGCTCCCCCGCCCGGGATCTCGACGGGCCGCTCATCGTCGGCGACATCTTCAAAGCGAAAGTGAAACCCGGCTTCCAGTACGGGGCGGCGCTGGACGACCCGAAGGGCATCTTCAACGGTGAGCTCGGCGGGAAGCAGCGGCGCTCGTACGAACTCTTCGAAGGTGACGTCGTCGACGCGGAGGCATTAGCCGGACTGGTCCGTGCGGCGATCGAGCGGAATCGGAACAAGAAGGCCGAGTCGCGCAAGAGATAGCCCCGCAGCCCTACACTCAGCCCCCGTACTTGGACGTCACCCGGTTCTCTAACCACTGCAACGCCATGGTGGGCGGCAGCGCCATCACCAGGATCAGCACCACAGTTCCCATGATGTTCTCCATGCGGATCAGGCTGACGTTGCGCAACAGTTCGTACCCGATGCCGCTCGATGCCGAGAACATCTCAGCGAGAAGTAGACCCAGGAACGCCAGACCGAACGTCATGCGCATACCCGTCGCGAGCGAGGGCAGCACCGACGGAACGACGATCTGCCGCACCAGCCGTGGCCAACTCACCTGCAGGGACGCGGCCATCTTCAGGTGGATCCGCTGCACGGACGCCGCGCTCTCCACGGCGACCAGGAACATGGGAATGAAGGCCGCGTAGAACGCGAAGCCCGCGCGGCTCAGCTCCCCGATACCCAGGAACGACAGGAAGATCGGGTAGAGCACGATCTTCGGGATGCTGTTGATCGCATAGAAGATCGGGACCACCGTGCGGGCCCAGAACGGGGTGAGCCCGAGCGCGAGGCCCAGGAGCGACCCGACGATCGTGCTGCCCAGGAAGGCGAGCACCAAGATGCGGAGCGAATCGAGCACGTTGGCACGGAAGTCCGGATTCCCGAGATCGGCGACCAAGGATCGCATCGCCTCGAGCGGCGTCGGGAAAATCAGACTGTCGGCGACGACAGCCGACACCCACCAGATCACCACGGCGAGCACTGCCACCACGAGCGGCGGCACCACACGACGTGCGGTGTGCACACCTCGACGCCGGGGCGCTACGGCCGGCGCGGCGATGGTCGGGGGCAGAGTGGCCACGGAGCGACTCATCAGCGACGCCTCCAATCGAATCGGTTGAGGGCGGCGGAGATGCCGAACGTCGCAACCAGGGCGATGGCCGCGACCACGAGGATGCCTGCGTACATGTCGGCGATGTCGAAGCTGTCGTACGCGATGGAGATGAAATGCCCGAGACCCTGTGTGGACAGGATGAACTCGCTGGCGAGCACCGAGATGATCGCGTAGGAGAGCCCCAGCTTGAGACCTGTCACGATGTTGGGCAACGCGTACGGCAAGAGAATCGAGCGAAAGTACTGCCAGCGGCTGAGCATCAGCGTGGTGCCCAGTTTGGTGACGATGGGCGACACGGCGTTGAAGCCAGTGCGCGCGTTGAGGGCCACGACACCGAACGCGAAGATGGTCGACAGGATGGCGATGGGTGCGACGCCGGCACCGAACAGCACCACCATGATCGGGTAGAGCGCGAAGGTGGGCACCGCGTAGTACACGTTCAGGTACGGCTGGAACGCTCTGTCCCACAGCTCGAATCGCCACAGGACGTAGGCCGCGGCCACCCCGGACACGGAACTGAGCACGAACGCGACCACGATGATGCCGAGCGTCCGCCCGAGAGCGTCGACGAGGAAGTCCGTGTCGGTCAACAGTCGGAGGGCGGTGAAGAACATGTCGGACACCGGAACGATGTCGAGGGGGGACGCGAAGAATCGTGCCGCGATGTCGACGGCCACCAATGCAGCGACCAGGATGACCACCGTCCACCCCCACGCCGGTAACCCCAGTGACGTGGCGGGTGCCGGCCGCAGATAACCGGGAACGACGGAGCTGCGTTCGGTGGTGCTCACGGCTCGATGCTCATCGTCTTCTTGGCCTCGTCCCGCAGCGTCGACCAGATGCGCTCGTGCAACGCGACGGCATCGGGACTGGCCAGCACGTCCTCGGACCGGGGCCGCGGCAGATCGATCGGTACCTCGTCGATGAATCGGCCCGGGCGGGCGCTCATCACGAGCACGCGGTCGGAGAGCAGCACGGCCTCCTGGATGCTGTGCGTGATGAACAGGACTCCGCAGGTGAGCTTCTCGACGATCTTCAACAACTCGTAGGACATTACAAGCCGGGTCTGCTCGTCGAGAGCGCCGAAGGGCTCGTCGGCGAGAACGAGATCGGGCTCCATCGACAGGCACCGTGCGATGGCGACGCGCTGTCGCATACCGCCCGACAGCTGCGTCGGGTAGTGGTCGCCGAATCGCGCGAGCCCGACGGTCGCGAGCAACTCGTCCGCGCGCTCGCGGCGCTCCTTCTTGCCGACTCCCCGCACTTCGAGTGCGAAGGCGACGTTGTCGCGAATGGTGCGCCACGGCAACGTCGCGGACTCCTGGAAGATCACTGCCGTCTTGGTGCGCGGTCCACTCATCGGCTGGTCGTCGATGGTCACCGTACCGCTGTCATGATCCTGCAGGCCTGCGAAGATCTCGAGAAGTGTCGACTTCCCGCATCCACTCGGACCGACGATCGACACGAACTCACCGCGCCCGATGGTCAGGTCGATCTCGTGCAGGGCGGTCACGTCACCGAAGTGTCGGGAGACCGAGGAGGCGATGGCTATGGCCGACGACGTCTCGGGTCGGGGTCTGGTCGCAGCGTGGGTCACGTCGATACCTTCTTCTCGAGGAGCAGGTCAGGCGGGGCAGTTGCCGGGAACGTCGGCGTCGACGTCGGGGGCGAGGAACTCGGGATCGAACAGGGTGCAGAAATCGGGCACACGGTCGCTGCCCGACGCGTCCACACCCGACTGGGCGGCCTCGACGGATGCCGCGTCGAATCCGCCGCCCCAGGTGTCCACGGACGAGGCACGTTCGACGACGGCGGTGGCCGACTCGACGTCGAATCCTGTGTAGTCCGCATAGATTCGGGCGGCTGCGACGGGGTCTGCCTTGATCGAGGCGACCGCGTCGGTGTACCCGTGGTTGATGGCGCGGACGACGCCGGGGTTGCTCGCGGCATAGTCCTTGGTCGTGGTGATGGTCGACTGCAGGAATCTCTTCATGTAGTCGGGGCTGCTGACGATGAGCTTGAAGTCCTCCGGCCGCTGTTCGGCGACGATGGACGGAATCAGGGCGATGTCGACGGAACCCGCTTCGAGCAGGGCCAACCCCTCCCCGATTCCACCCGACGACACGCGCTCGATCCGCGCAGGATCTGCGCCGGCGAGGGAGGGCAATAATCGGGTGAGCGCGTCCGACGCGGAGTTCGGTCGCGTGTACGCCCACCGGCGGACGTCGTCGATCGAGTCGACCGCCGAGTTCGACGCCAGCGCATAGAAATTCATCGGATACGGACCCTGGGTACCGCCACCCACGATACGCAGCTCGGACCCACCGGCGTCGGCCTGCACGATGGAGGGGTAGCTGACCTCACCGATGGGGATGTTGCCGTCGAGGAGGGTGCGCATGGTCGCGCTGCCGCCCTTGCCCGGAACGATGTTCTCGACGATGACGCCGTACTTCTCGAACAGTCCCTGCTTCTGTGCGACGAGCCACGGGATGCTGTAGATCTCGGCGGCAGCCGACACCGTCACGTCGATGGTGACGGGGTTCGCGGGGTCTGCGTCGCGGCCCGGTCCCGAACTGCAGGCGGTCAGTCCGACGGTCAGTCCGAGTACCGCCAAAAGCGGCGCGACTCTGCGTCTGTACATCTGTTCCTCGCTGGCTGGTCGATGTGGTGACGGACCACGAGAGGCGTCTCCGACGCCTGATCCGTTCGGCTGCAGTGCGGTTGGTGATCCACGCAACACAGACTTTACGGGATACATACGATGATTGACAGCGTTCGTGGTGATTTGTCACCCGCGATTCCGACAATTACCGCTCAATCATCTGATGTATGACGGCCAGGGCGTCGCTCGTGCCAATCGGTCGCGCCCTGATACCGCACCCCGGCCTCGAAGAGCACACTCTCTCGACCTCGCGCAGCGGTGAGCTGAGCACCGACCGGCATCCCCGACAGTGGGTGGAACCCCACCGGCAGCGCGAGAGTCGGTCCGTCGTGCAACGACCACGGATAGGTGAACTGACCCATCCGTCGAGACAGGGCGACCACGTCGTCACCGCCGGCGAGGGGCGGCACGTCCACGGGCATCGTCGGGGTCAGCACCAGGTCGACGTCCTCGAGGACCGGACGCAGCAGGGCTCGGAACCGTTCGCCCGCCTCGTGCGCCGCGGCGCGATCCTCGTCGGTGATGCCGAGTCCCAGCATGATTCGTTCTCTGGTTGCCGCCTGGAACAGGGACGGTTGCGTACGCAGCCTCGCTCGATGGTGTCGCGCGAGATCGCTGTAGACGATCGTGTAGACGATGTCCTGGGCGTCGGCCGCGAAGGGCAGCGACACGGGAACGATCGTCACGTCCAGCTCGGCGAACAAGCTCACGGCGTTTCGGACGGTACGGGCCACACCCTCGTCCACGTCGGCGGAGATGAACACGTCCGGCACTCCGACACGGACTGTGCCCGTGACGTTCTCGGTCGAGCGGGAGGACAGTGCGTCGAACAGGGCGGCCACCTCCCCGACCGTGCGCGCCATCGGGCCCACCGTGTCGAACTCCTCGCTGACGGGGTGAACACCGGCCGTGCTGATCGACCCTCTACTCGGACGCAGGCCGGTGACACCGCACGCAGCGGCGGGCAGTCGGACCGAACCGCCGGTGTCGGTACCCAGCGCAGCGTCCACGATTCCCGCCGCGACGGCGATACCGGAGCCTCCGCTGGAGCCACCCGGAATCCGGCCGAGGTCCCACGGGTTGCGGGACGGCCCCGCGGCCGAGTTCTGCGACGTCACGCCGACGGCGAACTCGGCCATGTTCAGTTTGGCGGTCACCCGAGCGCCGGCCGCACGCAGGCGTGTCACCACGTCAGCGTCGTGGTCCGCCCGGTGGTCGGTGAAGTAGGCCGAGGCACAGGTGGTCTCGATGCCGGCGACGTCGATGTTGTCCTTGACCCCGACGGTCTTCCCCGCGAGAGGCCCCTCGCCGGCCGGGGGTGCATCGATCCACCGGATGACGCTCCCCAACCGACGGTCGAGAGCGAGCGGGGACAGGTCCGGTGTCTCACCGGCCTGTCCCCCACTCTCGGTCAGGCTGCGCTCCGCGCTCGCAGCTCCGCCGTCGCGTGCTCGTCGACGGTCCACGATGCGGTGTTCACGACCACACCGTAATCGCGTCGCGCGTCCTCCTCGGTGAGGTACTCGTCCCAGACGTCGCTCAACACCTGGAACGGGTCCCGCTCGAAGGGATCGCCGAAGCCGCCACCGGACGGGAGCTTGATCTCCAGGGTCTCACCGGCACGGATCGTTTCCTGGGTCACCTTGGAGTAGAGCACCTCCTCGCGGTCGGTCCCGGCGTTACGAGTGAACGCACCCGAGACGCCCTGGTGCCCACCGAGAGCTCCCGCCGGCGGATCCGAGCGGTTGTCCGCCTCGGAGCCCAGGAACGTGTCGGTCTCCATCAACCACTTGCGCACACTGCCGATACCGCCACGCCACTTGCCGGGAGCCGGTGCCTCGTCGCGCAGCTCGTATCGCAGCGCCCGCATGGCATGGTTGAGCTCGAGCTCCTCGATGGGGTTGTTGCGGGTGTTGGCCATCAGCGCGTCGACGGCGTCCATTCCGTCCTTGCCGTTGCGGCCGCCGTACGACCCCTCGTTGATCTCGATGTACACCCAGTACGACTCGCCGTCGGGCGCGATTCCGGAGTACGCGATGGCACACAGCGCCGCGGACGATCCTGCGATCGCATGGTCCGGAAGGACCGGTGCGAGAGCGAGATTGATCGAGTCGAACACCCGGTTCACCTGAGAGAACCGCGCGAAGCACGACGCCGGGAAGTCCGGGTTGAAGATGGTGCCCTCGGGTGCATAGGCCTTGACGGGTCGGAAGCAGCCGTCGTTCTGCGGAACGAAGTCCTCGGTGAGGTCCTCGTCCAAGAGGATGGTACGGATGGCCGAGACCGCGACCGGGAGGACCGACCCCTCGAAGGGGACGTTGAACGCGGTGGGGACCTGACTGTTCGAGCCGGTGAGGTCGATCAGGATGTCCTCTCCCTCGACCTGCACGCGTACGGCCACCTTCAGCGGCTCGTCGCGGTTTTTGCCGTCGTCGTCGAGGTAGCCGATCGGTGCCTCGTAGCTGCCGTCGGGGATCTCGCGGATCTTGGCACGCAGCATGGACTCCGAGTAGTCCATCCACCGTTCGCCCGCACTCATGACGGTGTCGAGACCGTACTTCTCGAGCAGCTCCGTGAAGCGCTTCTCGCCGATCCGCGAGCACGCGATGAGGGCCTCGAGGTCGCCACGGTTCTGCTCGGGGGTGCGGACGTTGTCGAGAATGTGCTGGATGAGGTAGTCGTTGCGGACGCCCGCCTGGTAGATCTTCATCGAGTCCATGAGCTTGCCCTCGGCCCACACGTCGACGACGTCCATGCACAGTCCGGGGAAGTTGCCGCCCACGTCGGAGACGTGGCCGGTGCAGCCCGCGAAGCCGATGTGTTCGCCCTGCCAGAAGATCGGAATGATGACGCCGTAGTCCGGCGAGTGTGCGGCGCCGTGGTACGGATGGTTGTGCAGGATCACGTCACCCGGCTCGTACGTTCCCGCGAGCCTACGGTTGACACCCCGGATGTAGGCGGGGATCGAACCGCAGTGCATCGGTGTGGAATCCGACTCGCACAGCTCACGACCGTTGATGTCGAAGATGCCGGCGCCGAGGTCCTCCGACTCGCGGATGAGGCTCGAGTACGCCATCCGGTAGAGCACCTGAGCCATCTCCTTGGCCATCGACTGCAGAGCACCGCCGATCACCCGGAGCGTGATCGGATCGACCTCCACGTCGTTCCACGTGCGCGTGGAGTCACCCGCCAACGAGACTCCGGTGATGGGCATCAGCGTCTTGCTCATGCGAGGTTCCTCTCGATGATGATGTGGCCGACGGCGTCGACGGTGGCATGCTGATTCATTCCGACGATGGTGGTCGAGTCGAACTGCTCGACGATCGCGGGTCCGTCGAACCTGTTGCCCGCCAGCAGGAGCGATCGCTCGTACACCGGGGCCTCGACCCATTCGGGCTTCGCGGTGTCGTCCTTCCAGAAGAGCGCGCGGGCCGTGGTCTTGATCGCGGCGGAAGCGTCGGCGGTGCCCTTCTCGATGTCGGCGATGCGCACGTGAGGCACCGCACCGACGCCCGTGACACGGACGTTGATCAGCTGCACGGGTTTGTCGTCGAAGCGCTGGGAGTACGTGCGCCCGTGCGCCTCGTGGAAGGCCTCGGCCGTCGTCTTCACCCAGACGTCGTCGATCTCGCCGTCGGGTGCCTGCACGCGGAGCTCGTACCCTTGCCCCACGTATCGGCAGTCGACGCTGCGCTCGAGCGAGATGTTCTCCGGTGCAACCCCGTCCGCCCGCAACTGGGCCACTGCCTGCTCGGACAGCCGCTCGACCTGCTGACGCAGCAGCTCGATGTCCGGGTCGGCCGACGAGGTCCACACCGTGGTGGGCTCCTCGTAGCGGATGTCGGTGGTGAGCAGACCGACCGCGGACGTGATGCCGGGGTGGCCGGGCACGATGACGCGCGGGATACCGAGCTGATCGGCGATCTGCCACGCGAACAGCGGCCCTGCTCCACCTTCCGCGATGAGGGAGAAGTCGCGGGGGTCGTACCCCTTGCGCACCGAGTGCAGGCTGATGGCTTCCGTCATGGAGTGCGCGAGGATCTTGAAGATGCCCATCGCCGCCTCGTCGAGAGGCGCGTCCAGCTTGTCGGCGATGTGGGTCTGGATGGCGGTGCGGGCGAGTTCCGGCTGAACCCGCATGGTGCCGGACAGGAAACTGTTCTCGCGCAGCCACCCCATCATGACCATCGCGTCGGTCGAGGTCGGCTCGGTACCGCCGTGGCCGTAGCACGCAGGTCCGGGAACGGCACCGGCGCTGCGCGGTCCGACGTTGAACATGCCGCCGTCGTCGACCACCGCGATGGAGCCACCGCCGGCGCCGATGGTGTCGACCTCCGCCATCGGCACCATCGCGTGGTAGTCGCCGATGCGGGTGTCCAGGAGGTGCTTCATCCGCAGTGCGCCGTCGGGCGCCACTCCCACGTCCGCCGAGGTGCCGCCGACGTCGAGGGTGATGACGCTGGGGAAGCCCGACGCCTTGCCGATGGCGCAGCCGCCGAGAAGACCGGCGACCACACCGCTGGTCAGCAGTGACACGGGAATCTCACTGGCGCTTCGGGAGGTGACCAGTCCGCCGGCGGAGGTCATGAGGTGCACGTCCTCGCCGACCTGTGCCGCGCTCGCCTTCTGTGCGAGGTTCTCGATGTACTGCGACGTCTTCGGCCCGATGAACGCATTGAGCGCGGCGGTGGAGAAGCGCTCGTACTCGCGGTACTGCGGAGCGACCTCACTGGACAGCGACACGAAGACGCCGGGGAACTCCTCGGCGATGATCGCCTTGACCCGCTGCTCGTGGGTCGGGTTGCGGTAGGAGTGCAGAAAAGCGACGGCGATGGCGTCGACACCTCGCTCGCGCAGGAGCCGAACCTGTTCCCGCACAGCATCTTCGTCCAGGGGTGTCAGGACGGCGCCGGAGGCGTCGATACGCTCCGGAACGACGCGCCGGTTCCGCCGCGGTACCAGTTGCCACTTCTGCCACGGCAGATCCTGGTAGTTGGAGTAGTTCAGGGGTCGCTTCTTGCGCGCGATGTGCAGGAGGTCGCGGAACCCCTCCGTCGTGATCATTCCGACGTCGCACCCGTTGTGCTCGAGGACGATGTTGGTGGCCACCGTCGTGCCGTGGAAGAACATGTCGATCTCGGCCGGGTCGATTCCCGCCCGCTCGGCCAGGACAGCGATGCCGTCCATCGTGCCGATCGAGGGATCGTGGTTGGTCGACGGCGTCTTGTGCACCACCACGGTGCCGTCGTCGTCCCACAACACGAGGTCGGTGAAGGTTCCACCGACGTCGACTCCGATTCGTTTCATGTGCCATCCAATTCTGTCGGCTCTCACGTGGGGAGCAGGAGTGGGACGACCGGGACGCGTCGCTGCAGTCCGGGAGTCCGTGCGGGGTCTCTGTGCACCCTGCGAAGGTGACCCGAGTCATAGTGCGCCACCCTGTGCCCGAATGCAATACCTCTGATGTTTTGGGCAGGTGACGCCTCGTCAGGTGCCCTTCAGTCCCACTCGACGGCATTCGACACCCTAAACAGCCGATGTATTGCCATGGTGCCCGATCTTCGGATGCCGCTGCTCGCCGCAGTCGCTCGCGCTACGCTCGTGCTGTTCCGCCACCGTCGCCCCACGTGATCGCCCGTCGTCACGAGCCGGACGACCGACCGAGAGGCCCGCCTCAGTGCCCGAATCCTCGACCGCCGATCCGAGCGCCAAGAGCACGCCGGCCTACGCCGCACTCGCGACACGACTGCGCGACCGCATCCTGTCGGGCGAACTGCAGCCGGGTGAGCGCCTCCCCAGCGACACGGAACTGACGGCGGAGTTCGGCGTCGGCCGGAGCACCATCCGCGAAGCCCTACGGTCGTTGGCTAGCCAGAATTTGATCCTCACCACTCGCGGCGTCACGGGCGGCAGCTTCGTGGCGGTGCCCAGCGTCGGCCACATCAGCGAGCACCTCGAAACCGGTGTCGCGCTCATGACCACGGCCGATGCGGTCACTGTCGACCAGCTGATGGAGGTACGCAACCTCATGGAGGTGCCTGCGGCGGGCATGGCCGCCTTCCGCCGCACCGAGGACCACCTCGATCAACTGCGCGCCTCGATCTTCGATCCCACCGACGCCCAGGGGCCGGAGACCTTCGTCAAGAACCAGGAGTTCCACCTCGTCCTGCTGCGCGCTGCGCAGAATCCCCTGCTCGAACTCATCACGGCACCGGTGTTCCGGGTGCTGTCGAAGCGTTTCGGTCGTGATCACGCGCCGGAGGGCTTCTGGCAGTGCGTCGACCACGACCATCGGGCGATTCTCGACGTCGTCGCCGCGGGCGACTCGATGTCCGCGATGGACATGATGCGTCGCCACCTCGACCATCTGGGCGGCTCCTACCGACAGATGGACAAGCTGCGCACTCAGTAGCACCAAACATCTGCTCTTTCGTGAGAATTGACCGCATCAGATCTCGCAGATCCGGTCAGAACTCCCCCTTGACGGTCTAATCATCTGATGTTTATGGTTCAGGTGCAGGCTTCGCCGACCGACACAGGGAGACACCGTGGCAGTCCATCCGGCCGTTCTAGGGCGCTTCTTCGAGGATTACGTGGTGGGTGACGTCTACCAGCACCCTCTGGGACGCACCGTCTCGCAGGCCGACAACACGTGGATCACGCTACTGTCGATGAACACGAACCAGAATCACTTCAACGCACATCTCGCGGCGCAGAACCCGATCACCGAGGGGCGCGTCATCGTGAACTCGGGCTTCACGGTTGCGGTGATTCTCGGCATCTCCGTACTCGACATGAGCCAGAACGCGATCTCCAATCTCGCGTTCACCGACATCAAGATGTCTCACCCCGTGTACGAGGGCGACACGCTGTACGCAGAGAGCATCTGCACGGGCCTGCGACTCTCCGAGTCCCGCCCCTATGCCGGCATCGTCTCGATGATCACCCGTGGCCTCAATCAGGATGGCGTGGAGGTCATCTCGTGGAAACGCTCCGTCATGGTGGCGACGCGAGAGAGCGGCATCGGCCAGAACTACTTCCCGGAGGCGCAGAGCGGTCCGCTGCAGCTGCCGTCCGACACGAAAGGCGACGCACGATGAAACCACTCGAGGATGTCCGCATCATCTCGCTGGAACAGTACGGCGCAGGCCCGTTCGGCAGTCTTCACCTCGCCGACCTCGGTGCCGACGTCATCAAGATCGAGGACCCCAACGTCGGCGGTGACGTCGGCCGGTACGTGCCGCCGTTCAACGAGGGCGAGGACTCGCTCTTCTTCGAGACGTTCAACCGCAACAAACGCAGTCTGTCGCTCGATCTCTCCACACCCGCCGGGCGCTCCGTCTTCGAGGACCTCGTGAAGTCCAGCGACGCAGTCTATTCGAACCTGCGCGGTGACGTTCCCGCCAAGATCGGCATCACGTACGACGACCTCAAGCACCTCAACCCCGCCATCGTCTGCTGCAGCCTGACCGGGTTCGGTATGACCGGTCCGCGCGCGAAGGAACCCGGCTACGACTACATCCTGCAGGGACTCGCGGGCTGGATGAGCGTCACCGGTGATCCCGACGGCCCACCCACCAAATCCGGTCTCTCGCTGGTGGACTACTCGGGCGGGTTCGTCGCCGCGATCAGCCTGCTCTCCGGTCTGCACGCCGCGCGGCGCGACGGTGTCGGCGGGGACTGCGACGTGTCGCTGTACGACACCGCGATGTCGCTGTTGACGTATCCCGCGACGTGGCATCTCAACGCGGGTTTCGAGCCGGTGCGAACCAAGAATTCGGCCCACCCGTCGCTGGTCCCGTTCCAGGCCTTCGAGGCCACGGACGGCTGGCTCATCGTCGGCTGCGCCAAGGAGAAGTTCTGGGAACGGCTCGTCGTCGCCATCGGCCGACCCGATCTCGGTGCCGATCCTCGCTTCGCGAGCTTTTCCCTGCGGGGGCAGAACAAGGACGTTCTGCTGCCGATGTTGGAGGACGTGTTCGCCACCGACACCGTCGCACATTGGTTGTCGCTGCTGGGCCCGGCAGGCGTTCCGTCCGGACCGATCAACGACGTGGCGCACGCGCTCACCGAACCCCACACGCTCGCACGCAATCTCATCGTCGAGACCGAGCACCCGGTGTACGACACGGTGCGCCAACTCGCCTCCCCCGTCAACTTCGGGCCGCAGCGTCCCGAATACCGACGTGCACCGCAGCGCGGGGAGAACCTCGAGGAGATCGTGGCCGACCTCGGCTACGACGAGGAGACCATCGCCAGCCTGCGCCGTAGCGGCGCCTTCGGCGAGGTGACGGCCGAGGCACACGCGTGACCTCCACAGTGCTGTCCGAGTGGGCGACGGGAGTGACCCTCGACGATGTGCCGCCGGCCGTGCGGCACGCGACCGCTCGTCACCTGCTCGATTCGGTGGGTACCGCGGTGGCCGCGCAGCGTCTGGGCCACGGACGCGCCGCATGGACCGTCGCCGACGGTCTGGGCGGCCCTCCCGAGGCCCGCCCGTTGACGGGAACCCGCGCCCTGTCCGCGCCGGCCGCCGCCCTGGCCACCGGCGTTCTGGTGCACGCGCTCGACTTCGACGACACGCACGCCGGGGCGCTCGTCCACGCCACCGCCGTCACCCTGCCGGCAGCCTTCGCCGTCGGCCAGCAGACCCACGCCACCGGTGCCGAGGTACTCACAGCCGCGACACTCGGCCTCGAGACGGCCTGCCGACTGGGCGCTGTCAGTCCCCACGGGTTCCACGCTCGGGGGATCCACGCGACCGCGGCGGTGGGCCCGTTCGCCGCGGCCGTCGTCGCCGGGCGGCTCGGGAAGTTCGACAGTGAGACTCTGGTCCATGCGCTCGGCATCGCTGGATCGTCGAGCTCCGGTCTCCTCGAGTTCCTCGACACCGATGCCGACACGAAAGCGCTGCACCCCGGCACGGCCAGCTTCAACGGCATCCTGGCCACCCGCCTCGCAGCCGCCGGCGCCACCGGACCGGGCTCCGTGTTGGAAGGGCGACGGGGCGTCTATGCGGCACTCACCGATCGACCCGTCGACCTGACCGTTCTGACCGACGGATTCGGAACCCGCTGGGAAGCAATGGGGATCGGCATCAAGCCTTACCCCAGTTGCCAGCTGATGCACGTCACCCTCGACGCGGTGTCCGCCGCTGTCGCGGGCCACGACGTCCACGTCGACGACATCCGTGACATCGAAGTGCTGGTCCACCCGGACTCCACCCCGTTCGTGTGCGGACCCAACACGGGCGTCGCCTCCCCGCGCAGCACGTACGACGGCAAGTTCGATCTGCCGTGGAGCGTGGCCGCGTTGCTGCGCGACGGGGCAGTCGACGTCTCCACCTACACCGACGCGTCGATCGCCCGAGCCGACGTGCTGACGACGGCGCGCACGGTCCGCGTCGTCGAACGTCCCACCGACGGGCCCGCGGCCGCCGCTCCCGGACACGCCACCATCACCCTCGCCGACGGCCGTGTGCTCGTGGGAGACGTCGGCGGAAGTCGCGGCAGTGCCGCATTCCCACTCGACGACGCGGCACTGCGGGAGAAGTTTCTCGGCAACTGCGGCCACGACGCTCGTGCGGACGAACTCGCCGATCGCGTTCTCGGACTCGCCGACGAACACGACCTCTCCGCCGTGCTCGATCTCGCCGCGGCCATCGCGCCCGCCCCCTGACCCTCGCCTGGAAGAAGGACACCACCATGGATTTCACGTACGACGAACAGCAGACGGCGTTCCGTAAGGCATTGCGCACCTTCGTGGACAAGGAGATCGTCCCGGTCGCGAACGAATGGGAGAAGACCGGCCGCTACCCCACGGAGATCGTCGACCACATGAAGGCAATGGGCCTGTTCGGGATCACGACGCCGGAGGAGTACGGCGGCCTCGAACTCGACAAGGTCTCCTTCACTCTCGTCTACGAGGAGTTGGCGCGTGGATGGATGGGCATTGCCGGCATCGTCGGCAGCCACAACCTCTCGTGCTGGATGATCGCCAAGCACGGCACGGACGAGCAGAAGCAGTCTCTCCTCCCGAAGCTGGCCACGGGTGAGTGGCGTACCGGCGTCGGCCTCACCGAGCCAGGTGCGGGCACGGACCTGCAGGGCATCAAGACCACCGCCAAGCGCGACGGCGACCACTACGTCGTGAACGGCGCGAAGACGTGGATCACCAACGCGCGGCATGCGAACGTCCTGCCCGTGCTGGTGAAGACCGACACCTCCGCCACACCTCCCCACAAGGGCATGAGCCTGCTGCTCATCGACACCACCAGTGAGGGTTTCGAGGTCCAGCGTGACATGGGCAAGCTCGGTTACAAGGGCACCGAGTCGTGTGAGATCAGCTTCGACAACGTTCGGGTGCCGGTCGACGCACTCCTCGGCGGCGTCGAGGGCCGTGGACTGCAGCAGGCGTTGTCTGGACTCGAGATCGGTCGACTCAACATCGCGGGTCGCAGTGTGGGAATCGCGCAGGCGGCCTACGACGCCGCGCTGCAGTACGCGAAGGAGCGCACCGCCTTCGGGCAGCCCATCGCCGAGTTCCAGGCGATCCAGTTGAAGATCGCCGACATCGCCACGCAGCTGCAGGCGGCCCGACTCATGACCTACTGGGCTGCATCGCAGGCAGATTCGGGCAAGCGCGTCGACATGGAGGCGGGCATGGCCAAGTACTTCGCGTCGGAGGCCGCCATCACCGCCAGCCTCGAGGCCATGCGCATTCACGGCGGCTACGGCTACTCGACCGAGTTCGTCGTCGAGCGTCTCTACCGCGACGCGCCGCTCATGGCCATCGGCGAGGGAACCAACGACATCATGCGCACCGTCATCGCGAAGTCGTTGGTCGCGGGATCGAGCGTGATCGGGTGAGTGGGGCGCTCACCTACCTCTACGTCCCCGGCGACATGCCGGCCCGCTTCGACAAGGCGCTCGCCTCGGGTGCGGACGCCGTCGTGCTCGATCTCGAGGATGCAGTCGCTCTGCGGGACAAGGACTCCGCACGCGCGGAGGTCGCCGCCTGGGTCGCTGCGTGCGAGCCCGGTGACGTCGAGGTGTGGGTGCGCGTCAACCCGGGCCCGCTGCAGGAGGCCGACATTCGCGCGGTGGCGCATGCCCGGCTGACCGGGGTGTGGCTCCCCAAGGTGGGGTCACCCGAGGAGATCGCGATCGCCGATCGGGTGCTCGCCGACGTGTGTCCACACGCCGCGGTGTCGCCGTTGCTCGAGACGGGTGCGGCGCTGTTCGACGCGCTCGCCATCGCGCAAGGACCCCGCGTGCGCTTCCTGCAGATCGGTGAGGCCGATCTCGCCGTCGACCTCGGTATCGACGGCGAATCGGACCCCAGCGCGCTGCTGTTCGCGCGGTCACAGGTGGTCGCGGCCAGCGCCGCCGCAGGCCTCCTCCCCCCGCTGGGGGCCGTGTCCCGCAACTTCCGCGACCTCGACGCGTTCACCGCGGACACGCAGTCGCTGTCGCGTCTCGGCTTCGTGGGCCGCGCGTGCATCCACCCGGCCCAGGTCCCGCCGGCGCGCGCGGTGTTCGAGCCCACGCCCGAGGACGTCACCCGAGCACGCGCCGTGCTCTCCGCCCTCGAGTCCGGTGGGGCCGGGGTCGACCAGGACGGTCACCTCATCGACGAGGCAGTCGCGAAGCGGGCACGACGGGTGATGGAGCGCGCGTAGAGGGCAAGTGGGTTCGGGCCCGAAACATGTCGGTGCCCTGCTGTAAACAGTGAGTAGGCAGACGGATGATTCCTGCCACCGACGCTCGGTTCTCCGACGTCGAGCTAGCTGTTCGCACAGAATCGAGAACCCCATGGACCACGACAGTCGCGGCTTGGGCGGTATCCCCGCCGGCAACCCCGGATTCACCGTCGCCGTCGAGATCGACCGGCCCTTCGACCAGATCGAACCGGACGAGTACCTCCAGCTGCTGCACCAGGTCGGTGACGACGCGGCCAGGATCGACCGATCCCTACTCGGTCATGCACGCGTCGTCCTCGACGTACCCGGCAGCGGATGGTGGGTCTCCGGACAGGCTGCTCTCCATGCTGTCGACAGGCTCGCAGAGGAGTGGAGCGTCCTCGGTGTCGAGACGAGCCGGTCGGACCTCTGGTCCAGCAGCCCTCACATGGCCGACAGTCGCCTCCCCCTCACTCGCCGACTGCCGGCGAGTGAGGGCACGCGGTACACCGTCATCATCGAAATCGAGCCGTACGACGAGCTCGTCGATGACGTAGAGCTGTCCGACTACTTCCGGTCCAGGGAACGCGCGGACGTCGTCGTCGCCGACAACGGGCGTCGGCACATCATCGTGTCGAGGCGCGACTGGGACGTCTCCTGGGCCTGCCAACTCACCGCCAAATCCCTCCATGTCATCAGCAACGCGTGGTCCATTACACGCATCAGGACGGTCGAGACCGCGGTATGGAAACGAGAGCACTCTCGTCCGCGCGTCGACAATCGGCCGACGGCAATCCCGCAGTGGCAGTACGCACTCCGCATCGACGGCACCAGATGCGTCGTCGTCACCGACAAGGATGTCGACCTGGACAACTGGTACGCGAAGTACACCAACTCCGACGGCATGTCGGGCGTCGAGCAGTTCTTCCACGGCCCCGCCTGGTTGACCGACGACGGCGTTGCGAACCTTCGGAGGAACGGCGACGCCATCGACGCATGGATCGCTCCCCTGCCCCGCGGTGGACTCCTCGACAACATCACCGACGGATACGGCCGAGTTCTGCCCGTCGACGACTCCGAGGGCACCGCAGCATGGTTGATGGAATCGATGTTCGACAAGCCCGCCGGCCTGATCATCGAACTCGGTCCCAGCGACTACGACCCCGACGACGAGGGGGACGTGTTCAACGCGCAGATCCACGTCCTCGACGACGGCGTGTACATGGTGCGCCGATCGCGAGCCGTTCTCCAGCGACTCCGACTGGTCGACCATGGTGTCGAGGGGTTGGAGCTGGACCACTGGCATCACGACGACCACTTCGACGACTGCACGGACGGTTACCTGTTCAGCCGCGACACCCAGCTCATCGCCAACGCGTGCGTCGCGTGGTTCCGGCAGAACGGCGTGACCGACGAGCGCAGTGCGCTGGGCTGCTCCTACGAGTTCGTCGACGAACTCCCCCGCACCTCCTGACAGTCCCACGAGAGGACCCCATGACATCGACGTCCGACGCCCTCACTCGCGCAATGAATGACGTGCCGTTGAAGGAGATGGACCCGTCACTGCTCGCCCACGCCATCCGGTACGAGGAGCGCGGTCGAGGACTGGAGACCTCACCGCTCGAGGATGCTCTCGCCGTGGCGTCCTACGCCCATCTGATGCAGCGCCGCACCACTCGCGGCGATCAGATCAACGATCCGTACATCACGCACCCGTCTCGAAACGTGCTGCGTCTCATGAGGTACGGATGTGCTGATCTCGACGTACTCGTGGCCACGGCCCTGCACGACACCGTCGAGGATCAGTCCGACCGCATCGTCGATCTACTCGGCGGGACCCAGGCTCTCGGCGCACTGGAGGCACACTTCGGTGCGGAGGTCGCACGCCTCGTCGAGGCCGTCACCACCCCGCCGCGCACCGGCGAGGACCGTGCCGCGCAGTACGTCGAACACGTGACGACCGTGATCCGCGACCCGAAGGTCTTTCTGGTCAAGGTGTCCGACTTCGTCGACAACGCCGGCAGTCTCGAGTATCTCGCGGACGACGCCAAGCGCACGAAGCTGCTGAGCAAGTACGCACCCCTCGTGACCATCTTCGAGGCGGCCGCCACCGAGCACGGCGAGGCGCTCGGACTGACGGCGGACGGGATGGCGAATCTGCGCGGACACCTGGCGTCGATCAGGGGGCAGACCAGGGGCTGATGATCACGCGTCGACGAGAAACCCGGCGACAGATTCGCACAGAGTACGCACCTCTGTAACGGTGGGCGACAACTCGTAGGCGTGGTGGTGGCACGCCTGAGACAGACGGCCCCAGGCATAGTCGAGTGTGCGTACCGACTCGTCGTTCGGCGCGAGCGCATACAACACGATCAGCCTTACTTTCATGCTGGCTTGAACGACACCCTCGCCGACCGCTGCGCAGCGCGCCTCGACCACCGACTCGAGTGCCTGCCGGGCGAGTACGGCTGCGAGACGGGCATTCTGGCCGGTCACCGGTTCCTCCTCGAGAAGTCGCCGGGCGTATCCGAGCAACTCCGCGGGCGTCGTCACGGCGCCGCCAAGAGTTCGTCGACAAGTTTGTTCAGATCGCTCGCGTGAGACTTGGTCGGGATGGAGCCGGCACCGTGCACACCCTTGTTGGCGTAGTTCAGCGAGCCGCCTCTCCATTCTCGATAGGACAACCACGCGCCGATCTCCTGGTCGGACTTTCCCATTGCCAGCGCGATCCGGGCCCTGGTCCTCTGAGTCTCGGACCACGTGCGCTCCAGGTCGACCCATGCCGTGCCGTCTGCAGTCTGGGTCCGGACGTAGCGATCCCAGGCTGCTGCTTCGATCGCCAAGCGGAAGATCGCTTGCACTGCCCGACGCTTGACCTCGTCGGGTAGGAGCTCGTCTCGCACCGTGGCATGAACGTCGGTGACGTAACGCTGAGCAGGCGTGTCGGCCTCGGCCAGCCGAACCGAGGATCCAGCCTCGCGCGTCACCTCGACGAGTCGGGCTCCGATGGACCGTCGGCGCAGTGCGGCCGGCAGTCGATCGTCGTGCGAGAAGACCACGACCTGTCGGGTGGCTGCGAGATCGACGAGAACGTCGACGAATCCGTCGATCTTGGCCGGGTCCATCGCCTGGATGGGATCGTCGAGAACGAGGAATCGGAACGGGCTTCCCTCGGTGGTCGCACGCGGAATGAACAGCGCCAATGTCAGTGCGTGCAGCTCGCCCTGACTCATCACGGACAGGGCCCCCGTCGGCTGACCGTCGACCGACGCCTCGATGCTGGCTTTACGGCGAGTCGCGCGGCCCTCCAGAGTGATTCGACCGATGTCGACGTTGGACTCCTGCCTCAGCATCGACCAGATGCGACGGGCCTGGTCACCGATAGGCGCCAACCGCTCGTCGCGCAGGACATCGATGTGCCCGGAAAGCCACGTCCGCGCGGCGTCGACGCGGGTGAGCTGTTCCTCGACCGCTCGCGCCTCGCGTTCGAGGTCGACCCATCGGGCGAGCTGTTCCGCGAGTGGCGTCCACTCGGTCTCCAACTGGGCGAGTGCCTGCGCTGCCTGCTCTCGCACTCCGGCTGCGGCGTCGATGAGCACCGGCAGCGATGCTGTGACGTGGTCGCCCAGAGACATCGTGTCCGAGGGCACGGCCCGCGCTGTGTCACGAGCGGCCCGGTAGACCTCGAGGTCCAGTCCACCGGTGTCATCGACGGCAAGCGGTGCTGAGAGAGCGAGGTCTCGCAGGGAGCGCGCTGCCGCATCGAACTCCGACTTCGCGTCGCGGTAGCGCTGGGTGTCCGTTCGACCCGCCTCGAGCGCGAGTCGCGAACGTTCGGCCCAGACGTCGTCCAAGATCCCCTCACCACACACGGGGCACGGTCGACCGTCACCGCCGGAATGCAGTTCCAGAGCGCTGGCCAACAGGTCGAGCAACCGTTCCTGTTCGTCTGCCACCACGCCGGTCACAGCTGACAGAGCGTCTCGGGCGCGTTCGAACCGCGACACCGTCCGGTCGATGTCGCTGATCTCAGCCGTCCGCAGTGTGGCCAGACGCCGCAGGGCCGCCACGACCGTCGACGACGCCGCCTCGGAACCTGTCGCGATGCCCGCGACGACGTCGAGGTCGGGCTTGTGCTTGCGGAGCTGTTGGAATGCCGCAGCGGCACGTTGATCGCTCGACGCTTCGACTGCCGCCTTGACCGACTTCTTCGACTGGGTCGCTGCGGTGCGCGGCTTCTTCAGCTCGCCGTGCCTCTCGGCCAAGCGCTTCTCTGCAGCCGCCACCGCGTCGAGACCCAGTAGTTTCGCAATGGCGTCGTAGAGGGCCGACGGTTCTTGTTCGAACATCCGGCCGACCTCGTCGTACGACAGAATCGGTCGATGGGAATCGAGTGCGTCGCGCCACCCCAGGGTGTCCGTTCCGGTCGACCTCGCCGCCTTCTTCTCCTGAACCCAGAATGCGGCATCGTCGAGCTCCGCCCCAGCGGACCAGTCGACACCGACCGTGGTCTCGGGTCGCCCGTCGATGGTCAGCCCCACACGGATCGACGCCTCGCCGTCGTAGTGCATGTTGCGCCAGGACGACGCCCACACGACGCTCTTCTTGTTCGCACTCCAGCGGTAGGACTTGCTGGTGAGAGCGAACTCCAGTGCTTCCGCGAAACTCGACTTGCCGGATCCGTTCCGTCCCGACACCACCGTGATGCCAGGCCCGGGTACCAGGGACAATCTCGACGTCGGACCGATGCCCCTGAACCCGGTCACCTCGATGGAGGACACGAATGCCCCGACGGGACCGTCCTGGGACGCGGGTGAGTCCGGCTGCAGCGCCTCGTGTTCCACGGTTCCGTGAAGTTCGCTGGCGAGCTCGGCGTCGCCCTCCAGCGCCGCGAGAACGACATACGCGATCTCGTCGGTGACAGACGCGTCGTCCGTCAGGGCCTGAGTCACTGTGTTGATCAGTTCTGTGTCCGTCACGGTCACGATCTGTGGCACTCCCTCGTACGTTCGACGCCGCCGGTCGAGCGCGACGAATCAGAACGTACCTGCCGGTTCCGACAGCGCGAGTCGTTTCCGATCGGACGGGCCGGGACGTGCCGAGGCCGCTCCTCAGTCGGCCGGCGCAGCCGTGCTCGCTCGGGTGACCAGGCTGGGGGCGATGCTGAAGCGTCGGGTGCTCGACTTCCCGGACTCGATCTGCTCGAGCAGGATCTCGACGCTCCGGACGCCCACCTCGCTGAATTCCTGGCGGATCGTGGTGAGCGGCGGTGAGTAGAACTCGGCGTCGGGAACATCGTCGAAACCGACCAGGCTGATGTCCTCGGGAACCCGCCGCCCGTGGGCGTCGAGCGCGCGCAGCACTCCGAGCGCCATGGAGTCGTTGCCTGCGAACACGGCGGTGACACCTTTTATCTGCGCGAGGACGGTGCCGGCCGCGTAGCCCGACCGGGCGGTCCAGTCCCCGTTCATCATCGGCGGCGGATCGATCCCCCGCTCCTCGTGCACCGACCGCCACCCGCTCACCCGGTCCGCGGCCTCGTACCACCCCAGAGGCCCGGCCACGTGCCACACCTCTCGGTGCCCGAGTTCCAGGAGATGCGACGTGGCGTCCCTCGCTCCGAGGACCTGGTCGACGGACACCACCGCGAGATCTCCGGCGGGCGATCCCTCGACCGCGACGAGCGGCAGTTCGCCGGCCAGCCCCGCGATGTCGCCGTTGTCGGTACGCAGTGGCGCGACCACGACCACCCCGTCGACACCCTGCTTGTGCAGACTCCGAACGCACGCGTTGATGGCGTCCTCCTCCAGCGAGGTCGGAACCCCCACCAGCACCGAGTAGCCGGCGTGCCGGGCGGCCCGCTCGACGCTGTACAGCGTCGAGACCGGTCCGTGCAGAGCAACTCCCGTCGCGACGATGCCGATGGTGCGGTTGCTTCCCGTGACCAGAGCCCGAGCCGCGATGTTGGGCCGATAGCCCAGCTGGGTGATGGCCTGCGTGACCCGCGCCCTGGTCGCGTCGGTGACATGGGGGTGACCGTTGATCACCCGCGAGACGGTCTGGTGGGACACCCCGGCAAGCTTGGCCACGTCCGTCATGGCGGGCCCTCGAATCGGCGTCACAGTCCCCCCAGTTCACTCGTCCGTCGTCCAGGATCGCAGGTTCGGCCCCGCCGCGCCGATCTACCTCGACACGGGCGGCGACGCGGTGGCTGTGGGGGCAGCTTTCGTGTCGGTGGAACCGCCCAACATCTCGGCCGGAACCGGGAGACCCATGTAAGTGGACGGTGCCGGTTTCTCGGCCTTGTCCGGTCCACCCCCGCGTCCGCTGGCGGCTCGACGCTTCGTCCAGATGTCGAAGGCGACGGCCGCGAGAAGGACGAGGCCCTTGACCAACTGGACTCGCTCACTGGGCGATCCGATGAGGGACATCCCGCTGTTGATGACGGCGATGATCAGTCCGCCGGTGAGTGCACCGACGATACGCCCGACGCCACCCTGCACGGCTGCGCCACCGATGAACGCGGCCGCGATGGCGTCGAGCTCGAATCCGTTGCCTGCGGTGGGGCCTGCCTGGTTCAGTCGGCCGGCGAAGATGATTCCCGCCAGGGCCGACAGGACACCCATGTTCACGAACAGCCAGAACGTGACCGGCTTGACCTTGATGCCGGAGAGCGATGCGGCGTGGATGTTGCCGCCGATGGCGTAGACGTGCCGGCCGAACACGGTCTTGCCCGCCAGTGTCGAGTACCCCATCACCAGTACCGCGAGGAGGATCAACACGTACGGCAGGTTCTTGAAGCGCGCCAGCTGCACGGCGATCGCCAGCACGAGAAGTCCGGCGAAGGTGAGCTTGGCGACGAACAGCGGCAACGCATCGACGACCTGGCCGTACTTCTGCCGGCCCATGCGGGTCCGCCACTGGCTGAACACGATTCCGACGATGGCAGCGATGGCGACCAGCAGCGTGAAGATGTCGGCTCCGCCCAGGGGGCCGAGGCCGACGTTGCCGAGGAATCCGGGGAGGAAGCCGTTGGACAGTGTCCGCACCGGTCCGGGGAACGGCCCGATGCCCTGGTTGCCCAGCACGATGAGGGTGACGGCGCGGAAGACGAGCATGCCGGCCAGCGTGACGATGAACGCGGGGATGCCGAAGTACGCGACCCAGTAGCCCTGCCACGCTCCGATCAGTCCGCCCACGACCAGCGTGATCAGCACTGCCAGCGGCCATGGCACGTTCTGTTGAACCATGAGGACACCCGCGATGGCGCCGGTGGCCGCGACCACCGATCCCACCGACAGGTCGATGTGGCCGGCGATGATGATCACGACCATGCCGATGGCCAGGATCAGGATGTAGGAGTTCTGCACCACCATGTTGCTGATGTTCTGCGGCACCAGAAGTTGTCCACCGGTGAGCGCGGTGAAGAGCAGGATGATCAACGCGAAGGCGATGAAAATTCCGCTCTGGCGGAGGTTTCGCGTGAGCAGCCCCCGGACGGTCGACAGCTGATTCATCGAAGTACTCCTGTTCCACGGGTCATGAGATGCATGAGAGATTCCTGCGTCGCGTCCTCCCGAGTCACCTCACCGGTGATGCGGCCTGCGGACAGCGCGTAGATCCGATCGCACAGCCCCAACAGTTCGGGCAGCTCGGACGAGATCACGAGAACGGCCTTGCCTGCATCGGCGAGGCTGTTGATGATCGAATAGATTTCGAACTTGGCGCCGACGTCGATTCCTCGCGTCGGCTCGTCGAGAATGAGCACGTCCGGATCACTGAAGATCCACTTGCTCAATACGACCTTCTGCTGGTTGCCGCCGGACAGCTTGCCGACGACGGCCTCCACGTTGGGAGCCTTGATGTTCATGCTCTTGCGGAAGCCCTCGGCAACCTCGTACTCGTGGTTGTCGTCGACGAATCCGTGTGCGACCAACTTGTCCAGGGCCGCGGTGGAGATGTTGCGCTTGATGTCGTCGATCAGATTGAGGCCGTAACGCTTGCGATCCTCGGTCGCGTACGCGAGACCGTGCTCGATCGCGTCGTTGACGGACTTGACGTGAATCTCTCTGCCGTACTTATACAACCGTCCGGAAATGTCCGTGCCGTAGCTGCGCCCGAAGACGCTCATGGCCAGTTCCGTGCGGCCGGCACCCATCAGACCGGCAAGACCGACGATCTCCCCGCGACGGAGCGTCAGATTCGCCTTGTCCACGACGGTCCGACCGTGCTGGGTGGGGCTGTGCACGGTCCAGTCCTCGATCCGCAGCACCTCCTCTCCCACCGTGGATTCGTGCGGCGGGAAGCGGTGCTCGAGATCGCGGCCGACCATGAGCGAGATGATGCGATCCTCGGTGACATCCGGGTTGCGCATGTCCAGCGTCTCGATGGTCCGACCGTCCCGGATGATCGTGGTCCGGTCGGCGATGGCCGCGATCTCGTTGAGCTTGTGCGAGATGATCACGCACGTGATGCCCTCGTCCCGCAGACCGCGCAGCAGGTCGAGGAGATGGGTGGAATCCGAGTCGTTCAGTGCTGCAGTCGGTTCGTCGAGAATCAGGAGCGTTACGTCCTTGGACAGCGCCTTGGCGATCTCCACGAGTTGCTGCTTTCCGACACCGAGGTCGTTGACGACGGTGACCGGGTTCTCCCGCAGCCCTACACGGTTCAGTAGGGCTGCGGCCTCGGAGTTGGTGCGGTTCCAGTCGATGAACCCACGCTTGGACCGCTCGTTGCCGAGGAAGATGTTCTCGGCGATGGACAGATACGGACTGAGCGCGAGTTCCTGGTGGATGATGACGATGCCCTTGGACTCGCTGCTCCGGATGTCGGAGAACTCGCAGGACTCGCCGTCGAACACGATGTCGCCGTCGAACGTGTCATGGGGATACACGCCCGACAGGACCTTCATGAGCGTGGACTTTCCTGCGCCGTTCTCGCCGCAGATCGCGTGGATCTCGCCACGCTCCACCGTCAGCGTGACATCCTGCAGCGCTTTCACACCCGGGAACGTCTTGGTGATCCCGCGCATCTCCAAGATCTGGCTCGTCATCACCGAACTCACTTCAATTGATCCTGGGTGTAGTAGCCGCCCTCGACGAGAAGCTTCTCGTAGTTGTCCTTGTAGACGATCTCGGGCTGCAGCAGGTAGGCGGGAACGACCTTCTCGCCGTTGTCGTAGTCTGTGGTGTTATTGGTCTCGGGCGTCTGGCCGTCGAGCACCGCCTGCGCCATCTGGATCGTGACCGCTGCCAACTCGCGCGTGTCCTTGTAGATGGTGGAGTACTGCTCACCGGCGATGATCGACTTGACCGACGGGACCTCGGCGTCCTGACCGGTGACGATCGGGTAAGGCTGACCGGCGGTTCCGTATCCGTTGCTCTTGAGCGCGGACAGGATTCCGATGGACAGGCCGTCGTAGGGCGAGAGCACACCCTGAACCTTCTGGCCCGACGAGTACGTCTTGGTCAGCAGGTCTTCCATGCGCTTCTGGGCGGTCGCCGGGTCCCACCGAAGGGTTGCGGCCGTCTCGAAGTCGGACTCACCGCTGCCGATCTTCAGGGTTCCCTTGTCCAGGTACGGCTTCAGGGTCTCCATGGCACCGTCGAAGAAGAACGTGGCGTTGTTGTCGTCGGGCGACCCAGCGAAGACCTCGATGTTGAACGGGCCGGCGGGGGCATCGGCCTTGTCGGTGCCGTCCTCGTTCTTCAGGCCCAGACCGACCAGCAGGGACGTGGCCTGATCGACGCCGACCTTGTAGTTGTCGAAGGTGGCGTAGTAGTCGACGTTCGGCGAGTTGCGGATGAGGCGGTCGTACGCGATGACGCCGATGCCGTTGTCCTTGGCTTCCTGCAGCTGCGTGGTGATGGCGGTGCCGTCGACGGACGCCACGATCAGCAGCTTCGCGCCCTGGGTGATTTGGTTCTCGATCTGGTTGACCTGGGTGGGGATGTCGTTCTCGGCGTACTGCAGGTCGACCTTGTAGCCCTTCGACTCGAGCGCGCTCTTGAGGTTGTCGCCGTCGGCGATCCATCGAGCGGACGACTTGGTCGGCATGGTGACACCGATCAGAGCGCCGGCCGTGTCACCGCCCGCCGAGGGGGCGACGTCGGCGGTCTTCGTGCTGGACCCGCACGCGGTCACCGTGATCGCTATCGCCACCGCGGCCGCAGCCACCGGTAGGTGTCGGAACTTCATCGTGTCTCCTCGGGTGGTGGCTGGTCGGCAGGGACGGCATTCGATTCGCCGTGCTGCGGATCATGCTGCTGTCGAGTGGTGTGAATCACACCGCTCAGCGAGTGTGAGCGATAACATCGACGATGTCAACGCGTCCTTCTAACTGGACTTTGCGACGTGTTAGCGCTAACAGGCTCCGCCAGTCGATCCGCGTTGGCACCACCCAGCTCAGACCACCGTTATGCTTCGGTGCATACAACTACCGAATCAGGACGACTCATGACTCACCCCGGATCGCACGCCTTCGACGACGGCCTCACCCTCGAGCCTCTGGGCGACGGTCGCTACCGCGGCCGGACCTCCGCGCCGTACAACAACATGGTCGGCCCCTTCGGCGGGCTCACCGCCGCGACGCTGGTCCGGGCCGTCGAGCTTCATCCCGATCGGCTGGGCGACCCGGTGACGCTGACCGTGAACTTCGCGGGGCCCATTGCCGAGGGCGAGTTCGAGATTTTCACTCGCGCCGTGCGGACGAATCGCAGCAACCAGCACTGGTACCTGGAGCTGAGCCAGGACGGCACGGTCGCCACCACCGCGACCGCGGTCTTCGGTACGCGCCGCACCACCTGGGACGCCCTCGAGTCGTCGCCGCCCGCGATGCCCGACCCCGCGGACGTCGACACGATCGACTTCCCCGAGTTCATCGCCTGGGCGAACAACTACGAGATGCGGTTCACCGCCGGTGCATTGACCGAGACGGAGTCCGCCGATTCCGTTGCGACGCTGTGGGTCCGGGACTCTCCCCCGCGCCCGATGGACTTCGCGTCCCTGACGTCGATGAGCGACATCTTCTACCCGCGGGTCTTCCAGCGGCGCGGGAAGTACGTCGCCGCCGGAACCATCTCGCTCACCGTGCACTACTTCGCGACGGCGGAGGATCTCGCGGCTCAATACGACGGGTACGTCCTCGGGACCGCGCACGCACGACGATTCCATCAGGGCTACTTCGACCAGACCGCCGAGCTGTGGAGCACCAGCGGCACTCTCCTCGCCACCGGACACCAGGTCGTCTACTACAAGGACTGATATCGGGTCCCTGCCGAGCCGCAGTGTGCACAATGTGACACAGGGCACGTAGGTCGTGCGCCTCGCGGATCGACCGGCAGGAGAGTCATGAAGAGCACCATGCAGGACACCCCGTTGTCCATCGGCCAGCTCGTTCGATACGGCACGTCGATGCACGCATCGGCGACGATCACCACGTGGAGCGAGGCGGGGCCGTCGAACATCACCTTCGCCGAGCTCGGTCGACGCGCCGCCAGACTCGCCCACGGTCTTCGAGCGCTCGGGATCGACGGGGACCAGCGCGTCGCCACCTTCATGTGGAACAACTCGCAGCACATGGAGGCCTACATGGCCGTGCCGGCCATGGGTGCCGTGCTGCACACGCTGAACATCCGCCTGTTCCCCGAGCAGCTCACGTACATCGTCGAGCACGCCGAGGACAGCGTCATCATCGCCGACGCCAGCCTGCTCCCCCTGCTGACGCCGCTCCTGCCGACCATGACGACCGTGCGGCACCTCGTCGTCGTGGGCGCCGACCCCGCACAGGTGCAGGCACCGGACCACATCGAGGTGCTGGGCTACGAGGACGTGCTCGCAGGTCACCCCGACGAGTACGACTGGCCCGAGCTCGACGAACGATCCGCTGCAGCAATGTGTTACACCTCGGGCACGACCGGTGACCCGAAGGGAGTCGTCTATTCGCACCGATCGATTTGGCTGCACTCGATGCAGGTCTGCATGACCGATGCCATGGCGCTCGCGCAGTCGGACACCGTGCTCGCCGTCGTGCCGATGTTCCACGCCATGTCCTGGGGACTGCCGTACGCCGCGCTGATGGTGGGGGCGTCGCTCATCATGCCGGACCGCTTCCTGCAGCCGGCGCCTCTGGCAGAGATGATGACGACGCTGCGACCCACCGCAGCCGCCGCTGTCCCCACCATCTGGCAGGCACTGCTCGCCCACCTCGAGGACCACCCGGCGGACCTGTCGAGCCTGCGCGACGTCACCGTGGGCGGCAGCGCGTGCCCGCCGAGCTTGATGCGGGCGTTCCACGAGAAGTACGGCGTTCCCATCTCCCAGGCGTGGGGCATGACGGAGACGTCGCCGCTCGGCACGTCCGGGCGCCCCGACGTCGGACTGTCTCCGGAGGACGAGTTCGACTTGCGTTGCACTCAGGGACGTTTCGTGTCCGCTGTCCGCGCTCGCCTGGTCGACGATTCGGGCACCGTCTTGCCGTGGGACGGCACGCACGTCGGCGAACTCGAGGTGCGCGGGCCGTGGATCACGGGCAGCTACTACCGCAGCGACGCGTCCGACAAGTTCGACGACGGGTGGCTGCGGACCGGCGATGTCGGCACCATCTCCGAGGGCGGATACCTGACGCTGACGGACCGGTCGAAGGACATCATCAAGTCCGGTGGGGAATGGATCTCGTCCGTCGAGCTCGAGAACCACGTCATGGAGCATTCCGCTGTGCGCGAGGCCGCGGTCATCGGTGTGCCCGATGAGAAGTGGGACGAGCGACCACTCGTCGCCGTCGTCGTGCGCGAGGGTCAGACCGTGACCGCGGAGGAGCTCCGCGACTTCCTCGACGGCCGAGTTGCGCACTGGCAGTTGCCGGAACGCTGGACCTTCATCGACGAGGTGCCGAAGACGAGTGTCGGCAAGTTCGACAAGAAGCGGCTGCGCGGGTCGCATGCGGATGGTGCGTTGGAGGTCGTCGAGGTCGGCTGACACGAACGTCAGACGCGGGACACGAGTACTTCCGTCGACCCGTCGAAGGCGCTTCCCGGTGAAGCTGTGGGTGGGGCGTAGTTGAAGCGGTACCGGGTCGGCTCACTCAGTCGAGTCCGCGCCCATTCCTGCGCCAAAGGCTGGACCGGGAAGGTCGAGACGATCTGGGTCTTCGAGCTCGTCACCAGTCCGTACACGACTGCGGTGGAACCGCTTCCGGGATCGGCCACGAAGACGGTGCGCATCGCGTTGACGGTGTCGACCACCTCGTCGAAGGCGAGGACGACGCGTGTGGTTCCGACCGGATCGCTGAGCGCCGGCAGGACCGTGGATGCGACGCGCTCCATCAGAGGGGTCTCAGATGCCGTCGGCTGAAGGTGAGTGGGCTCCTTGCCGAAGGCGACGGCCAGGTCGCTCGTGAGCCACCTCTGACGTTTCAGTCCGTAGGGGGTCACCACTGTCGACAGCAGATAGCCGTACGTGTGCATCAGTCCCGCATGGCCGATGGGGAAGTCGTAGACATCGGTCAGCCCTCTGTGGAGCCAGGCGAAGGTGGCCTCGTCGAACACCGGTGCCTGCACGTTGTCGTCGATCACCGTCGACGATGTCCACTGGGCCAACTGCTCGTCATCGTGCTGCGATGCCAGGACCTGCCTCACCAGCCAGGGGGCCGGTGCGCTCGGCTCGTCGAGGTCGCCCGTCGAGGTCAGAAGTTCAGCAGTCGCCGACAGGCCCGTCGATAAGTCGTCCACGTCGCTCACTCTCCACTCATGCAGCTGACCCGGCACACACCGGCGAGCGTACGGCGGCGACACGCGGCGACGCCGGCGGAGAGTCGCCGTGACACTCCACATCACCCGTGGGTACGTAGCGGGCCCTCGACAGAACGACACTACGATCCGCTGTATGCACCGACCACCGACTGATGGTTCACACGCAGCGCCGACAGAAGGCCGACGCGACGGCGGGTCCGACGGACACGTGTTCGTGGTCAAAGGGACCCTGGAATCGGTGGCCTCCGATGTCCTGATCGTCCCGGCGAGCAGCCGGTTCGTCCCGAGGCATACTTGGTGGCGCGCCCTCGGTATCGACACAGAACCGCCGGTCGCAGCGGGAACGGGCCGTGCCCGTAGGTTCCCCGACGAGGTGGGCTTCGATCGACCGGCGTGGATTCTCAATGTCGCTCATGACGGACGACCATCGGTTCCGTGGCTGATCGACGGGTTGGCCGATGCCCTGCGGAAGATCAGTGCTGACCCACCTCCGACAGGGGACGGCCGCGTAAGGCCCTTGATTGCGATGCCCACTCTCGGTGTCGGTCTCGGTGGGTACGACGGCGTCCGCGGCGCGGTCATCAAGGCCCTGCTCGAGCGGACGGCCGAGTTCGTCCGCTCGTCGGCATTCGACATCGTGATCGTCGCTGAGAACGCTGCCGACTATGCAGCCTTCCAATCCATGAGGCGCGAGGGACCGCCGCCCCAGCACTGGAGTCAGGCGGCCGAAGACTTGGCATCCGCCGTACGTCGAAATGACGTCGCGTTGTTGCTAGGCGCCGGAGTGAGCGTTCCGGCCGGACTACCCACCTGGGACCAACTGCTGTCTCAACTCAAGAGCGACACGCTACCCGACTTGGACGACACCAAGTTCGCAGAACTTAACGTCCTGGATCGGGCGCAACTACTGTCAAAAGCCAGCGGTGCAACGACTTTGGGGGCCCGGACTGCCCGGGCCATTAGCGCAGTGACACAGAAGTCGCCGACTCTAGCCCACTGTCTACTGGCATCGTTGGGCGTGGAAAGGGCTGTGACCACCAACTACGACACATTGTACGAAGATGCATACGAGTCTGCTCACGGATCCGATTCGATCTCTGTCCTGCCACGGCAGGAGGTGCACGGCGACCGTTCCTGGCTCCTGAAGTTGCACGGCGACGTGGCGGCCCCCGACAGCATCGTCCTGAGCCGCCGCGACTTCGTCCGGTACGACTCCGAGCGTCGACCGCTCGCCTCCATCGTGCAGTCGTTGATGGCCACGAACCACGTCGTCGTGATCGGCGCGTCGATGACAGATGACAACGTCCTCCGACTCGCACACGAAGTTTTGGCAATGAACGCCGTGAACAAGCACGAACGTCCTCTGGGGACGGTCGTGACGTTGCGGCCGGATCCAGTTCGGGCCGCTTTGTGGGAGGGCGACTTCCGTTTCGTATCTGCGTCGGACTCACCGGACGATGCGGTCGCTGCCCGTGACTTGGAAATCATGCTGGACCGCGTCGCGATGTATGCGAGCGACCACACGCCCTTCCTTGTCGACAGCCGATACGGCGAGCTTCTGGATATCGAGGAAAAGCAGCTGGCTCAGGATCTACGGGACATCGCCGACAGAGTCCGAGCACTCGATTCAACGAAGCGAGATCGCTGGGCGCCTTTGGGGAAAACACTGAAGTCGATGGGTGACGCTGGGCCGATGACCTGAGTCAGCTTCGAGTGCCCGACGGTGAATCGAACCGATCACGCTTTCGGTAGCAGATAATTCGTGACGTCGGCCCAGGTCTTGAAGTCGTCCGAGCCGAACGGGATCAGCTCACCCTCGAATTGATCTGCACCGTTGGCACGTCGATCATCCACCAGAAAATCTCCTCGGTTGAGATTCTTGTGATGGGAGAGGATGAGGCGCTTGTAGGCCACCGACCCGGACTCGTACCCCAAGTGCCACTGCACCCACTTGACCTTGTCGTGCCACGCCTGGGCGTTCTTCCATGGTGCAGTGGACAGGATGTAGGTGTCGAAATGTTCGGCGAGCAGGGCGTATGCGTCCAACGCACCCTTGATCGGATCCATCAGCGAGAAGATGCGCGGAACCTCGTCCAGGTCGTTCTCGAAACCCACGATCTCCGACGGATGCAACCGGTCGATCCCGGATTGGAAATCGACCAGCGTGTTGTCGAGGTCGACGTAGAGAATCTTCTTCTTTTCAGGCATGCGTCTCCCGGTGAGAAAAATGAGGGGGTTGCCGTCCGAGCGGAGGCAACATCAACATAGCAGTGGGCACCGACAACCCACGTTCCACGAGAGCAGGTGGATTCACCTGTGACTAAGTGCGTAATTGCACCGAGTTTCATGCGCCGAAAAAGTGAGGTCCGCGCTCTGGAGGCATGCATGGACTCGTCGCCGAGCGTCATAAACAGTACGAGTGGTATGAATGGGCGTCCTCACACAGCCGAGCGAGAAGCGAGCCATGGACGAGAAGACACCGCCGCGCCACGACACGCTGATGTCTACGTTCGTCGTCGTGTCCATCGTCGCGGTCGGGATCGTCGTCGCCGGTGTGACCTCCCCGCCGGAGGAACCGGAGCTGACGGTGCAGCCGGTGACTCCGGTCGAGACGACTGCTACCCCAGTGATGCCCGACGTCGATCTAGTGACGCCCGACGTCGAGTACCCGACGACCATTCCGGGCTGCAACACGGTGGATCCCCCTGTGGACGCGCGCTATTTCAGCGTGGTGAGCGGAGGAGAGTCGTCCTACGACAATCCGGCAGCTCCATGGTTCTCCGGTCCGAAAGCGCACCTCATGTCGAAGGCGCTTCTCAGTGCTCTGCCGGCGGATCTCAGTATGGGCCAGAGCAGGCTTCCCTACTTCGAACCGATCCCGGTGTACGAGAACGTGCCCGAAGAAGAGCAGTTCGATACCACCTCGGCACTGCTCGATGTCGTGCAGGGAGACCGGTCCGGATACATCGGCGTCGGCGTTTCTCGCCGAACCGAGGGCATCCCTCCATGCGTCGCGGGCGCGTTGGACAAACGTGAGTCGCTCAGCGATGGCACCGTGGTGGACACCCGGGACACGTGGCAGGAAGTCGACGGTGCTCGGACCTCCATGCGGAGCGCCAGCGTCTACCGCACGGACGGATCGTGGATCCATGCCTACGCGTCGGCGCCAGGTACTGAGGACGCCTTGCCGATCTCGATCGACTCGTTGGTCCGCATCGCGACCGACCCAGCGTTCGTGACGTCCACACCCGCGCCTCCGGGGACGCCGGGCAACATCTCCGAATGCACGTCGTACCCGGGCACCGACGGAGTCGCAACCGACTTCACCGCGCACGTCGTGGATTCCCTGAACGCGGCACTGGCCCGAGCGGACGCCGGCGCTCTCGCCCCGGTTCCACCCCTGGGAGCCTTACATTCCAGCCCGTACGGTGACGGAGTCTGTCAGGTCGTGAACAGCGCTGCCGGCCGATTAACCGTCACCGTCGGGAGCCCGGTGCGGCCGGAGCTACTGCAGGAAGAACCGCAGGTGCTCAGTCCCATCCCGATCGAGACCGGCACGGTGGTGTCGATCACCACCGCGTCGGGCCTGGGCATCACACTCGCCACCGAGAACCCCTGGGACACCGCGGAGCTCGAGCGCATCGCCCGCACCCCGGAGTTGATCTCCCAATGATGCACACACGTCTGATCATCGCGGGAACCGTCGCCGCCGTCTCTGTCGCAGCCGCCGTCGTGGTGGTCACTCAGGACCGAACGACGACCATCAAGCGCATCACCGACGCGTCTGCGTCGGCACCGGGGGTTGCGTGGACCCTGGACGCGGCGGACAGCGGACTCGACGGCGCCCGTTTCGCCGACCCGCGAGCGGGGTCGATGTATCCCTACGCCGCGGGGTCGATTCGAATCGATGACCACCTCCTGACCATCGCCGCTGTCGTGGACCCGGAAGGACCCTCGACGGAGGCGCGACTGATGTCGATCGACATCGTGTCGGGCGCACTCGAGTGGTCGGTGCCGGCGACGGATCTGCAGTCGTGTGCGGAACAGCCCATCGACGATCGATTGGTCTGCATCACACCGAGTTACGCAGAGGATCCCACCCTCCGCACCTTCGATCTCGCGACCGGTGAGTCCACGGACCACGGGGACACGTCGGACACGTTCGCCATGACAGTCTCGGACGGACACGTCTATACGACCAGTGGCAACTTGGAAGACGCCGACGTCACCGTGCATCGCGGAACGGTGGACGATCTGTCCGCCGACTGGACAGCTCCTCTGCAAGCGTGGGCCGGTTGGGAGGACCAGTATGCGGATCAGCTCACGGTCGCCGACGGGACCGGGCACTTCGATGTCGGCGGAGGCTTCTCGACATTCGATCCTGAGACGGGCGAGCAGATCTGGGCCTCCGATGTCCTCGACGATTGCCTCTCCGGCAGCTATCGGACGCTCGGCGATGTCTCGGTCGGGTCTCGGCTGGACTGCGATTCCTACGAGCCACTGGGCGGTATCGCCTACTCGCGCACAGGAGAGATTCTTGCTCAGTCGGCGAGCGACGTGTCGACCTACTTGATTATCGACGAGCCGACGGACGCATCCGTGCCGTTTGTTCTCAGCGACACCGCCTACGACCGGACGACCGGCGAGAAGCGTTGGAGCAGCGACCAGCTCATCATCGACCGTCCCGCAGACGAATACAACGAAGCAAGCACGTACGGCGCCTTGCAATCGGTGATCGGAGATGTCGGAGTGCTGTCCGGCGAGCGGTCCACGATCGGACTCGACATGCTCACCGGTGACCAGCTGTGGGAGGCAAAGTCCTTCTCGCCGGTCGGAACAGACGGTGACGTGATGATCGCAGTGCGCGAGAGCGATCTCGTGGCCGTCGATCTGCACTCGGGCGACGAGGTCTGGACCGCGCCCCTGGAGAACGTCAGGGAGGGCGAGCGTCTGAGCCCCGAAACTATGGTCGGTGGAGAGGGCGGCGCTCAGATCCTGCAGTCAGGATCGGAGATCGTCAGTCTGGTCCGTCTTCCGAGCTGACTCGGCTCGCCGGTTGCGATGCGGCCGTATCCAACCTTGTGGCCACAAGGTTGGATAAGGCGCGGTCGTATCCAACCTTGTCGACGGTGTCGGACGTCGGTGCCACTCTCGGCAGTGCCGGTTCCCGCGGCACAGGTTCCCACCCCGGCAACGACCCTTGTCGTGTCGATCAGTTCCGATCGGAGAGACTGTTCCCGATGCCACCCCGTAGACGCTCCACCACATCCCGCACCGTGAAGGCCGGTCAGAGCAGCGCAGCCCGCAAGTTCGCCGCCACCAGGAAGCCCACCAGGCGCCGCGCACCTGCTAAGAAGTCCGCGGCACCCGACCTCCGCGTGCCCGACGCCGGCGAGCGCGTCTGGGTACTCGACGTCCCGTTCGAGGACCGCTCCGCGGCGAGCGCTGCGGGGGCGCGCTGGTACCCCGGCCCACGAGTGTTCGCGTACTACGGCACCGAGTTGCCCGAGTACCTGCAGCCGTACGAGTCGATGCCGTACAGCCTGCAGCGGTGGCTCGAGGACGACGCGAACGAGACGTGGCGACCGGAGACTGTCCGGCCCCGGTCGATGCAGCCACGGGAGACGCAGCTCGAGTCGGTGCGCCGCCAGCTCACCGCCCTCGATGAGGGCTTCCCCTACTTCGCGCAGATGGACTCGACGGGTCTGGGCAAGACACTGTCCGTCTGCGAAGCGGTGCGGCAGATGTCAGCTGCCGAGATCGGCACCGTGCTGGTCGTCGCACCGAAGGGTGCGCTGCCCGGATGGCGTCGCACGATCGCGGACAGTGAAGCCGACATCGAGCCCTCCGACCGTAAGCGCTGGCTTCTGGTCACCTACCAGTCGACGAAGAAGCTGCTGTCCGTCCCACCCGACACCGATCTCGGCAAACGCAAACGGACACAGAACAAGCGAACCATCACGCTCGGCGAACTGCGATTCGAGATCGACGTCGTTATCGCCGACGAGTGCCATGCGTTGATGAACATCGAATCGCAGCAGTCGCAGATCATGTGGCGCTATCAAGAAGCCGCGCGGTCGGTGGTGTGGATGTCCGCGACCCCCGGTTACCAGCCGCTGCACTTCGCCTATATGGCGCGAGCCATCGAGCAGTCGCGCGGCGTCGAGATCGTGGGCGACGACGACCAGCTCGGCTACGCCCTCACCGTGAAGTGGGCCAATTTCCTCGAAGAGTCCGGCTTCGCGATCAAGGCCGGCAAGGCATCGACCGGGCTGGCCACATGGCGCTGGGAGCCAGAAGATGCTGCCCGCCGCGAGCGCGATATCGCTGCAGTGCACGGGTGGCTATCGGGAGGTGCTGTGCCGTGGTCGATCTCGCGACCCTCCCCGCCCACACCACGTGAACCGCTCGGGCAAGAGCTGACCGCCGCGCAGAAGCGCCTGTACAACTCTGCATGGGTCGACTACCGCAAGGAGGTCGGTCTGCCGATGTGGAAGGTGTCCGGCGGCAAACGGGTGCTGCAGAAGAATCCGAGTGTTCGCGCTGCAACGCTGCGGTTCCGCCAGAAGTGTTCGTATCTCCGCATACCCGCGTCCGCCGACCAAGTGCGCACGTGGGTGAAGGCCGGCAACCAGGTGTTCGTGTCGATGTTCTACCGCGAGTCCGTCGCCGCTCTCGCCGACGACTTGCGCGAGAGCGGGCTTGCCGTTGCGGTGGTCGACGGAAGCATGAGCAGTCCGGAGCAGGAGGCCGAGATCCGGCGCTTCCAAACCGGGGACGCGACCGTCATCGTGTCGACCACAACGAGCGCCATCAACCTGCACACCAACGAGATGCTGCTGCCCGAAGGCACGACGTCCACGCTCGCGCCGCGGGTGACGCTGATCCACGACCCTCGGTGGACACCCATCGATATCCGCCAGATCGAGGGCCGCGCCAACCGCATCGACAAGGACCACAACCACACGACCTCCACCTGCTATTACGGCTACGCAGAGGGGACCGTCGAGGAGGAGATGGTGCTGACCGGAGTGGAGCGAATCGCCGACCTGGGATCGATCGTCGGGCAGGCTGATCTGATCGATCCGGAAGCGTTCCTGGCTGCTCGGGTTACTGCTGACAGCTAGTCATCATCCGGCAGTACATAGCTGTGGCAGATTGCTACACTAGGTGCACGACAACGAACGGAGCAGCTCATGGGTACGACGTCATCGCTACGGGTCGACGATGAACTGTATGCATCGGCGAAGCTGGTCGGCAGTGCGTCGAGCCGGAGCGCAGCCCAACAAATTGCACACTGGGCACTGGTCGGGCGTGAGATCGAGGCCTCACATCACATAGCCTCACGCGACATCGCCGGGGTATTGGCAGGTCGGCAGAACTACGACGCGCTAACCCCTCGAGAGCAGGCAGTCGTACGCGCGGAATGGTCCGAGCGAATCGACGTGATGTCAGAAGGCCTGGATCTGCGCAGCGAATTCGAGGCAGAAGGACGGGCCTTCGTCGAATGCGACGAAGACGGCGCTGTGATCGAGCAACGTCCCTGACGGAATGACCCGCGACCCGGTCCTGCACCTGCTTGCCGGCCCGAACGGCGCCGGCAAGAGCACCTTCTTTGCTCGGGTGCTGGCGCCCGTCACTCATCTTCCCTTCGTCAACGCCGACGAGATCGCTACCGAGAACTGGCCCGGTGACGAACAAGCGCACGCGTACGACGCATCGAGGTTGGCCGCCGAACAGCGGGTGGCCTTACTCGCACAGGCCGAGTCGTTCGTCACCGAGACAGTCTTCTCGCATCCGTCGAAGCTCGATCTGATCGAGACGGCGAACGAGGCCGGGTACCTCGTCACACTTCATATCGTCGCCATTCCGGTCGACCTGGCCGTAGCCCGCGTCGTCAACCGCGTCGAGATCGGCGGTCATTCCGTGCCCGAGGCAAAGGTCCGTGAGCGATACGTGCGCCTGTGGCCCTTGGTTCGATCCGCGATCGATGTCGTCGAAAATGCCCGCGTCTACGACAATACCAACGCAAGCAACCCCTTTCGCGTTATCGCTCGTTACGACCATGGTCGACTGGTTGGGGACCCGTCATGGCCGTCGTGGGCTCCCGCCGCACTGACGACCTGAATCCTCAGCCACGCGGCGACACGTGCAGACCATGCTCGGATGACGTGTGGATCGGATAGGCGTTGTCCGGGTGTGTCGTGTCCACCGCGGCATCCGGGTACGCCTGAAGGAAGTCGTGCACGAACACCGCGATCATCGACGACGCGAACGACTTGCCAGGGCACGATCTCGGACCCTTCCCGAAGGGGATCACCAGCGGCGCGACGTGATCCGTCGCGTGGGCGTTCAGTATCCGGTTCGGATCGAATGTCGGGCCGTACGCCGCGTGCACGGCATGAATGTTCGCCATCACCAACGTATTACGGTGCAGATCGACACTGCCGTCACCGAGCGCGATGCGGCAGTCGTCGATCACCCGCCCGTTGAACACGGACCCGGGGGTGTCGATACGCAGCGCTTCCATCACGCATGAACGGACTAGCGCAGAGTCGCCTAGCGACTCCACGGGCACAGCTGAGAAGGCGTCCTTCCACTGCGTGTTGGCGGGATCGAGCAGATGCTTCAGCGTGGCGAGAATGGCCGTGCGCGTCGTGTCGACGCCGGCGATGAAGGACGTCGTGGTGTCGTCACGGACCATGTTCGACGAGAACCCCGAGATGCCGTGCAACCGCCTGATGTGGCCGGCAATGGTGTCGTCGAGCGGCATATCCGCCAGAACCAAAGCGTGCCGCACCAGCGTCCGAGTGTTGATTCGCATCCACCGCTGCTCCCGCGAAAACGTCCACCGTTGCAGCCGTGGCTCGACTCTCATGGCATAGGTGTTCGCACAACGTCGAAGGCGTAAGAAGTTGTCGTACATCGCATCTGCAAACGGCAGCGCCTCATGGGCGCCGCTCTCGTCGACGTAGTCGATCACTGTCGTCGCCGCGTCACCCCACACTGCCTCCGCCACAGCAGTGCGTACGCACTCGGTGACGATCGGCCGCAGGTCGATGCTGTCGTCGTCCGCACGAACATGCGCCGGCAATGCGCGCGTCATCGCTGCACGGGCGGATCCGGCGCTCGTCGCCACGATCATGTTGCGTTTGCGGTCGCGGAAACGGGGCTGTTGCGCGGAGGAGAAGGTCAGCGCTTCGGGACTCAGTTGACCGAACGAATACTGCGCGGCGGTGTCACGATCGATATGCACACCGGCGATCTTCGGGTTGACGATTGCTTCGATGGCCCGGCGCGACACCGCATACAGCTGCACTCGACTGCCACGCCAGGTACCGATGAAATCGGACTCTCGATCGTCGACGAACAGGTAGTCGCGCGACAACTTCTTGCCGAACGCGTCGGACACCCTCCGTTCCGATGACAACGGCAACGGTCCGCCGACGAAACGGATCCCCTGCCGTTGGTAGCTGGCGCGCTGAGCGAATACCGACGCCACGCCACCACGCTCCTCGACAGGGCCGGCTCTGCCACGAACCGGACTCAGCGTGACAGTAGTGCCCAGTAGGTCACCGCGCTTGGGATGATTCACAACCGGCGACGGCCGGCCTCACGGAACCGTCAGCAGGCCCAGCCCCGGAAACAGTGTTTCGGAGAACGGCGCGGGGAACTGTCGACTCTGAGTCACCACAACGGCGACCTGACCGGGTCCGGTATCTGCAACGACGTCGAGCGGGAGCCCTCGGGCGCCGGCGGTCGGATCGACGGCCGAGAGGTCCTCGGAGGCCCAGTGGCGGAAGTCGACTGCGCCGGCCGCTCCCGTCGAAAGATTGCGCCATTGCACCGTCATCCACCGGTAGTTGTACTGGTAGTAATACGGCTTGATGTCGGCGGCAAAGAACCGGACCGAGCCCGGCCTGTCTCCCACCGTCGCCTCGATCGGCGTGGTTTGGATAAGCCCGCCGGGCACGCTGACCGGGCCGATCTCCAGGCCCGTCACGACGGGCACCTGCAAGATCGACGTCTGGGGCGCAGCGGATGCCGTTCCCGCGCCCACCCCCAGGAACACCGGGATCGCGAGTGCCAAGGCAACTGCCGCTCGACGCGTTATGTATCGCATGGTCATCACTCTGACACTCCCAGGCAGAAAAAGACCGATCGTTTTGTGACTGTTACCGAGTCTTGATGTTCTCGACAGCGTGCGAAGCCACGCGCTTTGTGGATATCTGTCATGTCTCAGCGGGTGTGGAAGGCCACACTCATTTTCTTACAACGAGCCGGTATTCGAGGTGGGCTCGCCCGACCGGGCTACCCTTCTCGGCCTTGCCCTTGGCCCACCTGCGCATAGCGTGCAGAAGCTACCGTCGTCGAGCTCGCCATACGAAACCAGTACGAGGAACTTCCCAATCTCGCGCAATACGTCCGCTCAGATGGGCATCTACGATTGAAATTCGGCGCGTCGCGACTCTTCACGAGCGAGGTGCAGCATTCGGGTTCAACCGAATTCAGTCAAGTCTGCAACTAGATGACTACCTAGGCAACTGCTGCCCAAAAATCGATGTCGTTATCGGTCGCCCACGCGGACAGCAGAGTGAATACCGGTGTGTTAATGAACTCGTGAGGCCAGAGCGCGCTCCGAAACATCTTTTCCACGAGTTCTGGTTTGAATGACACACCGCCCTCCTCACGAAGTAGTAACGCGTAAGCTTTCGCAATGTCGTGGCCGGACACCATGCGCGACCAATCCCCGGTTTCCGCTAGTTCACGATTCAATAGATCCTCAATTTGAGATGCATGTATTTCGGCACTATTCTCAGCAAGTTTTCCGATGAGCTTGCGACGATCTATATCCCCAACAACCGAATCATATAGGTTCTGAAGAGATAGCTTTCTGAAGGCTAAATCCCACCCTTCGCGCTTGGACGCGATTCTGAGCAGTGAAAAATCCCGTAACATCGAATGAACGCGCATGCGCAGTGCACCCACAATGAATGTTTCTATTTTACTCTTCGCGCAGTGGTTGATATACACGCGGTCTAATACGTTCGAATGAGCGAGTATTTCCGCGTCCAGGTCGTAGTAGTCGGTCCGCACGAGATTGCCGGAATGGCCAGGGGTCTGGTCGCCGTCACGGTCAACCAAGCCCACTACGTGCACAGACATACCCTCATTGTCTTTAGCTGCCAAACAGTTTAAGACAGAACTCTTACCACCCCCCGGAACAATACTCACTACATTCTTATTAACGTAAGACTGTAGTAAACGCATGTCATCCGCACCCTCCACTACTAGATAGCAATAGCGAATCGATGCGTCATCTGCAAAACGACCCACGTGCTCCATAAGTATTTGAGCAATAAGTTCGTCGCCAGTAATATCGTCAAACATATCAACTGTCCACTTCTGGACCAAGTGCAACCATCAAGTCTCGATACTTGCCAACTATTTGAGGGGAGTGCGTAGCGATGACAAATCTTACCCCCACTAGCTCGGCGATACGCTTGAGATCGTCCATGAATTGTTTCTGCCAATTCACATGGAGCGATATTTCGGGCTCGTCGATCAGTACCACGTCACCTGATTTTACGTTGAAGATCAGGTCGTAGGTAAGAACTAGTTCATGCTGCTCTCCCGACGAAAGCGCTGCAGGCGCTAACTCTCCACCAGCTCGAGCAATGAAGAAGAATCCTTTCGACGCGTCGAAGCAAAGCTCCTTGAACAAGAATTTAGAGTCGATGATATTTTTAAGAAGTTCCAGCTTGTTAAGGAGAGAAGTGAAGCTGGCTAGCTTCTCTCTGGAGTCCTGGAGATACAGCGCCATGACCGAACGCTCCCAGTCTTTGAGCTCCCTATCAGGTAAAGGCACGTCGTCGATCGAGTCACCTACAGAAACCGCAGTGAGCCGTTTCCGGAGCTCAGCTTGATTGGCAAACTCGGTTCGCACTTCCAAGTCACCGGTTGCAAGCCCAGCTCTACGATCAGAAATACGCAACAGCCGAGCAGGGAAAGATCTGTCTAGTTTTTGCGATATCCTTGAATTTTCGGCAAGCGCTTGGGAAATTTTTTCGGCTAGTTGCATCGCAAAAATATCGATTGTTCGTCGACTACCGACTTTTGAGGGCTCGTAACCCAGATCATCATCAGACTGTCCGCGCTGAAAGAGTAGACGCTGCGTCTCAATCAAATGAATTGAAATTTCGGCTAAGAAGTCGTCGAATTCTTGCGGTAGGGTCCAGTCAGTGAATCGTCTCGTGCTGGAACGAACCGCATTCGCGCTCATCGTCGCGTTGCGCGAGGTCCCCGGACCGTACTTGCGGATAAGATCTTCGCGGTCGAGATATTCACCTGTGCGCCGGTCCAGAACTAGGCCGCCAGGCTCCACGCTGCGCAGCGCTGGATGGCGCATAACGATTTCGCGTGCCAAATCACCAACTGGGTTCGAAATGGAGTGATTGGCTTGCTGATGTCCGGGACGTTTTAAAAGAAGAATCAGTTTTGTTGATTGAGACGTCTCATCGTTATTCTGCGGGCTTTCTATTCGTCTAATAGCAAGATGTCCGACATCCTCGACTCGCAGATTGAATTCGGCGAAGGGGCTCAGCATAAGACCGGCAATATTTTTTTGAGCGACCCTTTCCAGGATCTGCAGTGTGTGTGTTTTTCCAACACCATTGGGCCCATGCAATATCATAAACGGCTGGTCGGCTCGCAATGAGAACTGGTGATTGAAGTGCCCGAGTAGTCCCGAGACTTCCACATGAAGAGTTCTGCTACTCATAGCGAATTTCCCTTTAATTTGATCTGCACGACTTTGCCTGAACCTGATAGTATCGCCACCCCGTGACGACGCGCATCAGGTGCTTCCCAGAAAGATTACCGTTACATCGGTCCGAGAGCACGTTCGACCCGGCTTCAGCCACAATAAAAACTCAGCAAGACAGAGACACTTCGGCCCCCTGGTTCGCCACCAGTGAGAAACAGCGAACGGGCGCCCTCAATGCCGAGCGGCCCACCCACACCGAGGTGTGAGTGGGCCGCTCAACGACTAAGCGAACTACTTGGTCGCAGACTCCAGAGCCTGATTGAACGTCTTGCTCGGGCGCATGATCGAGGTCGCCTTCTCGGGATCCGGGTAGTAGTACCCGCCGATGTCGACGGGCTCACCCTGCGCGTCGCCGAGCTCCTTGACGATGGCCTCTTCCTGATCGGCCAGCGTCTTGGCGAGCGGCGCGAAGTGCTTCGCCAGCTCCTCGTCCTCGGTCTGGTTCGCCAGCTCCTGCGCCCAGAACTTGGCGAGGTAGAACTGGCTGCCGCGGTTGTCCAGCTCGCCGGTGGTGCGCGACGGGCCCTTGTTCTCCTCGAGCAGCTTGCCGGTCGCGGCGTCGAGGGCCTTGCCCAGGACGTTCGCCTTGCCGCCGGTCTTCTTGCCCAGGTCTTCGAGGCTCACGGCCAGCGCGAGGAACTCGCCGAGCGAGTCCCAACGGAGGTGGTTCTCTTCGATGAGCTGCTTGACGTGCTTCGGCGCGGAACCGCCGGCGCCCGTCTCGTACAGTCCGCCGCCGGCCATCAGCGGAACGATGGACAGCATCTTGGCGCTGGTGCCGAGCTCGAGGATCGGGAACAGGTCCGTGAGGTAGTCGCGAAGGATGTTGCCGGTCGCGGAGATGGTGTCCAGACCGCGGACGACGCGCTCGAGCGTGTACCGCATCGCGCGGACCTGCGACATGATCTGGATGTCGAGACCCTCGGTGTCGTGATCCTTCAGGTACGTGCGCACCTTCTTGATCAGCTCGTTCTCGTGGGGGCGGTACGGGTCGAGCCAGAAGAGCACCGGCATCCCGGAGTCACGCGCACGGTTCACCGCGAGCTTGACCCAGTCCTGGATCGGCGCGTCCTTGACGATGCAAAGGCGCCAGATGTCGCCCTTCTCCACGTTCTGCGTGAGCATGACCTCGCCGGTCGCCAGGTCGACGATGTTCGCGACGGCGTCCTCTTCGATCTCGAAGGTCTTGTCGTGCGAGCCGTACTCCTCGGCCTTCTGCGCCATCAGGCCGACGTTGGGGACCGTGCCCATGGTCGTCGGGTCGAACTGGCCGTTCGTCTTACAGAAGTTCACCATCTCCTGGTAGATGCGGGAGAAGGTCGACTCCGGGTTGACGGCCTTGGTGTCCTTGGGACGACCGTCGGCTCCCCACATCTTGCCGCCGGCGCGAATCATCGCGGGCATGGACGCGTCGACGATGACGTCGCTGGGCGAGTGGAAGTTGGAAATGCCGCGTGCCGAGTCCACCATGGCCAGCTCGGGCCGGTGTTCGTGGCACTTGTGCAGATCCTCGACGATCTCGTCGCGCTTCGACGCCGGAAGGGTGTCGATCTTGCTGTACAGATCGGAGAGGCCGTTGTTGACGTTGACGCCGAGCTCTTCGAAGAGCTCGTTGTGCTTGGCGAAGGCGTCCTTGTAGAAGACGCGCACCGCGTGACCGAAGACGATGGGGTGCGAGACCCGCATCATCGTGGCCTTGACGTGCAGGGAGAACATGACGCCGGTCTCGTAGGCGTCCTGCATCTGCTCTTCGTAGAACTTGTCCAGCGCCTTGGCACTCATGAACATGCTGTCGATGACGTCGCCGTCGGTCAGCGAGACCTTCGGCTTGAGGACGACGGTCTTGCCGCTCTTCGTCTCGAGCTCCATCTTGACCTCGCGGTCGCCCTGGACGGTCATCGACTTCTCACCGTGGTAGAAATCGCCCTCGCGCATGTGCGCGACATGCGTGCGCGACGCCGGCGACCACTCGGTCATGCTGTGCGGGTGCTTGCGCGCGTACTCCTTGACGGCCTTCGGCGCGCGGCGGTCGGAGTTGCCCTCACGGAGGACGGGGTTGACGGCGCTACCGAGGCACTTGGTGTAGCGGTCGCGGATCTCCCGCTCCTCGTCCGTCTTCGGGTTGCCGGGGAAGTCGGGGATCTTGTAGCCCTTGTCCTGCAGTTCCTTGATCGCGGCGTGCAGCTGCGGTACCGAGGCACTGATGTTGGGGAGCTTGATGATGTTCGTGTCGGGCAGCTGGGTCAGCTTGCCGAGCTCGGCCAAGTTGTCGGGAACCCGCTGGTCCTCGTCCAGGTAGTCGGGGAACTCGGCGAGGATGCGACTGGCAACGGAGATGTCGCTCGACTCCACCTCGATCCCGGCTGCGCTGGCGAAAGTGCGGATGACCGGCAGGAACGCGTGAGTCGCCAGCATGGGCGCCTCGTCGGTCAGGGTGTAGATGATGGTCGGCTTTTTCTCAGTCATTGCAGGTCTTGCCTCGTTTTCCGTCTGCTCGACGTCGTCTGTCCTTGTGGGCTCGGAGACAACTTTAGTCGTGCGGGGCTGTGTTGTGGCGACCCCGGTCCAGCGGGCTCGATGTGTCTCGAGACATAACCTGACCTGCGCCGACGATCTTCCACCGGAGGTCCGGGAGGCTACCGGTGAGTAACCTGCCGTGACCGGCGGCGGAGGTCGGGCGCCGGTGACTCACAGCATTCGACTGAGGAACTGCTTCGTGCGTTCGTTGCGCGGATTGTCGAAGAACTCACTCGGCGCCGCATCCTCGACGATGCGCCCGTCGCTCATGAACACCACGCGATCGGCAGCCGCTCGTGCGAACCCCATCTCATGACTCACCACGACCATGGTCATCCCCTCGTCGCGCAGTCGCAGCATGACGTCGAGAACCTCCTTGACCATCTCCGGATCCAGTGCCGAGGTCGGCTCGTCGAACAGCATGACCTCGGGCTTCATTGCGAGCGCTCGCGCGATCGCCACCCGCTGCTGTTGACCGCCGGAGAGCTGCGACGGGTAGTTCTCACTCTTGTCACCGAGTCCGACGAGCGTGAGCAGCTCCTGAGCCTGCGCTCGCGCCTTGTCTTTGGGCGTTCCGAGCACGTGACGTGGGCCGGCGGCGACGTTGTCCAGTGCCGTCATCATCGGGAACAGGTTGAAGTTCTGGAACACCATCCCCGTGTAATGGCGCTGCCGCGCGATGTTCGACTCGGACAGTGGTGTCCGCTTGCCGTCGTCGGAGAACCCCATCAGTTCCCCACACACCCGAACCGTCCCCGACTCGATGGTCTCGAGGCAGTTGAGTGTGCGGAGCAACGTGCTCTTCCCGCTTCCCGACGGCCCGAGGAGGAGCACCACCTCGCCCTTGGCGACGCGGAAGTCGATGCCGTCGAGCACCACGAGATCGTTGAACGCCTTGGTCATGTCCTGAACGTCGATCATCGTCAGGTTCGCGATCGCCTGGTCGGTCATCGGTTCACCGCCTCCGCGTCGATGACACTGTCGTCGAGCGCTGCCATGTCGGTTCTCCCTTTGCGACGGTAGTTCCTGTCGTATCCACGTCCAGCTCGTACTTCCAGGCGCTTCTGGATCAGACCCCAGAGCGTGGTGAGCAGGAGGAAGTAGAGCGCTGCTGCGCACAGTCCCTCGAGCACCCTGAAGTTCACCTGGACCAGGAACTGCGTGCGGCGCAACAACTCCTGGACGGAGATCACCGAGACCAGCGTCGTCGTCTTCAGCAGGCCGTTGAAGCTGTTGCCGAGCGGAGGGATCATGACGCGCAGCGCCTGGGGCAGCACGACGACGCGGAACACCTTGGTCGGCGACATCCCCAGCGCACGTGCCGCTTCCGTCTGCCCCGTGGGGACGGACAGCAGTCCGGATCGCACGATCTCGGACAGGTAAGCGGCCTCGTTCAGCACCAGTCCGAGCAGCGCCGCCTCGATGACGCCGAGCTTGATGCCGACCTGGGGCAGCCCGGTGTAGATGATGACGAGCTGCACGAGCAGCGGGGTTCCTCGCATCAGCCAGACATAGAACCCCGACACCGCGCGAAACGGCAGGAACTTCGACGACCGGGCGACCGCGACGACCACCGCCAACACGAGCCCCAAGATCATGCTGACCACGGTGAGCCAGATGGTCACCCAGGCGCCCTCCAGCAGCTGGGTACTGGTGAGGATGGAGAAGAACGCGTCCCACGACCACATGTCGGAGCCTCTCAGCTCTCGAGCGGGCCGGTGCTGACGGCGATGTCACCCTCGTACCCGCTGACGTCGTACTGCTCGAACAGGTCCGGCAGGTAGCCGTCGTCGCGCATCTCGGAGAGGACGCGCGCGACCTCACCAGCGGACTTGCTGCCCTTCGCGAAGCCCATGGCGAGGGGCGCCTCGTTGATGCCACCGATGGCGGTCTCGAAGCGGCCGTCCTCCTGGTAGAACGAGGTGACCGACTCGACGATCGACGTTCCGTCGAGCTGTCCTGCCGAGAGTGCCTGATAGGCATCGGCATTCGTCTTGAACGTCTGCACGGTCAGCGGCGCCTTGCCCTCCGTCGCGAACTGTTCGGACAGCGCCGTCAGAGTGTCGAATTCGTATCCGGGCGCTTCCACACCGACCGTCTTGCCGGCGAGGTCTTCCACCGTGCTGATGCCCTCGGGATTGCCCGACGGAACCGAGATGGACACGGCCTGAACCTCGTACGGCACCAGATCGATGGTCTCAGCGCGCTCCGGTGTGTAGAACATGCCGGTGTCGATCATGTCCCACCGACCACTCTGCACACCGGGGATCTGGGCCTCGAACTCGATGTTGACGAACTTCGGCGTCAGGCAGAGCCGCTTGGCGATCTCCTTGCCCAGGTCGACCCGCATGCCGATCACCTCTCCGTCGGCGTCGACGTACTGCATGGGCGGGAGGGTGGCATTCGTGGCCATGGTCAGCGACCCGTCCTCGGCGAGATCGGCTGCGCCGAGAGTCGGCGTGCAGTCCGTCGGCGCGGCATCCCGCTCCGACGAGGACCCGCACCCGACGAGGCCGAGGGTCAGGACGCCGGCGGCGGCAATTCCGATGAGCGTGCGCATAGGAGAGACCTTTCGGTGTCGACTGCTGTCCGCAGCGACTGTCTGGATCGGGATGGTCGACCTCGATGGGATCGATTGCATGAACCATCGCAGAGTTCCCGCGAACACGTCAACGTGGTTAACACGGACGACACGTGTTTCAACGAAAGTTAACGTCGGCCCTCGTGAATTACGGGTCGACGACGGGCGCACACGACGCGCGCTCGACCAATCGGGCACCGATCCGGTACGTGCGGCCGTCCGGCTTCGACGGCTCGCTCATCTGCTGGAACAGGAGATCCATCGCGACGTTGGCCAGCTGTGAGGCACCGTTGTCGACGACGGTCACGGCCGGGTGCCACAACGAGAGCCACGGCATGTCCTCGTGGCAGATCAGCGACAGGTCGCTGGGCACCGACACCCCTCGTCCGACGAGAGTAGGCAGAATCCCGAACACGGCCTCGTGGTTCGCCGCGTAGAGCGCGGTCATGCCGGACGGTTCGTCGAGCAACGAATCGACCGCTGCAACACCGAATTCGGTGGTGAACGGCCCCTTCCGGACCAACGACGGGTCGACCTCGATGCCATGGTCCGCCAGTGCCGAGCGGTAGCCCTCGAACCGCTCCCGGCCGGAGGTGGCGTCCTCCAGGCCGCCGATGTAACCGATGCGCCGGTGACCGAGGTCGAGGAGATGCGCCGTCGCATCGCGCGCACCGTCCAGGTCGTCGGCGAGGACGGTGGGTGCGGCGCTCCCTCGAACCGACCTGATCACGTTGACCACAGCCCGGCCTTGGGCCAGCAGAGCATTGGATTCGACTGCGCTGCGACCACTCCCGATGACGATGGTCCCGTCGACTCCGTGATCCCCCAACATCGCGAGCACGTCCCGCTCGCGGGCCGGGTCCGCATCGGTGATGCACAGCAGAACTTGAAAGCCGTTGTCGGAGCATCTCTTGTGGACGACTTCGGCCACGGTGTGAAACGTCGCGTTGAGGAGGTTGTTCATCACGAGACCGACCAGATGCGACTTGTTGGAGCGCAGCGCACTCGCGGCCCTGTTGGGCCGGTACCCCAGTGTTCGGGCCGCCTCCTCGACGGACCGTCGGGTATCGGCCGAGATCAGCGTCGACCCGCTCAACGCCCGGGAAGCCGTACTGCGCGAGACTCCCGCGGCAACAGCCACGTCAGCCAGAGTGACCGTCATCGACCCTCACCTCCCCTCGTCGCCGATCGTGCACAGACTCTCCCACGCCGAGCCTCGCTCGTTACAAGTGCGTTTCCGGCTTGACGATGTGTCTTCACCGACGGCAGTCTATGCAATCGATCCCATCGAATCGACCCAGTTCGGCTTCCACGCCGCACGAAAGGTATTCATGAACCGCGATGACGTCGCCTGGTCCGGCTACTGGCCCGCTGCACCCACCCCGTTCACCGCCGCCGGCGCAGTCGACACAGACGCCCTGGCCTCGCTCATGAACCTGTACGCCGACCACGAGGTGGACGGCGTTCTCGTCAACGGCAGCACCGGCGAGTGGTTCAGCCAGAGTGACGCGGAGCGGCGCACCGTCGCCGAGGTCGCCATCGACGCAGTGCGCGGACGCTTCCCCGTCGTCATCGGCGTCAGCGCCTACACCGCACGCGACTCCGCAGCACTCGCGCGGCATGCCGAGACGTCAGGTGCCGACGGCGTGCTGGCCACACCTCCGCCCTACGTTCATCCGTCGAAGGACGAACTGCTCGCCTTCTACCGATCCGTCAGCACCGCAACGGCATTGCCGTTCATGGTCTACAACTGGCCGCGTGGCGTCGCTGTCGACATGGGCACTCTGCCCGGGCTGTTCACCGAGCTCGCAGCGCTCGACAACGTGGTGGCGGTCAAGGACAGCACCGGCAACTGGCTCTCCATGCTCGACACCGTCGAGGCGGTGGCGGGCACGGTCCGAGTCTTCGGCAGTTTCCTTCACCACCGCGGACTCGCCGCACTGCTGGATCTGGGTGGCGACGGGAACATCGACGGCGGCGGGGTGGGCGCACCCTTCGCCGTGCCGTTCTACCGTGCCGTCGCTGCGCGCGACGCGGCCGCCGCGCGGTCCTGGGCCGACAAGTACCGCGCGCTGTCGGGACGTCTGATCAATCCCGACTACAGCGGCGTGTACGCCTCTCCGATTCCTCAACTCAAGGCCGTCATGAACTTGCTCGGACAGCCCGGCGGCAGCGTGCGCGAACCGCTGTTGCCCGTGACGGACCCGACGACGCTGGACCACCTGGCGCAAATCGTGGAGGACTCGGGAATCGCCGAGGCATCCCGGACAGCAGGAGTGGGCAGTGCAGTCTGACTTCGACGTGGTCGTCGTCGGAGCCGGCATCGTCGGCGCTGCGACGGCCCTGGCACTGACGAGATCCGGCGCTCGCGTCGTCGTGCTCGACCGATCCGCGCCCAACACCGGTGGTTCCGGGACCACGGCGGGCAACCTCCACATCCAGACAATCCACACTCGACGTCCCGGCCAGGGTGCGGCCGTGGATGTCCGACGTCTCCTCCCGCTGCAGCACCGCACCAGCTCGCTGTGGGACGACCTTGCCGACAGCGTTCCCGGTCTCGGCCTCAACCGCTGCGGTGGATACATGGTCGCCGAGACGGACGACCAGGTACAGGCACTCGAGACCAAACACGACTGGGAACGCACTGCGGGAATTCCCACGGAGGTGCTGACCGGATCTGAGGCACGCCGGGCGCTGCCGGCGCTGGGACCCAGCGTCGAAGCCGCGACCTGGTGTCCCCTCGACGGATTCGCGGAGCCTGACCTCGCGGGGCCCGCAACTCTGCGTCAGGCCGAGGCCGAGGGTGCCGTCCTGCGGTCACACTCTCCCGTCACGGGTATGGAACGAGTCGGCGACCTGTGGACGGTGACCACTCCCGACTCCACGTGGGTCGCACCCACCGTGATCGACGTCGCCGGTCCGTGGATGGCCGGCATCGCGTCGATGGCCGGCATCTCGTTGGACCTTCGGCCGACGTCACTGCAGGTGCACGCACTCGCCGCACCCTCGCACACCCTCGACGTCCTCGTGCAACACGTCGGGGAAGGCATGTCGATCAAGCAGGACCGCCGGGGTCGCCTCGTGCTCGGCGGTGGGTGGCCGGCGGGCGCGTTTCACGACACGGACGCTGCGTCGTCCCTGCCCGAGAGCACCACCGGAAATCTCGCACAGGTCGAGCGACTGCTCCCCTCCCTCGCGGCGCTCCCTCTCGTCGACACGTGGACCGGCCCGGTCCTGACGACGCCCGACGAGATGCCGGTCATCGGTGCCGTCGACGGGGCACCGGGGTTCTACGTCGCCGGCGGCACCTACTCGTTCACCTTCGCGCCACTCTGGGCGCAACTACTCACCTCGATGGTGCACGGACGAGTGCCGGACATCGACGTCAGCGAATTCTCACCGGCTCGACTCACCTCGTTCGCAGAACACGGAAGGTAGGCACCCATGGCACTGGTCACGATGTTCGTCAACGGACAGGCGATGTCCGGAGGAACGCTCAACGACGCCCTTCACCGGGCCCGACTGCTCGGCCCGGCGGTCACCGCCCCGAAGTACCAGTTCTTCTCCGTGCGAGACGAATTCCCCGGACTGCACCCCGTGTCCTCTAATGGCCACGCCGTACCCGGTGAGCTGTACGAGCTGGATTACGACGTCCTCCGGGAAGAGCTTCTTCCTCGCGAGCCCGAGGAGTTGGAGCTCGGGGTCATCGAGCTCGCCGACGGGGGTGGCTCCCTCTCGATGCGCATGCGCCGTGAGGCACTCGACCGCTCGGATGTCACCGACATCAGTGAGCTCGGCGGGTGGCTCGCATACCGGGCGACGCTGCGATGAAGGTGATAAGAGGAGGAACCCTCGTCGAGTCGAATTGGCACGGGCCAGCCGATCTCCTGATCGACGACGGCACTGTCGTCGCCGTTCTCTCTCCCGGTGCCGACGTGGACCCAGCAGCGGAGGTCGTCGACGCCACCGGGAAGCTGGTGATGCCCGGAGGTGTCGACCCGCACTGCCACGTCGGCTTCACGTCGGGCGAGTTCACGTCGCTCGACTCGTACCGCGAGTGCACGACGGCTGCCGTGTTCGGCGGCACCACGACGATCGTCGATTTCGCGATCCCGCGGCCCGGTCAGTCCCCGCTCGATGCTGCAGCGCAACAGCGGCAGAAGGCGACCGACGGCCTGTGCGACTCAGCCCTGCACGCGTGCGTCGTCGACTGGGACGACACGACCGCGGACCAGCTCGCCACGATGGCGCAGGACGGCATTCGCACCGTGAAGATGTTCACGACCTACGCCGGCGAGACCATGGCGAACGAGCACACCATTCTCAAGACCATGCAGACCACTCGCGATCTGGGTGGAATGGTCATCATCCACTGCGAGTCGGACGCCATCGTCACGGATTCGCAGACGACGGCGGCCGCCACCGAGGGCATCGACGCGGCCCACATGTCGATGACGCGACCCGAGATCGCCGAGACGGCAGCCGTTGCCGCCATTCTGGCGATCGCGGAGTCTCAGGACGCGCCCGTCCACTTCGTGCACCAGTCCACGGCGGCGGCAGTCGAGTTGGTGGCGGATGCGCGCACCCGCGGACTGGTCGCCTTCACGGAGTCGGTGGCGCACCACCTGATCCTGGACGACAGCGCCTACAGCGGCGAGAACCCCGAACGATTCGTGTGCTGTCCACCGCTCAGGTCGGCCGACGCAGTCGAGGAACTGGGGCAGCACCTGTTCACCGGTCACATCACGACCATCGGATCCGACCACTGCTGCTACGACACAGCGCAGAAGGAGGTCCACAGCCACGATGTCCGCCACATGCCCAACGGGCTACCGGGAGTGGAGACCAGGCTGCCGGTCATCTTCTCGCGCTACGTGCGCGACTCGAACCTGACCGCCAGCAGGTTCGTCGAGCTCACGTCGACGAATCCGGCCAAGACCAACGGGCTCTTCCCTCGCAAGGGAACGCTGATGCCCGGCGCCGACGCGGACATCGCCCTGTGGGACCCGGACGTCGAATGGACCGTCGACGTCGACGCGCTACACATGGCTACGGACTACACGCCGTATCAGGGGATGACGCTTCGAGGGAAGCCCGTCACCGTGCTCGTCGGAGGAACCGTCGTCGTCCAGGACGGGGAGCTGGTCGACGGGACGCCGAGGGGTCGGCATCTGCAGGCTGCCCCGCTCGACTTCGAGGGCGGGCGGCGGACGCAGGTCTGACTTCCCGGTCTCGATGTACCCGGCGCAGTGGGGTGAGGAAGCAGGACGCCGGTGAATGCGCCAGACTTCCACCGTGTCGACGACCGACAGAGCACGCGTCCCCCGTTCCGGCATGGTCGGCGGCACGTTCGCCTTGCTCGGCGCGCTCTACTTCGCGCAGCAGTTGCCGTTCGGCTTCTTCACCCAGGCACTGCCCGTCGTGTTGCGGCGGTCCGGCTACTCCCTGGTCGCGATCAGCGCGAGCGGAGTGCTGTTCGCGCCGTGGGCATTGAAGTTCCTCTGGGCGCCCTATGTCGACAGGTACGGGAGTCGACGACGGTGGCTGCTCTCGCTACAACTCGGCGCAGCGGCAGTCGCGCTGGTGCTGGCCTGCCTCGACCTCACGTCCGGCCTGCAGTGGCTGTTCGTCGGCATCGCCGTCGTGAACGTTCTGTCCGCGACGCAGGACGTCGTCACCGATGGGCTCGCCGTTCGACTGCTCGACGCACGCGACCGAGGTGTGGGCAACGGGATCCAACTCGGGGCGTACCGCATCGGCATGATCGTCGGCGGCGGCGTTCTGCTGTGGCTGTTCTCGTTCGCGGGATGGCGTGCCTTGTTCGTCGCGATGGCCATGTTGATCGTCGCGTCTACGATCCCGGTCCTCCTGCTCCGGACTCAACTCGACAGGGCGGATGTACGACCGGCGGAGTCGACGACCGCAGTCCGCCTCGCCGGAACGTGGTGGGTTCGCCTGCGCCGACCGGGAGTCCTGGCCTTCATCGGCCTGATCGCCGCCTACAAGTTCGGCAACTCGATGGGGTCGGCCCTCGTCGGCCCGTTCCTCTCCGACCTCGGGCTCTCCCTGGGGCAGATCGCGCTTCTCGAAGGCGGCGTCGCCTCGGGCTCCGCGCTCGCCGGTGCTGCACTGGGCGCTTGGTACGCGACGCGCTTCGGCCGACGACGTGCCCTGCTCGTCGCCGGCATCACGCAAACCCTGGCGCTCGGCTTCTACGTCGCCGCGGCACTCGACATCGGCGGGATTGCCCTCGTGGTGACCGCCAGCGTCAGCGAGCACGTATTCGGCGGCGCGGCGACCGTCGTGCTGTTCGCCCTCATGATGGACGCCTCCGAACGCGTCTACGCGGGAACCGATTACACCCTTCTCGCGTGTGCCGTCGTCTTCTCCCAGGGCATCGCCGGACTCGCTGCAGGCGTGGTCGGCCAGGCCTTCGGTTACGCCGCGCTGTTCGGGACGGGCCTTCTCCTGTCCGGGCTGGGGTGCGCGCTCCTGCTCTGGGCGCTGAAGAGAGGCATCGGGCCCGTGCAGTTGGGCGAGTCGGGCGTCATGGCCCCCGATAGGGGCTGACCTCGGCCGCCGTAAGGTCGAACCATGGCAGTGCGCGCGGGTGTGGTGGTCACGGGTAGCGAAGTTTTGGCCGGGCGGGTCAGCGACCGCAACGGACCCTGGGTTGCTCGGCAACTCCTGCAGATGGGGGTCGACGTCGCCCACCTAACGGTGTGCGGTGACCGGCCGGCCGACCTGACGGCACAGGTCCAGTTCCTCGCCGACCAGCACGTCGACCTCATCATCACGACCGGCGGCCTCGGCCCGACCGCGGACGACCTCACCGTCGATACAGTGGCCGCGCTGTACGGCCGCGAGATGCACCTCGACGTCGAACTCGAAGGCCGCATCACGGCCATCGTCGAGCGCTGGCGCAGTCGGCTCGGCAGCGTCGCCGACTCCGAACCACTGCGAGCCGGCGTACGAAAGCAGGCAATGGTTCCCGCCGGAGCGCAGTCGATCTCGCCGACAGGCACGGCACCGGGCGTGGCGATGGCCGACGACTCGGGCACCCTCCCCACGGTTCTCATCCTTCCGGGCCCGCCCTCAGAACTGCAGTCGATGTGGCCGGAAGCGATAGAGAGCGCACCCGTCGCCGCAGTGCTCGCACGGAGAACAGCCGTCACCGAGGACACCATCCGGGCCTATGGATTGTCGGAGGCCGACCTTGCCGCGACCTTGCGCACCGCAGAGAGCTCGATTGCCGGGTTCGGCGATCTGGCGATCACGACTTGCCTGTCGCGCGGCGAACTCGAGATGGTCACCCGCTACGAGGAGTCCGCGGCCGCCGCGTACGCCGACGTGCTGACGCTCATCGAGAAACACCATGGCGCGCAAATCTTCTCGACCGACGGTTCCACCATCGACGACATCGTGGCAACACGATCCGGTGGCCGCCGCATCGCGACGGCGGAATCGTGCACCGGCGGCATGATTGCCGCACGGCTCACCGATCGGGCCGGCTCGTCGGCCTACGTGGTCGGCGGCCTGGTGTCGTACGCCAACGAGGTGAAGATCGGCTCACTCGACGTCCCCGCCACCATGATCGAGGAGCACGGCGCCGTCAGTGAACCCGTGGCCGCCCGCATGGCCGAGGGAGCGCTGCACCGCGTCGGTGCCGACGTCGCCGTCTCGACCAGCGGCGTCGCGGGGCCTGGCGGCGGTACGGAGAGCAAGCCCGTCGGAACCGTGTGCTTCGGCATCGCTGTCGCGGGCCGACCGACCGTCACGCGGACACTGCGGCTACCCGGTGATCGTGCGAGTGTCCGCGCACTCTCGGTCACCGTCGCGATGCACATGCTTGCGGATGCACTGAGCGACGCCTGAGGGCCGGATATGACGCTCCCACGCTGGCAGTTCGCCTCGGATGATCTCCTCACGCGCTACGTCGTGGTCACCCACGAGGACGTGAGCGGCTGGTCCATCCACACCCACCATGTCGACGGCACCACTGACACGTCTCTGTTCAACGAGCAGCCGGGGCTTGTCGACGACACCGGTCGGGTGTTCTTTCACGAGGACGGGCCGACGCAGGTGTGGGCCGCAGAGATCGACGCCGCAGCCCTGCTGGTCAGTCTCGAAACGCCGACGGGCGTCCTGCTCGAGGTCGACCAGTGGGACGCGATGACCGCGTGGCTCGTCGAGTCGATGCAGGACGAACCAGCCGGGCTCGTCATCGATCTCGGTCCCAATACCGACATCCCCGACGACGAGATCGACGACATCGAGCTCATCACCGCTCAGCTTCACCGTCTCGACGACGGGGTCGTGATGGTGCGCCGCTCACGCCGCATTCTGCACACACTTCGCTTCGCCGACCATTCGGTGCAGAAACTGGTTCTCGACAGATGGCACCACGACGGGCATTTCGACGACTGCACCGATGGCTATCTGTTCAGCCGCGACCTCGCTCTCGCCGCCGGCGCGTGCGTTGCCTGGGTGCGTGATGCCGGTGGTGTGGAGGCCGCCGATCGGCTCGGGTGTTCGTTCGACTTCGCGGACGAGTTGCCACGGCAGTCCGAAGGCACATAAAGGGCCCAGTCCCAGTACACGACGAGAGCGCGATGTCCGAAGGCACGGTCCATGAACGTCCACTGACAGAGCCGCCGAAAGCCAGATGAGACCTCCGGACAACCGTGGATGTGTCAGTGAGTGCGCGGTCTGAGTCTGGACGCTAGGCGTCGCACCCTGCTTTGTGAGCCGGCGTCACCTTTATGCTGCTCGAGAAGCTCTTCGATGCGTGACCACGGAACTATTTTCCTGTGCGCCGCGCACTGAGACGAAGGGTTACGCCCGGCCTTCTTGATGGCATCGGAAGAGGCTTCGAGCCGACTCGAGTCTTCACCAAGCGCTTCTGCAAGCCACACCAATCCTGGAGCACACCTGAAGTGGTTGTAGGCGTATTTCGCGTCTTTCCCCGGGTTCTTACGTCCGTAGAAACCCGGCCCATCATACTCACTCAACCAACCGACAAGGTGTTCGCGCTGACTGGCGTACTTCCTATTGGGATCAGCCGGGAATGGCATCGATGCTTCGAGTGCGTCCGTGACCGGTTGTTGCGCTGACAGTTTCGAGATGATGTCGGCGAGTGCACGTGGTTCCACCCAACGCTCCATTTCTTCAACAAGTAGACGTCGAGAGCATCCTAGCTTTCACGCGGCTGCCTCAGTGAGTACCCAAGAACGTCTTGGCAACGGACCTAGCGGATCGCCTCTTCCTAGTTGCCGGGTGCGTCGATCAGTTCGCGATACCTCTCCACCATCGTCCCGATCACCTGATCCCCATCCGCCGCCCAGACAGCCGCGTTGAAGATCTCCACCTCCACATCACCGCGGTAGCCGGCCTCTTCGACCCACCGCCCGATGGTGGCGAAGTCGATCACCCCGTCACCCATCATCCCGCGGGACAGGAGGGGGTCTGCTTCCATCGGCACCAACCAGTCGCACACCTGGTACGAGCTGATGCGGCCACGCTCCCCCGCCGTCTTGATCTGCGCCTCGAGGTCGGGGTCCCACCACACGTGAAACGTGTCGACGACGACGCCCACCGCCTCCACCGGATGCGGCTCCGCCATGGCCAGTGCCTGACCCAGCGTCGAGATCACCGCTCTATCGGCCACGAACATCGGGTGCAACGGCTCCAACGCGATCCGCACTCCGCGCTCCAGCGCGTAGGGCACCAAATCGGCGAGCCTGTCGGACACTCGTACCCGCGCACCGATCAGGTCGCGATCCGGGATACCGCCCATCACCATCACCAGCTCAGGAGCCCCGAGCTCGGCTGCCTCGTCGAGTGCGCGACGGTTGTCGTCGAGCCCGTCGTCGTCGATGGCCGTGAGGAAGCCGCCGCGGCACAGGGTCGACACGCGCAGCCCGGCATCGGAGATCATCTTCGCCGACTCCGTGACCCCGGCTTCCTGCACGCGGTCACGCCACGGCCCGATAGCACCGAGTCCCGCTTGCGCCGCACCCTCGACGGCCTCCTTCAAAGTCCAGTTGTTCACCGTCTTGGTGTTGAGAGACAGACGTTCGAGACTCATGCCGACACCCCGTTCAGCTCCAGATACACGCCCATCCGGTGCACGGCTAAGGCTGGATCTGCCAGCAGCCCAGCACGATCCGCCAGGACGAACAGCTGCGTCAGATGCTCCACACTGCGGCCCGACGCCAATCCGCCGACCATCGAGAAGCCCGGCTGCCTCCCGTTCAACCACGACAGGAACGCGATGCCCGTCTTGTAGTAGTAGGTGGGCGCCGCGAAGATGCGCCGGCCCAGTTCCTGCGTCGAGCGAAGGATCTCCTCGGCCCGGGCCGTGTTGCCGCGATCGAGCTCCTGCAAGGCCGTGGACGCCGCGGGGTAGATGCCGGCGAAGATGCCGAGCAGCGCATCGGAGTGGTGCTCACCGTCGCCCATGATGAGCTCCGGATAGTTGAAGTCGTCCCCGGTGTAGAGACGTACTCCGTCGGGCAGGGCTGCGCGCAGGGCGATCTCGTGCTGAGCGTCCAGGAGCGACACCTTCACACCGTCGACCTTGGCGGCGTGCGCGTCGATCAGACCACGGAACGTTGCGGTCGCCTCGTCAACTGACGCGCTCCCCCAATAGCCCTCGAGCGCGGGGTCGAACATCGTTCCGAGCCAGTGCAACACGACGGGCTCGTCGACTTCGTCGAGCAGCGTCGAGTAGACGGACAGGTAGTCGTCGGGTGACGACGCCACCCGCGCCAGCGCACGGGACGCCATGATGATGACCTTGGCGCCCGACTCCCGCACCACCGCAATCTGCTCGCGGTAGGCGTCGAGGACGCGGGCGAGACCCTCCCGACCCGACGGCAGCGTCGTGAGATCGAGTTGGTCAGTTCCGGCGCCGCAGGCGAGTAACCCACCGACCCGAGCAGCCTCGGCACCGGATCGTCGGATCAGCTCCGAGGTCGCGGCCCAGTCGAGCCCCATGCCGCGCTGGGCGGTGTCCATCGCATCGGCGACACCGAGCCCGTACGACCACAGCTCGTGTCGGTAGGCGAGGGTGGCATCCCAGTCGATGTCGGCCGGTGCGCCCGGGGTGTTGTCGCCCGTCGTACGCGGAATGACATGTGCCGCTGCGTACGCGATGCGCGAGGTGATCGGGGAGGTCGGCTTGGTCCATTCACCGGGCTCCCCCAGCTGATACGAGCCGTGGCCCGGCAGTGCGATGGTCAGGCGCAAGTCGACGGCGGTCACAGCGAGATCTCCGGCACGTCGAGGCGACGGCCCTCCGCGGAACTACGCAGGCCGAGTTCGGCCAGCTGGACACCGCGCGCGGCGGACAACAGGCCGTAGCGGTGCGGACGCTCGGCGATGACGTCGCGCAGGAACTCCTCCCACTGCAGCTTGAATCCGTTGTCCAGATCGGCGTTGGCCGGGACGTCGAGCCACTGGTCGCGGAAGGGTTCGGTGACGGGCAGGTCGGGATTCCACACCGGCTTGGGAGTGTGTGAGCGGTGCTGGGCGACGCAGTTACGCAGTCCCGCCACCGCGGAGCCATGAGTGCCGTCCACCTGGAACTCGACCAACTCGTCGCGGAACACGCGCACGGCCCACGACGAGTTGATCTGCGCGACAACCCCGTTCTGCATCTCGAAGATTCCATACGCGGCGTCGTCGGCGGTGGCGGCGTACTCGTTGCCCTGCTCGTCCCACCGCGTCGGGATGTGCGTGGTGGCCTTGGCGCTGACGGTCTCGACCTTGCCGAGAATGCCCTCGAGCACATAGTTCCAGTGGCAGAACATGTCGACGACGATGCCGCCGCCGTCCTCCGCGCGGTAGTTCCAGCTGGGTCGCTGGGCGGGCTGGCCATCGCCCTCGAAGACCCAGTAGCCGAACTCGCCTCGCAGGGAGAGGATGCGTCCGAAGAAGCCCTCGTCGACCAGTCGCTTCAGCTTCACCAGCCCGGGTAGATAGAGCTTGTCGTGGACGACGCCGGCCGTGACGCCCGCGTTCTGTCCGATGCGGGCTAGTTCGATGGCCTGGGTCAGTGTCTCTGCCGTCGGCTTTTCGGTGAAGATGTGCTTGCCTGCCTTCATCGCCGACGACAGTGCCTCCGCGCGACGTGAGGTCACCTGCGCGTCGAAGTAGATGTCGATCGACGCATCGTCGATGACCGACTGGGCGTCGGTGGTGTACTCGGCGATGCCGTGCAGGGCGCAGAGTTCCTGCAGCTTGGCCTCGTTGCGACCGACGAGCACCGGCTCGACCTGGACGCGCGAACCGTCCGCGAGCAGCAATCCGCCGGCGTCGCGGATCGGGAGGATGGAGCGCAGAAGGTGCTGACGGTAGCCCATGCGACCGGTGACGCCGTTCATGGCGATGCGCAGGGTTCGGGTGGGGTGAGACATCGAATGGCCTTTCTGGCTGCTCGGCAGCCAGGTCTGAAGAGTGCACGACCGAGGGGATCGAGGCGCGCGAGGGCCTCGGGAGACGGTGCGGCGGAAAGTCCTGCACGCGTCGAGGGAGCAAGTCAGATTCGGAATGCGCTTTCCAAGCTATGCTGTCGAGGTCGATCGGTCAACAGGTACCGGCAGACCGCAACGATTTCGTGGGGGTGGCGAGCATGGCGGCAGTGCGATTGCGTGACGTGGCAGCAGCGGCCGGCGTCTCCCAGGCCACGGCTTCACGGGTGCTGAACGGCTCGTCGAGGGTGCCCGGCGAGGGTGTCGCCGACCGAGTACGTGCCGCCGCAGCTGATCTCGGCTACATCGCAAACGCCCAGGCTCAGGCCTTGGCACGCTCGTCGACAGGGCTGATCGGTCTCGTCGTGCACGACGTCGCCGACCCGTACTTCTCCTCCATCGTCCGCGGCGTGCAGAACGAGGCACGCGACGCCGGCAAACTCGTCCTGCTCGCGAGCACCGAGCGCGACTTCGCCATCGAGCGGCAGTCGGTGAGTACGTTCATCTCCCACCGTGCCGACGCCATCATCCTGGCCGGGTCGCGGCAGAGCGGCGACCTCGACCGCGCCCTGGAACGCGAGTTCGAGGCGTATCGAGACAACGGTGGCCGCGTCGTCGTCATCGGCCAGCCGATGCCGTTCGGAGCGGCTGTGGAGCCCGAGAATCATTCGGCTTCAGCGGTATTGGCCGAAGCACTGTACGAGCACGGCCATCGACGCTTCGCGATCATCGGCGGCCCGGGCAACATTCGCACGTCCGCGGACCGTCGTAATGGATTCGTCGAAGCACTGTGCCGCCACGGCATCACCCCGGAGATCGAGGTGGCCGGCGACTTCTCCCGCGACGGCGGTTACAGCGCGGCCCGACGCCTCGCGGCAGCCTTGGAACTGACGCCCGGACACGGCACTCCCCCGTGCGTCTTCGCCGTCACCGACGTCATGGCCATCGGAGCCATCGCCGCGTGGCGTGAGCTGGGCCTGAGCGTTCCTGCCGACGTCTGCGTCGCGGGTTTCGACGACATCCCCACCCTACGAGACCATGTCCCGAGCTTGTCGACGGTCGCGCTGTCTCTCGTCGACATCGGCGAGCGCGCCGTACGGCTCGCACTCGACCCGTCCGACCGCGCCCTCGACGCGCACGAGTACGCACCGGGAACGGTCGTCCTGCGCGCGAGCAGCGCCCTGAGCACGTAGTTGTCCGGTTTCCTTGACACTGTGGGCGCCATCACATTAGATTCGGCCACAGCTTCGGAAAGCGCATTCCAGCGGGGGTAGTCGGACCCGCACCACTACTAGCTTTAGGACTCCTCATGGCGGTAACAACGTCGGTCGAGGCCCCACTCGCTGCACCGTCGGCACCGCATCCCGCGCCGACGCGTCGTCGACGGATTCCCTCGTTCCGCAACACCTGGTCCGGCTTGTGGCGGCCCCTCGCTCTCGTGGCTGCGCTCGTCGTCGCGTGGTGGGCGGTCACGACCACCGAACTGGTTGCGCCCTACATCCTTCCGTCTCCTGGCGACACCTGGTCGACCATGGTGGACAACGCGTCCTACCTCGCTGGCCACACCTGGGTGACCACCTACGAGACCATCGCGGGCTTCGTCATCGCCGGCCTGGTCGGCATCGCCGTCGCGGTGGTGATGATCTACTCGTCGTCGATCGAGAAGACGATGTACCCGCTGATCCTCTTCGCTCAGGTCATCCCGAAGATCGCCATCGCACCGCTGTTCGTGGTGTGGCTCGGCTTCGGCGCCAGCCCCAAGATCCTGGTCGCTGTCCTCATGGCCTTCTTCCCCATCGTCATCGCCGGCATGGCGGGCCTGCGGTCGGTCGACCCGGAGATCCTCGAACTAACATCCACGATGGGTGCGAGCAAGTGGAAGACGTTCTGCAAGGTGCGCTTTCCCGCCTCGCTGCCACAGCTGATGTCCGGCCTCAAGATCGCGGCGACGCTCGCGGTGACCGGTGCGGTAGTCGGTGAGTTCGTCGGCGCCAACGAAGGACTCGGCTACGTGATCCTCCAGGCGAACGGGAACATCGACACCGCAATGCTGTTCGCCGCTCTCATCATCATGTCTCTGCTCGGCATTCTGCTGTTCCTCGTCATCGAGATCGCCGAGAAGTTCCTCATCCCCTGGCATGCATCGCGCCGCTCCACCGCGTCCGTCGGCGCAGTGTGACCCGGCTGCCTCACCCACACCTCCTCGAAAGAAGACTTCCATGAAGCTCAAGACTGCCCTCGTGGCTGCGGTAGCCGCGTCGCTCGCTCTCGCCGGATGTGGCGGCGGCGGTGGCGGTGCGGAGAAGGCTCCCGGCGCCGACGGTGAGACAACCGCGACGTCGCTGATGCTCAACTGGTACCCCTACGGCGAGCACGCACCGTTCTACTACGGCGTGCAGGAGGGGATCTTCGCCAAGCACGGCATCGACCTCACCATCACCGCCGGTCAGGGCTCGACCAAGACCGCGCAGGCCGCCGGCTCGAACCAGACCGACTTCGGCTGGGCCGACTCCGCCGCCGTCATGTCGAACATCGACAAGGGCGTGAAGGTGAAGAGCCTGGGCGTTTTCCTGCAGACGACGCCCTCGGCCGTCCAGGTCTACGCCGACGGCCCCATCCAGACCACCGCCGACCTCGCGGGCAAGACCATCGCCGTCTCCGCCGGCGACGCGCCCACCACCACGTTCCCGATCTTCCTCGACCGCGCCGGCGTCCCCGAGGACCAGGTGCAGCAGCAGAGCCTCGACTCCGCGGGCAAGATCGCCGCGATGCTGTCCGGTCAGGTCGACGGCCTCATCGGCTTCGCGCACGACCAGGGACCGAACATCGCGAACAAGTCGGGCCGCGAAATGCGCTACCTCCGCTACTCCGACGAGGGCCTGAACTTCTTCAGCAACGGCCTCATCGCCAACACCTCCACCATCGAGAGCTCGCCGGAACTGGTGCAGGCCATGGTCGACGCCACCACCGAGTCGTTCGAAGCGGCCATCGCCAATCCCGAAGAGGCCGTCAAGGCCATGGTGGGCAAGGACCCGCAGACCCCGCCGGAGTCGGTGCTGCTGCAGCAGTGGCAGGAGACCATCCCGCTGCTCACCACCGCCAACACCGAGGGCCAGGCACCGGGCGTCAACGCCGAGGAAGACTGGACCAACACCATCTCCATCCTCGGTGACGCCGGGCTGACGGAGGTCGGAGCCGAGCCGTCGAAGTACTGGGACTCCTCCTTCACCTCCAGCAAGGAATGAGCGACGACATGAGCGCCATCACCCACGAACGGCCCACCACCGTCACCGACACCGCCGTCTCGGTCGACAACCTCACCGTCCAGTTCTCGTCCAAGCGTGGCGACGTCACCGCGCTGTCCGACGTCGACCTCAAGGTCGGCAAGGGTGAGTTCGTCTCCATCGCCGGCCCGTCGGGCTGCGGCAAGTCCACACTGCTCAAAGTAGTGGCCGGCCTTACCGGCGCCTCCCGCGGCTCGGTTGAACTGGCCGGCCGCGAGGTCAAGGGACCGCAGCGCAACATCGGTTACGTCTTCCAGCGCGCCGCATTGCTGGAATGGCGCACTGTCCGCAACAACATCCTGCTCCAGGGCGAGATGCGCGGCATGAACAAAAAGGCCGCCGCGGCGAAGGCCGATCAGCTCATCGAGATGACGGGCCTAACGGGCTTCGAGGGAGCACTCCCCCACGAACTGTCCGGCGGCATGCAGCAACGCGTCTCTCTGTGCCGGGCGCTGCTGCACGAGCCCGAAGTGCTGCTGATGGACGAGCCCTTCGGCGCCCTCGACGCCCTCACCCGCGAGAAGATGAACGTCGAACTCCACCGCATCTGGCGGGAGACCGGGACGACGGTCATGCTGGTCACCCACTCCGTCGCCGAGGCCGTCTACCTCGCCAACCGGGTGGTGGTCATGAGCCCCAGGCCGGGCCGGATAGTGGCCATCCTCGACGTGGACCTCCCGGCGCACCGGGAGTACAGCGCGACGATGGAGAAGGCCGAGTTCATCTCCGTTGCGAATACGGTGAGGGATCTGTTGGGGGCCACGACGGGGGCGGACTAGTACTGCTGATCAATGGCGCTGCCATCCAGGGTCATCGTCCTCGGTCGCCACGGTGCCAGCGAAACGCCTCACAGCCCGTAAGCATCACACGGCGACGACCTTCACCCCGCGTCCCGGAAGTCACAGAGCTGGTCCGACGGGGCGAAGAGTCCGTAACCAGCGTCACGCCCTATGGTAACGGCGCCTCGGAGTGGAAAGACCGCTGCCCCAGCTTCGATCTGTGCGCCAACATGTAGACCCTGCCAGCCCGCTCGATCATCATCTCTTGAGCCGAGTCTGCTCAAGCTCCGATCCGCAGATCCCGGGTGACCGCATCCACCCCCACGAATTCGCGACCGAACAAGACCCGCGCCAGCTACGCCTCCGCGAGCAGTCCAAAGACCCCTGCCCCGGGTCCAACACTACTGCCGTCCTTGCTCCTGCCGTGGCAATTCGCGTTCATTCGAACGGTCGGACTCGGGGTGACGATCCGCGACGCAGCGGTCGTCGGTGATTCCACGGTCGTGTTCTGCGATCTGACCACCACCGCACCCGAGACGTGTCCCGGCCTGCGGGACGGTCGGGACGTATCGGGACCGCACCGGACGCCGAGTCACCGATGTTCCGGTGGCGGGGCACCCGCTGCAGCTGCGGGTCACGCGCTACCGATGCACGAATACTTCATGCACGCGGAAGGTGTTCTGTCACAGCACGGATCGACTTGCGAGCGCGGGCTGCACCACCAAACGCCGCTGCGCCCGGTACATCGTGCGCCGGTTGATCCTGGACCGGGCCACCGCCGCCGCGATCGCCCGCGAACTGGATCTCTCGTGGCAGACCGTGAATTCGATCGCGGTCGATGCAGCACCCTTCGGACCCGCGAAGCGTTGCTGTCGGATCAACGGAAAGCCATGCTGGCAGGGACATTCGCTGACCCGAAACACCCTCGGGTGCAGGTGACTTGGTCTCTGTATCCGCGGTTGATTACCGCGTATGCGCACCCCGACCCGAGGCAGGGGCACCGGATGCTCACCCGGTTGATCGACACGATTCGCGCCGAGGTCCCCGACGGGCTTGAGGAGCTTGCGCAGTTGGGTCGGACGTTGCACCAGCGGCGGGCGGACATCCTCGCCTGCTTCACTCACCGGGCCTCGAACGGCCCGATCGAAGCAATCAACGGACGGCCCGAAGCACTGCGCCGCAACGCCCCCAGGTTCCGCAGCCTCACCCAATACCGCATCCGATCACTGCTACGCTGCGGCAACCTCACCCGAGCATTCGACGCGCTATAAGAGCGGAAGCGCCTGTTTCCCACTAAGACTTCAATTCTTTCAAGCACCAACTCCTGGGCAATGCCGACAACGGACAGACCACTCCAAAATAACAGACTGCTCGCGGGATAGAACTAAGCAGAGGTGTCGTCATCAACCCCCTTCAGTGACAGCGCCGGGTCAAGATTCGGCAAAGAACCAGTAAATGGCGGGCTCCCTCCGAGTGGCCGGTCGGTGACGTACCACGAATCGGACTCCACGCCGCTACCGCGCAGGCTCGAAACCAGCTCCATTAGATCGTCCGCATTGTAGCCCTCCCCGATGCGTTCAGAAGCTTTTGCGATTGAAGTCAGGAGTTGCTCAGCTGTCACAAACCTTGCACCGGTCGCGTTTCGAACAGAAACGAGTGCCGCAGGCGTGATGTACGCCGCGAGCAGAACGAGCTTCTTGCCATTATTTATGACCGATTCAACCGCAGCCGAAGTCAGATTCTTTAGTCGCGGTACGCACACGTCCACAGCCTTGGAATTCACCGACCAATGCGACTCTACGAAATGCTCGTTACCTTCTCGATCGGAGACGATTACTCCCATATCCTCAGCTAACGAGTCCAATATTTGGAGATACTCCGCCGGATGCTTCGACTGATACAATCCCTCGCTTACGTCCCCGAAACTTTCACCTCCACCGTTCGGCACGGAAAAGTGGGACCAATTCCGGCCGACCCGACTCCTACTCAGGACTTCCTCCTGTTCGCGTACAGCTAAAGCACGCTTCGCCTCTTCGAGGGCGCCCTTGGGGATACCGGGATGAGAAACTAACGCCACATCGTCGAATAAAGTCGATAAAGAATCCTCCAGCGGTGGTGAGTTCCAGAGGAACGACAGCGTTTCGCGGTGCAACCAGTCGTACCTAAGTCTACGAACCGAGTCCAACCAATATGGCAAACCTGACTCGACCTCGGCCGCCAGACCCAGAACTCTTGTGGTGTAGCTCGCGCCGTCGACACCAATCGCCACTTCGGCTGCGCCACGAAGAACACCTGCAATTTGCTCGCACAGCTGCTCAACATCCGAATAATGCAGTTTTATTCGCGGTTCTTTCTCACGAGGTCGGAGCGCTTCTTCGCTTTTGATGCACTGCTGCAGACGCCTTTGTATGTCGGAGAACTTTATTCCCCGAGACCATTCGAAAGCTACTACCGCTCGTAGCAGCGCCCTGACATCAGCATCACTCGCATGTTCGCCGTCCGAGTCCAGTAGATTTCGCAATTCTTCCGACAACACCACAGAACCCGATTCCACTAAAGACGAAGGAAACTCAGCCTTGCCGTCCGATATGCGTTGTGCGCTTATCATTCTTTTATCTTTTGTATCTGCGCAGTAGGCGTTTGCTATTTCAATAACGGAATCTTTCAAAGACGGTAGGTGCCGTGCCGATACTGGAGGTAACGAAATCCATCTCGTTGCGCCCTGAATTGCCCTACTGCGACATGTATTCCACAGCAAGTCTATATCTCCAGCATTTGCGCATGCGAATCGCGCCACGCGTTCTAAAGTGCTGGCCATTCCAAGCTCTAGACTCGAATGTGCTAGAGCATGACCCAAACCTGTCACCGCTATCTTGCCATCCGCGCGCTCGTGCAGAAGTTGCCTTGCTTGAAGTTCTTCGATGAGCGACGATGCTGGCGGGACTTCAACACCATCCTCTGCAGCAAGCAGAAGTGCCGAGCGAATCTCGTCAATCCTGCTATGAAAACTTTCTGGCCTTCGCCCATAGCCGTCAACACTAAGCACCTGCAGCGCAAGTGCTGCTATTTGTTCTGGCGTTCTATAGTTTGACCTTATTGTTATCGATTTTCGAAGGCCCCGGACAAATCTGCTTGTAATATACTCGGCTTTGATCAGAGCATTTTTCTCCGTTTGTGTCGTGTCGACGTCGCGCAAATCATTGAGAGTTGGGACCAAGAGGTAGAAGGACCCTCTAGAGGATTTTGATTTGCCCAGCCTTCCCGCCCTACCGGCTTTATTGTCGAGATTTTCAGGCGAGAGGATTACCTTGGATCCGTCCGGACCTCCATACCCCGAGATTGATGTTGCGATCACTACGTCTGCTGGTAGATTAATCCCCATTGCCAAAGTATCTGTCGCTACTAACACGCGGAGTAAGCCAGTGTCGCTGCGGAACTCATCTTCAAGTATCCGACGAAAACTAGGGGCGTACTCAGCGCTATGTGGCGCGACACCATGCAGAAGGCCGCGCAGGATGTAATCCTTTCCTGGAATATCAGAGTTTCGCAACGTTGAGTAACGCTCGTGAGAATCCTTCGGCGGTTGCGGCGACGCGTATCTGCCGTTTGCCCAGGGTGAACCCTTAGTGGGCGTAAATGTGCGTCCCAAGATAAGCTTTTGTATCGCTATGGCCAGGTCGCTTGCTGCCCTCCTCGTGGCCACAAAGCAAATTATCCGCTGATTGTCATCTTGTTCCAATAGAAGATCGACCAAAGTGGCAGCTAAACTCTGCGTTATTCCCAATTTTTCAATATTTGAAGTTGTTTGATCGGTGAGTTTCGCTCTCTCGGTCAGACCATGCTCGGTGTACGGTTCCGCGGCTGGCGGAGAGGCACCTTCTATGTTCAATAGGTGCGAATCCCGTTGCTTTACCCAACCAACCGAGTCCACTACGAACGTGTCCAAAGGTATCGGGCGCTCGTTCGATGACAATAACGCGGATGAATCGATACCCCACCATTTTCTTAACAATGATGTCGCTGATAGTCCAAGGCTCGGCGACAGGCCAAGCAGAGCAGGTCTCACCTCGGCCGGTAGCATCTTTACAACTGTTAAAATCGCTTCAAGCTTAGATGCCCGTTCGCTACCATCTGCTAATGTTTGAAATTCGTCGACCACAAGAAGAGAAGTCCTGCTCAACGGCTCTCTTCCGTTAACGAGATACACGCCTAGCTTTTCGTAGATCGCAACCGCCACGTCGAACTGGCCTCGAGCGACAGGCCGATCACTGTCCGGGAAATCGCGGCTAGCGGCATAAATCTTGAACTGCTGATCTCGATTCTGATTCCAGTAATCGCTCCAAGGCGTCCAATTCTCATACTCCTGGCGCACAATTGCTTTCGTCGGGTACAACGCAACGGCAGTGCGCTTGTTTGCTACGGCTATGTTCATTGCGATCCGCGCCAAGGTAGTTTTACCGGTGCCAGTAACTGCACAAAATAGGGCTGATGTGCGGTCAGATGCCGCTTTCCCCCCTGCGTACAGGGCATTGGATTGAAAATCATTCAGGACTCTAAGGGAGCCGAGTTCACGCTCTACCTCAGTCGCAAAGCCTTCCGGTAAAGAATCAATTCCAAGTAGACTCGCGAGCGCTTGATTTGCGTCTGAGTTTGATCCGCTTTTTCTCTCGGAATGTATTCCTACTGAACGGGTGGCACTCTTCGCTTGAAGTTCCACGGCTTGTTCCGGTTGCGGTCCAAGCGGTTGTGCTTTGAAAATCCCGTCCAAGAATGGACCCAATGCTGAGTGATCGGGACCGTAAGCGATCGGCGTCAACCTGCTGTCAAAGTCGCGTTTGTCGTCGAAAAGTTCAGCCTCATTGTCTGGCAAGAATAAGTAATGACGTTCCGGTGAAGAGCCTTGAGTGCTGCTCAGCCAATCAAGAAGTTGGCCAAGAGTCGGGTCATTGGTCCCAGCTCCGCATCCGATTAAACACAAAGAATTCCCCATGAGAATTGTTTGAAGGACGGATAGCGAGACACCCTTATTCCCAAGACGTCCGTAGTCTTGCCCCGATAAAATAATCGACTCGCTGTCATCGTGATGACCGTGCAAGTGAAACACGGCCTCTCGAGGTGATCTGTCGTACACAGTTGCGGCTAGTTCTCTACGCCAATGGATTGGTTTCCGGTTTGGATATGCGTCCTGCCAGGTGTCATCATAATTAGTGGTTAAAACGTAATCTACATCCGGCAGGGCTGCTGCGAGCACTGGATCTTTCCCGCGAGGTAGAGAACCCACGGTTCGCCGGATCCAATTGCGGTATTCACCCGAATTGCCTCCTCCAAAACTTTGCGAACACCCACTGGGCGATTGTGATGAGATCGTCCGTATCAGGATTGTCCTCTAGCGTGTCAAGATGCGTTTGAGCTCGCCGACCAGTAGGTCCTTCAGCGAAATGTTGCAGGCCGTCTCGCAGTAGACCTTTCCAGTCTGCCGCGGGCGCATCGCCCGTGAATGCACGTGTAACTCCGGTTCCGAGCAAGATCGCGATCCGATTTGCCTGAACATCCCGAGAAAGTTGCTCCAGATAAGCGTCTTGCCGTGTCATGAGACGAACAGTACTCGCGATTTGGCAGACTTCCACTGTTATGAGTCATCGCCCGTCGAGATGCGCGTCCGACTGCTTAACAGTCAAGGTGTCGCAGTATGTTGATCACTCCTTGACATGCGTCGGCTCGGTTGTGTTACTTCAGAGACTATGTATGGTTTGTACGGCTAACCAGCGCGCGGGTGAGATGGCGGCATCAGGCAGTCTTACAGATTTCGTCGAACGTGGTCACCACCGGTGCGCCGAAGTCTGATTGAGCGCCTATCACGCTGGCCACCTGCAAGTCCTCGACGTCCACGCCGATCGAGCCGCCGTGGACCAGTGCGAAGTATGTCCGGGTGGGGCTGGCTGAGTGGCGGTCGGGATAGTCGGCAAGCAACTCGTCGTGGGAGGTGACGACTTCCACGGTCGATCCCGACCGAAGCACCTTCTCGATTCTTTGCGCACTCCACAGGACGATCAAGTCGGTTCGCAGCGCTGCGCTGTCGTGGCTCACTGCGCCTGCTCGGGATTGGTCAGCACGGAGCAGATACCGGCCGTGACGCATCGTCCATTCGAGGTGAGCAGGAGATTTCACATAGCCGAGCAGTACCGACACATCGGCCGGCGGCACAGTCCGAAGGCTGTGGCGCAAGCCCGTGCCCACACTCTCGCCATAGGCTTCGCGTGCCCAGTAGTCCGCACGGAATCGCTTCGTGCTGCGACTGGCAACGTGTGTGACGAGCTCACGTAAGAACAGGCGGATCGTCGCGGCCTGGCCGGAGTCGGCAGACCCGTCAGTGGTGGGTCTCAACCCGAACGCACCGACACCGGGAACGAGCTCTGTGAACGGCTCATAGGTGCGACCGCCCTCATCACGGCCAGGAAAAAGTACATACGACCCCACCGAGCGTCGGATCGCATCTCGGTATGCATGCATCTTCTCGATGTCCGCACGCTTGGCGGTGCCTGGCTCCTCGACAACATCTTCGTCCTCTGCCGCATCTGCCCACGCGACACCCACGGTATCGATCCGATACTTCGCATCGAAGTGAACGATGACCTCAGCAGCCTTGTCGTCGTGCGGCGTGATGACGAGCGTGATGTCGGGCCGCATGCCCACAGACCAACTACCGTTGGCGGAGGTCGAGTAGCTCTTGTTGTAATGCAGAGCCAGGGTCATCGGTACCCCGAACGACGTGGTCTGTAGCGAGAAGACTCGCCCACGGCTGAGATCGATCTGTAGACCACCTTTCGACACGGTGTAGGCCCCAGAGAGGCTGGCCTGCTCACCGGAGATCTGCTCCACGATGGCGAGTACCTGGAGGAAACACCAAGTCTCGTAGCTCTGGGCGATGTCACGAGTGCCCGCCGGGATGCGGTCGTCGCTCGACCAGGACACCTCGAACGCCAGAAGGGACTGCAGCCACTGCGCGTACAACTCGCGGTATCCCGCCCGTCGCTGGACCACATTGGTGGCCGTCCTGGCAGGATCGAACCGTCCGACGTGGCGCAGCACAGGCGACGCGAGGTGCTCGTCGAGCTCGCTCATGACATCGTCAGCCAGCATCAGGCCCTTGATGCGGCTGTCCAGATCGACGGGGGCCGAGTCCAAGATCGCGCGCACCGTGCGGGCGTGGTCGCGCCACTCCTCCAGCATGAAGCGCACGAACCGGTTTGCCGGTGTGTCCACCGTCTCCTTGAACGCGGTCGAAGCAAGCCTGCGCGGAAAGCCAATCGGCGCCCCTCCGAGCGCGACGAATAGGTCCCCTTTACCTGCTGAACGGGTGAGCGTTCGCTGATTGGCTCGCGCTCGCTGGAGCGGTCGCTCCTCCTCGTAGGCCTCGTGGAGCCTGTGCGGGTCTCTATTGATGCGCGCGAGCGCGGCTTGAACATCGGTGGACCGGAGCCTCGCTGTCAAGGAAGCGAAACGTTGGTAGACGGTGCGAGCGTCCTGCCCGTCGGACGACGTGGTGAATGCCGCGACTTCCGACGGTGAGAATGCGTGAAGAACGAGGTCGACCAGCTTGTCGAAGATCCCTGCGAGCATCCAGCGATACTCACTGCGATACAACAGCTTCCGTGATCGTACTTCCACAGGGAGCACAGCTGTGCGCGTCGAGCACTCGATTCGAAGCTCCGCCGTGCCGATCCATCGGCGTGGCTTGAGGCGCCCGTGCAGCGGTACATCCGCCATCCCGCTCCAGAACGACTGAGGGTGCAATCCCAACACCTCCGCGCCGGGGGCCGAGAGAACGTATTCGTACTCGACGTCCTCCATCAGCTGAAGTACGGCCTCGCCCGCGTGTCCGGTCTCGACATCTGCATCGTCACGGACATCCGCAGTGAGGTATCCGCCCACCGAGTCGACGCCGTCTCTCGCCGAGAGGAGCACCAGGTCGCTCTCTGATTTTGCAGTGACTCGAAGAATCGCCGGCACGGTCGTGCCGACATCGAGCTCCAGGTCGAGGCTGAACGACATCAGTCGGTGAAAGAGACGAAGTGGTTGGCGTGAAGCAGGTCTCGCATGCGATCGATACGCCTCATCGTTCGCGGGAGTGTGTGAGTCTGATCCGACGAGAAGTCATACAACCCGTCCAACAGTTTCTGCACACGACGCTGGGCTCCGTGTATGCGCGGCAGGATCTTCTGCATCATCTGGATATCCAGGACTTCAGCATCGGTGTCACACAATCGGCCCTCAAGTGCGAACCACCGGAATCGGACCGCTTCCTGGAACACCCTGTGCCCGAACTCGAAGTTGTATTCGGCGAGTAGCTTGTGCAACTCCCGGAGACGGGCCTGCAGCTTCTCGGATCCCTCCAGCAGGGAGTCCGACTCCGATAGAACCTGGAACGATCTGGCTGTGGCAGCGCTGGCGGGCTGCACCGGTGCGATGGCCCCCAACCCTGCTTGCAAGGCGTCGGATGCCACTCGAAACTCGATGGTGTTCGCGCGATCGAGGACTTTGGGTGAGAACGCGTAGGTGGTCTCGTCGGCGTTCACGGTGCCGATCACGAAGACATTCTGAGGCCACGCCACGTGTGAAGGCTCCGAGATCGGTTCCCAACCCGTCTCAGTACGCAACAGGTTCGGAACTACCCGCTCCCCCGACTCGATCCCCGACAGCATCTCTGCGAAGTATCTCTCCACATGAGCCAAATTCATCTCGTCGAGAAGCAGGATGAAGGGCATGGTGGGTTCGGATCGTGCACGCATGAGGAACTCGAGAACCTCGGGGACATGCCATCGCTCCTTCCCGTGCGCCGCACCCATCAAACCGTCGCGATAGCCCAGGGTTGCATCGGGTGATGTCCAGTCCGGCCGGACCGGGACGACGCGGTACCGATCGCCACCGAGCCACTGCCCCAACGCAATCGCCAGCCTGGTCTTACCTGAGCCCGACAGTCCGCTAAGGATGGCGAAGCGCTTCGTGAGCAAGGACGCGATCAGGGTTCCGGTGATGTGATCGTGCTCCGAGCCCCAGTTCAGACCACTCACCTCGGTCGCGTCTGCGAATTCGGAGAGGAGCTCCGCGATGGGCAACGTGTCCTCCTCCTCATCAACCGGCGACGCGAAAGTCATCTGCCCGTCGATCAGAACTGGCTGTCCGCCAGCCGATGCCGATGCCTTGGCCGCAATCATCACACGTGGATCGGCAATCAACCCCGACTTGGCCGCGACGTTGTCGACGCTTTCCAGCTCGATGAATCCGAACTGGTAGGGATAGACGACTTCGCCCTGCTTCTCGTCGGGCCAGAAGGAATTCGTGGTGACGACCATCGGGCGGGTTACGCGAGCCCGCACGACCCTCTCGACCGGCTGAGTGATGAACTGTTCCGGTGACTGCCGCGGGCCAAACTTTGCCTTGAAAACGAAAAGGAGGTGGTCTCCGACCCGCGGGTCGTTGTCGTCGGTCGGCTCCTTCTTGAACGCCCACGTCCCACGTTCCCCTCCGAACGGGTAGTTCGCGCTGGACGCGTCGGTCATGTACACGACCAGTGTACGAGCAGGCTGTGATTTGGCGTCGGTCCCAGCCGCCGGCGGCAAAGTTTTGGGAGCCGGGTGCCACAGGGGTCGAATCTCAGGTGAGTAGTAGTCGAAGTCGTCACCCAAGTCAGGGGTCAGCTGGGTGCGGATCTCGATGAGCTGACGGTCGATGTCGTCCGAATTGCCGGCGAGCTCGGGCCAACGAGTGACGATGAGTTCCTTGTCCGCCATCTTGGAGATCGGTTCGAACACCGATGGATGCATCAAGTGCAGGAGCAGCTCGCGTTGCGCGGTAGCGCTTTTCACCGGTACCGACTCCAGGAAGTCTTTCAACATCCACGGATCGTCGAACAGATCCCGACGGTCGTCCACCGACGAGTACGCCTCAAACAACGTGACGCCGACGCGGACGAGGTACCCGATGTGGAGGTCCCGTCGGGTAGACCAGAACGTGCCGGGTCGAATGTGGGCGACTTCGAATGCCTGGTCGAACTCGGAATCGAGAACGAAAGGATCCTTGCCTAACTTTAGTACTGATTCGACGATCTCGCGACGACGATGCGGACCCACCGAGTGCGACGGCAGAAGGTAGAGCAGGTGAAGCTCTGCCATCAACAGAATCTGGTCGTCGGTTGCGCCGTCCATCTGGAGTTCAAGTTTCGACAGGTAGTTCTGGGCGCTGATGTCCGGGCGGTTCACGAACAGCTCCTCCAACGCGGAGAAATTCATCTTCGTCCAGGCTGTCCGCGTCGGGTCGAAGAACGACGTCCCGTCCACGTAACCGTTGTTCCTGAACCGGTCTGCTACCTCATATAAGGCTGGATCACCTGTGCGCTTACCCGTAGCCGTCACTGATCAACTCCTCGCTGTCACGTCGGGACGACGATACGTCGTCATCCGACAAGGTCCCCTACATCATCCTTGAGTTGCCGGATGCGCCGCAGCAGACCGATCGAGCACGTACGTTGGTGTCGTGCGAGTAGGAAACGGTCTCGGTATTGAGCGGACGACGCGGCTACTCTCCGGTTCGATCTGGAACGAACTCAGCCAGTTGGTCGAATCTCATCGCAATCACGTCTCGGCGGCCATCGCATACGTCGGAACGCAGGGCAACAAGACCCTGCCGCTGGGCCGAGGGTCGAGCATAGTGGTCAATGCTTCGCGACGCGCTGTGGCCGCCGGATCCACTGATCCGAACACCCTACTCGCGTGGTTCAAGGACGGGGTGATGGTCTACTCACACCCGAAGCTTCACGCAAAAGTCGTGCTTTTCGAGCCGGAGAAACAGGAACCTTTCGCGGTTGTCGGATCGGGGAACGCATCAGGCGCATCAGCTACCTTGTGGTCGGAAGCCGCTCTGATGACCGACAGTGCGGACTCTGTCGAGGAGGTTCGCGGCTATCTCGTCTCGGTCAAATCCGACGCAACGAGGCTGTCCAGAACAGATCTCGAGGAACTGGCCAAGATTTACGGCACCGAGCGTAATGACTCAGGTGTAGACGACGCTAACGAGGACGAGGACCCCGAGCTGAACGAGAGCACCGAAGTCCAGGCGGAGAGGGTCTTTCAGCTTTTTCCGGCTTTGATGTTCGAGGGGGACGACGTGTCGGCTGAAGCCGACCACGTCGCCGAGGAACTCGCAGCCGAGCACGGAGCCGCCACCGACAATTCGGAGCAACCCGGCGAACGTTTCCTCTACACCTTCCACAACGAACTTTTCGACGGCCAAAGTGCGCACCTTGCGGAAGGCATGCACGTTGCACCGGTGATGGTGACTCGCAAGGGTCGACGTCGTACGGACAGTGAAGTTCACCCGCCCGCGCGGGTAATCCATAGAATCATCGATAGAGACGTGTCTCCCCAACGTGTGTACTACTTTGTGCTCGGCCGCAAATCGATCCATGAGCCTCTTCTAAAAGACCTACGCGACGTCATGGATGATCTCGGCGTAACGCTGGACCACCAGGCCGGGTACACGCGTCCGCAGGTATTGCGAGCCATACTCAGCCTCTGGCCAGATCTCACGCACCTGACCACGCACAGGTCGACCTGACGGCAACCGGTCTGGTCGAGTGACTCGCACCTAGCTGTAGCCTGCCCATCCTTCCGAGGGACGTCTTTGAATGGATGGGGCACTTCCGGATATGGAGCGCAGATGAGTGGCTGTAGCGCGAACCGGGGGTGGTATCGATGCAGTGTGGCGGTTTCCCGGAGGCCGGTAACGGGGGTTCTCACCCCGGACTGGTCACCCCCCGTTGAACTCTGCAGACGAGAACGCTAACAAGCCGCTTCTGCACTGGCAGAGACGATAGTGCGAACTGTCGAGTTGGGTGTGACCATCACCTCATGGAAGGAAAGACATTCGTGAAGCTCAACACTGCTCTCGTGGCTGCGGTAGTCGCGTCGCTCGCTCTCGGCGGATGTGGCGGTGGCGTGGCGGTGCGGAGAAGGCCCCCGACACCGACGGCGAGACCACCGCGACGTCGCTAATGCGCAGCTGGTATCCCTACGGCGAGCACGCACCGCTCTACTACAGCATGCAGGACGGGATTTTCGCCGAGCACGGCATCAACCTGACCATCACCGCCGGCCAGGGCTCGACCAAGACCGCGCAGGCCGCCGGTTCGAATAAGACCGAGTTCGGCTGGGCTGACTCCGCCGCCGTCATGTCGAACACCGACAAAGGCGTGAGGGTGAAGAGCCTGGGCGTCTTCCTGCAGACGACACCGTCCGCCGTCCAGATCTATGCCGACGGTCCCTCCGGACCACCGCACACCTCGCCGGCGAGACCATCGCCGTCTCCGCCGGTGACGCCCCCACCACGACGTTCCCGATCTTCCTCGACCGCGCCGGAGTCCTCGAGGACCAGGTGAAGCAGAGCCACGACCCCGCTGGCACCGCCGTCTCGGTCGACAACCCAGGTCCGGGTTCTCCTCCAAGCGGGCCCCAAGCATCACACATCACTCACTCATGCATTGGTCGCAATCATGCATTACGACGGCGACAACGCAAGGCGCGCCTGAGTTGAGCACAGCTTATAACGATGGAAGGCGACAGTGACCGGCGAGTTCAACCACACCCCCCGACCTATTACAACTCCGGGCCGCCTCCGTTGTTGACACTGCGACAAGCCCGCACCCAGAACGTTTTGGAATCCCTCAGATAAAACCAGTTAGTACGACATTCCTTCCCTACACTCGCTAAGTACTCGTTAGGGGAGGAAGTCCGAGTCTGACGCTATCTCTGTACGCTTGCGCAACCCGAATTAAACGTGGTTCAGAGCCTGCGAAGCTTATAAAAGCCTCCGCTCTGCCCAGCGTTCTAATTTGCTCCGGAAGCCGGCGATTATCAGGTTGCAGCTTTCGCGCAGCCATGGTCGCCACTGTAGCATCAGGCAAACCGAAACATATTTTGGTCTGAGCATTCTGCGACACTACATCGGGCAAGTCCATTGGACCTTGTGTGGCAAGAATCACAGCCAATCCTTTTGATCGACCTTCCCTGATCATGGTGTGTATTGCCCTGAATGGGGCCACACGGTGGGCCTCGTCCACGACACATACATAACGAATCGTATTTGGCACCGGCGGCAAACTTTGCACTTTCAGCAAAAGAGCCGACAAGATGAATCCCGCCGCAAGAATTGTTGTTTGTCCATTACCAGGAATCCTGGACAAGCCAAAGACCACATTACTGCCGACTACGTCACCAAGCGGTTCCCCCGAACGAAACAAGTCATTACTCGTCAGGTCACCGATAACTCCACGCAAATCTTCGTCGAGGTGATCATCCAGGGTCTGGAGTGTAGGCCAACGGCCCTCCAACCGTGCAGCCGCGTACGATGCGGTTAGAGCCTTTTCCAACTTAGCTTTCTGCCTCACACCCAGTCGGGCGTTCACAGATTTAACAGCCTCATCAACCGTGTCGCGGATTTCGATTATTGCACTTCTAACAAGTCGAGGACTCACATCATCTAAAGCTAACGGATTGTACTTCGCACCGTCATTCCATAAGTCAATGAATTCTGAGTTTGCATAGGCCGGAAACCCAGTGTCGGCACTATAATCATTCTTAAAATCGGCTATACCGAACCGGCTGCTGCCCTTGATTGACAATTGCCCTAACAAACTCATAACAAATTGCGTCTTGCCCATGCCGGAAGATCCCCACACCTCCGTGTGCCCGTTTTGCAACTCCGATTGACCCGGACCGGCGGGATGCCATCTGACCTCTTCGCCGGTGACGGCGTCCCAACCAAGCAAGGGAGCGATAAACCCTAATTCCGCTCGCACGGTCTCTTCGCATGAGCCCGCGTCATCCGCGGTTATTGGGCCGTGATCACCATCAACTACAGACACGTCGACATCGTCCACTTCGGTCATCGAATCACCAGAAGTTTCGACACAATCCGCAGTCGTGTCTGCCGGCACCTCCGAAGCGACGCCGTCTGCTTCTGGTTTAGGCGAAGACTCCGGACGACGACGTTTGCGAGAGCTCTGCAGTGGCGGCTTATCCGCGGCGATTGTTCGCAGGTCAGTCAGACTTGTCGACGTCGCGACTTCCAGAAGTTCCTGGGTTAAGGGTACGGAATGGATGACGATCGGTACGATGTCGTTTGCGACGTCGTACCGGTAGGTTATAGCCTTAGTCTCAACTTTAGGACCAAAGATTAGACCCAAACCAGCCCACTCAAGGCTCCCACGTCCGAGCCGAAATTCTTCGAGCGCATCGATTTCTGCGGCCGTCAGCTTGAAACGCGACTCCCGCGCCACCGCATAAGCCGCCTCCGCGATCCTATTGAGCCACAATCGGCTGTGAACCGAACCCGACTCAGGGTACGCAGCCCACCTGGTGGCCGCCAACGTCTGATGGAGTTGGTCTAGTGCGCCAGCCGCCGCGTCGGACTCATCACTGCGCCTTGCTTTAACCTCAATCGTCGCAATATGCACACCATTGTCGGCGGTATCCAGCGCTATTGCCAATAAGTCAGCCCTCTTGCCAGGAAACCACTGCTTATACTCGTCGAGACTGACTAAAAGAACTCTGCAACCAGGCGGCAGAGGCCAAGGAGTGGCAGCGGTCGCAAGCATACTGAAGGCCACAGAATGACCTACCAGCTCGTTGATTCCAGCACCACTCGTAGCAGCCTGCAACGCCAGGATGCCGTAGCCCTGACTAGCGACCTCCCGCAATTGACGCCCAACACCAAAAGCTACGTCCCGCTCTTTGATTATTCCAGCCGCCCTCAAACTCCTTCCGATGGCGCGATCAGCAGGCCCTCCTGACTGCTGACTGAGCACCAGCGAGAGCGGGCTATCCCCACTCAGTCTCCGTTCCTGGTGCAGGATCGCGACGGCGTCTTTTCCTAGAGCTTGCTCAAGGCTGTCCCTCGTCGCATACCTATCTAACGTGGCGACCCACAAAGCTAGCTTATGAACTTGACGTAGCATTGACGAAACGTCGCTAGCACCGGTTCGGACCTCCGGAACTTGAATGATATTCGCCTCGGGCCATTCCTCCTCAACAGCATTTTGCAAACGCAGCCACCAGGTGCCGGTCACACTCGTCGCCGGTGGCATAAGCAAGGTCCTACGGTCTTTCTGAGCGCGCTGCCATACTCGTGGCGCGAACAAGACTTCAACGTCTTCGACGGGAGCTGCGACCTCCGGGGACTCTATAATTAAGGTGTCCCCACCTTGCGTCAACCCGGTAACGAGCGCGAGATGAACCGCCTGATGATCGCCGTTCGGCCTAAGAAGCACCTGCGCCTTGTCCAGGTCCTCGACGTACCGAAGCTGAAGCATACTCCGATCGTTTTTCCACAGATCATCCGCGAGAGCCAAGGTCTGCGCTGATGGTTTCTCAGAGTCTGAAGCTCCGATGCAAAAGACTTCGATACGCTCGACAGTAACTCGACCTACCGTTGAGCCAATCAGACGAATAGACTCCTTCACGAGCAAATCAGCTGCACCTGGGCCCCAGGCCAGACATCGAAGGTGCCCAGCTACCTCAGGCTGCAAAACGAGCAATTGGCGCACGACATTGTTCAATGCCAAGCCAGCGTACTCGTCTTCCCCAGAGCTAGGAAGGCCACCAAACACGCTCCACACGCGACCCTCGCTAGTGGGTAAAAGCACACGATCGTATGAAGTTAGCCTGACATGCGCAGGATGGTGAGCGGCTGTTGTACGAGCAATCGCATTTGCGGTCGCAACCGCGTCGCTTGCTTCTACTTTGTTAGCTAACGGCTCTTCAGCTTGCGTAATCAAATCCCAAAGCACCTGCATATACTGACTAAGCCATTCGGCCTTCATCGGTGCAAAGGCCGACAAGGCTGTGCTTCTGGAAGTCGATCGGACTGCCCCAGCCAGCGCGAGCTTCCCAGCGTCGGAAGCGTTCCCTGCCAACTCACGCGAGGCACAGAGTCGCGACCAAGATTCACTCCATGCCTGCAAGTCAGGTGGATTCAAGCCTTTGCGCAAAGATGCTGACGCCAGCTCCTGCAGTTGTCGGGCCAAGACGAGTAGATCGCCAGATTCAACAGGCTCCGACTTGATATCACCTCGCCCACAGAACGCGCTTAAGCTAGGTGACTCCGTCATCGAGAGGGTCAAGGCTGGTACTTCAGCGAACAACATCGCGGCACGAAGCATTGCAACATCGTCGAGATCCGGACGCCAATCGACTTGAACCGAGCTCCCATCAACTGCGTGAAGGCGAAGTTGCAAAACGGCGAGCGATAATGCACCATTCGCAAGTCCAGCATCCTCGAAGGCCGCATCTACTCCGAGTAGGTCATCATCAGTGGCAGCGCGCAGTAGGAGGCCGTCGATGGTTCCGCCAGCGTTGGCCCACCGTTGCATGAGTCCACCCAGCCTGAATCGCGCACACGCCAACGTTAACGTACTCCCGGCTCCAGTCTGTGTATTGCTGGACGAAACTGTTGGCAAGCTCGGCGCAAGAACCTGCACCCTATCGATCAGACCACCTAGTTGCTGTGCAGCACGAACGATGGCGGCCTCGGGACACGACGGATTGCTGCCATTCACAGATTTGTCGCGAAGTAGTCGCTCCAGCTTCGTACGCGTCGGCTTTGTGAACAGCTTTTTGGACAGAGAATCGTCCAAGCTACATAGATTGGACGCCGCTACACGTTGCCCCGATCCTCGCCCTATTTCACCAGCTAGTTTCTCATAGTCTTTCCACGGGAGCGAACCGATCTGAGTCATAGAATCAACGTTAGATTTGAAGGATCGGATCTCTTCCTTCACGACTTCGCTTAACCCGCGAGCTCGTTTCTCAAGGATCTCTTGAGCTTCGTCGAAGTAGAGTGTCTCAAGGATGTCGGCACTTCCGCTTTGCAGCTGATTCATCACCAAATCAGCGACTCGTTTTGCTTCCTCTGCGTCACACCCTGGTCGCCTTGCGATCGTCGACTCAGCACGACGCCGAATTTCCGCAAATGCATTAGGTCGCAAGACATCGTCGCTCATGCGCCGAGCGGCTAAAGTAAGGTTATCGAGAATTCGTTCCGAATCCACACGCGAACCCGTGTCGATCTTGTCCTTGAATGCTCCAAGAGCTGGAAGCGCCGCCACGGGTTCGGTACCCGTCGCGAGCGCATCGAAGTACTGTGACACGGCTAGGCCACTCGGTCGGACGGACAGATCCGCAGTAATGATAGCCTCGCGTACGGAACGTGCCGAGCCGTCGAGACTGATTGGCGGGCTTTGCTGAGCAATGATGGCGATGCCCTCGGCTGATCGCAATAACATGCTCGGGGTCACAGATTCGAACAGGGTCAATGATTGTCGGTCGGGCACCTGCGCACCGTCACAAAGTACAAGAACGACACCCTTTTCTGTGTGACGATTCCGAAGCTGAGTTCCTGATGCAGAAACTAAGGCATAGGCTCCAAATAATGCGGGGTGATTGGATACGATGGCCAATCGCGGCAAAGTATTGTCCCACGTTGACGACATCCCATCGGCTACGTCAATGGGCAGTCCCTCCAGCAGCACAAAATTCTTAACACGCGGATCCAAAGTTCTAGTTAAATATTCGGTCAGTGCAGAGCCGAGACGCTTGCTCATAGCCTCTTCCTCGCTGCTCGTTCACCGACGACCGTCGTCCGGTCCGATAGCCCTACCGCTAGTCCCGCGTCATTCATCAATCTATCTGCGCTTCTCGCGTTTCGTGCCATATCAGCCCCATCGAGTTGCCATAGCAAGTCAGTTTGCGCCGCCGCTTCCTGGTCGATAACAATGCCCCATTCAGCTCGAACCAAATTCATGAAGCTTTTACTCGAAACCGGCATAACGAGAGAAAGCGCACCCACCATTGCCGCCATCATGTCAGGACTCGCAGTTAAGTAACGATAGGCACCCGTTCCCACTAGCATTCCGCACGATTCTATAAGGACCCGAAACCCGTCCTCCGAAGCACGACTGTAATTCGACGATTCGACCGCTAGTCGAGCAATCTTGTTATAGCTAGACATGCTGGACTCGATCGGCAGATCTCGCAATAACGAGGCTACGCTACCTTCCTCATCTTTCGCCAAGCGCGGATCCCGGAATTCCGCTCCAAAGTTTTTCACACCAGCGGCCTTCAATTCCCGCATCCTCTCGGCCAACATCTGAGTCGTTGCCTCGCTTAAGCGTATTCTGGACCGCCGGTATGAGTCTTCCGACTTCTGGCGAACTGAATCTTGTGCGCGCGGAGCTGATCCGAACGCTAAAAGCAGAAACCGCTCCGAATTAGGCGCCTTCGTATAATTCCATGCAGTCCGCAGAGTATGTATCGCGATATCGAGCGCTATGATGCAACGCAACTGCCACAGCTTCGATGGCGAACTTGCGTTGCTCTGTTGCATGATGCCCTCGGCGTGCTTGCACAATCGGCTGGCCAATTCGTCGAGTCTTGGGTCGCCGCCTCGATCCCAGGCATCACGCTCATCATTTTCTAGAGGTAACGGTTTATCGGACCATGCATGGTTGGGCGGAAGAGCTGCTTCGAGAGCTGCACTTACGTCGGCTAAGGGGCTTGGAGCCGTCAATGCCGATCGGATAGCATCAACTGCGCTCAAACCGTAGCTCGTTGCACCCGCTACATTCGGCTCCGCGAGCATCCGTGCGACCGTGATGCCGCTTCCTCGCATATAGACTTTACGAACGCTATATTCTTTCGTTCCTGGTTTTGATTTTCGTGCGTCGTACCACAGCAGGGACTCATGAAACGGTCGTAGCAACCACGAACCAGGTTGTCCGCGCTGCGTCTCTGGATCTATAAGTCCCTGCATTGCCATTTGTACCAGCTTCAGATTAGCAGATCCACGCACCTCCGAGCCTGTTGATAACATGAAACCAAACTGTGCGGCTGTTGTTTCGGCATCTCCGGCGTGACTATCAGTCCTTCCACCGAGAAAATTTTCACCTAACGCTAGACTTCGTATAGCGAAAAGTTGACGTTTAGGCGAGGACAGGTCATCGGCACCAGTTGAGAAATTGTAGTCGTTTTGGACCAGGGTCAATAGCATCTCTGAACAAATCTGCGATGCCCGCTCGTCTCGATCCGGCGCCAAGCAGAAAAGCGCGTCAGCTATCGGCCCCGGGCTCAGTCTGTACATCTTTTTATCGGCGGCCATCACGATCCTCGGATCTCGACAAAGTGGGGTAGCGTCACGGTTACCAACGAGGGCGGATTTGACTTCGGATCAGCAATACGAATAGCGGCTAATTCTGGCATACTTCCGGCCAGTCGTCCGTAGAATCCCCGGAGGTCGTTCATCTCAGCAACCCCCTGACCAACAGGTCCCTGAAACTCAGCTGCTTCTCTAATGGCTTCGTACATTTTGGGACCGATACGGAGACTGAGGTCAGTACCGCCACTCGCCATTAGCTCAATATCCACATGGTCAACATCTAAGACTTCCTCGACCAGTCCCCTGTCAGGCACGCGCAGTCTCAGCGCGTCGATACGAATTTGACCGTGTACTAACGACGGACTAGCTAGCCGGAATGACCCCGGATCACGTCCGAACAGGCAAGCCGGGTCCGGGATAATCAAACCCTCGTTGGGGCTTGAAAATCCAGTGACCAAAAAGTTTAAACCACTCACTATCTTGTTCAGTTCAAGCGCGTGATCTACTCCCACGGAAACCGAATGCGCGAGCACAGCCAACTCCGCGGTGTACTTATAATCGAGGAGCCGACGCGCTGTCGCCTCTTGTCCACCAAGCTCCTGGGAGGCTTCAAAATATACGCGTTGACGCCACAGAGTCTCTGCTGGTGCGTTCGTGATGTTGCCTCGTACTAGCGCATCTAGGCCATCTTCGACCTTGACTGTATCCTCGCTTGTGCTGACCATCTCGCCAAGAGCATGGAAAGTCATATCACCTTGCGCGGTTCGAACTCTGTCAAGGGGTGATTTCGAGCCGGTTAGACCGGAGACGAGGCCATCGGCCCCCGACGCGTCCGTCACTGCGGGGTCACCCGCAATTGATCTCACTCGCAGGCTAGATCCGCTTGTGTCGCGTAGCCAGCCATCGACCTCCAAGTCACTAACGTGTCCGAGGCCCGATCTGCGGATACCGGTGAGCAACGGGGAACGCTCGATGACACTCGCATCTAGACCACCCCCTACAACCCTAGTGAAGTACCCGTCAGTGGCGGTAGCTCCGCTGGCACCACGGTCACGATGGTTTCTGCGTACTTCGAGACATGTGCGATCGCCCACAATTGACCAAGCTAGAATCGCTAGAACTTCTCGTAAGGTCGGTACCGCTTCGCCCGTCCCTAGGCGAAAAAGGGTGCGCATCTGATTCCGAACTTCGTCCAGACGCAATTTGTCGACGTTCGCGCGCATTGAACATCCACCGTCATCGTAAGGACACCCCGAACAACCGCGCCAAAGTCGTTCTTGAGTCACGTAGTCGAGAATCTGGTTCCAGAGGTCAGTGGACGTAGGTCGCTGTCGATTCACGTTGATTATTGTGAGTTGAGGGGACTCCGCGGCACCCTCGCGGAGCGCGGTTTCCAACGTCTCAACTGCACCCTCAATGGTCAGCCTTTCAAAAGTGTCGCGAAGAATTCCCTCATTCGCACAGATCAGTGTCTGGCGGTTTTCGGCTGTTATCGCCGTTGACAGCACCTCGACCCGCTCACTCTCCAGCGCAATTCCAGACAAGTCTTTCGTGACCCATTTTGCTGGAGAGATTTCATGGTTGCCATCGTCGCGTGGCAGTGGTGCGCCAACGGACGAACAATACACTTCGGCAGCAGCGGTCTTGCCTGTACCAGCATTCCCAGTCAGGATGACTGTCCCGGAAAGACCTTCGGTCGCCCACTTACGCAGATACCTGCCCAATTTTGTCTCCACGTCGGGTCCCATGACGGAACCGGTGGCGGCGAAATGCTCGCGGTAGGCTCCAGCTTGACTAGCGCTGAACACAGAGAGAGATCTGAGAGCGACAACCACAGGCAGTTCGGTTTCGGGCTGTGCAGTATGCTTGCCGTTCATCCGTTAACAACTTTCTGTGTTTGTAACGTCGAACGTTCCCGACGTGTCAGACCCTGCCGGCCCTGCATGAGCTCGCGAGTATTTCTCGGTTGTATACCCGCTTCGTCCAAAGACTGCGCTAGTGCTTCGAAAATAACTTTTGCGCCGAGCGGGGGGACTGCGTTTCCTATCTGACGTCGTACACGCGAATAGGCAGACCTTTTGTCCGATGGCGCGGATCCATATTCGAATACGAAATCGTCCGGAAACCCTTGCAATCGAGCCTTCTCGCGATTAGACAACCGTCTTGGTTCAGAGTGATGGTAGCCGTGCGTGCCGCCCCCGCCTCCCGCGATAATCGTGTAAGAAGGCGCGTTTGGGTCAAGTCGCCTGTATACATGGCTGATCAGGCCTTTAACAGCCAGACGATGGCCAGCTGGCACAGCCTCGAAGTTTCGACCAGCGGGAATGAGTTTTAGGCGCTCAATTACGTCAACACTATCGCCACCACGTTCGTGGTTCGGAGCGTCGTCCGTTAAAGGATTCAAGTCTAAAGCTTCTCGGACTGTTACGTGGCGCCCCGCGAAAGGCGCGGGAATGATTGGTGGCCGCACGCCCAAGTCGCGTCGAACACCAACAACAATTAAGCGTTCACGATGTTGAGGAACACCTAAATCAGCCATATCGACTATCTGTGCGCTTATGTCATAGTGCACACCACGACGACCAGCTACAGTGCTAGAGCTATTTTCCACGAAGGCGCTAGGAGACTTCAGTGCATGTCTCACTAAGGTCCAGGCCACGCCTTGATTCGCCGAAAGCAACCCAGGAACATTCTCCAATATGAAGCCGGCCGGCCGAAGCTCGTCGAGAAAACGTGCAACCTGCCTAAATAGATTCCCGCGCGCCGTTATCAGTCCGTCATGGTTCCAGAGGGTGGAATAATCCTGGCATGGTGGACCGGCCACTAGGATGTCGCAAGGTACGGACGGAACCTCCGTGCTGGTGATGTCCGCTTCGTGGATATGGTGGCCGATGTTTTTCCGGTAGGTTTCAACGGCCCAGTGGTCATTGTCGGCGGCCCACACGACCCGACCTCGACCTGTCATTTCCGCACCCAAATCCATACCGCCACACCCCGAGAACATCGAGACGACAGCGAGTCGCTTCGCGCTACGAACCACATTCATTCCAATCGATGGATTACACAAATGCTGATTGATCTTTCGACGAATGAGTCGGCTCCATCATACGCACTTAAACTGGACATGAGGGCAACTGGAGCGACGACCCTACTCGACAACGAACGTGGGCCTCAGTTGCCCCAACGAAACTGAATCACGGGGACCTTGACCGTTGCGGATGACGCCTCCTCAGTTGCCTCGCCGATCAGTGTAACGACAGCCTCCGACAGGTGCGGTCAGACGTCCCGATCCTGAACGGGTTTCTCGACCAACCCGCCCTGACCAGCGGCATCTCGTCGACGAGGTGTTCGCGCGACATGTTCGGAGCCCCTCGATGCAAGTGGCGAGGGTAACCGTTGTGGCTTCATCGGGGGAGGCTGTGGACGGCTCGAGTGGGTCGATGAGGAAGGCCATCCGGTAACGGTGCACCTACCAGACAGCCCGACCACCAAAGCGAATCAACCCAAGTTCCGTGTCGCGTTCAGTTTCATGCCTGCCATCGGTGGTGTGGCCAGCATAATGGGGGATCGGGGCCTATAGCTGATACTTGAGAGCAGGCCTCAGGGTAGTTCTAGTCGACCGGCCCCCGCGGTGGGCGATTCAACGTCGGAAATAGTCCGACAAGGCCCGGCATGGAAGGTTGTCGTCCGCAGTCCTGGGCGTTGTAGCCCGATTGCTGACTCGATGTGGGCGCTCACGTAAGCCCTTCACTTCCAGAGCCGATCGACGCGACGGTGTCGTTGAGTGTCAATCGGTCGTGAGCGTCCCCGACGTTTGTTGGCCGGTTGCATACGCACGATGTGACAGCTCGCTAGCGATTTCCTTCCACTCAATGCCGCCAAGACGCCGTCCTCATTAACAGTGTCAACAGCCGTATCGTGTCAAACGTCGAGGCGTATCAGGCGTTAGAAGACATCCACGATGAGCACCGGCTCCCCGAAGCGCTGCCTGCAAAAAGCTACCCCCACCTGGTTCGCATACCGTAAGGCGATCCTTCTTCTCCAGGCCGTTCACAAATAAGGGTGAACAGGTTGGTTCCGTGGGCGTGAGCCGGGGCCGCTCTTTCCGCGGCCGGGGGGCCGAACCGCATTCCTGTGCTCGCATTCGTAGATGTTGGTTACGGCCGCGCCTGCTTTCGATCACCTTCACGAAATACGTCCATCTGCTGCATTTTGTGGGGCCGATTCCGGTCGACTCCGATCAAGGCATTTCTACGACGTCCATGTCGCGGATTCGCACGATAAACTACCCATCACCATCAGACCGCGTCGGACGAACCTTTCAATCACCCCAGCGACGCATTTTATGAACTGACGAGGGCAACGCCGGGTCTCGGAAGAGTCAGACCTCTTGCTCCGTACCTGCTACCAGAAAAAGCTCTAACCGACACGTCAAGGACGTGCGGCTGGGCATTGCGTGCCAGTTGTTGCCGATAGATCAGCGCGAGAAACCGAGGACGTCCAGCATTCGCAGGGCCCCCACACGGCTCAGCTGGTCGTGGCTCCTCGCGTTGCGGTAGGACCGCAGACACGCGTAGCACGCTGTCTCGGGTCCGCACTCGCACTCCGCGACCCGTTCGTGGGCACCGCTGAGGACCTGTTCGAGAGACTGGGCGATGAACCGGGCCCCACCCGCGCCTCCGGGAACGGTGTCGAACAGGACAACAGCTCGGCGTCCGTCTACCTTGCGGTAAAGCGCACCACCGAGGTCGTCCTCGCTGATCTCGAGGCGCTCCGCTGCCCCCTGCAAGACCGCATACAACAGAGAGGTCCAATAGTCTTCGGCAAAGAACGACGCATCCCACGCCTCTGATGTAATTTCCACGATGTCCGTCTCGTAGCGGTGCCCGAGGCTGCGCCGGGAGTATCCACCACCGCAGTCCTTTCCGTTCAAGGGTCGTTGGTGCGCACCCCACCGTTTACCTGGTTCGAGGATCGTGGTCCATCCGCACCAATCGCAGATGCAGAACTGCAGGTTGAACGCATCGGAGATGACGGTGATACGCCCCCTGGAACCCGCCCGCGCAACGCAGACCGCCCCCGAGGGTGCCGTCCAACTCTCGTCGATGATCTCAGCACCGAGGCTTTGAATGAAGGTGGCCCCACCCCAGCGTCGCTCCGGTGGTGCAGTACCGGCATCGCTTGGTGTTGGATCGCAGTTGAAGCCGAACTCCGGGACCACGTACTGGCGCAGATTGATCGCCCACGGAGCAGAACACGCCTGGCAGGCATCCTTCTCCGCCGCGTCGCCCTCCACGTAGTTTCCGCACGTAGCGCACGCACGATAACTGACGGCCACAAGTTCTTTGCCCGGCAGCCGGTGGATGCCGACCGATGTCCACCGCTTACCTCCGGCGATGACCTGGTTGCCCGGAGCGTAGTCGTAGATTGCCTGGGACAGGTCCCGGCTGAGTTCCAGCTGCCGTCCAGCGGGCTCCCCGGAGTGGGCGGTGCGGAGTTCGACCGTGTCGACAGGAAAGCCGTACTTCGGAAGGACGTTCTTGCTGGCCAGGAAGTTGAGAAGACTTCTGCCCCGAATGGTGTCGATGGTCTTGTTCAATTGCTCGGCCAGTCGATACCTTTTCGCTGTCGACGCCTCCTCCCGTCGATCGTCGAACTCGTCCACCTCGTCGGTCAGCTCGTCGCTCACAGCCTTGAGAAGATCGGTAAGCACCTTTACCCAGGCGCCGCTATCAACCTCGATTTCGACCGCAATAGTGGGCGGCAGTACCGCCCGGAGGGACTCGAGCACGCCCGACGGGACGGGGGTCAGGAACGCCATTACGCGGTCGCAAGACGCAACCCCGTCCCTTCGAAGGAAGAATTCGCCCGCAGACGACCATTCCGTACCGTCCGCCTCGAAGCTGGCGCGGAAGAAGGCCGCCAGGGCGATCGAATGGGCGTGGCGACGGTCGATACGCTCGTTTTCCAGAGGAATGATCGGGACCCTCATGTGCCCTGCGATCATGCGCTCCGGGACCTGATACCGAGACATGTCGTGGGAGCGGCGCTGCGCATAGGTCAAGACCAGCGCGGCCGACGACGCCCGGCGCCCGGCCCGTCCTGCGCGCTGCACATAGTTGGCGGTGCTCGGCGGCATGTTGCGCAACATCACCGACTGCAAGTCGCCCACGTCCACCCCGAGCTCGAAGGTCGTCGAGCAAGACAGGACGTTCGTCTTGCCGTTGACGAAATCGGTCTGGATCTCGGCAGCCTTGGTGGAAGTCCACTGCGCCGTATGCTCTTGGGCTGCCATGGGGATGGGCCGGAGCGTCCGATAGAGACGACGATAGTGCTGATCGTCTGCCTCGATATCAGGCAGCTCTTCCCCGATCATCTCCCCGTCGCAGCGGAGCGTGGGACAGACTCCCATCACCGACCGAGCCGATACAGTCCGACACCGGGAACACCGGGCCACCGCAACGGTCGAGCCCAGCGAGAAGCGAAGCTGGTTGATATCGTCCTGGTAAAGGGTGCCGAGCTTAGGGTCGGAGACTAGGCTCAGCCACCGCGCTTGCTCGGTTGCGAAGCGCCAGATTCCATCAAGTATGGCCTTGGGGTCCCCACCTCCGGCCTTCCCAAGAACCCGAATCAAGTAATCGATACGCCGGTTGGTCCCCCGCGTCGGACTCCAGGACAGGACCTTTCGTCGAGCCTCCGAACCCGTCTGACGGAGATAAATGGGGCCTGTCCTCGGCAGAAATGCCTCGTCCTTGTGGCTGACTCCGGTCGGCATTGTCAGTGCACCCTGCTGCCGCATGATCGAGACGAGCTCCTCGAGCAACGACCAACAGTCGTGTGTTGAGAGACCCAGTGCCAAAAGCGGGTCGGGGACTTTCAAGTGCTCGGCTCGGTGGTGCCCAACTGCGAGCAACCCCAGTCCCTCCAAAGACTGGCGGCGGTCCAGAGCAGTCAGCTCGACGGCGATCCACAGCCCAACTTCGCGAGCCTTCGTCTGCTTGGTATCCGAGGCGATGAAGAATTTAGCCTCCTCGGCCACCGCCACGGTGGAGTCGGTCAAGTCTCGAACACTCACGTCCGAGTCGATCTCGCACGCCCGCTCGAGGCCGGCAACGAGAAGTGCACGGCGCTGCAGCTGCCCGTAGGTGTTTTGCAGATAGGGTGCCGCGAATGCTGCCGCCTGCCGGCTGTCGCTGAACATCAGAAGTTTGCGTCCCTCCCCCAGGAGCTCGGCAGCGTGGCCCGATCCGGGCGGTAGTTGCTGGTAGAGCGCCGTGGCGAGCACCGATGGCGGAGCGTCGGATCCGGTAAGCAGTCGGCGGATCACTTCCCGTGACCGCGCACCGCACCGGGAGCAGGAGCTCAGAACTTTCTGGGAGCGCTCGAACCTCCGCACCGGACGCAGCGTGATTGAGGTGCATCCCGCGGCACCGCAGGTCAGTGCGCCCGCCGGATGTAGCGCCCCGCAGCGAGTGCAGAGAGCCGCGGCCGCGCCTCCGGTCGCCTGCGTGGCCTCCGATTCCAAGATCGATTCGTCATCGTCGACCAGCTCGTCCTCCTCGCCCAACATGAGCCACATCTGAGTGCGATCGGCCTTGGTCGACGGCACGAAGTACGCGGTGGAACCGACGCGGTCGATCGCACCGGCCAGGTAGACCGCGCCACAGCGCTGGCAAGAACCGAACTCGAAGCACGCAGCATCGCAATCAGGGCACTGGGTGTGCCGCGCCAGCTGGACGTGAGGACCATCGGGGGACAGACACGTGAATGCGCCCTCGGTTGCGCGGACGAACTGGTGATACCGAGCTGACAGAACGGGGTTGTCATAGCTGTCGTGGACAGCGCTCGCGGTAGCGACCAGGTCATTCAACGCGGAGCGGGGGTTCTCCTCATCCGGGAACAACGCCGGGGCGAGGTTCTCCACCGTCCGAGGCCCCGACGCGAGCATGGTTTTCAGTGATACGACCGTAGCCTCGTGCTCGAGCAGGGTGTGGCCATCGCCGTCAGAATGGCCAAGTCTTCGCGCGTGCTCCACCACCGCACGGGTAGGGTCCGGTGACTGCGCGAGCTCTCGCCACAGTGGGGGTGCCAGCGGACCCCACGTCGCCGCCGCCGGTGTGCTGACCCGGCTGGCCGTGACGAGATCCTGGCGGTCTGGATCACCCTCGACCCAATCGAACGGGCTGTCGAATAGTTTGCGAGCGAATTCCATAACTTGTGGCGGCGTGCCTTGGACGGAGGCACTGGTAGCGATGCACTGTACCGGACGCCCACCGGCCACTCGGTCGTTCAAACGCCGAAGCAACATAGCGATTTCAGCACCCTTGGCTCCGTCGTAAACGTGCGCTTCGTCCAAAGCAATGAATGACCAGTTGTCTCCCTCGAACAACGCGATATCTGCCGGGCGAAGCAATAGGTATTCCAGCATGGCGTAATTCGTCAAGAGGATATTGGGCGGCGTCGCCCGCATCTCCGACCGGCTCAACAGCTCGTTGGGCAATCTGCGCTCTTCGGGGTGCATAGTCGAGAAAAGTCGCTCGGCGTCCTGAACCGATTCCTTCGTCTCGCCGGTGTACCGGCCGAAAGTGAAATCGCCGCTACCCGCTAGCAAGGTGCGCAGCCGCTTGACCTGGTCGTTGGCGAGCGCGTTCATCGGATAAAGCAGCAACGCACGCACGCCGGGTCCGAGTTCGCCGCGGGCCCGTTCGGCCACGAGGTGATTGATGATAGGGACGAGGAATGACTCGGTCTTGCCGGATCCGGTCCCCGTGGTGACCACAACGTTCCGCCCAGCGACGGCCTTGCGGATCGCTTGCTCCTGATGAAAGTAGAGCTGCCGATCCAGCGGCAACGCTTCACTGCTCATCGAAGCAAAATCGCGGTGCAGCACGCCCTCCTCGACAAGGTCTGCGAGCGATGCGCCGGGCCGATAAGCCGGAGTGGCCTCCAAGAATGGGCCTACGGAGAGCGCAGCACCTTGGTCAACCGTGTGCGCGAAGGCCGAGGCTAACTCATGGTCACGGACATCAACCAAAGTTTTGACGTAACGCTGGTAGGTTTCGGTGACGTGCTGGCTGGTAGCGAGCGGGTCGAGGTGCTGGTGGTTCACGGCGCGTCCTTTGTCTGGATCTGTCGGCTGTTTGACTGGATCAGGGCGTCGGCCAACACGAGATCCATTCCAACGTAATCGGGGGCCAGACGAGCCAACGCTCGCCACGCATCCCGCCGGGGCGGTGACATCCTCGGTACAACTGCGGAGTTCTGCGCGCGGAGCCGGGCGAGTGCAGCCCAGGCGAAGGATGCCGCCGGCAGAAGCCCCCAGGTTGCGCGTGGAGTGCGGTCCAGACGTGCGTCCAGCTGGGCCAGCACAGCGGGAGGCGCCTGCTCACGCAGGAGTTTCCGTGAACGGGGCAGGTCCTGCTCGATCAAGGGCAAGAATGGCGTGAGTTCGCCTGCCTTGCGCCCGTCGAATAATTGCTTGGCAGCAGCAGTTCTACTGTCACTATGTAAAAGTCCCTCCGGAACCACCTGCACAGCAAGCCACATCTCGTTCAGCCGGTGTAGTGGCATGGCGTCGAGCAGCTCGCAACCCGCGAACGTCCCTACCTCCCGGTTCGGATCCCGGCCCGAACACAAGATTTCGACAAGATCGGCCCCGCCGTGCAGATTCGTCGCCAAACGCAGCGATTCGTCCACGGGTCCGTCCGCGGCCGATGACCACTCATACGCAGCCGCCATGGCTCCGGCTACCGGCGAGCTCGGCCACAGCTGCTCAAGATCCTCGTCACTCACGGTGTCATACCGCCGCTCCACTAGGCGCGACCCAATGAGGCTGTCCACAAGTCCCGCTCGATCTTTCGCAGTATGAGCGAGTGCCACGAGCGCCGGGCTCGGATCACGGTGCAGGGCGTCGTCGAGTAAGCCCCGCACCGTGGCGTCCAGCGCCCCCGTAAGCCGGAGGTCGTCGAGAAGGGCATAAGTCGCCCATGCCGAAGCCAGATGATCGATTCTGGCTCCCGGTTCCAGGTCCAGCCCTGCGAGCAGCCTTGACAATGGCTCGGTTCCGTCTGGTGACCCACGGTGGTGACCAGGAAACTCACACACCACTGCGTGCTGCCCCGGCCAAGCCGGCCAGGCGACTGGAACCCACGGGTCGACCACCCCGAGCTCGATGGTGACCGGCCCAGCATTTCGCAACTCCTGTTGCAGAGCAATCACGCCTGTACTGGAAACCGGCAACTCGGCCGGCGGTAGCCACGGCGCCGTGGACGAATAGACCGCAGCCGTGACGTTGTCCACCAGACGAAAATCCTGCAGCTGAATGCCCTCCTGTGTGGCTATCGCGCCGGTTGCAAAGCGCTGCGGCCTAAGCACGGCCACCACAAACGCGTGGTCGGGTGCCACAAGAGCGAAGTGCCCCGTCCGCGCCTGTCGAGCTGTGTCGGCGAATTTGCTGAGGTCGAAGATCTGGCTGCTTTCCCCTTGCTTCGCCATCCTCTCCAATGACTGCTTCTCACCACCCGAGGCCGACGTGAACTCCAGCCGATAGCTCCCGGCAGTCCCAGGCAGTTGGACATGCAACTGCGCCCTCCCCTCGAGCGCCTCGGGATGGATGACCGCAGCCGACGATGTCCAGCTGCTCGCCTCTGGTCCAGAGTCGAACCGAATGCGCACATGGGGTGGTGAGACTACGAGTTGCGCGGTATCTCCTGCACGGGCACAGGACAACTCCTTCTGAAGCTCCGTGGATCCGAATGACAATGAGCCCGCCGACAGCAGAAGCTCCGAATGGGCGTTGAGGTGTACCTGCGACGGCTGCACTCCACCGGCGACCGGAAGCCGTAGTTCGGGTTGAACAGAGCTGCTCAGGCCCTCCACTATTGAAACCAGTTTTTGGGATTTCTTACCGAAGGCACCGCGAATGGAGATGAAGTAGTCGCCGAGGAGCGGGCTGGGGAACCCGCTCAGGGCGTCGTACCCATCGCCCAGAATGCCGCACTCTCGCAGCGGATACCCTACGGTCGATCGACGACCAGCCAGGGTGTGCGTAACTTCAATGCGCCACTGTTCAGCGTCCACTGCCGGCGGAAGCGTAATCACGGGCCTCGACGCCGTTACGGCTGTGCCGCGTACGGTTCGCACGGCCGTGCTTGATTGACCAGACGAAATGAAAGGAATTCCGCCGCTTCGAACTGGGTGCAGCCGGCCAGTTCGGTCACCTTGGATCAAGTGGATCGCAGACTGGTCGGTGAGGTCGACCTGCTCGATTCGCCAGCCGGGCCACCCCGTCGGCGCGCCGAGGTCGCCGATCACACGTATCGGAACACCACCGGCAGACCCCAGCTGATGGGTGTCCGGTCGGACAGTCCAGACCTCTCCGCGGGGTACAGGCAGCGCCGCAGGCTGCAGTCGACCATCCAGATCGAAGATCAAGAGTGGATCGGAAGGGTCGACGAGAGTCAGGTCGAGGTAGCTGGCGCCGTCCAGACGGACCCCGACCGACCGGACCGGTCGCTGCAGCGGCGCGCTGGTCTGTGCCGTGCGAGCCGCGGCGCCGAACCAGTCCGAACGGCTCCGGACATCCTCGGAGGTACCGTCGCTTGACACTGTCCACACGACCGACCCGCGCTCGGCTGCAACGGACGGCAGCCGGACCACAATCGCCCCGGCTGATATGTCCAGCGCGATAGCGCAGTCATCCTGCATCTCAGCACGACTCACCGCGCGCGGCTGCACCACGACCTCGTCGAGACGGTCCCGCATTGTTCGAACAAGTGATACCAACATCACGGCCGGGAGCCCGGTCGTCTCGGTCGTCAGCGAGCCGTCCTCGACAGACGCCGGCACTTCCCGGACATGGACAATCACCTCGATGATGCGGTCAAGCACGTCGACAGCCAGCTCGCCACCGTGAACGAGAAATCTCGCCGACGTCGTATCGACCAATCCCATCCGAGAACTCTGCCCCAGCATCCATGCCAGCAGCCGCGGTCCGGTCAGGCCAGCGTCTCGACGTCGGCGAGCCAGCACCAAATCAACCACACGAGGCATACCTGATGCCGGTATTGCCGCATGCATTGCGGCTGGACCGACGAAGCGCTTCTTCACGACCTGACTGAAAGTCTGGAGCCGCCGCCGAGTCAGAGCTTCCAAGAACAGATCGCCGACACGCGTCTGCATGTCAGACGTGGGAGAGATAGCAGTGGCGTTCCAGAACGCAGGCCAGAAGACATTCGGCTCGGGTGATGTCGCTGCCGTTCCGACCATCGCAACCAGCAGGCAGTTCGGGAAACGGCCGAAACCAGTGTCACTGGCGCGTCCTGCACGTACATGCCAATCGTGGACGTGGCCGAACGAACGACAGATGGTCTCGACGTCCTGCAAGGAGTAGTCCGCTTCCACTACCAAAGAGGCCCGTTCCAACCGCTCGCGGTACACCTCCTCCCTTTCGCGAAGCCACTCCCGCGCATCGACCTTCCGAACCACCATCACGTCCCGTCACCAGACTCGATCGAATCGACTAATTGCACAATCTCACACGAGTCCCGCAAAAGTGACGTCACGACGAAATAAAGGTATTCGCACTGCGCCATTGACTTCGCCCCGCGGGATGGTGTACCACGCGGAACCACGCTTACCGACGGTGACCGCTAGGACCTGTTCCTGCACAACGGCATTGTCACACTGACCCTCACCACCGCCTGCCAGTTGCAGGCCGCGCTCCTCGACTCGTATCGGCTCTTCCGTGATCAGGATTCGCCAGCAGTTTATACGGGATGGGTGGCCTTCGACGCTGAGCTAAAGGCTGCGGGCCGGGGTCTCTCTGACCCATGTTCGTGGGTTACCGAGTGGGCGTGCCCCCGACCGGTCTTTCCGACAATGGTGGAAGGCCCCGGTGCTCGCAGAGAGTACGAGTATCGGTCTCGATCTGCACGCACCTTCGGTCGCGGTCGCGGCGATCGACGGCGCCACGGGGGTTTGTGCAGGCCCGGTTGACTCCGGCCTACCAGGACATCCGGTCGTGGACCGCGGATACCGGGGCCGGTGGCGGTGGTGTATGAAGCGGGCCTAACCGAATTGGGGTTGTATCGGGCGCTGACCGAGGCTGGTGTGCGGGCAAGGTCGCGCGCCGTCGAAGCGGCAGAAACTCGCCGTAGACAGGGGCAAGCGCTGCTCGGGTAGCTCCCCGGGCGGCGTCTCACCCTGCCAGCTTGACATATTTCAACGTATTAGTTCTGTCCGTTCGGGAATCGACCTCTTCGACCGACATCACGCAGGTCCTACAGGCCTAGCCGAGTGGCCAACTCGGCCCCTCCAACTTCCCGAATGTAAGCAGGATCCCCGCACACCACGAGCTGGTCCCGTGCGCGAGATAGCCCGACGTAGAGACGCTCCCGCGAACGATCCCGCCCGCCGGACTCGTTGACAGCGAGCACTACGGCTCTCCGTTCCAAGCCCTTGAATCCCAAGACGTGCCCGTAGAACACCTGATCACCGTCCCAGAAGCTGCTCCAGTATGCAGTTTGGCCTTCTGACTGGCGTGAGACCTGCTCAGGATGACGGGTGCCGGTAGTCAGAAGGGCGACGTCCTCCTCGCGCCACCCGGCCTCTAGCAACAGGTCGACTCGATCGTCTGCCTGATCGAGGGCGGCGTCAGCCGAACACGCCACCATAGTGACCGCTGGACCGTCTCCGCCCATCAACCGCATGCGCTGTCCTACGAGCGGTCCGAAAACGGTTGCGATCTGCTTGGTGTTCCTGATGTTCTGGTCCAGAACGATCGGGACGAGATCCAATGGCGGTGTTCCGTGCCGGTCGAACACCCGCTGCGCCTCATCGCTGAAAAGATAGATCGAACCGCCCTCCGCACTCCGGAGGGACTCGACGACCGGGCTCCACCACGCGTCGGCGAAATCCTGTGCCTCGTCCACCACTATGGCATCGAACCTGTGGCCCGGCTCGAGCCCTATGGCCAATTCGGCCATCTGGGCCGGCAGATCCTCCTCCCAGAACCGAACGCTCTCTGCGGTCCGCACGGATTCGTCCGGCCCCGTCGCGGCACCCCACTGCACGCCTAATGCATGGAACTCGCCGACGTACGCTGGTCGCTCTTTCCGCGGCCAGCTCTCTGTCAACCGCTTCAGATAGGAGGCCAGGCCGTGCGAGTAGCAGAGGAGGGCGACTCGCTGGCCATCCTTCTGCAGACGTCGTGTCTGCTCGAGCGCGAGGAACGTCTTGCCGCTACCCGCGCCGCCCCGAATTTCGACTCGTTTGAGCAACCGCGTCGCCTGCAGGATGATCGATTGCTGAGCAGTCAGCGTCTCGGCTACGTCCTCGTTGGCCAGCGCCCTGGCTAGCACGTCCTTCTGGGGAAGCCCGCGACCGCCAAGCACCATCTTCAATTGCGCACCGGATCGGGGATCGAGTTCGCCATTCGACTTGTGCCGCAGAATCGCGGATAAATACTGCCCGAGCTTGTGAAGGCCCGTTCGGTCGATCACACTCCACCGAGGGCAATCGGGGAGTGCAAAGTCCGCGTCCAGTTCGGTGTTCGGAAGCACCACGACATGCGCCCATGGGAATCCCTTGCCGAGTGTCCACCTCGGATCGTTTTCCACGTAGGTGCGCAGTGCGTACTTGGCCTCTCGCACCTGCGTCACTGGATCTATCGGGTGATCGCTCCCCTGCCGCGTCTGAATCCACGTCGATCCATCGTGCGAGACCTGCCCACCCTTGACTTCCAGGCAAACGACGCCGAGACCGTCGAGATGTACAACGAAGTCGATCTCGTAGTCCTTCCGATGATCGGTCACTCGTTGGTTTGCCACAATGATGTCGTCGTCACCGAGCTGGGCGCACAGTGCATCGTAGACCGTCCTCTCGGCGCCGTTGACAAGGGAAGATATGGCGGCTGGGATTTGTGGCATCAACTGAGGGTGCCATCTCCGCGCGGTGGAGAGGGCGCAATACTGATCGTGTGTTGCTCACGATCTGCTGATGTTGCTCGCAACCCAGGCCCACTGCGGGATTTGGTACAGCTATCGTCGCGCAACAGCAGCTTGGGATTCTGTTGGTTCACTACAGTCAACAACACCACGCTCATACCCCCGCAAAAGCCTTTGCATCTCATCGATGTGTTCTGGTCGAGCACATCTGCGCACCTATCTTCAAAGCGTCCTGCTGGCGTCAAGCAACACGAACTTCCACCTGTACAGCGGCTACTGCTGCTCGATGGACTGACGCACCGCCTGATTCGTCCACTTACAACGAGCTCGCCTGGCCTTTACTCATCTCCAGCACTGTGACTGTTCCCGGCCGCGGCCATCCGAAAGCGCCCCGAGCGACTCTCCGACCTTGGTGAAAATCTTCCTGGGACTCGAAGTACCCCATCTTCCTTCGGCCGCAGACCGATCGTGGTCACCTTGATCTGAGCGGGTCTCGCCACAGTCTTACCGTCACCCCCGCTCTGCATCAGTGGAGATATCGAAGTCGCCGCGAGTGCAGTCGACCTTCCGCGTGGAGCGTTCCGGTTTCGTCCCAGGGCCCGGCCAGGGCCGGGCCGGGCCGGGCCGAGCCCGAGCGGTCGTGTGACGCGGCGACTGGCTAGGGGATGGAACGATTACGACGACTCATGCGAAAGTGGGCTGTGTGCATGCGGACTCGGAAACGTGCTTCCCCTAAGGACACGGATGACCGATCACACGATGCAAACCGTATATGCCGACGGGTTACAGCAAGTCATGTACTTTGCGGTCCGAGCTGCGGTGCCGGCAGGCACGTCGTACCGGAGGGAAGCCACCAGATAATCGCCGGAATGAACTGCGAAATCTATGATCGACTCATTTGTCTTCGCGGCTAGCCTTCAGGTCCAGTATGCCGGCTCCCTCCGTCGAGGAGCTCCTGCGACCACTAGCCATACAAATGCTGCTCTGTTTCGACGGTTGAGACTTTCACGGTGACGGCGCGTGCTCCCCTGGGACGTCCGCGAAATACATGGATTCTTCTTGAAGACGACCGGCGGATCGTCGACGTCCTCGAGTGGACGGCCGGCGCAACGGAAGTAAAACGAAACAAAAAAAGTCAGGATTCATGTCCATGGTCACAACATCGGACCTACCGGTGCGCTGTTAATGATTGAGCAGCCAAGCGGTGATCACCAAGGGGGTTCGCGGTGGGGGTGGCGCTGCCGGACTGCACGCCGAGGTCAGCTGCAATCAGCGCAGCAATCTGTTTCAGTTGGGCGTCCAGCACTTCACTCTCGGCCGATAGGTCGATCGAGTGCCTGTGCACTGTTACGCCCGAATTATTCAAAGTGTAGCTAGAGGAGGATTCGCTTCCCACGTATATGAGATGAGCAACCGTTGATTTGGCGGCGATGCAATAGCTTTGCATTTGATACACGTCAGACATCGGCGGTTGGCCACGGCCAAGACCTTTATACTTCGCATCTACAAAAACACCGATATCTGACGTTGATAGATACAAATCAGCCCGTGGCTTGAACTGACGTTCCTCATCCAATACGAAACTGTACTGACAACTCACCGATACTTGCTTTGGATCGAAGTAGCCGCGTAACCATTCTACAACGAAATCCTCGAATATCATCCACATATCGATTACAAAACCAGAGGCCGCAGCACCCCCTGACCTAAGCGCAAATGACTCTGACTTCAGGATCAATTCGGCCAAATGCAGCGACCTGCGGTAGTGCTGGTTCAGTTTAGTAACACGCCAGATCTCGCCCGGCTGCGCAGAGCGCACACCACTCGATTCCAATCGTCCAACGAGAGCGCGGCACATCAATCGGTCCGGGGCCGATAAGGTTGGTATTCGCAAACACTTCTCCGCAGCAGCAAGCAGAATCCGATTCTCCGTTACATTCGCAATGAAATCGTCATACTCAATCTCCATTGGAATTGGCACGCCCATGTGCCGCTGAACTTGACGCGAGATCGACAAGCGCCCCCTTAGTACCTGAGATGTGTCCTCCGACGGCACATAGCCACGCACAATCTGCTGCAGTGAGCGAGTCGCTTCCATCAGGAATGAGTGGCCTATCGCACTTGTCAGATCGGGCGCCTCTTCAAAATTCAACCCAGCCCGCCTCCAGGCCACCTTCGCCTGTCCGAAGTCCATCAACCAGAATAATCGTGACACTGCGACCTTGGGATGGATCAGAACCTGAATTCCTGAACATGATAAGGCACCTACCTTATTGCTAGCAGGTCTTAGCTCGTAAGTCCCGACTTCGAGGGTCAATCCGATCGCCACGTACTCCATAGACCGAACAGCAGCCAATTCTGCTTGCTCGAGACGGTGATGCGAATTCTGCCCTTCTGTGAGGTTGATCGTCCGCATCGGTCAGGTCCCATCCGGTTCAGCTATCGACGCGATGGATTCGTACATTTCCGTTCGCGAAATGCCGGCGTCAGTGAGAATGTTGTCTAACGAGAACTCGAGCTGAACCTCGATCGTGGAAGCTCCATGTCGGTAGTCCGCTACGAGAGGGATGATCGAGGTGTCCCACATCTGGTCCAAACCGCCCGGCCTGTAGAGCGAATCGCGCATGAAATAAGACGGTCCAAGCTTATAGTCCTCCTCCTCAATCCGCTTATTTAGCGCATCGTGTATGTCGGCAATCTTGCCCGGCAAACCCCGTTTGGACAACCAGGTGCGGAGAGAATCTGAGACGGGATATTCACCGGGCCTCAAAGCAAGGAAGGCGAACCGGCGCCTCATAGCAGCATCAACAGCGGCAACAGACCTGTCCACTGAGTTCATCGTCCCGATAATGATCACGTTCCGTGGAAGCGAGAACGGAGCTAAATCATTGGTCCCGTACATCAGGTCAATCGACCTGTCACGATACTCGAGCAGAAAGTAGAGCTCACCAAAAATCTTAGATAGATTTCCCCGATTGACCTCGTCGATCAGAAGTACGAAGTTCTCGCTCGGGGCATTGCGCGCAGCGTCGGAAATCCGCCGGAGCGGGCCTGCCCGCAGCTCGAACTGCAGTTGTCCACCCTCCGCACCAGTGGGACGAAATCCTTCGAAAAAGTCCTCGTATGAATACGACGGATGGAATTGCACCATGCGAATGTTATCGCGCCTGGCCAGATGCGAAGCCAGATGCGAAGCGACAAACGTCTTACCTGTACCAGGGGGGCCATACAAGATGAGTTGCGGACGGTCCCGGAGAGAGTCGACTGCCGACTGCAACCATTTTATTGGCAAGTTGGTCGCATCTGCCAGACCCTCGTCGGCATCAGGAAATCTGCCGGGCGGGTCTTCTTTGGTTATCACCACATGAGTCGGCGTCGGCAAGGGCGTACCGCCGCGCGCTTCTGCGAATGCCCCGCTGAGGATCTCGATCAAACGGTGAGCGGTGGCCTCGTCAACTTGAATCGACTGGCTGCTCTTCGGGTCCGCCTGCCGATTCTTGGAACCGAAGGTAGACAGGTGGACGAGCGGCGTTCCATCAGAATCCTCGATTAGTTTCCACTCGCAAACCACGCCGTTCTCAACCTTGTGTGGGGCGATTCGTTCTTGACTGCTGGGCTGGAGCTCCAGGATGCGTGCCATCTGTCAATCGTATGCGTACGCGCAAGTTGAGTGACAACATGTCCCTCCACCTTTGAGCGCCCGATGCACGCCCTTTCGGGTCGCGACTCGCGTATCAACAGCAGCCCCCACGAGCGAACCCGGTGCCTCGCCGAAATAGCACGCAGACCGTCGAAGACCGAGTCTCAAGGGTCACCCCGTCTGATGACCGGATGTATCCGGGTTGGTCACGCCCTTCGTCGGTCGACTCCATGAGAGGCAAAAGCCACATAGCTGCCGGGGTGTCTGAGGCCGAGTTGATGTTAATCGTCATAGCGCAGCTGTGCGGCCTGAAGGTGTGCGCGCTGCGCTGCTGCGCCGATTCGGACTTGCTATCGGCCGTAGAGGTCGACCCGATCAGACCGCCAGCATTACGGGCACACTAACTGGTCGATCCGAGCGGCGGATTGCCCGACGGAGCGGGCCGGTGTTGGCGTCCGCGATCGAACAGATTGTCACCGCCACCACCGACGATCCGAACATCGCAATCCCCGGCGGCGTACGTATCGAAGCGGGGCCCGGAGCCTCGACACTGACCGCCAGCGACCGCTACCGCCTGTCGACACGCACCCTCGTCAGCCATATCGACGGTGCAGCGGCCTGGGCCGCGACAGAGAACGCGACGACCTACGACATGCTTCGCCACACACGCCGCACCTCGCCGGCGAGCGTGGATGTCAGGTACCAATCGTGGCAGCGGCCCATTTGTTCAAGGAGTTCGCCCTATTGTCGGACTCCCGTGCGATGGTGCCGTGAAGCGAAAGGAGTTGAGTATGTCTGAGCAATCTGACGTCGAAGCACTGGTGGTTGCATGCCGGGAACAGCTGGGTCCGCAGTCCGGATGGTTCCGACCCGATGGATACCGGAACAGTCTTGCGTTGTGCATCATCGATTCAATCCAGTCGACCGGATCTCACTACACGAGTGTGCGCAACGTCGTGAACCGGTACCGAGAGCTTCGCGGCGGGGCCGCCGCGACCGACGGCACAGCTGATCTGCTCGCATCCTTCCATCAGTTCGGGGGGACGCGCGCATGGGCCGCAGCCGTCGGCAACCTCAAGCCGGCATCCACTAAGCAGGGCGCGTCACTGAAGGCGGCGGTCATGCACGACATTGCAGAGAAGCTCCACCACGCGGGCATTCGCACGGCCTCACAGTTCAGGGAGCACGGCGAGTTGAGGGACGACAATGAGGATGACCGAAGCACGCTGAAGCAACTGTGGACGTCGGCGGAGGCCCAGCGGTCGGGAATCACGTTCGAGTACGCGCTCATCCTTGCGGGGCTCCCCGGGGTCAAGTCTGACCGTATGGTCATGCGTTACGTCGCTAGCGCGACCCGCCGCGGTGACCTCACTCCCACTAGTTGCGCTGTACTAGTCCGCGATGCGGCAGGCCACCTCGGCGTCGATGCCGCCGTACTAGACCATACTATTTGGCGGACGGCATCCGGCCGTGCCGACAGCTGAGACCTGAACCCGACAACGGTGCTGATATGCCTATCCCGCTGATCGCCGCCGCCAGCACGTCACTCCTCCAGGTCGAGTGATGCGACGCCCTCTTCTCCACCACGCTTGATCTGAGCGACTTTCGCTCTGATCTGGTCTTTGGCGGTCTCACTCATCTGAACCTTGATGAAGTCGTTCAGCAGTGCGGGATCCGTTACTACTCGCGAGGGACGCTGCTTGACACGCCACGTCGCCGTGTTGCGGGGATCACCGAAGGTGACAACGCCGATCCCGCTTTCGCCGACAACGGAACACACTTCGAACACTTGATTCTCGGTCGCAACTTCCAGATGCGGTGGGATGTAGAAGAACACCCACGCGCGCGTTGACGCTCGTCGATGTGCGAGCGCCTCGTAGACCGCGGCGATGTCCACCGATACGAACGATTTAACCTCGACACTCGACACATCCATTGACAGGTGTGGGACGTAGTCGAAAGACTCGAGTCCAACTGACACGAGGTCCGGCCGAGTCCACCGACCCCCGGTCACCCGGCCGCCCTGCATAGCAGTGTTGTCGACGACAATAGGAACATGGCCCAGCGTCTGTTTCCAATCCTTCAACGGGACATCACACAGGGGTCCGTAGAGGAGGGATTCCTTGACCGTCGCTGACGGGACCGCCTTACCGTCATCGGTCAAGCTGAGCGAACCGCGTCCGCCTGCAACAGTGACCGCCAACTTTTTGGCTATGAGGTTCTTCCGGGATACCTCGTACCGATTGTCACTGAACTTGCAGCGCTGCTGTAACGTTTTATGACCGACAGCTTCGCCGGCCTTGTGTAGCTGGTCGAGGATCTCATTGTCGTCCACGGTAATCTGCGGAACCCTTACCATCGCGAACCCGTCCCCATTCGTTGACGGCCATCGGTTCTCGATGGCGTCTTGTGACCAGCGTAGTTGCTTGGCCCACGGCCGCTGGATCTCCTGCGAATACCAAATCTGCTTATGATCGCGTCAGGTCAAGGCAAGCCCACCTGGAATCCACTCTCTGCAGGTTGACAACCAACCTGTCGTACAGGGACACCAGCTGTCCACACAATGCAACTAGTGCCCACTCGCTTTGCGGACCAAGGCATCATCGCGGACGCACCTCCAACCGAAGGATTGCAGAGCCTTCACGATGGCGACCTCATCGCCCACGTCGAAGTGCAAGAACTCGCCGTCATGAATGGTGTCCTCGACCTTCCCGTATTGCTCACGAACCGATTGCGGTACGTCGCGGAGCATCTCTCGGGCGGGCCAGGCCGGCCAATCACCGTCGGCGTGTCCGGGAACAGTGTCCAGGTCGTACACTTCGCCGTCCGCAGGAAGATCAGTTTCGCCATCGGCGAAGCGCTCGACCACATCGGTCCAGCTTTTGGCGCTGAGGCTGTTCCTCGCGTCCCCCCATGTTGCAAATTCCGAATGCAGCAGTGCCAGCTGCTCGGCAGCGTCAGACTTGATGAAAATCAATTCGCCGGCGACATCGCCGTAAACGTACTCATTCATCTCGCCAGCCTTCCACAGCTCGGAATGTCAACGACGTCGAATGGGCGTCTTGCCAGCTTGGCCGGGGAAGGCTCACCGCCCCGCCCGCCGCCGATCACCGTCAGAAAACCCGTCCACCTGCTGCATTCCGTGCGCCCGCTTACGATCCTGGTAGTCCACCACCGCCGAGAACGCTGCGCTCACACCCACCGACGAGGCGTCGTAGGTCAAAGACTTGTCCGCCTTGAAGCCCATCTGCGAACCCGTATCCACCGCGTCCATGTTCGCGCCCAGGAACACGAAGTCCCACCCGTACTGCGATTCCTGCTGCTCGATCAGCTGGCGAACTGCCTGGTTCGACCACTCCCGACTCGAATTCTCCTGTCCGTCGGTCATCACCAGCACAGTGACCGATCCGGGCCGTTCTTCCTCGGGTAGGGCCGCAAGCGACGAGCCGATCTCGGTGACGAACTTCCCCACCGCGTCGTACAACGCCGTCATCCCTCGGGGTACCAAGTACAGCGGAGGTACCTGGTCGATCGGTATCGACTCGTAGACCATCGCGTACTGATCATCGAACTGCGCCAGCGTCACGACGGTTGTGCCGTCGTGACCACGCTCGGCGTCGATGAAGGTGTCGAATCCTCCGCGGGTGTCGCCGGCGATGGACGACATCGAACCGGAACGGTCGAGTAGAGCGGCAACGAGGGACAAAGAGGGATCTGGCATGGAAACTCCTGACGTGGGGACGGATAGGTGAACTGAAGATCAGGCGACGGTGACGGTGACGCCGCCGGAGAACAAGGAGTCGTGTAGCTCGATCTCCGACGGTGCGGTGCCCGCCGGCACGTCGTAGACGAGTGTCGCCACGAGCGAGTTGCCCGGATTGATTTGCGAGAAGCCCAGATTCGGGTCATTGGTCACCGTCGCGAGCGTGTCGGTCGAGTACTCGCGCCCCTGCCCGTCGAGCAATTTCTGCGACGACGTGTCGAACAGCTGCTGCTCGTTTCCGATGTTGGCGACATTCAGGGTGACCAGCACGTACTCGCCCTGCGGCGTCTGCGACGTGTACTGATCCCCCACACTGGCGACGCCACGCTCGACGTTCTGCACGGTGAACTCGAACTTGCCGTCCCTCACCGCAGCACCGATTCCCGGTGGCGACTCTTCGGCCGGCGCACTGCTGCCCTCCGATGCGGCCTGCGACGAGGACGGGGTGCCACTGGTGGACGAGTCCTGTCCCCCGCTCGCCAGATTGACGCCGACCGCAATGACGACGACCGCACCGATCGCCGTGAGGATCTTGTGCCGCAGAAACCAGTTCTTCTTGGTCGGCGGCTGCTGTGGCTGCGCGTACGGGTTCTGGGGAGGCTGAGTCATGGCGAGTCCTTTCGGTGGTGCCGGCACCGGTCGGTGCGTCCCACCAAGAACACCGCAGTGACCCCGTCGGGCACCTCGTCGATTCGGCCGGTCTCACTCCTCCTTTCGGTCGGCATTAGCGACCGAAGAACGGAGGCTCATGTCGGACCATGGCCGTACCGTCTTCTCTGTGACCACTACTGCAGCTACGGTTCGGCGTCGCGCCTGGACCGTCGGCGCAGTGACGATCAGCGTGTTCTGCACCTTCATGGCTGCCGGTCTCGCGGGCACATCGGGAACACCGGTGTGGAACGTGGCGCTGGGCGTCGTCCTCAATATGGCCGCCGCGATTGCGTTGATCTGGCGACACGACAAACCGTGGATCGTCCTCGCCATGGCTATCGTCGGTCCACTCTTCTTCGCTACCGACGCAACGGCCGCGCTGATAGCCCTCTATGCGGTGGGCGTCTTCGCTCGAGGTAGCACTCTCGCCGGTGCTGCCGTCGCGGTCTACCTGGCCTGCGCGATATCCCTCGTGTACGACGCAGGGCGCCGCCGCGACTATTCGGTCCTGACCATCGGAATCAGACATGTCGAGGGCACTCCCCCGCCGACGTGGTCGCTCCCATGGTGGCTGCCCTGGCTCGTCGCGGCCGTCCTCGTCGCCGTCGTTCTGGGGCTCTCGCAGCTTCGCCGTACGAAGTCCGATCTCGTGGTGGCCGTGCAGTCCCGCGATCAGGCGACCGCGCAGTCGCAGCGCCTGCACGAGGACATGCTGATACAGCAGGAACGCTCCCGCATCGCACGCAACATGCACGACACCCTGGCAGCCGGTCTCAGTCGAATATCGCTACTGGCAGGCGGTTTACAGGTCGGGAGCAATCACGGACCGGAGAAGATCTCCAACACGTCGGCCCTGATTCGTTCCACGGCTCACGAGTCCCTGGATGAGCTCAAACGCATCATCGGCGTTCTCCGCGGGTCCGACACCGGCGGCGAGGATGCTGGTCGGCGCAGCATCGCGGGAATCGGGGACCTCGTCGACGCAGCGCGTTCTGCCGGGTGTCGGGTGACGCTGGTCCAGGACATTCATCCCGGTGTGGTCGGCGATCTGACCAGTCATACCGCGTACCGCATCGTGCAGGAAGCTCTGACCAACAGTCAGAAGCATGCCCCGAGTTCCCCCCTTCACATCACGGTGAGTGGGGCGGACACAGACGGCATCAGCCTGACTGTGCGCAACCACATGTCGACGACAGCGCAACCTGGCCCGGGTTCGCGAACCGGGTTGGCCGGCCTCGCCGAGCAAGCTCACAATGCCGGCGGGTGGGTGCGGTGGACAGCCACGGGAGGCGAGTTCATCGTGACGGCCTGGCTCCCCTGGTACTCCTGACGCGTCAGTCCTTCACCAATCCGCCGTCTACGACCAGGTTCTGACCCGTCACCGCTCTCGACCACGGCGATGCGAAGAACAGCACAGCATCCGCGAACTCGGCCGGCGTCGTCACCCGGCGCAGCGGGGTGCTCTCGGCGATCATGTCGAACACCGCAGGTGGGGTCGCGGAGCTGGCATCCGTGGTCCGCAGCAGACCACCGGACACCATGTTGACGGTGATGCCGTCAGGTCCGAGGTCAGCCGAGAAGGTCCTCGTCAGCGCCAACAAGGCAGCCTTCGCCGCCGTGTAGTCGTGATACGGAACGACGGGGTTCTGCACGAGGTTGGTGCCGATCGTGATGATCCGCCCGAATCCCGCCTCACGCATGCCCGGCACAGCTGCCTGCGTCGTGTGCAGAGCGCCTGCAATGCTGCCGCGGAACTGCGAGTCGAACGCCGACCACTCGATCTCGTCGGCCTTGGCACGGTCGTCGCCGTTGAACGAGAAGTCGATCAAAGCGTTGTTGACGACGGTGGTGACGGTCGACCCGAAATGTTCACGTCCCCTGTCGAACAGCGCGTCGACCTGGTGTCGGTCCGTGACATCGGCCTGCACCGCGACAACTCGGTCAGGACCGAACTCGGATGCCAGAGCATCGGCTGCGGCTGCACTGCGGTGGTAGTTGACCACGACACGCGAATCCTGCTGCAGGAACGCTCGCGTGATCGCAGCACCCAGTCCGCGAGCACCGCCCGTCACGAGCACGATCTGTTCGGCCAGCGGCACTGTGCGCATCTCGACATCCCTTCGCCAGCATGACCTGGTCAGGTTCGACGGGTGTGTTCTCAGCCGGTTCGGTTCGGCACCCCGTGTCCGACTCCATAGAACACCTATCCGCTGTGGCGTGTCGGCGCGACCCGATACGGTCGACCCATCATGGACTCCGATGCGGTCATCACCGTTCTCGTCGTGGACGACGACGCATTCGTTCGTCGCGGCGTGGCGGACATCTTCGCCGCCACCACGGACATCGTGGTAGTTGCGTCGGTCTCGGACGGTGACGAGGTACCCGCCGCAGTCACCGCTCATCGGCCCGACGTCGTCCTGATGGATCTGAAGATGCGCCGAGTGGACGGACTCGACGCCACCCGAGCATTGATGGCATCGGCACATCCACCGAAGGTCGTCGCGATGACGGCGATGGACGTGGACGATCTGGTGGTCCAGGCCATCGAGGCCGGCGCCCACAGCTTCCTCAGCAAGTCGGAGGCACCGGAGACGTTTCACCAGTCGATTCGCGCCGTCGCTGCCGGCAACACTCTGTTCTCCGAAGAGTCACTCCGGCGGATCGTCGCGTCTACTCGTGCACCGCGGCCTACAACAATGCTGGATGCGCTTACCGAACGAGAGCGAGAAGTGCTGTCGGTCATGGCCACCGGTGCGTCGAATCCAGATATCGCACGGCGCCTGTTCATGTCGGAGACGACGGTCAAGTCGCACCTCTCTGCGGTGAACCACAAGCTCCAGGTGTCCAACCGAGTCGAAGCGGCGTTGGCGGCATTCCGCGCTGGGTTGATCGAGTAGCGAGCACACGCGGACGAGTCAGCTGCTGCACCCTCCCGTTCACGCCTGTTCGAGCACTGCCTCGGCGATGTAGTCGAGATGGGAGTCCATGGATCCGAACAGCATCTCGACGCTCTTCGCGCGTCGGAAATAGTGATGCAGGACGTGCTCCCACGTGAATCCGATACCACCGTGAACCTGTATGGATTCCTCTGCGGCGAACGACGCCGCTCGCGATGCCAACACCCGTGCGATGGACACGGCCGTGAACATCGAGGCCTCGTCGCGGTCCACCGCCGCGTTCGCTGCGTCCAGAACAGCCGCTTCAGCCAACTCGACGGCAATGGAAATATCGACGAGCCGATGCTTGATTGCCTGAAAAGAACCGATCGGCCGGCCGAACTGCTTTCTGGTCTTGGCATAGACGACGGACATGTCCAGACAGGCGCGAGCGCTGCCCACCTGTTCAGCTGCCAGTACGGTCCACATCGCGGCCGTGGCTCGGTCGACCGCCCCGGTTCCCTCCACGGGAACCCACTCGGTCGGGCGAACACCGTCGAACGTCACGGACGCCATAGGTCTCGTCAGATCCAACGTCGTCATCGCCGTCCGCTCGACACCGTTGTCGGTCGCATCGACTGTCGCCACGAGGCGACCCTTGTCGGACGTCGCAATGACCAGCACGGTGTCAGCGTCCATCCCGCCCATGACGAAATGAGTGTGCCCGCTGAGCACCACGCCTTCGTCATCGTCCGACCAGACGACGCCTTCACGTGCACTCTGGTTTCCAGCCACCGCTACACGTGTGGATCCCGTCGCCAGTCGGGCGAGCGTAATGCCCATCTGGTCGTCGGGTGCGGGGGCCAGTTCGGACAGGAGCAATCCGGCCAGGACTGCAGACGCGAAGAACGGGCCGGGATCGAGTGCCCTACCCAGTTCGAGAGCGACCGCGCACAGGTCTTTGAGCGTTCCTCCTGCGCCGCCGTACTGTTCCGGAACACCGATCTCGGTGCAACCCATCGTCGTCAGTGCACTCCAGGAGTCGCCGTCGGCCGCATCGGACAGCGCGCGCCGAACCGCATCCATGATGTCGCGTTGCTCGACGGTCCATTCCATGGTCATGTCGTGCTCACCTCGGTTCCCGCGGTAGGCCGAGCCCTCGTTCTCCGATGATGTTTCGTTGAATCTCGTCGGATCCCCCAGCTATGCGGTAGCCGGGGGCTCCGAGGAGGTGCTCCGACCAGGCGAACGTGTCGGCTTCGCCTGTGTCCGCCGCAAGGCGCGGACCGAGCACTCGTGCCGCTGCTTCTCCGATACGGGTCAGGTTCTGGGTCCAGACAATTTTGCCGATCGACCCCTCGACACCGGGAGCGGCGCCATCCTCGCGTCGCTCGGCGTACCGGGCGACGAGAAGCGCGGATGCGCGCTCGTAGACAGCTACTTCGGCCACGCGCTGCCGTGTCAGGGGGTCTGCTGGAGCACCGACCTGCCGCACGAGTCGAGCCAGGTCGCGGACGTTTCCTCCGGCATCGACGATGCCGGCGCTCGAGTTGCGTTCGAAACCCAATGTCGTCAGTGCAACCTTCCAACCGTCGCCGACATCGCCGAGCCGCAGCGTGTCCGGAAGTACGACGCCGTCCAGGAACACCTCGTTGAACGTGGAGCCACCGGACATCTGTCGGATAGGTCGGATGTCGATACCGTCCGAATCCATGGGGACCATGAAAGCCGTCATTCCGCGATGCTTGGGGGCAGTGGAATCGGTTCGTGCGATCAGCAGTCCCCACTCTGCGAACTGCGCACCCGAGCTCCACACTTTCTGACCGTTGACGATCCAGGAGTCCCCGTCACGCGTCGCTCGGGTGGTCAACCCAGCCAGATCAGACCCAGCCCCCGGTTCCGAAAACAGCTGACAGCAGAGCAGATCGGCGCGCAGAAAGGAGCGGACGAACTGTCGTCGCTGATTCTCGGTCCCGAGAAGGTGGACCGTCGGCGCGACGAGATCGACAGTGACCAGCACGATCTCATGACGATCGGGGACTGCGAACTCGAGTTCGTGCTCGACGTAGTTCCGCTCGTGACTCGCCGACAGGCCGGGTCCGCCCCACACCGGATCCCACGTGATCGCACCGAACCCCGCATCAACCCGCTCTGCCTGCCATCGACGGGCAGCATCGATGAGCGCACGCTCCTCTGCGGCGTCGTGATTGTGGAAGATCGCGTAGCGCCGCTCGACATCGGCCGCGCTCGATCGGCGTGGAACCCGAGTCTCGAGAAACGCGACACAGTCCCGACCGAATTGATCGAGAGTCGCCTGTTCGTACTGCACATCTGTCGTCACGACCGATCCTTTCGTGCAAGTTGCTCGATGCGGGCATCGACCGCGGCCTTGGCATGCGGGTTGTCCGCCAGCCGGACGGTGAAGCTCTGCTCGAGCTCGTAGCCCCTCTTCAGATCGAGAGATTCGCACCCGTTCAGGGACTGCTTGGCGAGCGTCACGGCGTATCGGTTCTTGGCTGCGATAGACCGTGCTCGCATCATTGCCACGTTCAGCAATTCCGATTCCGGGACCACTTCGATGGGAGCACCCCAGTCACGCATGGTCGCTGCGCCGACCGGCTCCGCCGTGAAGAACAGTCGCCGCACAGCCTGTTGCGGCAACATGCGCGCGGCGAATCGCCCACCTCCGAGAACGCCGACATTCATTTCCGGTAGGCCGAACACCGCACGGTCGGAGGCGACGACGACGTCGCATATGGCTGCCAGTCCCAAGCCACTTCCGAGGGCTGCCCCATTGACGGCAGCGACCACGGGCACAGCGCAATCCATCACGGAGAAGAGCCCACGGCGTATCTCTCGCATCCGCCGGTCACCGTTCTCCGCGGACATGCTCTGGAATTCGTGGAGATCGTTTCCACCACAGAAGTTCTTGCCCTTACCGGTCAGAACCGCGACCGTGGTGTCCTCACGGTCGGACAATTCTTCGAACACGACTGCCAGTTCTCTGTACATCGCGCTGTCGAGTGCGTTCACCTTGCCGCGAGACAGTTCGACGAGGGCGACGCCGGACTCGGGGTGGCTGACAGCGATGCTCGCGGTCACCGGTCGACCTCGTACGACGCAGCGATGGTGATGCCTGCCATGTGACGGGGAACCTCGGCTCTGTCGCGAGTCCATTCCCGCAGAGCGAACTTCTGAATCTTCCCACTAGGCGTCTTGGGCAGTGAATCCACGACGAAGACGCTCTCTGGAAATCGCTGACGAGCGATCTTGTGGGACTCGAGAAATGCCTGGACCTCGGCGAGATCGATGCTCGTGCCGGCCTCGGGAACCACGAAGGCACAGCCGCGCTCTCCCGTCACGGGGTCGGGACCGGCAACGATCGCCACCTCCGACACGTGCGGATGCTGCGAGAGCAGGGATTCCACGGAGTACGCGCTGATCTTCTCCCCAGACCGATTGATGATGTCCTTGATGCGTCCGACGACGTGGAGGTACCCGTCGTCGTCGAAGCGCCCCAAGTCACCCGTACGGAAGAACCCGTCCTGAGTGAACGCGGCCTCGTTCAGAGACGCGTCCAAGTACCCCAGGAACGTGTCGGGTCCACGCCAGAGGATCTCACCGACCGAGGACGACCGATCGGTCCCGTCCACCAGAACGTCGGTCGGAGCAATGGGACGACCGTCGCTCCGCGTGCGGGTATGCAGGGAATCGGACGTTGTAGAACAAGTGGCAGACGGGCCCTCCGTTGCGCCGAACATCCGGACAGTAGTACCGAGCGTGTCCGTCGCAGCTGTAGCGAGCGAGTCGGGAATGTCGGCGCCACCGCACACGACATATCGAACTGACGGAGTCGAGGTGTTCGCCCGTGTCGCGGCATTCACCAGACCCCTCAGAAACGGGGTAGAGAAGATCATGAACGAGGCGCGCTCCGCGAGAATTCGGGCGAGCGCGACATCGGAATCCCACCGATCCTGCAGTACGACAGGGATTCCGAGCAGGAACGGCAGGGTAAGGGCGCAATTGATACCGGTCACATGCGTCACCGGCGAGGGATTGAAGACGACGTCGTCGGGGCCGAGTCCGAACCAGTCGACCATCGACCGGTTCTCGAAGACCAGAGTGTTGTGGCTGTGCAAGACACCCTTGGGCTCGGCGGTGGTTCCCGATGTGTACAACAGCAGGCACACGTCGTCGGGGTCGACGCCCACGCCCTCCACCTCCACCTCGACGTCGGTCACCGTGATCATGTCGTTCCAGCGCGCCGAACCCACGACGACCACATCGACGGCGGCGAAGATCGGCGACGAGTACATGGACTCGACGTCGCGGTTGCCACGAGAGTCCATCACGAAGACGACTGCTGCCCCCGACTGGTCGAGGATGAAGCTCACCTCTTGTTCGCGATAAATCGGAACGATCGGATTCGCCACTGCACCGAGTTTCATCACGGCATGGAAGACGATCACCGCCTCGACACAGTTCGGCAGCTGGAAGGACACCACGGAGTCACGGCTGACCCCGAGCCGCTGCAACGACAGGGCGAGACGGGACGCGTCCCGCTCGATGTCGCCGAAGGTCGACCGCCGGTCACCGTCCACTACCGCGAGAGCGTCGGGGCGGGCGGCCGCGCACCGGGTCAGGAGACTGCCGACCGTGTCGTCGCTCCAGTGCCCGCGAGCTCGATACTCGCGCACCAGCTCGTCGGCCGGGAGCCGTGTCGGTTGCATGGTGGACCTCCGTAGTCGGCAGTGCAGTCACTCCAGACGCTATCCCCATCCCACTAAACATGTACAGCATTTGATACTTTGCGCTCACGTATCGTGATCGCATGAGTTCATGCGACCTCTGTCGCCCACATGGCATCGCGCAGTGACCGACGATCAGGGTGACCGCGTACCGAGAAGAACTCCTGCGGCCAGACCCAGGAAGATGTCCGAGCGGGTCGCGAACGTGATCGCCGACCAGATTCTCGGCGGCGGTATCGACGAGGGGCAACGCCTGCCGACAGAGAAAGAGATGATGGCGGAGTACGGCGTGGCGCGGACAACTGTCCGTGAGGCACTGCGACTGCTCGAGAGCCGAGACCTCATCACCATCAAGCCTGGTGTCGGGGGTGGGCCCACGGCGGCGCGACCCCGGTACGACTCGCTGGGCAACACATTCAAGCTGTTCCTTCAGCTCGAAGGAGCGACGATCTCCGACGTCATCGACGTTCGCCTCACTTTGGAACCTCTCGTGGCCCGGCAAGCTGCGGCGAACGCCTCGCCCTCCCAGCTCGACGAGATGCAGCAAGCCCTCGACAGCATGCGAGCCGATCCCCGCAACTACGAGAACTTCCAGGAACAGAACGCGCTGTTCCAGACCACGCTGTACAAAGCGGCCGGCAACGCGGCATTTCGCATCGTGATGGAAACGCTGTGGCTGCTCGTACGGGATGCCGAGCCCACCGAGCACCCGCTCGCAACACGACGCGCGGCCATCGACGCCCAGCAGATCATCCTCGATGCCCTGGCCCTGGGCGATGCCGACGCGGCCGGGCGGGCGATGAGTACGTTCGTGACCGATTCGGCCCGGTACTACAGGCGCTGGTTGAGCCGTGTGATCGCGCAGCCCGTTCACTGGCAGCTCTGACTCACGATCTCACCTCAAAAGCTGTACATGTTTCGATGTGCAGTCGTATGGTTCGAGGGCGCGCACATACCGGCCTCCCCGCGCCGATCGCCCAGTGACAGCGCGCCCGCACAGAACCGGAGCCGGATGTGGCCAGTCCCCGCACCATCGATCGGACTCGACGTCGAGGCGTCATCGCTGCAGCAGCAGGCACGATCGTCGAGTACTACGACCTCACCGTGTATGCCTATCTCGCCGTGGTGGTCAGCCCTCTCTTCTTTCCCGGCGACGACCCCACCGCGTCGCTACTGGCCAGCCTGGCGGTGTTCGCATCCGCCTACTTGATGAGGCCGATCGGCGGACTGTTCTTCGGCCGTCTCGGCGACCGACACGGACGCAAACGAGCGCTCGTCGTCTCGGTCGTCCTGATGGGTATCGGCACTGCCTTGATGGCTCTACTCCCGACCTACGAGACGGCGGGTGTCCTCGCCCCGGCACTCCTGGTCGTTGCACGTCTCGTGCAGGGCTTCTCGGCCGGAGGTGAACTGGGAGGCGCCCTCACCTACGTCTACGAGACCGTCGGCCCGAAGCGAAAGGGTCTGGGAGCGTCGTTCGTCGCCCTCGGCAGCAACAGCGGATTCGCTCTCGCTGCGGTCGCAGTGGCCACGACGTCCGCGTTGACGTCGACCGAACAGATGACCAGTTGGGGTTGGCGCATCCCATTCCTCCTCGGCCTACCGCTGTTACTCATCTGCCTCTGGCTGCGTAGCCGAATCGAGGACACACCTGAATTCGAACGCTCGGCCGCGCGCGACGACATCTCCAAAGCTCCACTCAGCGAACTGATGCGAAGCCACCCCCGTCAGGTCCTACAGGTCTTCGGGCTCGGTGTCGCACAGAACGCCACCGGCTACATGGTCCTGACGTACGTCGGAATCCACCTCGTTCGAGAAGGGGGATTCAGTCAGACGGCAGTGACCTGGACTGCCGCGCTCGTGATCGTTCTGGTCGCCCTGTCGATGCCGGTATCCGGCCTGCTCGTCGACCGGTTCGGCAGCAAGAAGATTCTCCTGGCAGGCCTGGTTGCGTCAGCGGTACTGGCGTACCCCGCCATGTCCATAATGAGCGGACACGGGCTGGTGGTGGCAGCCATCGCATTCGGGTTCTTCGCCGTGGGCACACCGCTCATCCAGACCTCGACGGCGCCACTCTTCCCGTCCTTGTTCACCTCGCGTGTCCGACTCACCGGCGTCGCACTGGGTTTCAACATCGCTACCATCGCCACCGGTGGAACAGCGGCATACATTGCCACGTGGCTGATCGACCGGACCGGAAACGCGGTATCTCCCGCGTTCTTCGTGATCGGGGCTGCGCTCGTCGGCTTGGTGACCTTGGCAACCATCCGACAAGAAACGTACCGGGGTGCGAAATACGCTGCCGCCGAGTCGATTGATGTCGAGGCCGACAACCTCGACACGGTGAAGGCGCGCCAGAGGTGATCGGACATCACGGCACCTCTTCCGGCCACCAACCAGCGGTAGTCGGCACACGCGGTTGACCTTCATGTAGGTCGAAGCCGCATGCTGTCGGGGTGTCAGATGCCGAGTTGATGTCCATCGGGTCGTTCGCGCAGCGGTGCGGCTTGACGGCGAGCGCCCTACGCTTCTACGCCGATTCAGGATCGCTGCTGCCGGCAGAGGTGGACCCCGTCACCGGGTATCGCTTCTATCGCGAGGACCAGCTCGCGAAGGCGGTCCTGCTGAGGCGACTGCGCGAGATCGGCATGTCCCTTCCGTCTGTGAACTCTGCGCTCGGCGCGGACGTCATCGACGCGATTCGCACGGTCGATGATCACGTCACCACGGTGATGCGCGAGGCCGAATCGGTGCGGCAGCAGGCAGCCGCCATCACGACCACCCTGGCTGAGCGAACCAGGCTGCAGATCGCCCGACTGAGCGGGCCGGTCTTGGCCTCCGCGATCGAACAGATCCTCACCGCCACCACCGACGATCCGGACATCGCAGTCCTCGGTGGCGTCCATGTCGAAGCTGGGCCCGGGGTCTTGACGCTGACCGCCAGCGACCGCTACCGCCTGTCGACAAGAACACTGGTCAGCAATGTCGACAGTGCAGCGGCTTGGGCCGCAACAGTGAACGGCGACGACCTCCGACAGAGCCTCGGCGATCTGCGCCGTACGTCGTCCGTCAGCGTCGACGTCACCGATCACGGTATGAACCTGCGCCTGACAGGCCGTGGTGATCATCACTGCAGGTTCGTGTCCGAGCCCTTCCCCGACTACCGATCGATGCTCGCCACACTGCCGGCGGTGACGAGTCGGGTCGAGGTCCCCACAGCGACGCTTCTGCATGCCCTCGAACAACGATCTGCTGCTCGGATCTGGTTGTGCAGTAACGACAAGTATCTCGTCGTTCGTGATGTCCACGGCGATCGTTCCTCGGACATCGAGCTGCCGGCCCGTGTGGACGGGCCGACGATCGACGTCTGGTTCGAGATGACCACTCTCTACCCGGCCATCAGCACCGCCGTCGGCACTGACGTACTACTCGATTTCCGTGGGCGCGAACAGCCCGCCACTGTTCGCTCGGCAGACCGAGGAGACCTGACCACCCTCGTCATGCCCGTCGCAGCGCCGCGTGACACCCCGACGGAAGGACACACGCCATGACAGAAACTCCCGCAAGCGACCCGACGATGGACGCGATCGCCGCGGCCGTCACCGAGGGGCGAGGTGGAGACGTCGACGAGGCACGTCGACAACTTCTCGCACTGTGGCAGGACATCGGTGTCGACGGCGATCCCCTGCATCGGTGCAGCCTCGCGCACTACCTCGCCGACCTCCACGAGGATCCTGCACAGGCACTCACGTGGGAATCACTGCATCTCAATCTCGCGGACAACTACTGCAAGCTCGGGTCACTCGACGCAGCTCGCGAGCACATCGACGCTGCGAAGGAGTGCTCCTCGACGCTCACGGACGATCCCTACGGGGATCTCATCCGCGACGCGATCGGAAAGGTCGACGCGGCCATCTCGACGAGGGAAGGCGCGAAACAATGATCTGGGCCGTGATGGAATTCGGGAATGGGCCCTGACAATACGAGTGATCAGTCCACGCCGCACATCGCCCTCGCCCTACTCGGCGGCGTCACGGCTGGATACACAGTCACTGCTCACTCCCCCTTCGATTCTCTGATCGATCCCTCGGCCTCGCCCACAGCATTTGCCACGGTCATCAACGCCATACTCGTGACGGCTCTTTCTGCCGGTATTGCTGCGACCGCCGTTCTTCCTCGCCTCTCCCGCAGCGCGGTCGCCGGGATGATGGTCACGGCTCTTGCCGTGTCCGTCGGTGCGAACGTCGCACCAGTGAGTGGCGCGCTGACAGCATGGGCGAGTTCGATCCCCACCGGGATCTTCTTCGCCTGCACCGTGTCCTTGTCCTCGTCGTCGCGCGGGTTGATCGCCGCCACATTCGGGTGGATCGTCGCCGCGACCGCAGGGCCGCCACTCGACAATCTCGTGCCGCCGCCGGCGTCGGACTTCGGTTGGACAGCTGCCGATACGGCCGACGTCGGACCCACCACACTCCGCGTGGTTGTGTGCATCGTGCTCGCAATTCTCACCGGTGCCGCTTTGGCTACGGCGATGCTCCACCGAACGCCGGTCCACGCACCACAACCGGCACCGCCGGGCCGCATGGTCGCCGTTGGAATCGTCCTGCCCGTTGCAGCGGCGCTGATCGTCACGACTTCGTCGGTCGACAGGAGTCGCGACTGGATCTGGTTCGCGTGCGCCGGGGCGATGACGATCGTTGTACTCGCCTGCGCGCTGGTCGCTCCCGGTAGGACAGGCCTGGTGCTCGCTTCTGGTCTCGTCGTGAGCGCAAGCTCGCTCGTTGGAGTCGACAGCGACTTTCAAGAATGGAGTTGGATCCTTGCTCTTGCAGGATTCGGGATCGGCCTGCTCTTGACCGTCCGTCGTCGGTCGGTGTTGCTTCCGCTTATTCTGGTGGGCGTTCTGGCAGCCCTGTATTTCATCGGCGACGGACTACTTCCCTCCAACCTCTCGACCGTCGTCACGTCAGCCGCCGCTGCATACCTGATCACCAGCGCCGCAGCATCATCTACCGCGGCGACGGTGGCAATCGGGATTCCTGCCCTTCCGCTGTTCTCACTCCCCTACACGTTCTATTCAGCGGGCTACGATTCCGACGACATCAAGATCAACACGTCCCCCGACCAGTTCGCGTTGGCAGTGGCCGGAGCGGTGATGCTCGTGGCAACGTCGGTAGCGATCCTCATCATCAGCGGCCGGGCGAGGGCGGGCGCGACACGGGGCGCGTGAGCGGTCCTCACGCTCGCGCCGGCAGGCTTAAGCAGCTCCCCGGTCGCTAACACAATCTTGTCAGTTCTTAGGCTTGCTGTAGCAAGCATTGAGGTGCGGATGCGTAGACTACGGGTCTACACTTCGCGTTAAGACTCTTGACGCAAGCATTGGAACGGTATGGCCCTCCCTCGGAAGTCACGCCGCACCCAGGCCAGCCGCCTGGCGCGGTCCTTCACCGCGCGCCGTCACGAGCTGGGGATGACGCAAGCCGAGCTGGCATTACTGGCTGGCGTCGGCCGTTCCACTGTGCAATCCATCGAGGGCGGTAAAGAAACGTCGCAACTCGATGGCGTCCGCGCTGTTGCAGATGCGTTGGGGTGCGATCTGTCGCTCATCACCCGCGCCGGCATCGTCGTCGAACCGGATCGCGAGTGAGCGCCCGGCTCGATCTGCGCCAGGTCGATGACGCCGACGTCTACAAGGGAAATATCCGTGCAGGCAGTTTGACCAGGTCAGGCGACACCGTCCGCTTCGAGTACGCCGATGACTACATCAGCCCCAGCGCCCAGCCCGTCGCCTGGTCTCTACCGATGGGAGTAGGCGGTACGACAGCCACGGCGGGAAGCGTGCCGCCGTTCTTCGCCGGACTGCTTCCCGAAGGGGTGCGCCTGTCCGGTGTGGTCGCCGGAACGAAGACGTCGGAGGACGACCACCTGACCATCCTCTTGGCAGTCGGGGCGGACACGATCGGCGATGTGCGGGTCATCCCAGCGGGACTCGAACCCGAGGCATCCGCGCCCGCGTTCGACCCGGACGCGCCGATGCCGAGTTTGCGTGCGTTGTTCGACAGCGTGGCCGGTCCGCAGTCGATCGATGTCGACGTGGCAGGTCTACCCGGGGTCCAGGGCAAGGTATCGGCTGAGATGTACTCGTCGCCGGTGACGACGACGCGAGGCGCAGCGATTCTCAAACTGGCTCCGCCCAACCGTTTCCCGCGCCTGGTGGAGAACGAGAACTTCTTCATGTCGGTGGCACAAACCTGCGGACTCGTCGTACCTCGGCGTCACGTGATCACAGACGCGAACGGAGTCTCGGGACTTCTCGTCGAACGTTTCGACCGAGATGGTGGCCGCAGATTGGCCCAGGAGGATGCCTGTCAGGTCAACGCGCTCTACCCATCGTCCAAGTACCGTATGAAAACCGAGACAGTGCTCGCCTCGCTGGCAGCGACCGTTGAACAGGGAGGGGGTTCCGCACGCCAGGCGGCGCTCGAACTGATACGACTCACCGTCTACTCCTATGCCATCGGCAACGGTGACCTGCACGGCAAGAACTATTCGATTCATCAAGGCAAGCACGGTTTATGGGGTGTCACTCCCGCATACGATCTTCTGTGCACCCAGCCCTACATGTCGTGGAACGACCCCATGGCCCTGACGTTCTACGGCCGCAACAACAGGTGGACGCGTGACCACATCCTCGACAGTTCGGCACGTCATACGCTTCCCCGAAAAGCAGTGATCCGCGTGCTGGACGACGTCTGCGCCGGCGTTCGAGCTGCCGCCGAGGACGTGGGTTATATCGGTTTCGACTACAAGACGACGGCGCGACTGCAAGCTTTTCTGAGGGACCGTTGTGCCGAACTGACACGGTGAACAGTGTGGCACGATGCGAACCATGGCCGAGCCCAGCACGAAGCCGACCGACGCCGACGTCGCAGACTTCCTCGCCGCCGCGACACCCGCACGCCGCCGGGAAGACGGTGTCCGTCTCGCGGAGATCTTCGCCGAGGTGACCGGGGCCGAACCCGTGATGTGGGGCCCGTCGATTGTGGGTTACGGCAGTTATTGCTATGTCTCACCAAGAAACCCACGCACTCGCGGCGAGTGGCCCAAGGTCGCGTTCTCGCCGAGAAAAGCGCAGCTGTCGCTGTACGGGCTGAAGGATCTACCCGAGGGCGCCGCCCTGCTGCCCTCGCTCGGCACTTACACCGAGGGCGCAGGGTGCGTCTATGTGCGCAGGTTGGACCAGATCGACCTCGAGGTTCTGCGGCGCCTCGTCGCGATCGCCTGGGCACGTGGGGATGACCAGTAGATCTGTCACCCCGCGCTGTGTCAGTACGTCAGGTTCGCACCACGAGGCATGCGAACTGCGGTGCTCCCTGCAAGCATGCAGGTGACCCCGTCCTCTAGCGAGACGTCCGTTGCACCACCTATTGCGCCGAGTTCGTGTTCTCATCGAAACAGGCCGGGGCAGTGGCACAATGCGCACCACGCAATCGCAAAGTGGTAACTGCCGGCCGCATCCCGCGACCGGCAGAGTCGCCTCGAGGAGTCGGATCCGACAGGGCTCGCCGAAATATCGGATCAGTAGCGCACGGTCAACTTCTGCTCACCTGAAGAATACGGTCCGCGCTGATTAGACGTGGCCCACTTCTGCGGCGAGCCACCGCACCCGATTCGCAGGGTGAACGAAGTGGCATCAGTGGCCGAATACCTGAAGTTAGTCGTCCACGCCCCGGTGGCTCCTATCCCTGAACTGAGCGTCGCCCAGCCGTCGGCCTTGTTCGAATCTACCCATATTCCCACCGGCTTCGAGTTCTGCTGCAACCAGTTGATGCAGGTCACCGAACCCGTGATCGTTCCCGCGGCAGCATCGGCGGGCACTGCTAGCGCGATCGACGGAGCGATGCTCATCGCCAGAACCGCTGCGATACAACGAAACTTACTCATCGTGTTCTCCCTGCTGAGAGTCTTGGCTCCGTTCATCGGAGGTTGCACCACTCTCTCAACGTGACAGCAATCGTGCAGTCCTTCAAACGACCTACAGTCATGCGCGGCGGTTCGCGTGAGATCGAACGGTCGAGATCATGTCGGCGAGCGTTCTGAAAATGAGTGCTGCGGAAGTTTTCGATAACAACGGAGGCCATTATTTACGTAATAGCACGGCGATGCGGTCAGCCCACGATCAGCACATCCAACCGCCGAGGCCCATGGACCCCTTCCACCCTGTTCAGCTCGATGTCACTGGTCGCACTCGGACCGCTGATGAAGGTCAGCGGTCGAGTGGCGTCCAGCACCGCGAACGCCTGCGGCACCGTGTCCACAACCTGGTCGGCGCGGACGATGCAGATGTGATGGTCCGGCACCAGCGTCAACGCCCTACGACCCTGCGCGACAGACGCATCGAGCACGATCGTCCCCGTGGCAGCGATCCCCACCGCGCAGCCGGTGATCACCGCGTCGAGAGCATCGAGTTGGTCGATCGACAGGCCCTCGTCCGGAACCACCGCGACTCCGTCAACCCAGGCAGAAGGCAAGTCGACGGGGACGACCGCTCGACCATCACCGAGCAACGAAGACACCGTGCCGGCGATCTCCGCCTCGGAGATTCGGTAGACCTGAGCCCGATAGTCGTCGACCGTTTCGGCGAAGCGGTCGACGTTCCCCCGGCCGACCAACGCAGCGCGGTCGTAATCGCGCGGCACATCAACGCCGGCAACACCACCCGCAGTCGCTGATCGGATGCGCTCAAGGATTTCCGACTTAGCGTTCATGATTCGTCCTCGTGCGTTCGTGCCCACCACTGGCGGAACGTTTCCTTCGGAGGGGCCGGAATGTCACGGCTGGTGGTCCACAACGATCCGGGGAATGGAAGCGACTCGATGTGCCCCTTCTTCCCTGCCAGCAGGCGACCGACGCCCGCAGCTTTCTCGGCCATCCCGAATCGCTTCGGCGAGTTCATCGCCCACCCTGCCGCCCGCATCGCGATCTCCTGCGCGCCGGGGATGCCGCCGCGTTCGGAGTCGACCTGCTCGGCCCGTAAGTGCACCAGAATCTCCGGGATGTTGATACGCACCGGGCACGCATCGAAACACGCCCCGCACAGTGACGACGCGTACGGCAGTGACGCATTGGGGTCGTCATGACCGGTAGTGCCGGTGAGCTGGGGCGACAGGATCGCACCGATCGGCCCCGGGTACACGGAACCGTAGGCATGACCGCCGGTCCGCTCGTACACAGGACACACGTTCAGGCACGCGCTGCATCGGATGCAGTTGAGGGCGGCGCGGCCCACCTCGTCGGCAAGCACGTTGGTTCTGCCGTTGTCGATGAGCACCAGGTGGAAGTCTTGCGGACCGTCGCCCTCGTGCACTCCGGTCCACATCGACGTGTACGGATTCATGCGTTCGGCGGTCGACGACCGCGGCAGCAACTGCATGAACACCTCGAGATCCGCGAAGGTGGGGACCAGCTTCTCGATGCCCATCAACGTGATGAGGGTGTCGGGCAGCGTCAGACACATGCGCCCGTTGCCTTCGGATTCGACGACGGCAAGCGTCCCCGTTTCGGCGACACCGAAGTTGGCGCCACTGATGGCCACCTTCGCCGACAGGAACTTCCGTCGCAGGTGCTCCCGTGCCGCCATGGCCAGTTCGCGCGGCTCATCAGTGATGGCAGCATCGACACCGGGCATACGACGGAGGAAGATCTCTCGAATCTCCGCGCGGTTCCGGTGAATTGCGGGAACCAGGATGTGACTGGGCTTGTCGTCACCCAGTTGGACGATGAGCTCGGCCAGGTCGGTCTCGATCGCGGCGATGCCCTCGGCTTCGAGGTACTCGTTCAGGCCGGTCTCCTGAGTGGCCATGGACTTCACCTTGACCACCTCGTCACTGCCCGTGGCCTTGACCAAGTCCGTGATGATGCGATTGGCCTCGTCGGCGTCGCGTGCCCAGTGCACTACTCCCCCGCGGGCGGTGACGTTGGCTTCGAGTTGCTGCAGCAGCTCGGGCAGCCTCGACATCACGTCGGTCTTGAGGGCACTCCCGGCGAGGCGCAACTCCTCCCAGTCATCGCACTCCGCAACAGCTCCCAGTCGCTTCTCACGGATGGTCTTGGTCGCAGCCCCGACGTTGCGCCGCATCTGAGTGTCCTGCAGCGCCCGCTTCGCGGCCTTCGGAAAGCTCTCCTCCCCGCGAATGTTACCGATGCCGGGCGAACCCAAGAAGGTGGTCATGCTGCCTCCGTCGACGCAAGGATCTCGGCGAGGTGCACGGTCTTGACGCCGGTGCGCAGGCGGGACAGTCCGCCGCCGATGTGCATCAGGCACGACGAATCCCCGGCGCTGCACACCTCGGCCCCGGTGGACAGCACGTTGGCCATCTTGTCCGACAGCATCGCCGTCGAGGTCTCCGAGTTCTTCAACGCGAACGTTCCGCCGAAGCCGCAGCACGACTCGGCCTGGGGCAGCTCGACCAACGTCATGCCGCGTACGTTGCGCAGCAGTTCGAGGGGCTTGTCGCCGACGCGCAACATCCTCAGCGAATGGCACGTGGGGTGGTAGGTGACGCGGTGCGGGTAGTAGGCGCCGACGTTGGTGACGCCTAGGACGTCGACGAGGAGTTCGGACAGCTCGTAGGTGCGGCCGGCGATGTCCTCGGCGCGGGTGGCCAGGTCCTCGTCGCCGGCGCGGCGCGCGACCATCGCATGCTGGTGCCGGACCGATCCGACACAGGAACCGGATGGTGCAACGGCGACGTCCCACGACGACTTCTCGAAGACCTCGACGTGGTGACGCACCAGGGGTGCGGCCTCCTTGAGGTAGCCGGTGTTGACGTGCATCTGGCCGCAGCACGTCTGATCCGACGGGAAGACGACGGTGTGACCGAGCCGTTCGAGCAGTGAGACAGTCGCTTTCGCTGACTCGGGGAAGAGTGCGTCCGCCAGACAGGTGGCGAACAGGGCGATCCGCATGGAGCCTCCAGAGCGTGTGGTCTGACCACAGTAACCCCTGTGGTCAGACCACACCAGCTATTCTCCGACAATGCGCGCACACGAGGTGGTTCTCCACCGCATCGAACAGGACCTGGCGGCGGCGCGACTCCGTGTCGGCGATCGACTGCCGGCTGAGCGCGCACTTGCGGAGGAGCTCGGCGTCAGCCGCAGCTCGGTTCGCGAGGCCATCCGCGTCCTGGAGGCGATGGGCGTCGTGAAGACGTCGGTCGGGTCGGGCCCCGACGCGGGCGCAATCGTGGTGGCGGACCCCGCCACGTCGATCGGCTCAGCACTGCGACTGCACATGGCCACCCAGTTCCTGCCCATCGCGGACGTGGTGCAGACGCGCGTACTCCTCGAGTCGTGGGCGTTGCGCGAAGCCGCGGCGCGCACCCCCGACCTCACCGCCATCGACGAGTTACTCGACCGAATGGACGACAAGAGTCTGGCACCCGATCAGTTCCATCGCCTCGACGCCGAGCTCCATGTTCGATTCGCCGGGCTGGCCGGCAACGTGCTGATCGAGGCGATGATGACCTCGCTCCGCGACTCCATCCACGGCTACGTCATGGACGCGGTGCCGATGCTCGACGACTGGTCGGCCGTCGCCGTGAACCTCCGGTGCGAGCATCGCGGCATCGTCGATGCTTTGCGCCGAGGCCACGGTGCCAAGGCTGCCACCCTGGCGCGCGAGCACATTGAAGGGTTCTACGGGTTGATGCGGCTCGACTGAGTCGGAGCCCGCCGAATTGTGTCGGACCCCCGTGCCAGCATCCCTCCACACACAACGAGGGCCGCGGGCCCGGGCAAGGGGTTCACCATGGCAATGCACGTCGTCGACGACCGTGTCGAGGTCCAGTGCCCCGAGGTCCATCCCGACGCCCGGATGTCGTTCTCGTTCCAGCGGACTCTCCGCGTTCCCGACGACGGAACCACGTACGACCTCCCTCCGGGCCTCGGAAGACTGCAGGTGACGGAGTCCGGCCAGGACGACGACGGGGTGACTCGCTTCGCCATGCCGATGTGGCAGTCCGAGGCATGCTGGATCAACTTCGATGCCGGCTATCCGTTCCTCGTGACGATGAGCAGCGGCACCGTCAACGTCCTGACGGGTGAGCCGTGGTCGCCCGTTCCCGACTTCGAGGCCGAGGACTACCTGGAAGTTCCGGACCAGCCGTGGCTCGATGGGTTCACTGTCGAGAAGGGAACGGTGCGCCAGTTCGTCGCTGCCCCGCTGGGCGCCGACTACACGGTGGAGGAGCAGCTGTCTTCGGAGCCGGCGCGCGGTGGGATCCAGGTGGCCGTCTACCCGCTGTTGGCGAGCAAGTACTCAGAGCTGGACCACCTCCCGACCATCATCTGCTTCTCCGTGCCCCCAAACGACGCGATGGGCCTCGGTGCCGGTGGATCCATCAGACAAGCAGTTGCGACGCCAGTGGTCCCGCACGACTCATGGGACCTCGACCACGGCCGGCGATTCACCCTTGACATCGTCAACAGTGCTGTGTGGCAGCAGCTCACAGGATCGGAACCCGCCTCGGTTCCTCTGAGCGCCGCGGATTACACGCGGTTCGGGATGCCGTGGTTCGCCTGGTACGACGAGCTGGTGGTGGCTCGCGAAGGAGCATCGACACTGGGCGGAGTGCAGACGATCGCCGACGTCGATGCCGGCGCGGACGAGCCGATCCTTCCGGAGAACGAGAGCTTCGAGAAACCGGTACCGGTGCTCGTTATCGGCTGAGAGGCGCGCGTCAGCGCACCGTGGCCGGCTCCGGCAGCGCCAGCCCTCGCTCCCCCATCACCTCTCGCAGACGGTCGGGGTAGTCGGTGATGATGCCGTCGACACCCATGTCCATCAGGGCCGCCATCGTCGCGGGGTCGTCCACCGTCCACGGCACGACACGGATCCCGGCGGCATGCGCGGACGCCACCATCTCGGGTGTCACGTAGAGCTCGAAGTCCGCATCCTCCACGGCTCCCTTCTGCGGGGTGCCCTGGACGGGCGAGAGGGCGTGGGCGCCGAACGACTGCACCGCCGCCACAGGATCACCGTCGAAGTCATCGATGTCGAGACCACCCAGCCATGGGGACGCTCCGGGTTCCCCGACTTCGAGGAAGTCTGGCTCCGTAAGCGCGACCAGGCGCACCGACGGGTCGACTGCTTTCACCGCGAGGAGAGCGCCCCAGTCGAAACTCTGGATGGTGGTGCGATCGAGCAGTCCCGCCGCTCCGACCGAGGCGAGCACCACGTCGGCGAACTGCCCACGGGGCGCCGTCTCGGTGGGCGCTGCCGCCTCCACCTTGGTCTCGATGTTCAGCTGCACCGTGGAGTCGTACGAGTTCACCAGCGCGAGCACCTCGTCGAGGGTCGGAATTCCGGCATCTGTCGCCACTCGCTGTTCCGGGTAGCCGTCGAGCTGCGCCACACCGCAATTGAGGGTTCGCACCTGCGCCAGCGTCAGGGTGTTCACGTACTTCCCGACGTAGGGAAACTCGGGATCGCCGTCGGTCGCGGGCCGGGTGTCACGGCACTTCGCGTCCGACACCTTCCGGTCGTGCGCGACGACGGCGATGCCGTCCTCGGTGATCTGCGCGTCCATCTCGAGTGTGGTGACGCCGAGCTCGAGGGCGTTGGTGAACGAGGCGAGCGTGCTCTCGGTGACCAGTCCAAGGCCGCCGCGGTGCGCTTGGAGGTCGAAGCCGTCGAGCGGCTGCGCGGTCTCGGTCTCCTGCGTGGAGCAGGCCGCCAGCGCCATACACATCGAGACGGTCAGCAGCACTCGTCGCATCGCCATGACGCCCACGCTAAGCCGGGAAGGTGAACGCTCGATGGATCAGCGCGCGCGCCACGCCTGATCGGTCGACCCTCGCACCACCAGCGACGGCTCGAAGGTCAGCTGTCGGAACTCGTGAGCTCCCGACGCCGAGACTTGCTCCAGCAGCAGTTCGGCTGCAGCCCGGCCCAACTCGGCTCGTGGCTGTGAGATGGACGTGAGGGGAACCGCGGCACCGGCGGCGTAGTCGATGTCGTCGTATCCGACGATCGCCAGGTCCTCCGGCACCCGCACGCCGCGGTGCACACATTCCTGCAGCACCCCCAGCGCGAGCAGGTCGTTCGCGCACACGACCCCGGTCGGCGGGGCATCGGTCATGTCGAAGATCTGCGCGGCAGCTCGTGCGCCGGCCTCGATGGACAAAGAGGTGGTCCACACCGTCGACATGCGGGTGTTGGCAGACTCGGCGACGGCGGTGAGCGCACCCGATCGCCGATCGCGGACCTGACGGATGCTGTCCGGGCCGCCGACGTAGACCAGGGTGCGGTGCCCCAGATCCATGAGATGCCGTGCAGCCAGCCGCCCGCCGAGAACGTCGTCCACCGCGACGGACGACCGGCCCGGCGCACGCGATCCGCGGTCGAGAAGCACCACGGGAGTGCCCTGGCGGTCGAGGTTGTCGAGCATCGGCACGTTCTCACCCACGGGACTGAGCAGGATGCCCTGCACGCGCTGCTCCATGAGCAGGCGAAGCTGACGGTTCTCGCGCTCTTCGGATTCGCCGCTACCGACGATCACGGTCAACAGATCGTTCACGTCCGCCACGGATTCTGCGCCGGCTGCCACGTCGAGGAAGAACGGGTTCCGGGCGTCGAGGACCACGACGGCGAGCATGCGGGACTGGCCGGCTCGAAGCTGGCGGGCCGCGTCGTTACGCACGAATCCGAGCTGCGCGATGGCCGCCTCGACGCGCTCACGGGTGGCGGCGGAGACCATGTCGGGCTTGTTCAGAACATTGCTGATGGTGCCCATGGAGACACCGGCCAGAGCGGCGACCTCGCGCATACTCGCTGCCATGATCGCCCCCCTCGATGCCGTTACGGTCATTATTGAATCGGTTTACCGGCGTCGGCGCAACCGAACGGCGTTCTCGAACCCACCGAGGCGCCCCACAGCAGACAAACTCGTGACCGATCCTCATTGTTGCTGCTCAACGCTGGATACGTCACGGTTCGGTAACGCTCTGTCGTGATCCGAGTCACGGGGTTGACCAGTGGCCCCCGTCACTTCTATGTTCACGGGGCTGAATGAACCGTTTCAATTCGAGCGGTTCGGCCCGACGGAGGTCCCATCCATGAGCGTCCCCAGTGCGACGACGCCCACCGCAGTTCCCCTGCTCGAAGTCCGTGACGTCACCAAGTCGTTCGGAAGCGTCGCCGCCGTCTCCGGGGTGTCCTTTCCGCTCTACGGCGGTGAAGCGCACGCACTCGTGGGCGAGAACGGTGCCGGCAAGTCCACCATCGTCAAGATGCTGGCCGGTGTGCACAAGCCGGACACCGGCACGCTGCTCGCCGGCAGCACCCCGATCACGCTCGACTCCCCCGCCGCCGCGAAGGCCGAGGGCATCGCCGTCATCTACCAGGAGCCGACGCTGTTCCCGGACCTGACTATCGCCGAGAACATCTACATCGGTGCCCAGCCCACCTCGCGCGGCCGGATGATCGACCGCGGCGCCATGAACTCCGCCGCCGAGGCACTGTTCACTCGCCTGGGTGTTCCGATGGATCCGAACCGGCTCGCGAGCGGACTGTCCATCGCCGACCAGCAGCTCGTCGAGATCGCCAAAGCGCTGTCCACCAAGGCGTCCGTCATCGTCATGGACGAGCCCACCGCTGCGCTGTCGGGTAACGAGGTCGCCCGCCTGTTCAAGGTCGCTCGCTCCCTGTGCGCCGACGGAGCTGCCGTGCTGTTCATCTCGCACCGCTTCGAAGAGATCTTCGACCTCTGCCAGCGCGTCACCGTCATGCGCGACGGCAAGCACATCTCCACCGCACCGCTGGCCGGACTCACCGTCGACGACCTGATCAAGCAGATGGTCGGCCGCGAACTCGGCGCCCTGTTTCCCAAGCTCGACGTCGTGCCCGGTGCCGTCATCCTCGAGGTCGAGAACCTGACGCGCGCCGGGGTGTTCACCGACGTCAGCTTCCAGGTGCGTGCCGGTGAGATCGTGGCGCTCGCCGGCCTGGTCGGCGCCGGACGCTCCGAGGTCATGCAGGCCGTGTTCGGAGTCGACCCTCGTGACTCCGGTTCTGTCAAGGTCCGGGGCAAGGTGCTGAAGGCCGGTAATCCCAAGGCCGCCATGCGAGCGGGCATTGCCCTCGTCCCCGAGGACCGTCGCCAGCAGGGCCTGATCCCGGAGATGTCGATCGAGCGCAATGCGACGCTCACGCGCTCACAGGCGTTGTCGCGCTTCGGGTTCCTCGTCGGTGGTGGCGAGCGCCGCTCGGCTCAGGAATGGACGAAGAAGCTCCAGACCAAGTTCTCGCGCATCACCGACCCTGTCGGCACCCTGTCCGGTGGCAACCAGCAAAAGGTGGTGCTGGCCAAGTGGCTCGCCACCGACCCGATCGTTCTCATCGTCGACGAGCCCACCCGCGGCATCGACGTCGGTACCAAAGCCGAAGTCCACAAGATCATCTCGCGTCTCGCCAGTGAAGGAGTCGCCGTCGTCATGATCTCCTCGGAACTGCCGGAGGTCCTCGGTATGGCCGACCGCGTGCTCGTCATGCGCGAAGGCCGCATCGCCGCGGAGATCGATCGCGATCATGCCACCGAGGAATCGGTCATGTTCGCCGCCATGGGATCGGAGTCCGCAGCATGACCGTCACCACCCAGACCGCCCCAGCGGCCGACCCGCTCAAGCCTGTCACCAAGGATGGCAGCTCGCTGGTCGAGAAGATCCTGCGGATGCGCTCGCTGGGCATCCTCGGCGCGCTCGTCGTCCTCATCGCGGTGACCGCGGCGACCAACAGCTCGTTCCTGTCCGGTCAAAGCATCCGTGACCTGCTGCTCGCCGCATCGATCATCGCCGTGCTGGCCGTCGGTCAGACCGTCGTCATGATCACCAAGAACATCGACCTCTCCGTCGGTTCGGTGCTGGGCCTCTCCGCCTTCGCTGCAGGGTCGGTCATGAAGGCCGGCTCGCCGATCGTGCTCGGCATCCTCGCGGGCATCGTCGTCGGCACGCTGTGCGGAGTCTTCAACGCGCTGCTCGTCCGCTACGGCGGCGTTCCCGCCCTGGTGGTCACGCTCGGCACCATGTACATCTTCCGCGGCATCGCCTTCTTCTGGGCGGGCGGCGAGCAGATCACCGCCGACGAAATGCCCGGCTCCTTCCTCGATCTCGGCACGGCCAGCGTTCTCGGACTCCCCGTCCTGGTGATCGTCGCCGTCATCGCACTCGTGGGAGCGGGCATCTACCTCGGCCGATACCGCAGCGGCCGCGACCTCTACGCCATCGGGTCCAACGGTCACGCCGCCGAACTCGCCGGCATCTCCGTCGGCAAGCGAACGCTGGGGGCCTTCGCCTTCTCCGGCGCCATGGCCGGTATCGCCGGAGTCATGTTCGCCGCCCGCTTCGGCACCGTCGACGCGGCAGCCGGCACCGGCTACGAACTCAACGTCATCGCGGCCTGCGTCGTCGGCGGCGTAGCCGTCGTCGGCGGTGTCGGCACCGTGTGGGGAGCCGCCCTCGGCGCCCTGCTGCTGACCACCATCAACAGCTCGCTCCCAGTCCTGCAGATCGATCAGTTCTGGCAGCAGGCCATCGTCGGCGCGCTCATCCTCATCGCCATCGCGGCGGATCGCATCGCGGCCGTGCGTGCCGCCCAGCAACTTCGGAAGAGGAGCGCTCATGTCGAGTGATCTCGCCACCCGTCCCGACGCCCTCGCACCGACGGTGCAGCAGGGCAGTCGCATCCGGGAGCTGCTCGCCAGCTGGGATACCGCGGTCATCTTCCTGACCATCGTCGTCGTGCTCGGTGCGTCGGTGATGAACCCCGACTTCGGCAGCGCCACCAATTTCACGTTCCTGGTACTCGACCTCGCGCCGATCTTCCTCATCGCGCTGCCGATGACGCTGATCATCGTCACCGGCGAGATCGACCTCTCCGTCGCCAGCACGCTCGGTCTGAGCGGCGCGGCTATGGGCTGGATGTGGAACAACGGCTTCTCCATCGAGGCCATCGTCCCGATGTGCATCCTTCTCGGCGCACTGCTCGGCGCGCTCAACGGATTCCTCGTCGCCACGCTCGGTCTACCGTCCCTCGCCGTCACGATCGGCACGCTCGCGCTCTTCCGCGGACTCGCCTTCGTCCTGCTGGGCGATACGGCCGTGTCCAACTTCCCGCGGGCCTACACCTCGTGGGTCACCGGCACACTGGGTGACTCGTCGATTCCCAATCTCGCTGTGCCACTAGTCATCCTCGCGGTAGTGTTCGGTGCGGTCCTGCAGTTCACCTCGCTCGGCCGCAACATCTACGCCACCGGCGCCAGTGCCACGGCCGCGAAGTTCGCCGGCATCAACGGCAACCGCATCAAGTTCTGGCTCTACGTCGTCGCCGGAGCGGTCGCCGCCCTGGCCGGTGTCCTGTGGAGCCTGCGCTACTCGAGTGCTCGTGCCGACAACGGTGCCGGTCTCGAACTGTCCGTCGTCGCCGCGGTCCTTCTCGGTGGCGTCTCCATCTTCGGAGGCAAGGGCCGGCTCGTCGGCGTTCTCGCCGCCGTCGTCCTCCTCGCCGCACTGCAGAACGCACTGCGTCTCGAGGACATCTCCAACGAAGCACTCACCGTCGTCACCGGCGTCCTGCTCATCGTCGCCGTCCTCCTGCCCAACCTCATCACGGCAGTCCGCACCTCCTCGGACCGTCGCAAAGCCGTCGCACGACTCTGATCCACCCCCTTCCCGAAAGGTCCACCATGTCCCGCACCTCCCGGCGCCTCGCGCTGGCGCCGCTGGCCGGCATCGCCGCCCTGTCTCTCGTCCTCACCGCCTGCGGTGGCACGACGCAGGAGTCGGCTTCCGAGTCCTCCGACAGCGGAAGCCGCGTCACCGGCACCGCCAACCCCGACGCCGAGATCCAGGACGGCCTCAAGATCGGCTTCCTGCCCAAGCAGCTCAACAACCCGTACTCCGACATCGAGGTCGCGGGTGGCGAGAAGGCAGTCGGCGAGTTCGGTGGCGAGTACAAGCTGGTCGGCCCCAACGACGCCAGCGCATCGTCGCAGGTGTCCTACATCAACACCCTGATCCAGCAGAACCAGAACGTCATCGCGATCGCCGCGAACGACCCCAACGCGGTGTGCCCCTCGCTGAACCAGGCGCGTGACGCCGGCGTCAAGGTCGTCACCTTCGACTCCGACGCCGACAAGAGCTGCCGCGACCTGTTCATCAACCAGGCCACCACCGAGGGCGTCGGCGAATCGCTGGCGAAGATGACCAGCGACCAGATCGGCGGATCCGGCAAGATCGCCATCCTGTCCGCAACTCCCAACGCCACCAACCAGAATGCCTGGATCGAGGTGCTGAAGGAGCAGCTCGCCTCCAACCCTGAGTACAAGAACATCGAGCTCGTCACCACCGTCTACGGCAACGACGACGACCAGAAGTCCTTCCAGGAGACCCAGGGACTGCTGCAGACCTACCCGGACCTCAAGGCCATCGTCTCCCCCACCACCGTCGGCATCTCCGCTGCCGCCCGCTACATTTCGGGCTCGTCGTACAAGGACAAGATCGTCCTCACCGGACTCGGCACGCCGAACCAGATGCGTGAGTACGTCAAGAACGGCACCGTGAAGCAGTTCGCGCTGTGGGATCCCACCGACATCGGCTACCTCGCCGCCTACGCCGGTGCAGCCCTGTCTTCCGGTCAGATCACCGGCGCCGAAGGTGAGAAGTTCACCGCAGGCGAGCTCGGCGAGTACACCATCGGCGTCGATGGCGAACTGGTCCTCGGACCGCCCACGGTCTTCGACTCCGCCAATATCGACCAGTACAACTTCTGACATGAACCGGTACTGCTTCACGCTGCAGCTCAGGCCGGAATCGGTTCCCGAGTACTCCCGTCGTCACGCCGAGGTGTGGCCCGAGATGCTCGAGGCCCTGAAAGCGAACGGCTGGAACAACTATTCCCTGCACATCCGTGACGACGGCCTGATCGTCGGCTACGTCGAAAGCCCCGATCTGGGCGCGGCGCAGGCAGCGATGAGCAGTACCGACGTCAACGCACGGTGGCAGGCCCAGATGGCTCCGTTCTTCACGGGCCTCGGGTCTGCCACCCCCGACGAAGGATTCGTGCTGCTGCGCGAACTCTTCCACCTCGAGACTCAACTCCGCGAAGGTCACCCATCATGAGCACCACAGCAGTTCAGGACATCTCGGCCCTCGCCGACTTCGGTATCGAGGTGCCCAGCTGGGCCTACGGAAACTCCGGAACCCGCTTCAAGGTCTTCTCCACCGCCGGCGTGCCCCGCACTCCTTTCGAGAAGGTGGCCGACGCCGCCGAGGTCAACCGCGTCACCGGCGCAGCTCCCCGCGTCTCACTGCACATTCCGTGGGACAAGGTCGACGACTACTCCGCGCTCGCGTCGTTCGCCGCCGAGAACGGCGTCGCATTGGGAGCCGTGAACTCGAACGTCTTCCAGGACGACGACTACAAGCTCGGGTCACTGACCAACGCCGACAAACGGATTCGCGCCAAGGCCGTTGCCCACCACCTCGAGTGCGTCGACGTCATGCGGGCCACCGGCTCGAAGACTCTCAAGCTGTGGCTCCCCGACGGCACCAACTACGCCGGGCAGGACTCCATCCGTGCGCGCCAGGATCGTCTCGCCGAGTCGCTGCAGGAGATCTACGCCGGCCTCGACGACGACCACACACTGCTCATCGAATACAAGTTCTTCGAGCCGTACTTCTACACCACCGACATTCCCGACTGGGGCACGTCGCTGCTGCACTGCCTCGCCCTCGGAGACAAGGCGAAGGTGGTCCTCGACACCGGGCACCACGCGCCGGGCACCAACATCGAATTCATCGTCACGCAGCTGATCCGGCAGAACAAGCTGGGTGCCTTCGACTTCAACTCCCGCAACTACGCCGACGACGACCTCATCGTCGGTGCCGCGGACCCGTTCCAGCTGTTCCGCATCATGCACGAGATCGTCGCCTCCGATGCCCACCTCCCCTCGTCGGGCATCAACTTCATGCTCGACCAGTGCCACAACATCGAGCCGAAGATCCCCGGTCAGATCCGCTCGATCATGAATGTGCAGGAAGCCACCGCAAAAGCGTTGCTCATCGATGCGTCGGCTCTCGAGAAGGCGCAGATCGACGGCGACATCCTCGGTGCCCACGCGGTACTCATGGACGCCTACAACACCGATGTCCGTGGGCTGCTGGGCGATCTGCGGGAGTCCCGCGGCATCGACCGTGACCCCGTCGCCGCCTTCGCCCGCTCCGGGTACATGGAACGCGTCGAAGCCGAGCGCGTCGGCGGACAGCAAGCGAGCTGGGGAGCCTGATGGGCCTGGAGCGGACGGTTCCGAGGAAGACCCGCCTGGGTCTGGTGTCGGGCGGACTGGGTGCTTACTGGCCACAGTTCCCCGGTCTCCTGGAGACGTTGCAGCAGTCCGCTCGCTACGTCACCGAGCGGTTCGAGAAGCAGGACTGCGTCGTGGTCGATGCCGGCTTCGTCTCCGATGCAACGGAATCTGCCTCTGCGGCCGAGAAGTTGCGAGTTGCCGATTGCGACCTCGTCGTCGTATTCCTGACGACGTATCTCACGTCGTCGATGGTGCTGCCCATCGCGCAACGAGTCGATGCCCCGGTGTTGTTGATCGATCTGCAACCCACCGAGGCCATGGACCACGCCACCACGGGCACCGGCGAATGGCTCGCGTACTGCGGCCAGTGCCCGCTCCCCGAGGTGGCGAACGTGTTCCGTCGCAGCGGTATCGACTTCCGCTCCGTCTCGGGCTATCTCCACGACGAGAACGCGTGGTCCCGCATCGAGGCATGGGTGGGAGCCGCGTCGGCGCGCGCTGCGCTGCGACACTCCCGGCTCGGCCTGATGGGGCATCTGTATCCGGGCATGCTGGACATCTCGACCGATATGACACTGCTGTCGTCGCAGTTCGGTGCCCACGTCGAGGTACTGGAATTCGACGACCTGCGGGTGCGTGTCCAGAGCGTCACCGACGCACAGGTGGACGAGCGACTCGAACTCGCGCGCAGCGTCTTCCACCTCGACGACTCCGTCGTGAACGACGACTTCGCGTGGGGCGCTCGCGTATCGGTCGGCCTCGATGCCCTCGTGGACGACTTCGGACTCGACGCCATGGCGTACTACCACCGCGGACTCGACGGCGAACTGCACGAACGTCTCGGCGCCGGCATGATTCTGGGAGCCTCGCTGCTCACAGCCCGTGGAATTCCGTTGGCCGGCGAGTACGACATCCGCACCGCCGTCGCCATGCTGATCGCGGACCGCCTGGGCGCCGGTGGGTCTTTCACCGAGCTTCAGGCACTGAACTTCCGAGACGGTGTCGTCGAGATGGGGCACGACGGGCCCGCCCACCTCCAGGTGTCGGCCGGCGAGCCACTACTCCGCGGCCTCGGTGTCTATCACGGGAAGCGTGGATACGGCGTCAGCGTCGAGTTCGACGTACAGCCCGGGCCCGTGACGACCTTCGCCATCGGACAGAACCGTGACGGCTCGTTCACGTTCATCACCTCCGAGGGCACCGTTGTCCCCGGCCCTCTGCTGCAGATCGGCAACACCACGTCCCGCGTCGACTTTGGGCGCGATCCCGGCGAGTGGACGGACGAGTGGAGTGCCACCGGCACCGGCCACCACTGGGCACTGTGCATCGGGCACCGCGCCAAGGACATCAAGGCCGCAGCAGAGCTGCTCGGCATTTCCTATATCAGCGTCTAGACCTACCCAGGAGAACCACTGTGACGACGATCGACGATCTGATCGCCCGGTCCAACAGACTCGGCGCCGATGCGCGCAACACCAACTACGCGGGCGGCAACACCTCCGCGAAGGGAACCGAGACCGACCCGGTCACCGGTGAGGACGTGGAACTGCTGTGGGTCAAGGGATCCGGCGGTGACCTGGGCACGCTGAAGCCCGCCGGACTCGCCGCGTTGCGACTCGACCGCGTCCGCGCCCTGAAGGACGTCTACCCCGGCGTCGACCGCGAAGATGAGATGGTCGCCGCCTTCGACTACTGCCTGCACGGCAAAGGCGGCGCGGCACCGTCCATCGACACCGCGATGCACGGACTGGTCGAAGCGGCTCACGTCGACCATCTGCACCCTGACTCGGGCATCGCCCTCGCGACCGCCGCCGACGGGGAGGAGCTGACGCGCAAGTGCTTCGGCGACCGTGTCGTGTGGGTGCCGTGGCGTCGCCCGGGCTTCCAGCTCGGCCTGGACATCGCCGAGATCGCCGAGAAGAACCCGCAGGCCATCGGGTGCATCCTCGGTGGACACGGGATCACCGCCTGGGGCGCGACCAGCTCCGAGAGCGAGGAACGGTCGCTCGAGATCATTCGGACCGCCGAGCAGTTCCTTGCCGACAACGGTCGCTCGGAGCCCTTCGGATCCTCGCTGGCAGGCTTCGAGGCCCTGCCGGAGGACGATCGACGCACCCGCGCCGCGGCCCTGTTCCCGCTGATCCGCGGGCTCGCGTCGACCGACCGACCGCAGGTGGGCCACTTCGACGACAGCGACGCCGTCCTCGACTTCCTCGCCTCGTCCGAGCACCCGCGCCTCGCCGCACTCGGAACGTCGTGCCCCGACCACTTCCTCCGCACCAAGGTGCGCCCGATGGTCCTCGACCTCCCGACGACCGCATCGTTGGAGGACGTGTCGGCTCGACTCCGGGAGCTTCACGTCGCGTACCGCGAGGACTACGCCCGCTACTACACCGAGCACGCCGAGGCCGACAGCCCCGCGATGCGCGGCGCCGACCCCGCCATCGTCCTGGTCCCCGGCGTCGGCATGTTCTCCTTCGGCGCCAACAAGCAGACCGCCCGCGTCGCCGGCGAGTTCTACATCAACGCCATCAACGTGATGCGCGGTGCCGAATCCGTCTCGACCTACGCCCCCATCGACGAGCGCGAGAAGTTCCGCATCGAGTACTGGGCACTCGAAGAGGCGAAGCTCGCCCGGATGCCCGCACCCAAGCCGCTGGCCACCCGGATCGCACTGGTGACCGGCGCCGCGTCGGGCATCGGCAAGGCCATCGCGCAGCGTCTGGCAGCCGAGGGCGCGTGCGTGGTGATCGCCGACCTGGATGTGGAGAAGGCCGCCGCGGCCGCCGCCGAGATCGGTGGCGCCGACGTGGCCGTGGGCATCGCCGCCGACGTCACCGACGAAGGGCAGATCGCAGCCGGGTTCGCGGACGCCGTGCTGGCCTTCGGTGGAGTGGACCTCGTCGTCAACAACGCCGGACTGTCCATCTCCAAGCCGCTGCTCGAGACCACCGTCAAGGACTGGGATCTGCAGCACGACGTCATGGCCCGCGGATCCTTCCTCGTCTCCCGCGAGGCCGCCCGCATCATGATCGAGCAGGGTATGGGCGGAGACATCGTCTACATCTCGTCGAAGAACTCCGTGTTCGCGGGACCCAACAATATCGCGTACTCGGCGACGAAAGCCGATCAGGCACATCAGGTTCGGCTGCTGGCCGCCGAGCTCGGTGACCACGGCATTCGCGTCAACGGCATCAACCCCGACGGCGTGGTCCGCGGTTCGGGCATCTTCGCCGGCGGCTGGGGCGCCAAGCGTGCCGCGGTCTACGGCGTGGAGGAAGAAAAGTTGGGCGAGTACTACGCACAGCGCACGCTGCTCAAGCGCGAGGTCCTGCCCGAGCACGTTGCCAACGCCGTGTTCGCCTTGACCGGTGGAGAACTGACCCACACGACCGGGTTGCACATCCCGGTCGATGCGGGTGTCGCAGCCGCGTTCCTGCGCTGATGGGGGCATTCGCGGCGGTGGATCTGGGGGCGTCGAGCGGTCGAGTGATGCTGGGGCGCGTGGTCGACGGTCGGGTGGATCTGACGGAGATCGCGCGGTTCGAGAACCGCCCCGTGCGACTTGGTGGATCGCTGCACTGGAACATCCTCGCCCTGTATCAGGGTGTGCTCGACGGGCTGCGCGTGCTCGTCGACCGGCTGGACGGCGAGCCGTTGACGTCCGTCGGCATCGACACGTGGGCAGTCGATTACGCCCTTCTCGATGCCGACGGGCGCATGCTCGGCGTCCCGTTCCACTACCGCGACTCGCGCACCGACGGCGAGCACGAGGACCTGTTCTCTCGCAACGGCATTGCTTCGTTGCCGTTCAACACGGTAAACCAGTTGCTGGCCGAGACGCCGGAGATACTGGGGATTGCGCAGCGGCTCCTCATGGTCCCGGATCTGTTGGCGTACTGGCTCACCGGCGTCGCTCGGGGCGAGGTGACCAATGCGTCGACAACCGGGCTCCTCGACCCGCACACCCGCGCATGGGACCGCTCCTCGATCGCCTCGCTGGGTCTGAAGGCCGACCTGCTCCCCGAGCTCGTCGCTCCAGGGATGCCCATCGGACCGCTCACCGCCGACGTCGCCGACGTGGTGGGCACCGAGTCGTCGGTCGTTGCCGTCGGCACGCACGACACCGCGTCGGCCATCGTGGCGGTTCCGGCTGCGACACCCAACTTTGCGTACATCGCGTCGGGTACCTGGTCACTGGTGGGAGTCGAGACGCAGGACCCCGTGGTGACGTCCGCGGCCCGAGACGGTGGGTTCACCAACGAGGCCGGTGTCGACGGCACCGTGCGACTGCTCCGCAACGTCATGGGTATGTGGCTGGTGCAGGAGTCGTTGCGGCAGTGGGCGCGTGACGGTCTCGAGCTGTCGCTCGGCTCGTTACTCGACGAGGCTGCCGGCCTACCCGCGTCGTCGGTCATCGATCCCGACCTCCCTGTGTTCCTGCCGCCAGGCGACATGCCGGCGCGCATTGCCGCCGAATGCCTCGCAGCCGGGGTGCCGGTTCCGACGACTCCTGCGTCGTTCGTGCGCTGCATCGTGGACAGCCTCGCGGCGGCATACGCCCGGTCGGTGGCGCTGGCCGGAGAGCTCGCAGGCATCGACGTCGAGGTGGTGCACATCGTCGGAGGCGGTTCGCAGAACGCGCTGCTGTGCCAACTCACTGCCGATTCCACCGGTTCGCCGGTAGTCGCGGGACCGGTCGAGGGATCCGCCCTGGGCAACGTGCTGGTGCAGGCCCGGGCGGCCGGCGTGGTGAGCGGCGGGCTCGCCGACCTGCGACGGGTGGTGCGGAATTCGTTCGAGTTGGTGGAGTACCTGCCGACGCGGTGATCGTGTGCAGTGATCCGCGCTGTCCGCGGATTACTGCACAGGATCCGTGGTGCGGGACTGGTTCGAGTTGGTGGAGCACTTGCCGCGGTAGAACGTCGGCTCTCCCTGTCAGGGAGTATCGGCCGAGGTTGCGGCGTCGATCCAGACCTGCAGGTCGTCGTCGGACTCCAGAGCTGCCGCGTTCACCGAGATCCACCCCTGTCCCATCGACCTGCCCGCGCCCATCTGGGCGCGGCGAGCTCCCGGGAGTCCGACGTAGTCGTCGTCGCGTTCGCGCGGTACCCGGACCAACAAGGCGCCGCCGCCGTTGCCGACGGACACGACCATCTTCCCGTCGACCATGAACGCGAGGCCGCCGAACATCGCCTTCTCGGTCACGGTGGACCTGGCGGACAGCGCAGCACGAACCCGGTCCTCGAGGTCGGCGTCACGAGCCATGCGGGAACTCTACGTCGCGTCCCCACGCGTAGGAAGGTGCGCGGAGCCGCGGAGCCGCGGAGCCGCGGAATGCGCGGGTGAGCGCACCGTCGCGACGAATGCGGTGCAGAAACCCTCGCCCAGCGACGATTCCTGCACCGGATCTCACACCAGTCCGCTGGGACCTTCGAACGTGAACCCGCGCGCTTCGAGTTCGGCGAGGCGCCGCTCGCCCTTCTCGGTGATGCACGCCCGGACGACCTCGGAAATCGTCAGTGCCGTTCGATCCGGCGCCGTCAGGTAGCCGACCTCACCTGCATGCCCCTCTGCGATGCGGCGCATGGCCTCATCCAGATCGACGTCCCATTCCTCCCACCCGACCTCGTTGGCCGCTAGGGCGCCGAGTGTCATCAACCCCGACTCGACGAGCGACCTGATGACGACTGCCGTCTGCTCCGACGTCGTCGACGGCCCCATGGACTGGATCGTGTAATACATGAATTCCCAGAACGTGATCCAGTCGTCGTCCAACTGGACCAAGAGGTTGAATTCGAGTTGTTCGTCGTTCATCGCACATGCACCTTGATCACCCTTCTGCTTCCGCGCGCCACCACGTCGATTGTCAACCCACCCGACTTGCTGTCGTCGCGCAACTGAATACTGGTCCCGTCGGGTAATTCGTACCGTTCGAGGATCTTGGGGTTCACTCCCGCGTCCATCGCGCGTCCCTCATCGACAAGTCGCCGGTAGAGCGCACGCACGTCGTCGTCGGTGCCGACCTGGCGATTGGGACTGTTCCGACCAGGTTCAGTCGCCTCGTTCAACACGTCGTCGACACCCGCCGCATCGACCGGCCCCGCATCCTGGAAGAAGCTGTCCGGCAGCGCGTCGTGGATCGCATCCCACGCATCCGTCCCGAACCGGTCGACCAGTGCGAAGGCCATCGCGCCTACGGACAGCACACCGGCCGCGATCATCGCGTGCACCGCCGCCTCCACGGCCCAGGCCAGGCCGATCGCGAGGGGGACGAAGTGGCGTGGTTCGCCGTCGAGGAGTGCAGCGGACGCGTCGTCGATAGACCGGGCGGCGGACTTGTCCGCGTCGATCAGCGCCTGCACATGCGCCGCGATGACCGCCGCATGGGAGCCACCGTTGTTGACCACCGACCAGTCCGGTGCGACGAGGCAACCGTCCGCCTCGGCCATGACGACAGCGTCGAGGAGTGCCTCGCGAGCAACGGCGATGGCAGAAGCACCGTCGCGAACTGCGCGCTCCAGCACCCGCAGCTGACTCGTCCGACGTTGCGCTGCAGCAAGATCCCGTCCGAGACGACCTACCGCAGCATCGCCGGCTGCACCCTGCCACGCCTCGCGCAGATCGACACGGCTGCGGTCGATTGCCGCCGCCCGAAAGTCGAGGACTGACGCTCCGTCACCGATCCACGCCGCGTCGATCCGCACGCTGTCGGGATTCCATGACGCCACCACTTCTCGGCGCGGCGCGAGCTCAGCGACCTCCATGCCCGACCCCCTCGAGCCGAGCGGCGTTCGCCGAGTCCGCGTCGGCGTACCCGACGGCAGCGACATCCAGCGATCGCGCTGTCGCAGAGAAGCCCGCGACGAGATCGTTGAGTGCCGAGACGGCTCGCTCTTCCGCTCGAGCGAGTGCGGCCGCGGTCGACGCTCCGGGCAGCGCGACCACACCGCGCGGCACCACACCGATCTGCTCCGCCTCGCCGAGCACAGCTCGGCTCGCGGCCCGCACAGCCCCCACATCAGCGACGACGAACATCGCTCCCACCCCCCCTCGCGGGGTAGGACGCGTCAGTCGCTCAGCACGTTCCACTGTCAGCGTTTGCGCTGTTCACGCCGCATCAGGCGTAGTGTTCGCCGTATCGGAGCCATCTGGTTCCCTTGATCAAGGGGCTGACACCATGGCTGACAAGTCTCCGCGCAACTCGATGACACAGAAATCGGGCAAGTCGCTGAAGGAAAAGCGACTCGACAAGAAGACGAAGGCCGCGGGGAACATCGCCGCCGACGACGCCTCCGCCGCGGTGAACAAGAAGAAGCGCTGACCACCCGGTAGCGACTGACCACGCGGGGTACACCGTGGGATGAGCGAAGAAGCGCGCCGCAACGACGGTGACAACGACGGTCCCGTCGAGGAGGAGCTCGAAGAGAGCTTCGACTCGGTGGTCACCGAGGGTGCCGAGCGTCTGCACCGCACCGTCCGAGCCGTGATCGTCACCGGACTGTTCGGCGGACTCGAGGTGGCGCTGGGGGTGATGGCCTACCTCGCGGTGCTGGACGAGACGGGCAGCCATCTTCTCGCCGGGCTCGCGTTCGGGATCGGGCTCGTCGCAATCTATCTCGCGCACAGCGAGCTCTTCACCGAGGACTTCCTCATGCCCATCGCCGCGGTGGTCTCGAAGGACGGTACCCCGGCACAACTCGCGAAGCTCTGGATCGGCACTCTTCTGGCCAACCTGGTCGGCGGGTGGGCGGTGATGTGGCTGGTCGCGCAGGCGTTCCCGCAGTGGCTGATGGTGCTGTCCGAATCGGCACACCACTTCGTCGACGCGCCCTTGAACACACAGTCGATCTGTCTGGCGATACTCGGCGGCAGCACCATGACGCTACTGACCAGGATGCAGCAGGGAACCACCTCGGACGTCGCCCGCATCATCGCGGCCATGGCGGCCGGCTTCCTGTTGGCGGGGCTGCAGCTGTTCCACTCGATCCTCGACTCGCTGTTGATCTTCGGCGCGATTCACGCCGGCGCGGACGTGGACTACCTGCAGTGGATCGAGTGGTTCGGATACACGGTCGGTTTCAACATCATCGGTGGAGTGATGCTCGTGACGGTTCTTCGCCTGGTCCGTACCAAGGAGCTGGTGAAGGAGGAACGGCGGTCGTGAACCGTCAGGTGAGCTCACTGAAGCGCTCGGTGTCGCGCACCTGACCGGAGACGATCACCATGTCGTCGGCCTCGATCACGGTGTCGGCCGTGGCATAGGTGAAGCCTTCGCCCGGCCTCTTCACAGCCACGACGGTCACCTTGTACTTGGTACGCACGGCAGTGTCTCCGAGCCGATGGCCGACGAGGAACCGAGCGGGAGTCGTCTTGACCATCGCGAACCCGTCGTCGAACTCGATGTAGTCCATCATCCGTCCGCGCACCAGATGGGCGACGCGCTTGCCCATGTCGTGCTCGGGCCGCACCACGTGGTGGACACCGATCTGGGTCAGGATCTTGGCATGCGCGTTGCTGATCGCCTTCGCCCAGACATTGCCCACGGACAGGTTGATCAGGGCAGAGGCGGTGAGAAGACTTGCCTCGAGATCGGATCCGATACCGACGACTGCGCGGTCGTATTCGTGTACCGACAATTGCCGTAGCGCTTCCTCGTCGGTGGTGTCCGCGACGGCGGCATGGGTGAGACGATCGGAGACCCGCTGCACGACGGCCTCGTCCGAATCGATGCCGAGCACCTCGGCACCCTGCGCCATCAGTTCGAGAGCCAGGGACTTGCCGAAGCGCCCGAGGCCGAGGACCACGACGACGTCGGAGGACGGCTTCTTAGCCAATGAACGGCCTCTCTGTGGGGAAGGTGTATCGCCGATCGCGTTCGCGCGCCGCCAGCGCACTCACCAGTGTGATGGAGCCGATGCGGCCCAGGTACATGAGGACGACGAGTATCAGTTGCCCCCACCCCGGCAGCTGCGCGGTGATGCCTGTCGACAGTCCCACGGTGGCGAAGGCGGACACCACCTCGAACAACAGGACGTCCAGGTCGAACGGGGTCGCGGCGAGAAGCACCACGACCGGCACCATCACCAGCGCCACGCCGACCAGGGCGACGGTCAAGGACTGACGCTGCACCCGCGAGTCGATGCGTCGGTCGAAGACCGTGACCGAGCGATCGCCGCGTACCTCGGCGATGATGACGAACAGCAGAATGGCGAAGGTGGTGACCTTGATTCCGCCCGCGGTACCGCCACTACCGCCGCCGATGAACATCAGCACGTCGGTGACGAGCAACGTCGCGTTGTCGGCGTCGGCGTAGTCGATGCTGTTGAACCCGGCGGTTCGCGGCATGATTCCCTGGAACGCGGCCACCAGCAGCTTGCCGCCGACTCCGCGCTCGGACAAAGTGTTCGACCATTCCAGTACGAGTACCAATGCGGGGCCGAGCACGAGCAGGACCGCTGTGACCGTGACCGTCAGCCGCGTGTGCAGCGTCCATCGTCGACGAGTGCGTCCCCGAACATGTCGGGCCACCTCGAAGAGGACGGGGAAGCCGATGCCGCCCAGGACCACGGCGACGAGGAGCGGCACGCAGATCCATGGATCGGTGGCGAAGCTGATCATGTTGTCGCTGAACAACGCGAAGCCGGCGTTGTTGAACGCGGACACGGAGTGGAAGATGCCGAGCCACACGGCCCGTCCGAGCGGCTCGTCGTAGCCGACGGCGAAACGGCCCGCCAGACACGCCGCGACCGCCGTCTCGATGAGAAGGCTGGTCCTCACGACACCCACCACGACGCTCCGCACGTCGCCGAGTCCGGACGTGCGGAGTTCGGCCGCCGCATTGAGACGTCCGCGAAGACCGATGCGGTCGGCAAGGACGAGACCCACCAGCGACGCCATCGTCATGATGCCGAAGCCGCCGATCTGGATGAGCGCGAGAATGACGCCTTGACCGGCGCCGGACCAGTGTGTGGGAGTGTCCACCACGATCAACCCGGTCAGACACATCGCCGACGTAGCGGTGAACAGGGCGCCCAGCAGATCCGTGCTCTTGCCGATCTGCGTCGCCGCGGGCAGCAGCAAGAGAACAGTGCCCACTGCGATGGCGGCGGCGAAACCCAACGCCACCAGTCGCAGCGGGGTCAGCACGGCCTTCGCGGCCCGACGAGGTGCCGGGCTCGAGCTCATCGTCACCGGAGGCACGTTACTGCAGCGCTGCGCGCACCCGCTGCAGACTGCAGCGGGTGCGCACCTCGCCTCTCAGCCGCCGACGCCCACGCGGACGTCGGGAGCCCCGAGCCGTGCGGCATCGGCGGTCTCGTCGTCCGGCTGCGCCTGCGATTCGCGCTCTGCCGCAACGCGCTTGCGGTAGTGCTCGATCTCGTCGGACACGTGCTGCTCGTCCCACCCGAGGATGGGTGCGACCAGTCCGGCGACCTCGGCTGCGGCAGCCTCGCCGCGGTCGGCCAACTCGATCGACACGCGGATGCGCCGCGTCAGGATGTCGTCGAGGTGCTGCGCCCCCTCGTGGCTCGCGGCGTAGACGGCCTCGGCCTTGAGGTAGTCGGGTGCGTTCTCCAGCGGCTTGCCGAGCTCCGGGTTCTGATCGATCAGGTCGAGGACCTCACCGACCAGGGTGCCGTAGCGACCGAGCAGGTGCTCCATGCGTCCGACGCGCATCCCTGCGCGGTCGGCTGCGAGCTGGCGCGCGTTCCAGGCGCCGTAGTACCCGTCGGCACCCACGAGCGGAATCTTCTCCGTGACGCACTCCGGAACCTTGCGCTCCATGTTGTGCACCGCGGAGTCGACCGCGTCCTTCGCCATGACCCGGTACGTCGTGTACTTGCCGCCGGCGATGACGGTGAGGCCACGTACGGGGCTGGAGACGGCATGCTCGCGGGACAGCGTGCTGGTGGAGTCGGATTCGCCGTACAGCAACGGACGCAGACCGGCGTAGACACCGACGACGTCCTTGTGGTCCAGCGGATCCTGGAGCAGCTTGTTGACGTGCCCGAGGATGTAGTCGATGTCGCTCTTGCTGGCCGCGGGATGAGCCAGGTCGAGCTTCCAGTCGGTGTCGGTGGTGCCGATGATCCAGTGGCTCCCCCAGGGGATCACGAACAGCAGCGACTTCTCGGTGCGGGTGATGATGCCCGTCGAACTGTTGATGCGGTTACGGGGCACCACCAGGTGCACGCCCTTGGACGCGCGAACCTGGAACTGCCCGCGACCGCCGACCATCTCCTGGATCTCGTCGGTCCACACACCGGCAGCGTTGATGACCTGCTTGGCGTGGATCTCGAACGACTCCCCCGACTCGAGGTCCGTCGCGACGACGCCGATCACGCGGTCGTCCTCACGCAGGAAGCCGGTGACGCGAGTGCTGTTGGCGCACAACGCTCCGTAGGCCGCGGCGGTGCGGGCGATCATCATGGTGTGGCGGGCGTCGTCGACCTGGCCCTCGTAGAAGCGCACGGCACCGCGGATGGCGGAGCGCTTGCCCGACGGGAAGGATTCCAGCGTCTTCTTCTTGCCCAGGTGCTTGTGGTGCGAGGGCACACCGCGGCCGGCACCCATCACGTCGTAGACGCCGATACCGAGGCCGACGTACGGCCGGTCGATCAGCTTCTCGAGCGGGTAGATGAACGGCACGGGGCGGGCGAGGTGCGGGCACAGGTCGTTGAGGACCAGCGACCGCTCCTTGAGCGCCTCGAAGACCAGCGCGAAGTTGAACTGCTCGAGGTAGCGCAGGCCACCGTGGAACAGCTTGCTGGACCTGCTGGACGTCCCGGCGGCGTAGTCACGCGCCTCGACGAGACCGACCTTCAGTCCGCGGGTGACCGCGTCGAGGGCCGCTCCGGTACCGACGACACCCCCGCCGATGACCAGAACGTCCATCTCCTCCGTGGCGAGACGTCGGAGTGCTTCCTTGCGTGCTTCGGGGCTGAGAGCTGTTGTGGTGGAATTCATTCGGCATCGACCCAATCGAGTGTTCGTGTGACGGCTTTCTTCCAACCGGCGTAGAGCTTGTCTCGCTCCGCGTCATCCATGGACGGTGTCCATGTCTTGTCCTCTGCCCAGTTCTCGCGGATCTCGTCCTCGCTCGCCCAGAAACCGACGGCCAGGCCCGCTGCGTACGCCGCGCCCAGTGCGGTGGTCTCGGCGACCACCGGCCGGACGACATCCACGTTCAGAATGTCGGACTGGAACTGCATCAGCAGCTCGTTCACCACCATACCGCCGTCGACCTTGAGCACCTCGAGGTCGACGCCCGAATCGGCGTTCATGGCCTCGATGACCTCGCGGGTCTGGTAGGCGGTGGCCTCGAGCACGGCCCGCGCCAGGTGGCCCTTGTTGACGAAACGGGTGAGTCCGACGATGGCGCCGCGGGCGTCGGAGCGCCAGTGCGGGGCGAACAGACCGGAGAACGCGGGCACGAAGTAGGCGCCGCCGTTGTCGTCGACGGAGCGAGCGTCGGTCTCGATATCTGCTGCAGTGGAGATCATTCCGAGGTTGTCACGCAGCCACTGCACGAGCGATCCGGTGACGGCGATGGAACCCTCGAGGGCGTACACCGTCGGCTGGTCGCCGATCTTGTAGCAAACCGTGGTGAGCAGTCCGTTCTTGCTCATCACCTTGTCGGTGCCTGTGTTCAACAGCACGAAGTTGCCTGTGCCATAGGTGTTCTTCGCCTCACCGGGCGACAGGCACGCCTGACCGAACGTGGCGGCCTGCTGGTCGCCCAGGATGCCGGCGATGGGAACACCGCTGAGCGAACCGCGCTCGCGGACATTGCCGTACACCTCGGAGGAGCTGCGGATCTCCGGGAGCATGGACATCGGGATGCCCATGTCCGCACAGATGCCCTCGTCCCAGGACAGGGTGTCGAGATCCATCAGCAGCGTGCGCGAGGCGTTGGTGGGGTCGGTGTAGTGCAGACCCCCGTCGGTACCGCCGGTCATGTTCCACAGGACCCAGGTGTCCATGTTGCCGAAGCACAGCTCGCCGGCGTCGGCCTTCTCCTGCGCACCCTCGACGTTGTCGAGGATCCACTTGACCTTGGGCCCCGAGAAGTACGTCGCGAGCGGCAGACCGGTCTTCGCGGTGTACTTGCTCGCGTCACCGCCGCCGAGCTTGGTGACGATGCGGTCGGTGCGGGTGTCCTGCCAGACGATGGCGTTGTAGACGGGCTTGCCGGTGGAGCGTTCCCACACCAGCGCGGTCTCGCGCTGGTTGGTGATGCCCACGGCCGCGATGTCCTTGGGTGTGAGGTCGGCTGCGGCGAGTGCGCCCGCAGAGACGCTACGGACGTTGTTCCAGATCTCGACGGCGTCGTGTTCGACCCAGCCGGCCTGAGGGAAGATCTGCTTGTGCTCGCGCTGATCGGCGGCGACGACGGTGCCCTTGTGATCGAAGATCATGCACCGAGTCGAGGTGGTGCCCTGATCGATCGCTGCGACGTAACGGGTTTCGGTCATGAGTGGTTCCCCTGGGTAGTGGAGTGGACGATCATGCGGACTTCTCGGGCAGACGGCTGGGCTCTTGCTCGTCGTCGCCGTCGGGATCGGCCGGCAGGAACCGACCCACCAGGTTGTCGTACAGCAGGACGCCGATGGGGCCGCCGATGATGGGCCCGAGGATCGGCACCCAGAAGTAGAGGCTGCCGTACTGATCTCGCCATGCCCCACCGTATCCCGTGATGAACGACGCCAGGCGGGGTCCGAAGTCACGAGCCGGGTTGATCGCGTAGCCGGCGTTGGTGCCCCATGCGAAGCCGATGGCCACGACGATGAGTCCGACGATCAACGGGGCCATGTTGGACAGCGGCGGGCTGTTGCGCGAGTCGGACACGGCGACGATGAGGAAGAGCAGGATCGCGGTACCGATGATCTGGTCGATCAGCGCGGAGCCGAGGCTGACGGGCAGCGTGCCGTTGCCGGGCAGCGTCGAGAAGATCGTCTGCGTCGCGGTGGTGTGCTCGGGATCGATCGCGTTCAGCATGTCGTTGTAGTTCCACCGCACCAGCAGCGCGGCGACGAAGGCACCGAGAGTCTGCGCGAGCGCGTACGGCGCGACCTTCGACCACGCGAAGCCCCGGAACAACGCGAACGACAGCGTCACAGCCGGATTGAGGTGCGCACCGGTGGCGCGGCCGGCGACGTAGATGCCGAACATGACGCCCAGGCCCCAGGCCCAGGCGATCGAGTCGTGGTCCCCGAGGCTCCCGGACTCACCGCCGGAGACCACCTGCGCCACGACGCCGGCACCGAACAGAATCAGAATCATCGTTCCCGCGAACTCGGCTGCCATCTCTGCGGGCAGCCCCCACTTCGCGCGTTTGTCCGTCACGCCATCTCCCTCGTGTTTGTGATCCAGGCCATAAAGAGCAACTGGAAGCCATGCTAGGTGACATGCACGTTGTCGCAAACCGCGTGCACATATGTGCAACTCGGACCGGATCGCGATACCGCGGCGGTCCCGATGTGGTTTAGCGTGGGCTCATGTCGGAGCTGCAGATCTACGGGGAACACCTGCTCCCCGACGCGACGGATCCGCGCACGATCGACGCCGTGCAGGCGGCGCGGCTCTACTACTTCCAGGACTTGACGATGGCCGCGATCGGCCGCGAGATGGGCGTCTCCCGCAGCACGGTGTCGCGGCTGATCACCTTCGCCCGCACGTCGGGACTCGTGGAGATCAAGATCAGCACCGCTCTCGGCCAGGCACCCGGGCTCGAGCGTGCCTTCGCCGATCGGTACGGCGTCCGTGCCCACGTCGTGCCTGTTCCGGAGACCGTCAGCGACGTCGATCGCCTGGACCGGGTCGCCATGTTCGCGGGCCGCCTGCTGACGACGTTCTTCGCCTCCGACATGGTCATGGGCGTCGCGTGGGGCACGACGGTGAGCGCGGTCAGTCGACACCTCGCCCCGAAGCGCACCCACAACTCGCACGTGGTTCAACTCAACGGCGCAGCCAACACGCGCACCACCGGAGTGTCCTACGCGACGGACATCGTCCGCACTGTCGCCGACGCGTACGGCGCTCTCCCCCAGGGCTTTCCGGTTCCCGCGTTCTTCGACTACCCGGAGACTCGGCAGATGCTGTGGCGCGAACGCAGCATTAAACGCGTGCTCGACCTGCAGGACCGGATGGACCTCGCCGTGTTCAGCATCGGCGTGCACGGCGGCGCTGTACCGAGCCACGTCTACAGCGCGGGTTACCTGGAGAAGTCGGATCTCGAGGAACTCGACCGGGACGGCGTCGTCGGCGACATCGCCACCGTCTTCCTCCGCTCCGACGGCAGCTACGACCGCATCGCGCTGAACGAACGTGCAAGCGGCCCACGCCTGGACCGACTCAAAGCCGTGCCGCGACGCGTGTGCATCGTCGCCGGCGAGTACAAGCTCACCGCGCTGCGAGCGGCCCTCGCGGGAAAGATCGTCACCGATCTCGTGATCGACGACCTCAGCGCGGCGACCCTGCTGCAGGCGTAGGTCAGCCCTTCTTCTTCGTTCCCGGCAGGATGCCCGCGGAGATGACTGCCTTGACGTAGGGGCGCGCGGAGGAGATGAGCTCCTCCGCGTCGTCGACACCGCGCCACGCGGCGGCTGCCATCGCATCGGTGCGGTCCTCGATGTGGCGGTCGAGTGCGACACCGTCGTCCGTCAGAGTCTCGACGCCGTCGGCTGTCGTGACGAGACCGCGCGCGGCGAGACGCTCGGCCGCCGAGTCCCACTGCTCGTCCGACCACTCGCGCGTCAGCTGGGTGATGCGACGCCCGAGCACCCGACGAGCACCGGGCTCGGGGTGCTGGGCCTCGTGGAAGACGCCGGCCTCCGTCGGATCGAGGTCTGCGTCGAGGAGAGCCGCGAGGTGGCCGTCGCCGCGCCATTCCCGCAGAACCGCGATGGCGTGCCACAACTGCAGGTGCGGGACGTCGGGCGCCGACGACTGATGCCACGCTGCGGACAGTGGGCGGCCGGCGAAGGTGAGCGTGTCGCCGATGCCGTGCAGGCGGTCGGCCAGCGACGTGAGGCCCGGGTCGGACACCGACTCACCCAGCGCACCTCCGAGGACGGTGTCCAGCGCGTCCCATCGGCGCCGAGCCACGGTGTCGAGGCCGGCGGCGATCGCCGCGGGCCAGGAGCGCTCGATCAGCGTGGTGTTGAAGCTGTAGAACGCGGCGGCGACCACCCCGGCGGCACACGGCCCCATCGGCTCGGCGCGCGAGCCCACGTACCAGGCGTGTCCGTCGAGACCGGTGTCCCGGCCCGCCGCTCCGAGTTCGGGATTGAAGTACGCCGAGATGTGGAAGGGCTCGAACGTGCGGTACGCGGCGCGGGCATGGGCGGCTGCCGTGGAGTCGGTCATGGGTCGAACCTACTGGGCGCGGTGTACCGCGGGACCCCCGAATCGACGACAGCGCTGGACACTCCCTGGTGAGAGGGCCCAGCGCTGTCCGGAATGCGGTGTCAGGACGCCGAAGCCTCGAGCGAGGTCTGCTCACCGGTGTTCTCGGCCTGCGCGATGTTGATCTTGCGCGGCGCGGCGCGCTCGGACAGCGGGATGTGCACGGAGAGAACACCGTTGTCGTACGACGCGGTGATGCGCTCGGTGTCGATGCCGTCACCCAGCGCGAGCTGGCGACGGTAGGTACCGGTGAAGCGCTCCGAGGTGAGCCACTGCCGGGAGTCGCCGCTCGGTGCCGAACGGTGGGCCGTCACCGTGAGGGTTCCACGGTCGACGTCGAGGTCGATCGAGCCCGGATCCACACCGGGGAGGTCCGCGTCGAGGACGTAATGGTCGTCGACCTTGTACAGATCCATCGGCATGAACCGCGGCGAACGGTCGGTGCCCGACCCGGCTCCCAGCAAGCTCGAGGTCACGGCGTCGAGGTCACGGAAAGGATCGAAGCGAAGCACAGCAACACACCTCCTGTATCTCGTGGACACCGAGCCCGTCATGCTCGGCTCCTCTGTGCGTGACACCGAATTTAGCACTCTCCACCCGAGAGTGCCAAGTACCCTCCAGAAAATTTTCTGGCCGAAGTTGCTCTCGCAGTGCAGGACTGGTCGAGGGTAGGTGCGGCCCGCTCACGGCGACTACGCTGAGGGAAGTGCGCGAAACGGACACCGCCGTTTCCGGAAGAAAGGCCTCCCATCCATGGCGATCGACTACACCAAAAGGCCGTCCACCCCCGCCCCGGCAGCGGGCGGTGTCAATCTGAGCAAGGTGACGCTGTCGAAGGCCGCGCCGACGGTGAATCTGGCCAAGAAAGGCGAGAGCCAGGGCGCGATGCGCGTCAACCTCAACTGGTCGCAGGGCGCGGCCGCACCCGAGCCGAAGAAGAAGGGCTTCCTCGCGAAGCTCGCCGCCGCGTCGTACGGCACCGGCGGCGTCGACCTCGACCTCGGCTGCCTGTACGAGCTGGCCGACGGGTCGAAGGGAGTCATCCAGGCACTGGGCAAGAGCTTTGGCGCGCTGGAGAGCGCACCGTTCATCCAGCTCGACGGCGACGACCGCTCCGGATCCGTCACGGGCGGCGAGAACATGCACATCAACCTCGCGCGGCCCGACGCCTTCAAGCGCATCCTCATCTTCGCGATGATCTACGACGGCGCCCCGAACTGGGCCGCGGTCGACGGCGTCGTCACGCTGTTCCCCACCAGCGGCCCGCAGGTGGAGGTACGGCTGGACTCCGACAACAACTCCGCCCGTATCTGCTCCATCGCGCTGATCCAGAACACCGGCCAGGGCATCACGGTCACGCGCGAGGTCGAGTACATCCAGGGCAGCCAGGCGGACCTGGACAAGAAGTACGGCTGGGGCATGCGCTGGGCGGCCGGGCGCAAGTAGCCGGTCAGGGCGCCGGCAGCACCTGTGTGAAGAGAACCGCCCCGGTACCGTCGCACAGGTTCACCGTCAGCGACCGCGAGTCCTCGTCGATCAGCACCTCCCCGAAGTGCTGGAAGGTATCGAGTGGTGAGGCGTTCGGCTCCGGCGGTGCGTGCACGAACACAGCCTCCGGGCCGAAGGTGGGATCGAGGTCGTTCGGCCCGAACGCACCCGCGTTGAGAGGCCCGCTGACGAACTCCCAGAATTCGCGGAACTCCTGGTAGGCGGCGCGCTCGGGTGAATACCGATGCGCCGCCGTGTAATGCACGTCGGCGGTGAGCCACACGGTGCCGGTGACGTCGTTCCGATCGATCGCGGTGAGTACCTGCGCGATGTCGGTCTCCCGACCGAGCGGGGCACCGGGGTCACCGTTGCCGACGCCCTCCTGCGCGGTCTTGCCGTCCGGCACCACGAGCCCCAGGGGGAGGTCGTTGGCGATGATCTTCCACGTGGCGGTCGAGCGCGACAGCTCGTCGATCAGCCACCGCCGCTGTGCATCTCCGAGAACCTCCCCGGTCGGGGCGGTGTTGGCACTGTTCGCGTCCTTGTAGCTCCGCATGCCCAGGACGAAGACGTCGAGCAGCGGACCGTAGGCGATCTTCCGGTACACCCGCCCGTCGACGGCCTCGGCGGGAGCGACCGGGAGCCACTCGTGAAAGGCCTGCAAAGCCCGCTGCGACAACAGGTTCACATCTTTCACGGTGTACTGCTCGAGGTCGAGAATCTCACCGGGATACCAGTTGTTGACGGTCTCGTGATCGTCCCACTGCACCACCTGCGCGACCGAGGAATTGAAGCGCCGGTAGTTGTCGTCGGTGAGGTTGTACGCGTACTGCCCGCGATACTCGTCGAGGGTCTCCGCGACCTTGGACTTGGCCTCGGACATCGTGTTCCGCCACACCCGGCCGTCGGGCAACGTGACGCTCTCCTCGAGCGGCCCGTCGGCATAGATGACGTCGCCGCTGTGCAGGAACAGGTCCGGTTCCCGATCGGCCATCGCTCCGAAGATGGTCATGCCGCCGATGTCGGGGTTGATCCCGTAACCCTGGCCCGCCGTGTCGCCGCCCCACAGGAGGCGAATGTTCGACGGCCTGTCGGGAGCCGTGGAGAACACCCCGGTGACGGGCTCCGACGTGGCGCCGTCCTCGCCTTCCAGCGTCACGCGGTAGTGCACTCGCTGTCCCGCCGGCAGACCCGTGAGGCGCAGCACGCCGGTGCCGTCGGACTGCGGTGTGAGGAGAGGCCCTCGCGTCGTCGTGACGGAGGAGAACGCGTCGGTGGCCGACGTGTCGACGATCATCGTCGCGGGCGTGTCCGACCGTGCCCAGACGAGCGCACCATCGGCACGGACGTCGCCGCTGGCGACGCCGTGGGTCAGCGACGGGCGCGCCCGCACCAGGGTGGGCCCGGTGCTGCAGGCGAGCAACGGCGTGGCCGCGGCACCGAGCGCGGCGTAGCGGAACAGGGAGCGTCGCGAGAGCTGCATGCTCCGCACCGTGCCGCACGGACTTGAACGGGGCGTGACTCTCAGGGGGACAGCCGGGTGCCCGATCGGTCGAACTCGGACCGGTGCGTTCCGTCCGCTCCCGTGACCAGGATGGACGCCGCCGAGTCCCGGTCCTGCGGGAGAAGACGCACCGTCACCGCGCTGGTGGAGTCGCTCTCGAGGGCGGTGATCACCGAAGTCACGATGTCGCGATCGACCACGCCGGTCGCGTCCGCGCCGCGGTCGTCGAGCAGGACCACGTCGACTCCCCGACTCCGCGCGGCCCGCGCCGCACTGCTCACCTCGGAGTCGGCCAGTCCCGCGGCACGCAGGGTGTCCCGCAGATGGAACTCGAGAAGACGGCAGCTCAGTCGCTCGTCGTCGGACAGCGGCTCACCCGAGGCGATCCTGGTGAGGAGAGGGCGGGCCAGCTCGTCGAGCCGGGTCAGCTGCAGGTCCCGCTCGTGCAGTGCCGCAGCGGCCGCGGCTTCCTCCGCTGCCTGTCTCGTGGACTCCTCCCGTAGCCGGAAGATGTCCGTGACGGGCGAGCGCAGCGCGAATGCGAAGAACGTGCCCATCAACACCAGCGCGCCGCTGGGCAGCACGTACAGCACGGCGTCGACCGCGCTCTGCTCGGTCAGCAGGCACCAGACGAGCGTGACGACGAAGATGCCGAGGAACCCGGCCCACGCCCACCACGTGCGCCCACGGACACAGAGGAAGGTGTAGATTCCGGCCGCCGTCCCGATCGGCCACATCTGCAGAGGGTTCCCGATCGGCACCGGAAGCGCGGCGAGGACGATCGCACACGACAGCGGGCCGGTGAGCGTGACGGCTGCCGTCGCGCCGAAGGGGATCGGATCGCCCGGGACGCGGAGGAGTGCCGCTACGGACACGGCATGCAGGACGACCGCCACCGCGACGAGCGCCGGCTCGGTGACGCCCTCGAGTGTCGAGGCGGCGGCCAGAACGACACCGGCGACGTTGAAGGCGACCACCACGAAGGCTGCACGCGTGTGCATGCCCAGCAGAGTCGTGACATCGTTCGTTCTGCTCACTGTGCCTCCCACCGCAGTTCGACGACGGTGCCCCGACCCACCGCGGTGTGGAGCGCGGCGGAGCCGCCCGGAAGCCGGTGCATGCGGTCGAGAATGCTGACCCGGACGCCCAGGCGATGTGCCGGTATCGACGACAGATCGAAGCCGGGGCCGTCGTCCGTCACCGTCACCCGGAGTCCGAGTGGGGAGAGCGCAGCCACGACCGACCGGTGGGCATCGGGGCCCGCGTGCCGCAGGCTGTTCCGCATCGCCTCGGCCATGGCGGCGCCCACGGTGCGGACGGTCTCGGCCGGCACCGTCCGTTCCGCCGCATCGGCCTCGAACCGGAAGCTCAGTGTCGCCGATGCGTCCACTGCCGCGGCCGCGGCACGAAGGTGCGCGACCACGTCCTGCACCTCGAAGTCCGAGACCGGCAGCGCGTCCCGTCGCAACGTGTCTAGCTCCGCCAACGCGACGCTCGCCTGGTCGACGAGACGCTGATCCATCGGACCGCGCGACGCGGCGAGGAGCGTGGACATGACGTTGTCGTGGATCAACCCGTCGAACCGTCGACGTTCGACCGTCCGCGCCTGCACCGCGGCAGAACTGGCGGCCTGCGCGTAGGTGGACTCGCGGGTGCGATCGAGAAGGAAGCCCGTGCGCGACGCCGTGATCGACGCGGCGACGAAGATGAGGCTGAAGCCGAAGCTGTAGACGATGTCTGCCACCAACGGACTCCGGTCACCGGCGTCACGCAGATAGTGGTTGACCAGTTGGACACCCGTGACGGCCACCGCGAGATGGAGGAACGCCCAGCGCGGCCTCATCGACACCGCAGCCCCCAGAGAGGCCAGGGCAGGGAAGAGGGAGAACCAGGCAGCCTTCCCGTCGGGCAGGGTCTCGCCCGTCCATCCGAACGGCCAGGTGAGCAACCCGAGCAGGAAGACCACGGCGCACGCCGCCGCCAGTGGCCGGAGCGCACGCTGACCCCGCCGGCCGAACGACGCGGCGCCCAACGCCAGTCCGGGTCCGAAGAACAGGACGAGCCCGACCGGAGTCCACCAGGACGCCGACACCCCCTCCAGATCGCGGATGAGCGGAATCGACACGAGCAGGTAGAAGACGTAGCCCACGCCGATGAAGCGGCCGAACATCGTGAGGATCTGATCGGCCGCGCTGCGCTCCGCCGTCGTCACGACTTCCTGCGTCGACGAGGAAACGGCAACCACCCGTCCTCCAGTGCCCGTTTGTACAGATCGGTCTTGGTCGGGGCAGGCCTGCCGGCGTCGGCGTACTTGAGCCGGATGCGGCCGAGATAGTCGTTCACCGTCTCGGGTGAGATACCCATGGTCGACGCGACCCGCGTGGCGGTCTCCCCGGCCGCGTAGAGCGTGAGCAGTCGTCGATGCTGCGGGCTCAGATCCACCGCGGCGAGCTCGGGATCCCCGTCGATGGCTGCCGCCCAGTCGATGGTGGGCACCATCTCGCCCCGGGCTGCACTCCGCACGGCGTCCACCACCGCGTCGATCGGCTGGGACTTGCGCACGACGCCGAGCACACCGGCGCGGGCGGCCGAGCGGACCAGGAACGGATCCTCGCCCGAGGTGAGGACCAGCGCTTCGAGACCGCGGGCGCGGATGGCCTCGACGTTGGACACCGGCGACGATCCGTCACGCAGTCGAAGATCGAGGATCACCAGATCGAGGTCGGTGGTCGCGTCGAACAGCTCGGCGACCGTGGGGGCGCTCGCGACGAAGTCGAGGTCGGGATGATCGGCGAGGGAGTCCCGCAACCCCCGGATGGTCAGCTCGTGATCATCGACCATTCCGATACGCGCACGTTCGACCCCCACCGGACCCCCTCAGCCACAAAGTCGTCAGAGCATAACCATCTGACCGGTCGTGTTGTGGTGCCAGGTGTCAGCGCCGGAGCTCCTCGGCGATCGCGAGAACGCCGATGCGCACCTCTTCGAAGCTGGTGCTGAGCGGGCTCAGGCCGAGCCTGATGCCGCTCGGGGCACGGAAGTCGGGGATGACACCGCGCTTCCACAGCCGCGCCGTGACCTCGCGGAAATCGGGGTGATCGAGCGTGACGTGTCCCCCGCGCTCGTCCGCGTTCTCCGGCGAGGCGATCTCCACGCCCAGTGGCACCAGGTCCGAGCGCACCAGCTCGAGCGCGTACTCGGTGAGAGCGACCGACTTCGCGCGGATCGCGTCCATGCCGACCTCGCCGATCATGGCGAGCGTGTCCTGCATCGCGATCATGCCGAGCACCGGCGGGGTGCCGCTGATGACGCGTCGCACGCCCTCGGCCGGGACGTATCCCTGCTCCATGGCGAAGGCGTCGGCACGCCCCATCCATCCCCATACGGGCTGCCGAAACTCGGGCAGATGCTCCGCGCGGACGTATGCGAACGCGGGCGAGCCGGGACCACCGTTCAGGTACTTGTAGGTGCAGCCGACGGCGAGATCGACACCCCACTCGTCGAGACGGAGCGGCACGGATCCCACCGAGTGCGACAGGTCGAGCACCACCAGGGCGCCGACGTCGTGCGCGACACGGGCCGCCGCGGACGCGTCCGCGAGAAAGCCCGAGCGGTAGGCGACATGACTGAGAAGCACGAAAGCTGTTCGCTCGGTGACGACATCGGCGATGTCCGCAGTCCGTACGCCCGACCGGCGGTCCGAGTCGATCCACACCAGCGTCAGGCCGAGCTCGGACGCGATGGACTCGAGGACGTAGCGATCGGTCGGAAAGTTGTCGCGATCGAGCACGATCTCGGTCCGGCACGGCCTCAGCGCCGCCGCCCCGCGCGCGATCTTGTAGAGCAGGACGGTGGTGGAGTCACCGATGACGGTCTGCCCGGGTGCTGCACCCAGGGCCACTCGACCGAGCGTGTCGCCCAACGTGATGGGCAGCTCGAACCATTCCTCGTCCCACCCGCGGATCAGCCGGCCACCCCAGGCCTGCGTCATGAACGTCGAGACACGCTCGATGCTCGCCGTCGTGGGCCGACCGAGCGAATTGCCGTCGAGATAGGACACGACGGGATCGGCGTCGTCGGTGTGGAAGCGAGAGCGGTACTCGCGCAGCGGGTCCCGTGCGTCGAGGTCTGCTGCGGTCATGGCTGTCCGATCTCGGTGCGGGCGGCGAACAACTCGGGGAAGAACGTCAACTCGAGGGCGCGCTGGAGGAAGCCGACACCACTGGAGCCACCGGTGCCGCTCTTGTGCCCGATCGTACGGAGCACTGTGCGCATGTGTCGGAACCGCCAGAGCTGAAAGTTCTCCTCCAGGTCGACGAATTCCTCGAACGCCTCGTACGCGGCCCAGTTCTCGGTCGGGTTCTCGTAGACGTGCGTGATCAGTGGCATCAGATCGTCGTTGCGCGCGTACGGCGCGGTGACGTCGCGCCGCAGCGCACTCTCCGGAACGTCGAGTCCTGCGCGGGCCAGGCACCGCCACAGGGCGTCGTACACACTCGGCTCGCCGTGCACCCGCGTCAGCAGTTCGGTTGCCACCGAGTCGGATTCGAACACCGTCAGCATCGCCGCGTTCTTGTTGCCCAGCACGAACTCCACCGCGCGGTACTGCGCGGACTGGAACCCCGACGAATTCCCCAGGAACCCGCGGAACTGCGCGTACTCGGTGGGCGTGAGTGTCGCGAGCACCGACCACTGCTCGGTCAGCGTCTTCTGGATGTGTTTGACCCGAGCGACACACTTCAGCGCGAACCCGAGGTCGTCTGCGTCGAACGCGTCGCGTGCGGCGAGCAGTTCGTGCAGCACGAGCTTGAACCACAGCTCGGTGGTCTGGTGCTGGATGATGAACAGCAACTCGTCGTGATGCTCCGGGACACTCACCGGCTTCTGCGCGCTGAGCAGAGTGTCGAGATCGAGGTACGCCCCGTAACTCATCCGCTCGCGGAAATCGGTGACGATGTCCTTCTCGATGGCGCGCTCGTCCATTGCTCCTCTTCCGTCGATTCCCCCGAGCCTAGGACGTAGATTCGAGGGATGAGCGAGTCCTCGGAACGAATCGACGTCGTCCTGCATCCGGACACGGTTCGAGACCTCGGCACGGTGACCGACCTGGTGCAGTCCGCGCTCGCTGCGCGCGGCGCCACCGGGGAAGTGCACGTGTCCGACGATCCGTCGGTCGCATCGGGCGACGTCATCGTGGTCCCGGCCGCGGGCGGACGCGTCGGCACGCAGGCGAGCGACCGGTGTGTGGTGCGTGTCGACTACGGCTACGTGGCCGCGGACCTCTCGGCGGGCCTGCACGCCCACATTCGCGGACGGGGACTCGGCGGGCTGCGCTACGCCGTCGACAGGATTCACCATCACCGACTGCACCCGGCGACCGTCGAGTCGTATGGGGCGCACCCCGAACAGTTCGCCGAGGTGCGAGGCACCGGCGGACCCGTCGTCGCCCTGATCCACGGCGGCTATTGGCGGGCACCGTGGCGACTCGACTCGCTCGACGCCGCGGCCATCGATCTGGCCGACCGCGGCTACGTCACGTGGAACGTCGAGTACCGCAGCCCCGACGAGCACGGGTGGGAGACGACGACGGCGGATGTCGCCGCGGCCCTGAAGCACGCTGGTGCGCAGGCCGTCCTCGGCCATTCGGCAGGAGGACAGCTCGCGATGCGCTGGGCCGCGGATGCCCGTCCCGCACTGGCCGTGAGTCTCGCCGGAGTCCTCGACCTGAAGATCGCCGACGACCGCGGCCTGGGTGACGGCGCGGTGCGTGCCGCCCTGGGCTCGCGGTACACGGATGCTCACGCGGAGTCGTCCCCCCGAGCGCGACTGCCACTCGGGGTTCCGCAGATCGTCGTGGTCGCGGCATCGGACGATCCGAATCTGAACGACATCGGCCGCGAGTACGCGGACGCTGCGCGCCGCGCGGGTGACGACATCGATCTCGTGGAGGGGCCGGGCGGGCACTTCGACGTCGTCGATCCACGGTCGGAGATCTGGCCTGCCATCGTGGAGCGGATCGAGGGACGTCTCCCCCGCTGATCGTCACTCGTGCGCGGTGTACTCCGCGTCGGTGACGGGGTCCATCCACACGACGACGTCGTGCTCGTCGTCGCCCTCGTTGATGGCGAGATGCACCATCAGACGATCCGGTGCGGCGCCGTGCCAGTGCACCTCGTCGGCCTCGAACAGCACGCGGTCGCCGGGACGGATGACCTCGACCGGCCCACCCTGCCGCTGGCACAGACCGACGCCCTCGGTGACGAACACCGTCTGGCTCAGCGAGTGGCGGTGCCAGTGCGTACGCGCCCCCGGCATGAAGTGGACCAGGTTGGCGGAGACCCGCGACGGGGTCGGAGCTGCGGCAACGGCGTCGATGTAGACGTCGCCGGTGAACCAGTCGGCCGGACCCTTGGTGGTCGCGATCGAGCTTCGGGTGATCTGCATGCGCGGTTCCTCTCGTCGGTGGTGCTGGTGTCCAGCATTCGCGGTGCCGGTCCACGGGGGAAGTCCCTGCCGAGGTGCGCCCCGACAGGGCACCTCGGTCGTCTAGGTGAACAGGGCGTCCACGATCGCAGCCTTGTCGGCAGCGCTCTGCGGGTGCGTCAGCATGCCCTCGACCGCGAACACCACGACCTTGGTCCGCGCGGCGATCCGCTCCTCGGCGACGCCGACGTGGCGCAGTTCCTCCGCGACCAGCGTATCGGCCATGGCATGAAACCCATTGTGCCACTCGCTGATCGGTGCGGACACCGCAGCGCGGGCATGCACGGTGTCCACCAACCGGTGATAGCGCTCGAGTTCGGTCACCACCCATGTCAGCCGTTCCTGCGGTGACGTCACCTCCAGCTCCGCGAAGCGCGTCAACGCCGTCGCCGTGATCTCGGTGAGGGCGGCGACGAGCAGTTCGTCCTTGTCGGAGAAGTACCAGTAGATGGTGTTGGGCGTGACGCCGGCGCTCTGCGCTATCCGGCTCAGCGGGGTGCCGTCGAATCCGGCCTCGACGAACAGGGTCGTCGCGGCGTCGATGATCTCGGCCCGTTTCTCTTCCCGATCCTGCGGACGTCTGTTCCGAGGCATGCGGTCACCCTATCTTGATGCTCGATCAAGACGCTGCTACGTTCTCTTGAACGTCAATCAAGAGGAGCCCGCATGCCTGACACCGTTCGTGACGACCTGTGGTTCGACTCCGGTTCCGATCGCTGCGCGATCTCGGTCCTTCGACCTGCCGGGCTCGACGGTTCCGCGCCGATCATCGTCATGGCCCACGGCTTCGGATCGGTGCGCGCGTTGCGCCTCCCCGCATACGCTGACCAGTTCGTTCAGGCGGGCTACGTCGTCGCGCTGTTCGACTACCGGCACTTCGGCGATAGCGAAGGAACCCCACGGCAGCTCCTGGACGTGCGCAGGCAGCTCGAAGACTGGCGCAACGCGCTGGCCTTCGCCCGGCGACTCGACGGCGTCGACCCCGACCGCGTCGTCGCATGGGGCACCTCGTTCGGCGGGGGCCATGTCCTCACCCTGGCGGGCACGGGCGAACGACTGGCCGCGATCATCGCGCAGGTCCCGCACGTGGACGGCATCGCCGCCGTGCGCTCCGCCGGCCTGCGCCAGACCCTGCGTCTCGCACCGGCAGCCCTCTCGGACCAGATCCGGGCTCTGCTCGGTCGCGAGCCCCGCTACATCGACTCGATCGGCGAACCGGGTGCCGTCGCCGCCATGGTGTCGCCCGATGCCGCGGTGGGACGTGACCGCCTTCTCGAGGCGTCGGGACTGCAGACCGGTGACTACCCCGAGACGGTCGCCGCCCGCATCCTGCTCCACATCGGCCTGTACTCACCGGGGAAGACCGCCGCGAACATTCAGTGCCCCGCCCTCGTCCAGATCGCCACCGAGGACGCCATCACTCCCACGGACGTCGCGCTGCGCACCGCACGAAAGATCCCGCGCGCCACCGTGGTGACCTACGAGGGTGGTCACTTCGACCCGTACGTCGAGCCGCTCTTCCCCCGGATCAGCGCCGACCAGCTGGCGTTTCTTCGCGACGTCGTGCCGGTCGCCAGGTGAGCAGAAGCGCCAGCGCCAGAAGCAGTTCGGCGATGTCGCCGCCGTAGTACATCAGCTCACCGGCGCCCTGGCGCTGATCGGCGGGAACCGGGATCTGGACGAGGAGTCCCGCGTAGATGAGTTGCGACAGGACGGCATGGCCGAGAATCGCTGCCCCGAGTATCCAGAGTCGGGTGGGTACCGAAGGCCGATGCGGTGCTGGGTCGAGGCCGGCGATGACCCACGCGAACAGACACCCCGCGAGGAAGAAGTGCAGGTGCACCAGGAGGTGCAGCGTCGCGCTGTGTGTCGTCGCCTCGTACAGCGGGGTGAAGTACAGCAGCGCGAGACCGCCGAGATTCAGGGCCAGCGCGACGATCGGGTTCGCTATCACGTGCACCGGCCGCGAGCGCAGGACATGGCCGATGGCACGGCCGTTCGGCGGCGACACCGAGCGCAGCACCAACGTCATCGGGGCACCGAGTACCAGCGCCAATGGCGCGTACATGCCGAGAAGCAGGTGCTGGTGCATGTGGCCGCGGAAGTCGCCGTCCGGGTAGGGCAACAGTGCGGGGACCACGGCGAGCACGAGGAGCCCGATGCCGACGAGGAAGCTCACCGTGCGCCACGGGTTCCATCCCCGCGGCTCACGCCTGCAGCGCTCCGCCGCAACGACATACGCAGCTGCCACCACGACGAGGATCACGACCGGTCCGAGACCACCGCTGCCGTGATGGGTGTCGTGCGCGAGCATCATCGCGATCGACGTGCGCCGCGCTCTATGAGCCAGCCGCCGGCGATCAGGAGGACACCGAGGGCGAGGAAGCCGAGGTCCCACCACAGTTGGTTCGGACCGCTGCGAACGTGGTGGATGCCGAGGACGTGGTGGTCGACGATGCCCTCGACCAGGTTGAACAGGCCCCACCCGACCAGGACCCACCCCCACAGCACGCGGGACGCCCATACCCGCCCGCGCGACCCGGTGACGCGCGAGTACAGCAACCCGAGTCCGAGCAGCACGGCGAGCCAGGTGACGGTGTGGAAGATGCCGTCCCAGAGCGTGTTGATCTGGAGGCCGTGCACGGTGTCGACAGGGTAGGGCTGCAGCCCGATGTTGTCCTGACCCGTACTGCTCAGCAGGTGGTGCCACTGAAGGATCTGGTGCAGCAGGATGCCGTCCACGAAACCGCCCAGCCCGACACCGAGGACGATGCCGGGCAGGGTGATGCCGCGATCGGGTGCGACGCGTCGCGGACGTTTCGAGGTGACCATGCGCAGGGCGGTACCCGGCGGCAGGGCCTCGAAACGACGCGGCTACTTGCGGCTGGGCGGCTGCAGGAACTTCATGGCGCCGCGCAGGACCGGCTCGGGAACCTTGTCCTTCGCCGCCATCGCCTTGTCCATCACCTTGGTGCGCGTCTCGGTTCCGCGGCCGAACGCCTTGTTGAGCGCCGACCCTTCGGCATCCATCTGTACGTGCAGCGGCGGCGCACCGTCCTGCTGCGCGATCGCGTTGCTGATGACGACGCGTTGAATCTCGCTGGTGCCCTCGAAGATGGTGTAGAGCTTCGCGTCTCGATACCACTTCTCGACGGGGTGATCGGTGATGTAACCCCACCCGCCCATCGTCTGGATCGCCCGCTCGGTGGACGCCACCGCGACTTCCGTGGCGGCAAGCTTGGCCATCGAGCCCTCGCCACGCTCGAAAGCGACACCCGTGGCCGCCATCCAGCTCGCGCGCCACGTCAGCAGTCGTGCAGCGTCGATACGCATCGCGAGATCCGCCAGCGGGAAGGCGATGCCCTGGTTGTCGATGATCGGCGACCCGAACGCCTCACGCTCGTTGGCGTACTTCGTCGCGTACTCCAAGGAGGCACGGGCGATTCCGAGGGCCTGAGCGGCCACCATCGGTCGCGTCTGCTCGAGCGCTCCGAGAGTGGCGGAGCGACCTCTGATCCCGGTCTTCTCCGCTTCACGGGCCTTGGCAAGCTTGTGCTCGAGCTTGTCGAGACCGCCCAGGAGGTTCGCACCGGGAATGCGGACACTGTCGAACTTCAGCTCCGCGGTGTGAGAAGCGCGGCACCCCAGCTTGTCGAGCTTGCGCACGAGTTCCAGACCGGGGGTTCCGCCGGGGACGATGAAGAGCGCCTGGCCCTTGTGACCGAGTTCCGGGTCCACATTGGCGTTGACCACATGCACGTCCGCGATGCCACCGTTGCCGATCCACATCTTGTGGCCGTCGATGATCCAGTCGTCGCCGTCCTGCCGCGCGGTGGTCCGCAGGTTGCGAACGTCGCTGCCGCCCTCGGGCTCGGAGATGGCGAGCGCTGCCAACTTCAGATCGTCCGGGGTGCCGAAGCACTGCGGTGCCCATTCGAGCATCTGCTCGGGCGTCGCCGCCTGACCGATGGCCGACAGCGCGAGCGCCGGCATCACCACCGCGAGACCGATTCCCGCACAACCCCAGAACAGTTCCTCCATGAACACCGGCAGCGAGAGCCCGGTCGGGTCACCGATGAGGTCGCGGTAGAACAACGGCGAGTAGAAGCCCGCCCGCGTCGCCTCCTGCAGCACCGGCCACGGGAACTCCTGTTCCTTGTCGTAGTGCTGCGCGACGGGTCGCACCACGTTCGCGGCGAAGTCGTGAGCACGACCGACCAACTCGTGTTGGGCCGGTGTGAGCGTCAGATCGAAAGCCATGATGTCCCCCCAGGACGGTTGTTTCGGCAGGGCATACCCCACCTCGACGAGTGTTACACGTCACTCCGTCTCATCAGGCAACGCGCTCGCCAACACTTGCGCGAGGTGCTCACCGCGGCGATCCGTGAGATCGGACAGCTGGGTACGGCAGGAGTAGCCGTCGGCCAGAATCGACGCGGTGTCCGCCGCCGACTGCACCGCCGGCAGAAGTTGCTGACCGGCGATGGTGACCGAGACGTCGTAATGCCCCTTCTCGACGCCGAAATTCCCGGCGAGCCCGCAGCAACCACCCAGGCGCTGCACATCGGCGCCCGCTCTCTCGAGCAGAGCCGCGTCTGCGCCCCAGCCCATCACGGCGTGGTGGTGACAGTGCGGCTGCGCCACCACCTCTCGGCCGTTCAGGGACGGCGGTTCCCACCCGCGCTCGGTGAGCAGTTCGGCCAGCGTGCGGGTGGCCTCGGCGACCGGCGCGGCGCGCTCATTGCCGAGCAGTTCGGTTGCGTCGCTTCGTAGTACACCGGTGCACGACGGTTCGATACCCACGATGGGAACACCGCCGTCCGACGCCTCGGTCAAGGCGTCCACGGTGTGTCCCAGGATGCGCTTCGCGGCGTCCAGTTGACCGGTCGAGATCCACGTGAGACCGCAACACTGCTGCTTCTCGGTCAGCCTGGGCCGGTAGCCCGCCGCCTCGAGCACACGCACCGTCGCCCGGCCCACCTCGGGCGTGAAGTGATTGGTGAAGGAGTCGACGAAGAGCACGACGGGATCACCGGTCGTGGGCCGGTGCGATTCGTGGAACCACTGCCGGAACGTCGTCGGGGCGAATTCGGGTATCGAGCGACGCGGATCGATGCCCGCCGCCCGCAGTGCCAGCGGACCCACACCCGGAAGCCGTGCCGCGGCGTTGACGGCGCGCGGCGCCCGAGCGGCGACAGCAGCCCAGCGCGGGAGCCACCCGAGCGAGTAGTGCGCCACAGGGCGTAGCCGACGTCGGTAGCTCTGGTGCAGCACCTCCGCCTTGTACGACGCCATGTCGACACCGGTCGGACAGTCCGAGGCACATCCCTTGCAGGACAGGCACAGATCCAGGGCATCGTGCACCTCGGGCGAGCGCCACCCGCCGGTGACGTCGGTGCCGTTGATCATCTCCTGCAGTACCCGGGCGCGACCGCGGGTGGAGTCCTTCTCCTCCCGAGTCGCCAGGTACGACGGGCACATCACCCCGCTGGTGCCGGTGGTGTCCGCGCGACACTTACCGACGCCCGTGCACCGGTGCACGGCCTGACTGAAGTCGCCGCCGTCCTCGGCGTAGGCCATCGCGAGCAGCGTCCGAGGCTTCGCGGCCGGGACGCGGAGATCCGCATCGAGCGGTCGAGGATCCACGAGCACACCGGGATTGAGGATGCCGTCGGGATCGAACGCATGCTTGACGGCACCGAACAACGCGAGTGCGTCCGCCGAGTACATCAGCGGCAAGAGCTCACTGCGCGCACGGCCGTCGCCGTGCTCACCGGACAACGACCCGCCGTACCGCGCCACCAGCGTGGCGGCGTCGACGAGGAACCGGCGGAACACCCCTGTCCCACCGGGCTTGTCGAGCGGCAGGTCGATGCGCACGTGCAGGCACCCGTCACCGAAGTGCCCGTACGGCAGCCCGGTCACCCCGTACTGCGTCATGAGGTCGTCGAAGTCGCGCAGGTATCGGCCGAGCGATGCCGGCGGTACCGCCGCGTCCTCCCACCCGGCGTGTGCCGGCAACCCCGCGGGACTGCGCCCCGCGAGTCCGGCTCCGTCTGCTCGGATCTGCCACAGCCGAGCGGCGCGTTCCGCGTCGGTGACCACCAGGGAGTCGACCGCTCCGCAGCCGCGTGCGACCGCGTCGGCTCGGTCCGTGGCCTGCTCGCGGGTATCGCCGACGACCTCGACGAACAACCACGCGGCGCCGCCGGGAAGCGGCGGAACCGCATGGGGTCCGCGGCGTTCGCGGACGACGTCGACGATGCGCGAATCGATGCCCTCGCATGCGGTGGGCGTGAACGTCAGGACGGTGGGCGCGGCGTCACCGGCGGTGGCGATGTCCGGGTACCCGAGAACGACGAGGATGCGGAACGCAGGCTCCGTCACCAGGTCGACGGTGGCGCGCGTGGTGACCGCGAGCGTGCCCTCGCTGCCCACCAGCATCCGGCAGACGTCGAAACGGTTCTCCGGCAACAGGTTCTCCAACGCGTAGCCGGAGACCTGGCGGCCGAACATGCCGAATTCCGTTCGGACGGTTCCGAGTCCGCCGGCGACGATCTGCCGCAGCGCATCGAGAGTCGGAGACGTGGTGTCCCTCGGCAGGTGCAGCTGCTCCCCGCTGCCCGTCACCACGTCGAGCGCGGAGATGTTGTCGGAGGTCCGGCCGTAGCCGAGAGTGCGCGAGCCGCACGCGTTGTTCCCGATCATGCCGCCGACGGTGCAGCGCGTGAAGGTGGACGGGTCAGGACCGAACCGGAGCCCGTGCTGCGCCGCCGCCTTCTGCACCACCGACTGCACAGCGCCGGGTTCGACAGTCGCGGTGCGCGCCTCGGGGTCGACGTGTAGCACCCGGTTCAGGTGCCGACTGACGTCGAGCACCACCCCGGTACCCACCGCGTTGCCGGCCACGGACGTGCCGCCGCCGCGCATGGTCAGCGGAACCCCGGTCTCGCGGCACATCGCGACGGCCGCCGCGATGTCCTCGGTGCGACGGGGCCGCGCGACGACGAGCGGGTGCACGCGGTAGAGCGACGCGTCGGACGAATAGGCGGCGCGGGTCGTGCCGTCGGTGAGCACGTCGTCGAGGCCCGCGCGGCGCAGTGCGCGGGCGCAGTCCTCGGCGGAGATCACCGTGTCGACGCTACCGGGCCGGGTGGGCGG
>NZ_JABUEE010000006.1:0-370424 GCF_019836105.1 Rhodococcus sp. BP-316 | reverse complement strand
GGGTAACTGCCCTGCGAGGGCGGCGGGTAGGACCCCTGCGACGGGGGCGGGTAGGAACCCTGCTGCGGCGGCGGGTAGCTGCCGGGGTTCTGCGGATCCTTGCTCGGGTCGAAACCGCCTGTGGTCATGATGTCCTTCTCGTACGGGTTGACGTGTCGGAGTCTTCTCGCGGCCACCTTACGTCCGATGCGCCCCGACCGGTGTGCGATGTTCCGTTGCAACGGGGTCTCGATCAGTGACCGAGCACGAACCACGGCTCCCTCGGGAGCAGGTCCAGGGACCAGTGCGAGGCCAGGTCGGACAGCGATTCGTGCGTGCGCTCGGACGGAACCCCGATCGACGACGCGATCTCGGCGCGGACGTCGGACACGGTCTGCCCGGCGGCGAGTCGGTCGCGCAGGGTGACGGCGCCGTCCCGCTTGGCGAGGCGCTTGCCCGTCGGTCCGAGAGCGAGCGGGACGTGCACGTACTCCGGGATCTGCACGCCGAGCAGACCGGCGAGGTAGGCCTGACGCGGCGCCGACGCGAGCAGGTCGTCCGCGCGAACCACCTGGTCGACGCTCTGGAACCCGTCGTCGACGACGACGGCGAGGTTGTAGGCGGGAACGCCGTCCGTGCGCTGGAGGACGAGGTCGTCGACCACGCCCGTGAACTCGCCGACGAGGGCGTCGGTCACGGTGAACGACCGCGTGTCCGAACGCAACCGCAGCGCGGCGCGTCGGCCCTCGGCGCGGCGGGACGCGCGTTGCGCCTCGGTGAGGTTCCGGCAGGTTCCGGGGTACGCACCCTCGGGAGCGTGCGGTGCGGACGCGGCCTGCTGGATCTCGCGGCGGGTGCAGAAACACTCGTAGACACGGCCGTCGGCGGCGAGGGAGGCGATGGCCGCGGCATAGGACTCTCGGCGATCCGATTGCCGCACCACCGGCCCGTCGACGGTGATGCCGACGGCGGCGAGATCGTCGAGCTGACGGTGCTCGGCGCCCGGTCGCACGCGATCGAGGTCCTCGACGCGCAGGACGAATCCGCGTCCGGTTCCGCGGGCGAGGAGCCACGCGAGCACAGCCGTGCGGAGGTTCCCGATGTGGAGGTCGCCGGAGGGGCTCGGTGCGAAGCGGCCGTTCACTCGCCGCGACCCATGAGCTCGTCCCGTCGGGACGCGACCTCCGTCCGCAGCGCGTCGACCACCACCCCGACCTCGGGGCGGCGCAGCGTCTCGCCGCGCACGACCAGCCAGTAGGCCAGGGTGACCGACACCTCCGAGCGCAGGATGCGCACGAGATCGCGGTGCCGGTCGGCCATGAAGCACGGCAGCAGGCCTATACCGGCGCCCGCCCGCGTGGCCTCGACGTGCACGAAGACGTTGGTCGAGCTCACCGAACTCCGCATCACCGGGACGTCCGACGACGGGGGAGCGTCGCCGACGGCGACGGAGCGCGCGAGATCGAGGTCGTCGACGTGGAGCATCGACTCGACGAAGTAGACGAGGGGATGGCCGGCGAGGTCGAGTCGGGTGGTGATGGTGTCGTGGTCCTCGAGGTACTCCGGAGTGGCGTACAGACCGAGGCAGTACTCGCCGAGGTGCACGGCCTCTGCGCGGTGCACCTGAGGCGTGCCGACGACGATCTCGATGTCCATTCCCGATCGTTGTTGCGAGGCGCGTCGCGTCGCGGCGACCAGTTCCACGGACACCTCGGGGTGCCGTTCCTGCACACTGACGGCGGCGGGCGCCGCGATGTAGGCGCTGAATCCGTCAGTCGCGGAGATGCGGACGACACCACGCAGCGACGCACCGCCCGGGTCCACCAGGCCGCGCACCACGCTGTCGACCGTCTCGGCCGCGGCGAGTGCGTGTCGGCCCAGGTCGGTGAGTTCCCAGCCGCCCGAGGTGCGGACCAGTACCCGGCCACCGAGTGATTTCTCCAGTGAGGCGATGCGGCGAGACACCGTCGTGTGATTGACACCGAGGCTGTCCGCGGCGGCGGTGAAGCGGCCGCTGCGCCCGACGGCGAGGAGGACGAGAAGATCGTCCGCGCTGGGCGGCGTGTGCGCCGAGGAGCGTCCGGACGAGGTCATGTGTGCATCTTTGCAGTTCGGTCGTGCGCGCGCGGCCATTGTGCGGCGCGGTGATCTGCGTCGATACTCGACTCGGCGTGTGCCGTGGATCACTGTCCCGGCACCGGAGACTCAGCAAGGAGAATGTCATGTCGGTTGTCGACAGGGTGGATCGCGACGAGGAACCGTCGGGTCTGCGGAAGGTGGTCGCCGCATCCATGGCGGGCACCGTGGTCGAGTGGTACGAGTTCTTCCTCTACGGCACGGCGGCGACGCTCGTGTTCAGCAAGATCATGTTCGCGGAGGGAACCAGCGAACTCGACGCCATCCTGGCGGCCTTCGTCACGTACGCGGTCGGCTTCGTCGCACGACCGCTCGGTGGCATCGTCTTCGGTCACTTCGGTGACAAGTACGGACGTAAGAAGCTCCTGCAGTTCTCGCTGGTGCTGGTCGGCGCCGCCACCTTCCTCATGGGCTGCCTGCCGACGTTCAACCAGATCGGGTACTGGGCGCCGGCACTTCTGGTGACGCTGCGCTTCATCCAGGGCTTCGCGGTGGGCGGTGAGTGGGGCGGCGCAGTGCTTCTCGTCGCCGAGCACAGCCCCAACAAGAGCCGCGGCTTCTGGGCCAGTTGGCCGCAGGCCGGTGTCCCCGGCGGCAACCTGCTCGCGACGGTCGTCCTGTTGGTGCTCACCACCGTGCTCTCGGAGGACGCGTTCCTCAGCTGGGGCTGGCGTGTCGCGTTCTGGCTGTCCGCCGTCATCGTCTTCGTCGGCTACTACGTCCGCACCAAGGTCACCGACGCACCCATCTTCGTCGAGGCGCAGAAGCAGGCCGAGGTCATCAAGGCCGCGTCGTACGGCGTCTTCGAGGTCGTGAAGCGTTACCCGCGTGGCGTGTTCACCGCGATGGGCCTGCGCTTCGGCGAGAACGTCATGTACTACCTGGTGGTCACCTTCTCCATCACCTACCTCAAGGTCGAGGTGGGAACCGACACCAGCACCATCCTGTGGTGGATGCTCATCGCGCACGCCGTGCACTTCGCGGTGATCCCGTTGGTCGGTCGCCTGGCGGACACCGTCGGACGCCGTCCGGTGTACCTCGTCGGTGCGGTCACCGCCGGCACGTGGGGCTTCTTCGCCTTCCCCATGATGAACAGCGGCCACAACGTCGTCATCATGCTGGCGATCATCATCGGACTGGTGTTCCACGCCTTCATGTACGCCACCCAGCCGGCGATCATGTCCGAGATGTTCCCCACGCGTATGCGGTATTCCGGTGTGTCCCTGGGCTATCAGGTGACGTCGATCGTCGCCGGGTCGCTCGCGCCGATCATCGCGGTGAAGCTGCTGGACGTCTACGGCTCGTCCGTGCCGATCGCCTGGTACCTCGCCGGCTCCGCGCTCATCACGCTGATCGCCGTCGTGGTGGCTCGTGAGACCAAGGGCATCGCGCTCGAGAGCATCGACATCGCCGACGCGAAGAACCTGGCCACCGAGGCCGAGCTCGCGAAGGCCGGTATCCCGACGAAGTAGGCACGCACACAGAATCGCGCCCTCTCCCGCATGACGGGAGAGGGCGCGTTCGTGTGTGTGTCAGGCCTCGGCGACGAGGTGCGGACGCGAGGCACCGGCCTCGCAGTCACGCATGAACTCGGTGAAGATGCGGTCGAAGCGGTCGGGATTGTCGAGATGCGGGAAATGCCCTGCCCTCTCGAAGATCTCGACGCGGCCGTGCGGCAACTCGGCCCGAGCGTTCTCGGTGTGCGAGTTGGGGATGATGCTGTCGCGCGCACCCCAGACCAGCATCGCCTGGATGTTGGGGAAGTTGGCGAAGTGCGGTGTCGCACTGATGGTCTGACCGCGGAAGCTGATGACGGAGCGGGCGGTCGCGAGGAACGCGCGGCGGGTGCCGGCGTCCTGGACCGACCCGAAGCTGCGCCACGCCTCGGAGGAACTGGCGCTCATCAGGGGGAGTCCCAGCTTGTCGAGCCGATCGATCGCGAGATCGGTGAGGCCCCGCACGGTGCGGTTCGCCATCAGCGGGAGAACGAATTCGCTGCCCGGCAGGGTGGCCGCACGCAGGAGGGGGCTCACCTTGGGGCCGAGGCCGCCGCTGGCGATGAGCACCATGCGCTCGACCAACTCGGGGAACAGGTACAGCGTCTGCATTGCGATGCCACCGCCGAGCGAGTGGCCCACGAACGTCGCCGACGTGATGTCCAGGCTGTGCAGCAGGTCGCGCACCGTCGCGGCGTGGGAACTGATGGAGTAGTCCCCGGCGGGCTTGTCCGATTCACCGTGGCCGAACAGGTCCGGCACGATGACGCGGTACCGCTGCGACAGGGTGTCGATCTGCGGTTCCCAGTTGTGATGGGAGCCCAGCAGTCCGTGGATCAGGATGACCGCGGGGCCGTGTCCGATGTCCAGGTACTTCAGTTCGTTGCCGTGCAGGCTGAGTGTCTGCATGTCCGGCTGTGCGGTATCGAGTGCCGCCATGGGAGATCCCTCCGTTGTACTACCGCTCCAGTGTGCACGCTGGTGGGCGGCGGGGAGCCGTTCCGCGAGCATGTGATCCCAGACATTCACTGCCCGGCGGCGGTGTCGGTCACAAGAGGTTTCGGTGGCGAACGACGCGATCAGTGCGTCAGATACACCTTCACCGCCACGACGATCGCGGCCAGCACTGCGGTGGCGATACCGGCCAGGACCAGGCGAAACGACAGTCCGCGGCCGCGTAGACGCTCGGCGACCACCGGGATCGACGCGATACGCAACGTCACCAGACCACCCGCGAGCCCCTGCGCGAGTGCGCCGGGCAGGATCTCGAGCCACGCCAGCGCCAGCAGCAACGACGGCGCGACGCCCGAGGAGGCGATCGGCAGCGAGTCCCGCAACTCCTCGCGCCAGTCGACGGTGTCGTCGTCGACGGTGCCGGCCGCGACGGCGTCCGCGAAGATGTGGGCGAGGAAGGTGGTGAGCGTGGTGCCGATCACCAACAACGCCGCCGTACCGTTCGCGATGGACGACGGACTGGCGGCGACCACCACGGTCATCACCAGGACGTTTCCGTAGACGTAGGCCGAGAGACGTCGGGTGGCGCGGTGCGGAGGCAGCACGCCGGCCTTGCGCGTCGTCACTCGGCGGTAGAGGGATCCGACGGGTCCGGGTGTGCTCATCCCGGGAATGCTGCCAGGTGGAGAGGAGTCGCGATGGCCCTGGTCGTGCGCGGTGTCGGGTGGCCACGCGGGGAGCCGCTGCTCGGAGTCACCGACACGGACACCGGCGAGGTGACGTCCCGGCCGGTGCTGTCGTCCGCACTGCGATACCGCGCGCTCGACGCGCCGGGTGTGCTCTGGTGCATCGGTCGCCGCGCCGAGGACGGCCGTCCCGTGGCCTGCCCGAACGGTGCGCGCGCCACCTCCGGGGTGCACTGCGACGCCTGTGTCGCGGCGGATCCGTACCGGTTCGTCCACATAGTCCACCGGCAGGACTTCCTGTCGAAGGGGCTCGAGAGCGTCGTGATGCAACCGCACTGGCTCTACGTCGCGACCTTCGCCGACGGGACGGACAAGGTGGGAACGGCGGCGGATCCTCGGAAATGGGGACGGCTCACCGAGCAGGGCGCTGTGGTCGGACGCTACGTCGCACGGGCGGTCGACGGACGCGTGGTGCGGCACCTCGAGGACGCGATGACCGACACTGCCGGTCTGCGCCAGGCCGTGCGCGCCGCAGCCAAGGCGGCGGGGTTGACCCGCCCGATCGACCTCGCCCGCCTCGACCGATCGAACGCCGACGCGGCGACACTGGCGCGCGAGGTGCTCGCCGACCTCGGTCCCGACTTCTCCGACGACGACTTCCGTGTCGTCGACGAGCAGTGGGAGCCGCCCGCGGGCCGAGAGGCGGCCTTCACGGGTCGGCGCACGGCCTATCCGCTGGACACTGCCGTCGGTGCGCACGGCCTGACCGTGCAGTGGTGCATCGGTTCCGCCGTCGGCGCCACGGTGTCCGAAGACCCGGACTCGCTCTACGTGGCCGACCTGTCGAGACTGCGCGGGCGGCGTATCGAGAGGGGCGAGTTCGACACCGCGCTGCCCGCCATGCAGGAAGCACTGTTCTGAGTTTGTCCCCGGCCGCCGCGTGGCATTCGTGAGCCATGCCGACCTACCGAGTGAGAGACACCAGCGACGACTCCATCCTGGCCACCGCCGAGCACGAGGACGTGTCGACGGCCGAGGCGTGGGCGGCCGGCGTCGTGGAAGGGCTCGACCCGGCTCCCGTGACCTGGGTGCTGGACAGAGAGTGAGAACGAAGAAGACCCCCGTGCAGTGCACGGGGGTCTTTCTCTGCGGAGGATAGGGGATTTGAACCCCTGAGGGCGTTAACCCAACCCGCGTTCCAGGCGAGCGCCATAGGCCACTAGGCGAATCCTCCGTCGGCTACCTTACCGGCGACACCCCCGTTGAGACGAATCGGGTCGGTTCGGTGGTGCGCGGGGGATGTGGCTAGACTCGTCCACGGATCCCGCGCGGCGCGCATCCTGTGAACTCCCCCAGGGCCGGAAGGCAGCAAGGGTCAACGGGCTCTGCCGGGTGCGCGGGGTCCCCTTAACTTCCCGCCACGCGCAGTCGCCTCGAAAGGCCCTCCTCGCCATGACCGGCCAAGCTCAACTCGGACTGATGAACCCCGACGAGCTGGCCGCGGAGCACGAGAAGCGCACCGCCGAGTACGAGGCACTGGTCGCACGCGGACTCTCGCTGGACCTCACCCGCGGCAAGCCGTCACCCGAGCAGCTCGATCTCGCGGCCGGCCTGCTCACCCTGCCCGGTGAGGACTACCGGGACGGCAAGGGCACCGACTGCCGCAACTACGGCGGACTGCAGGGTCTGCCCGAGCTGCGCGCCATCTTCGGTGAGCTACTGAACATCCCGGCCGCGAACCTGATCGCGGGAAACAACGCGAGCCTCGAGATCATGCACGACCTCGTGGTGTGGGGGCTGCTGCACGGCACCGTCGACTCGGTGCGTCCGTGGTCGGCCGAACCCGTCGTCCGCTTCCTGTGCCCGAGCCCCGGTTACGACCGGCACTTCGCCATCACCGAGAGCTACGGCATCGAGATGATCCCGGTGACGATGAACGAGGACGGCCCCGACGTCGCCGAGGTCGAGCGGCTGGTCTCGGGCGATCCGCAGATCAAGGGCATGTGGTGCGTGCCGAACTACGCCAACCCCACGGGCGCGGTGTACTCGGAGGAGGTCACCCGCGCTCTCGCGACGATGCCCACCGCGGCCGCCGACTATCGCCTGTTCTGGGACAACGCCTACGCGGTGCATCCGCTGGCAGACGAGTTCCCGCCCGCGTACGACGTGCTGAGCCTGGCAGCGGAGGCCGGTCACGCGAACCGTCCGTACGTCTTCGCGTCCACGTCGAAGATCACCTACGCCGGTGCCGGCGTCAGCTTCCTCGGTTCGTCGTCGGCGAACCTCGACTGGTACCTGGGCCACTACGGCAAGAAGAGCATCGGCCCCGACAAGCTCAATCAGCTCCGCCACCTGCGTTTCTTCGGTGATGCCGACGGTGTGCGCGCACACATGGCGAAGCACCGCGAGATCCTCGCGCCGAAGTTCGCACGGGTACAGGAGATCCTCGACGATCGCCTGGGCGCGTCGAAGGTGGCGTCGTGGACCGAGCCCGCGGGCGGGTACTTCATCAGCCTCGACGTGCTCGACGGCACCGCAGCGCGCACCATCTCCCTGGCGAAGGACGCCGGCATCGCCCTCACCGGCGCCGGCTCCGCCTTCCCGTACAAGCGCGATCCCGACGACCGGAACATTCGCCTCGCCCCCAGCTTCCCGTCCACCGACGAGTTGTCCGCGGCGATGGACGGCGTGGCCACCTGCGTGCTGCTGGCCGCGACGGAGAAGCTGCTCGGGTCGTAGTTTGGTCGGGTTCTCACACCGATTCCGGCAGGGTTCACCGGCTGCAACCCCTGTGAGTTGCGGAAACCGGTGACGGTTCGACGCCTGTGGATGGCCATGAGCAGCATTCCTGGATCTCGGCCACGATCGTCACATGAGCGACGAGGGCGAAGCCGCAGAACTGATCCGGCGCGCGGATCTTCTCGGCCGAGGTGTGTCCGACACCGAGATCCGCAGTGCACGCAGGTCCGGGTCCATCGTGGCCGTGCGGCGGGGGTGTTTCGTCGACAAGCGGCGTTTCACCGACTCCACGCCGGAGGCTCGACACCTTCTCGCAGCCCGGGCAGCCCTGGCCGCAGGCGGACCGGGTCTCACGCTCAGCCACGAGTCGGCCGCGCTGGCGTGGGGCATGTCGTTGTGGCAGGGGCCGCCACCGCTGGTGCACCTGACGGTCGACAGGCCGACCGGCGGACGTGTCGACGCGGTACGGCACCTCCACACGCATCCACTCGCCGATATGGACGTGGTGATGCGTGACGGTGCGAGAGTGACCTCCGCGGCGCGGACCGTGGCGGATCTTGCGTGCGCCTCGAGCTTCGAAGCCGCTGTGTGCGTTGGCGATTCGGCGCTGGCATGCACTCCGACATCGATCGACGACATCACCGAGGCCATCCGCGGGTGTGGCCGTCGGCGCGGCGTCGCGGGCGCTCGACGTGCCGCCGCATTCTTGGACGGTCGTAGCGAGAGCGTCGGCGAATCGCGCAGTCGGGTGTACCTCGATCGGCACGGGCTCCCCGCGCCCGAGCTGCAGATCGAGATCGTGATCGACGGGCGCACGTATCGGCCGGACTTCCTGTGGGAGGACCAGCGCGTGCTCGGCGAATTCGACGGACTGGCGAAGTACACACGCAACGGCGAGTCCGCGAACGCAGTCGTGATCCGCGAGAAGTTGCGGGAGGACGCTCTGCGTGCCGCCGGGTGGATCGTCGTGCGGTGGACGTGGGCGGACCTCGTCGACGGTCGGCTGGCGCAGCGCATTCGTGCTGCGCTGTCCGCGTGAAAGAATGACGCCATGGCCACGACGCTGCACTTGGTGGGGGATCCCGACGCCGACGCCCTGCTCGCCTCCGACCCGCTCGCGCTGCTGATCGGGATGTTGCTCGATCAGCAGGTACCGATGGAGTCGGCGTTCGCCGGTCCGAAGAAGCTGGTGGATCGCATCGGGTCGCTCGACGTCCGCGCGATCGCCGAGATGCCGGAGGACGACTTCCTCGCGATCTGCTCCACCCCACCCGCGGTGCACCGGTTCCCCGGGTCGATGGGCAAGCGGATCCAGTCGATGTGCTCGTACATCGTCGACGAGTGGGACGGCCGCGCCGACGCCATCTGGACGGACGGCGACCCGGACGGCAGAGAAGTGCTGAAGCGACTGAAGGCGCTGCCCGGGTACGGCGATCAGAAGGCGCGCATCTTCCTGGCTCTGCTGGGCAAGCAGATGGGTGTGGAGCCGGCCGGGTGGCGCGACGCCGCCGGATCGTACGGCGACGACGGCTCCCGACGATCCATCGCCGACGTGGTCGACGCGACCAGTCTGGGCGAGGTGCGCGAGTTCAAGAAGGCGGCCAAGCGGGCCGCCAAGGAGAGCGCAGGATCCTAGGTTCCCGCCGACCGTTCTGTCGGTCGACGTCGGTACTCTCTCTCGCGTGGCCCTGTACCGGAAGTACCGTCCAGCGACGTTCGCGGAAGTGGTCGGGCAGGAGCATGTCACCGAGCCTCTGTCCGTCGCACTGGACTCGAAGCGCATCAATCACGCCTACCTCTTCTCCGGCCCTCGCGGGTGTGGCAAGACGTCGTCCGCACGGATCCTGGCGCGGTCGCTCAACTGCGTCCAGGGTCCGACGTCGACGCCGTGCGGAGTGTGCGGCTCGTGTGTCGCGCTCGCTCCCGGCGGCCCGGGCAACCTCGACGTCATCGAGCTCGACGCGGCCAGCCACGGCGGCGTGGACGACACCCGTGAGCTGCGTGACCGCGCGTTCTACGCGCCTGCGGAATCGCGCTACCGCGTCTTCATCGTGGACGAGGCCCACATGGTCACGACGGCGGGCTTCAATGCGCTGCTCAAGATCGTGGAGGAGCCGCCCGAGCACCTGATCTTCGTGTTCGCGACCACGGAGCCGGAGAAGGTGCTGCCGACCATCCGCAGCCGCACCCATCACTACCCCTTCCGGTTGCTGCCTCCGCTCGCCATGCGCGGTCTGATGGAGCGCATCTGTGCGGAGGAGAAGGTCACCGTGCAGGATGCGGTGTACCCGTTGGTCATTCGTGCCGGTGGTGGCTCCCCGCGCGACACCCTCAGCGTGCTGGACCAGCTGCTCGCCGGTGCAGGCGACGAGGGTGTGCAGTACACCCGCGCACTCACTCTGCTCGGCGTCACCGACGTCGCGCTGATCGACGAGGCCGTCGACGCACTGGCCGCCGGGGACGGTGCCGCTCTGTTCGGCACCGTCGAGAAGGTCATGGACGCGGGCCACGATCCCCGCCGGTTCGCGGTGGACCTGCTCGATCGACTCCGCGACCTCATCCTCATGCGCGCGGTCCCCGATGCGGGGGAGCGCGGACTCGTCGACGCCCCCGCCGACATGCTCGATCGGATGCGCGACGAGGCGGAGCGCATCGGCCCGGCCACGCTGGCCCGATTCGCGGAGACGGTGCACGCCGGACTCGGTGAGATGCGCGGCGCCACGGCTCCCCGGCTGTTGCTGGAGGTCATGTGTGCGCGGATGCTGCTGCCGGCGGCGTCCGATGCGGAAAGTGCTGTGCTGCAACGGTTGGAGCGCCTCGAACGGCGCCTCGACGTGACCCTGCCCGCAGGCGAGGCCGCTGCGGTCGAGGCCGAACATCAGCACGACCGCCTCGAGGCGGCGGCGCAGCAGCAGACGTACCGCCGTCCGTCCGAGCGGGCGGCCGAGCCGGCCGCCGCTCCCGCGCCCGTCGTCGACGCCCCCGCAGCCAGAGTCGCTGCACCGGAACCGGTCACACCCGAACCTGCGCGCCCCGAACCTGCGCGCCCCGAACCTGCGCGCCCCGAACCGGTCGCAGCGCAGCCGCCCGCAGCACAGCCGGCCACCCCTGAACCCGAGCCCACCGAGTCGGCACTCGAGCAGACAGAGACGGCAGCAGAGACAGCACCCGAGCCCGCCGCGCCGAGTCCCGCCGCGGCGGAGGGTCCGGATGCCGCGGACGTGCGCGCCGTCTGGTCCGAGGTGCGGACGAAGGTGCGCGAGCGCAGCCGCACCGTCGAGGTGATGCTCTCGGGCGCCACCGTGAAGTCCGTGGGGGACGGGGCGATCGTGTTGGCTCACGACTCGGTACCCCTGGCCAAGAGGCTGGTCGAGCCCCGCAACGCCGAGGTCATCAAGGACGCGCTGCGTGACGTCTTCGGCGTCGAGTGGACCGTGGTCTGCGAGGCGGGCGACGGCACCGCTCGGTCGGCGGCACCGGCGCCGGCATCCGCCCCGGCCGAGCGCCCGGCGTCCACCGGCCCTCGGTTCTCGCGCCCGAGCAGGTCGGCGCCCACCCCGGAGCCGGCACGGCCGGCGCAGTCCGGCAGCGCCCCGGCGCGGTCGACGCCCTCGCGCCCGTCCGACGACGACATCCCCCCGCCGCCCGAGGAGCCCGACTATCCGGACGACCCGGGTCCCTCGCCGTACGACGGTCCACCTCCCCCGGAGAGCCCGGAGGAGCAGGAAGAGCTCATGAAGCAGGCGAAGGAGCCGGTCGATCCGTCGACGCGTCGCGATCCGGACGAGGTCGCGCTCGAGCTGCTGCAGTCCGAGCTGGGTGCCACCCCGCTGAAAGACGTCTGACCTGCTGCTGACGGTGTGAAACACCGGCAGGAGTGTCACAGTGCGCGCTCGTTTCGGTCCTTTCGGCAGCGCGGCTCCATGCCTAGGGTGAATGGCGTCGAGGTCTGTCCTCGTGGGCGCCGGTGTCTCCAGTGCACCGTGCTGCCCGAGTCTCACGTCGGAAGGAACTGTGTTCAGTGACCACAGAGGCATACATCTACGAAGCCATCAGAACACCGCGAGGTAAGGGCAAGAACGGGTCGCTGCACTCGGTCAAGCCGATCTCGCTGGTCACCGGGTTGATCGACGAGCTCCGCCGTCGTTTCCCCGACATGGACGAGGATCGCATCTCCGATCTGATCCTGGGCGTCGTCTCGCCCGTGGGAGATCAGGGTGCCGACATCGCCCGTACCGCGGTGCTCGCCGCGAAGATGCCCGACACGGTCGGCGGCTTCCAGCTCAACCGTTTCTGCGCGTCCGGCCTCGAAGCCGTCAACCTCGCCGCGCAGAAGGTGCGGTCGGGCTGGGACGAGCTCGTCATCGCCGGTGGCGTGGAGTCGATGTCCCGCGTTCCCATGGGATCGGACGGCGGCGCGTGGGCCATGGACCCGCAGACCAACTACGACACCTACTTCGCCCCCCAGGGCATCGGCGCCGACCTCATCGCGACGATCGAGGGCTTCACCCGTGAGGACGTCGACGCGTACGCCGCGCAGTCCCAGGAGCGCGCTGCAGCCGCATGGTCGGGTGGCTACTTCACCAAGTCCGTCGTGCCGGTCACGGACCAGAACGGTCTGCTGATCCTCGACAGTGACGAGCACATGCGCCCCGGCACCACCGTCGAGTCGCTCGGCAATCTCAAGCCGGCCTTCGAGGGCATCGCCGCGATGGGCGGGTTCGACGACGTCGCGCTGCAGAAGTACCACTGGATCGAGAAGATCGATCACGTCCACACCGGCGGTAACTCGTCGGGCATCGTCGACGGTGCGGCCCTGGTCGTCGTCGGCAGCGAGGACGCCGGCAAGTCGATGGGCATGACGCCGCGCGCTCGCGTCGTCGCGACCGCCACCAGCGGCGCCGACACCACCATCATGCTGACCGGGCCGACGCCCGCGTCGAAGAAGGTGCTGGCCGCGGCCGGCCTGACGGTCGACGACATCGACCTGTTCGAGCTGAACGAGGCATTCGCCTCCGTGGTCCTGCGCTTCCAGCGCGACCTGAAGATCCCGGGCGAGAAGCTCAACGTCAACGGTGGCGCCATCGCGATGGGCCACCCCCTCGGTGCCACGGGCGCCATGATCACCGGCACCGTGCTCGACGAGCTCGAGCGTCGGAACGGCCGCTACGCACTGATCACCCTGTGCATCGGCGGCGGCATGGGCGTGGCCACCATCATCGAGCGAGTCTGAGGAACAGCATGAGTGACAACATGATTCAGTGGGACCAGGATGCCGACGGCATCGTCACCCTGACGATGGACGACCCGAACCAGGGCGCCAACACGATGAACGAGCTCTACAAGACCTCGATGGGCGCCACGGTCGACCGCCTCGAGGCCGAGAAGGACTCCATCACCGGTGTCGTCGTCACCTCGGCGAAGAAGACCTTCTTCGCCGGTGGCGATCTCAAGAACATGATCAAGGCCGGCCCCGCCGACGCCCAGCAGATCTTCGACGAGGTGCAGACGGTCAAGTCGCAGCTGCGTCGGCTCGAGACGCTCGGCAAGCCTGTCGTGTCCGCGATCAACGGCGCCGCACTCGGTGGCGGCCTGGAGATCACGCTGGCGACGCACCACCGCATCGTCGCGGACGTTCCCGGTGTCCAGCTCGGCCTGCCCGAGGTGTCGCTGGGCCTGCTGCCCGGCGGCGGCGGCGTCACCCGCATCACCCGCATGATGGGTATCCAGAACGGCTTCATGTCGGTGCTGTCCCAGGGCACGCGATTCCGCCCGGCCAAGGCGCTCGAGCTCGGTCTGGTGCACGAGGTCGTCGGCAGCGTCGAGGAACTCGTTCCCGCCGCGAAGGCATGGATCAAGGCCAACCCCGAGGGCGGCGTCGCCCCCTGGGACGTCAAGGGCTACAAGATCCCCGGCGGCACGCCGTCCAATCCCAAGCTCGCGCAGATCCTTCCGGCGTTCCCGTCGAACCTGCGCAAGCAGATCAAGGGCGCGCCGATGCCGGCACCGCTCGCGATCCTGTCCGCCGCGGTGGAGGGTGCGCAGGTCGACTTCGACAACGCGTCCACCATCGAGTCGCGCTACTTCACGTCGCTCGTCACCGGCCAGGTGTCGAAGAACATGATCCAGGCGTTCTTCTTCGACCTGCAGGCGATCAATGCCGGCAAGTCCCGCCCGGACGGCCACGAGAAGACGCAGTTCACCAAGGTCGCCGTGCTCGGCGCCGGCATGATGGGCGCCGGCATCGCCTACGTCTGTGCCAAGGCCGGAATCGACGTCGTCCTCAAGGACGTCGAGCAGGCGTCCGCAGACAAGGGCAAGGCGTACTCCGAGGCCATCGAGGCCAAGGCGCTCTCACGCGGCAAGACCACGCAGGAGAAGTCGGACGCGCTGCTGGCGCGTATCCACCCGACTGCCGATCCGAAGGACGTCGAGGGTGCAGACCTCGTCATCGAGGCGGTCTTCGAGTCGCAGGACCTCAAGCACAAGGTCTTCCAGGAGATCGAGGACCTCGTCGCACCCGATTCGCTGCTCGGCTCGAACACCTCGACGCTGCCCATCACCGGTCTCGCGACGGGTGTCAAGCGCCAGGAAGACTTCATCGGAATCCACTTCTTCTCGCCCGTCGACAAGATGCCGCTGGTCGAGATCATCCGCGGTGACAAGACCTCGGATGCCGCTCTGGCCAAGGCATTCGACCTCGTGCAGGCCATCAAGAAGACTCCGATCGTCGTCAACGACAGCCGTGGCTTCTTCACCTCCCGCGTGATCGGCACCTTCATCAACGAGGCCATCGCCATGCTGGGCGAGGGCGTCGAGCCCGCGACCATCGAGCAGGCCGGTCTGCAGGCGGGCTACCCGGCGCCGCCGTTGCAGCTCTCCGACGAGCTGACGCTGACGCTGATGCAGAAGATCCGCAAGGAGACCTACGACGCGATCGTCGCAGCCGGCGGAACTCCTCCCGAGGATGCCGCGGGCGCGGTCATCGACAAGATGGTCGACGAGTTCGAGCGTCCGTCGAAGGCCAAGGGTGCCGGCTTCTACGAGTACGTCGACGGCAAGCGCACCGGCCTCTGGTCGGGTCTGCGTGACGCCTTCAAGTCGGGTACCTCGGAGTCGTCGTTCGAGGACCTCAAGGAGCGCATGCTCTTCATCGAGGCGATCGAGACGCAGAAGTGCTTCGACGAGGGCGTGCTGAACACGACGGCCGACGCCAACATCGGCTCGATCTTCGGTATCGGCTTCCCGGCGTGGACCGGTGGCGTGCACCAGTACGTCGTCGGCTACGAGGCCGCGGACGGCTCGATCGGCAAGGAGGCGTTCGTCGCCCGTGCCGAGGAGCTGGCCAAGCAGTACGGCGAGCGGTTCACTCCGCCTGCGTCTCTGCGCTAGTCACGAGTACACGACAGCCCCGCACCTCCTGGTGTGGGGCTGTCGTCGTCTCAGCTCAGGACGCGCGCGGCGAAGTCGAGTGATGCGGGCATGGAGGCCATCAGGGTGCCGATGTGATCGGGCGTCGGAAAGGTGACCAGCTGGAAGTCCGTACCGGCAGCGGTCATCCGGGCCGTGTGGACGAACGTGAGCGGAGCCGGAACCGTCTGATCGGAGAGGCTCTGAGTCATGAGGAGCGGCCGGTCGTAGCCACTGACGGGGACGGCCTGCATCTGCGCGAGCACGGGGGCCAGCGGCGTCAACGGGCGCGTGAGGAGCTCCCCGAACTGGGCCGGGTGCGCCGAGCGATAGTCGCGGAACTCGGTGCCGCACAGCGTGGTCGCAGCGTCGAGATACTCGACGCCCTTCGGCGTCAGGTACTGCCGGACGTCGAGTTCCGGACGCTGGTCCGCCAGTCCGGCGAGGGTGTAGAAGACGTAGCCGAGAAAGCCGCTGGGGACGACCGGCGGGAGAACCGGACCGACCAGCGGGAGCACGGTGTCGAGCCCCGTCGGGCCGGCCACGGACACGGCGCCGCGGAAGTCGAGGTCCGGTGCGCGGGTGGATGCCGCTGCGGCGGTGAAGAAGGACGTGTTGCCGCCCTGGGACAGGCCGGTGGTGATCCATTCCGGCGAGAGCCGATCGCCGAGCATCGTGTGTGCTGCGCGGACGATGTCGATCGCGTTGGCACCGGCGGCGGGTCCGTCCAGATAGGCGTGCACACCCGGAGTCCCCATGCCCGCGTAGTCGGTGGCCACCACGGCGTGGCCGGCGGCCAGCCACGCCTCGATCGCCGGACGCTCGTACTGCGCGGTGCCCGTCGCCGACGGTGCACACGAGTCGGCGACACCGGTGGTGCCGTGGGCGTAGGACACGACCGGCCATCCGTCGGCGGGAGCATCGCCTGTGGGCACGAACACCGTGCCCGTCGACTCCCCGGCCTGCTCGGCCGTCCGCAGCGTGGAGTAGCGCACCACATAGCTCTCCGCGGCGCCGGCGGGTGCCAGCGCGGGATCGAGCGCGGTGCTGGAGAGCACCGTGCCCGCGGCCGTCTCGGCGGACGCGGGAGCAGGGACGAGAAGGACGGACGACGCGAGTGCGACGCACGCGACGAGGACCGGTGGACAGAATCGTCGGGGAAGAGAAGTCACGGACAGCAGTCCATCATGTCGAGCGGCGTCCGTGGTGTGTCCCGTCGCGACGATGTGTCTCGTCACGAGAACGGGCCCGACGCGGCATCAGGGGACTAGGTTCGACACGTGAAGACTCCCGTTGTCACCGTCATCGGTGCCGTGATCGCCGTCATGGGCCTGCTGTTCAGCCTCCAGGGATTCGGGGTGATCGGTGGCAGTGCGATGAGCAACACGACCACCTGGTCGATCCTCGGCCCCGTCATCCTGATCGTCGGAGTGGCGATCGTGGTGGTGAGCAGGCGCCGAGGGGTCTAGTCGGAGAAACGCCTGCGCAGGTCGACCTTCACGACCTTGCCGCCGGCGTTGCGGGGGAGCGCCTCCACCAGCACCAGGTGGCGCGGGTGCTTGTAGTGCGCGAGGCGTCCGTCCAGCCAGCCGACGAGGTCGGGAAGCGTGAGGTCCGGCTCGTCGGTGCCGCGCTGCGCGACGACGGCGACGGGCACCTCACCCCAGCGGTCGTCCGGGCGGCCTATCACTGCTGCCTCGAGGATTCGGGGGTGGGAGAACAGCACGTTCTCGACCTCGGCGCAGTAGATGTTCTCGCCGCCGGAGATGATCATGTCCTTCTTGCGGTCGACGACGAAGACGAAGCCCTCCTCGTCCTGACGCACCAGGTCGCCGGAATGGAACCAGCCGCCGTGGAACGCGTCCGACGTGGCGGCAGGGTTCTCCCAGTACCCGTGCATCAGCGTCGGCCCGCGATAGACGATCTCGCCGATGTCACCTCGCGGGACGTCGACCATGTCGTCGTCGACGACCCGAGCCTCCACCGTGGCGACGACGCGTCCCACGGACCCGAGTTTGCGGAGTGCGTCGCCGCCGTCGAGGACGCAGGTGATCGGCGACATCTCGGTCTGACCGAAGACGGCCACGGTGAGGGCGTCGGGGAAGGTCTGCGACATCGCCCGCAGGACGGTGTCCGACGCCGGCGCCGCACCCCACGAGATCACTCGCAGCGACAACGTCCTGGGGCGGCGCGCCTGTTCCGCGCAGACCGCCTGCCACTGCACCGGCACGAGGAACAGGGTGGTCACCGCCTCGGCCTCGAGGACGTCGAGCAACGCGGCCGGATCGAACGCACCGACGGGGTGGACGACGGTCGGGATGCCGAGCTTGAGGCTGGGGGCGATGCTGCCCAGGGCGGCGATGTGGAACATCGGTGACGCACAGAAGTTGATCTCGTCGACTCCGTACATCTGCAGGGCGCGAATGCAGGTCAGCGCCTGAGCCTGCATGTTGGAATGGGACAGCACAGCACCTTTGGGGCGGCCGGTCGTTCCCGAGGTGTACATGATCAGAGCCGGTGCGTCGTCCGGGACGTCGGTGTCCGGCGCGGGCGCGCCCTCGCGGATCAGAGCCTCGTAGGTGTCCCCGTCTCCGCCCACCACGATCGAGTCCGCGACGCCCACCGCCGCGGCGAGCGGCGCCAGAGCGTCCTCCACGACGATGAGGCCGGCGCCGCTGTTCTGCGCGAGGTAGGTGATCTCCGGGGCGCTCATCCGAAAGTTGACGGGCACGGCGATCGCACCGACGGCATTGATGGCGAGCACCGATTCGATGTACTCGGGCCGGTTGAGCATGAGGATCAGCACCCGGTCCCCGGCCGTCACGCCACGGTGGGACAACCCGCCGGCGAGTGCGTCGACACGATCGCAGAGGCCGCGCCAGGTGTGCGTCGTCCCGCCGAAGCGCAGCGCCACGCCCGCGGGATTCATCAGTGCGTGTCGTCGTACCTGGTTGTTCCAGTTGTCCCGCCGTGCACGTCCGGGCTGCGACTGATCCGCCATCTCGGGTGTCCTCTCGTGGAGTCGCACCCACTCGGGTGTCGACAGTCCCCGTGATTCGACACCCGAGACGGCGTCCGTGTCAGTGGATCAGCCGATCCACCAGGGCCGCAACGGAAGACCCGCGTCGTTGTTCTCGTCGAGCTTGACGGCGAGCACCTGGTGCAGCTGGACCACGTTGCGCTCGAAGCCCAGGCGTGAGCCCGCCATGTAGAGGCCCCACACGCGCGCGGTGCCCTCACCGACCTCCGCGACGCAGGCGTCCCAGTTGTCGACGAGGTTGCGGCACCAGTCCCGGAGCGTCATCGCGTAGTGCTCGCGCAGGTTCTCCTCGTGACGCACCTCGAGGCCCACGTCCTGCATCTCGGTGATGATGCGGCCGGATCCCGTCAGCTCGCCGTCGGGGAAGACGTAGCGGTCGATGAAGCCGCCGGCCCGCGCCGACGAGCGGTTGTCCGGGCGGGTGATGCAGTGGTTCAGGACGCGGCCACCCGGGCGCAGCTTTCCCTTGATGAACTCGAAGTACGCCGGGTAGTTCGAGACGCCGATGTGCTCGGTGAGGCCGATCGACGACACGGCGTCGAAGTCGCCCTCGACGATGTCGCGGTAGTCGCTGTGACGCACCTCCGCGAGATCGCTCAGACCGTCGGCGGCGATGGCGTTCTGCGCCCACTCTGCCTGCTCGCGCGAGAGCGTGGCGCCGATGACGTGGACGCCGCGACGGGCCGCGTAGCGCACCATCGAGCCCCAGCCACAACCGATGTCGAGCAGTCGGTCGCCCGCCTTCAGGTTCAGCTTCTCGAACACCAGGCGGTACTTGTTCTCCTGCGCCTCCTCGAGCGACGCCTCGAGAGTCGGGTAGGCGGCGCAGGTGTAGGTCATCGACGGGCCGAGTACGTACTCGTAGAACGTGTTCGACACGTCGTAGTGGTGGTGGATGCTCTCGGCGTCCCGAGTCTTGCTGTGCCGCAACCCCTCGGCGATACGCCGCCAGCGTGGGAGGGACTCCTGGGGCGGGGGAGCGATGGGACGCAACAACTCCCATCCGAGAGACCGGGTGACGGTCGCCAGTGCGCGCGCGGACGGACGTTTGAAGTGCAGGTCGTCGCCCAGCATCCGGAGCACGTCGTACGGGTCACCCGGGTGGGCGCCCTCGATCTCCAGATCGCCCGAGACGTAGGCGCGAGCCATGCCCAGGTCGCCGGGGGCGGTCGCGAGGTAGGTGGTGCCGCGGGGTGAGGTGAGCCTGAGCCCGTACTCGGAATCCTCGGCACCGGCCGTACTGCCGTCGTACGCCGAGAATCGAACGGGCAGATCACCTTCGGTGAACTGCTCGAGAATCTCGGCGATGGAGAGTTTGGGGGAACCGCCGGACAGGCCGGGGTTCCGTTGATCTTTGAATGTCGTCATCGACGATGCACCGCCTTCGAATACAGATCCAACAACCGCGAATCGGGGTCGTACTTCTCTTTGAGTCGGCGGTAACCGTCACCGCCGTAGAGGGCATCGAACTCGTCCCTGTCGTAGAACGAGTCCGAGTAGAGGGACTTGTGACCGTCGAACTCGGTCACCTTCTTCTCGATCCGACGGTTGGCTGCCCCGTCGGGTTCACCGGGGACCACGGGCACCGACGACCAGAAGCCGACGTTGACGTAGGTGCGGTGAGGTTCGAGCGGATAGAGGGGCCACCCGCGTACTCCGGCGTCGGAGTCCTGCGCGTCGGCGTACCCGTCGGGTTCGCGAAGTCGCAAGGGACACAGCCACAACGGCTCGATCGGGATCTCGTCGAGGAACCACGAGACGAACGCGGCCGTGTTCTCGATCGGCACCTCGATGTCCTGCACCACGCGCTCGCGGATCGGGTTGCCCTTGCGCTTCTCGAGACGGTCGGCGATGTCGTACTTCTGGTCGAGCGCGATCAGCTTCCAGTAGAAGCTGCTGCGCAGGTACTTCTTCGGCCAGAGACGTCGGATGCGCGGGTTCTGCGCACCGAAGGCGCGCGAGCACCAGAACCAGTCGGTGTCCCACCGCCACAGGTAGTCGCGCACCGTCAGGCGGTCCGTTCGCGGTGCGGTGCCGTCGTGCTGGATGGACCGGTAGAAGATCGCCGAGTCGGTGTAGTCGCTCACCGGTCCCGGCTCGTCGGTCTGCCGGCCCAGGGTCAGATAGGCCTCGGTCCCGGAGAACACCACCCCGTCGAGGTAGTCGACGCGGTCACCCTCGTACTCCCGCTCCGCGACGATGCGCGCCATGACCGTCTGCACCGACTCGAGGTCGTGGAACCGGACGTGGCGTAGGGCGACATAGGGAAGGACGGGCTCGAGTTCGATGCGCAACCGTGTCGAGTAGCCGAGGGTGCCGTAGGAGTTGGGGAACCCTCGGAAGAGGTCGCCGTACTCGTTGTCGGGAGTGGCCGTGACGACGTCGCCCGATCCGGCGAGAATGTCGATCTCGAGGACGGACTCGTGCGGAAGGCCGCTGCGGAACGACGTCGACTCGATGCCGAGGCCGGTGACCGCGCCGCCGAGCGTGATCGTCTTGAGCTGCGGCACCACCAGGGGAGCGAGCCCGTACGCCAGGGTGGCGTCGACGAGGTCCTCGTAGGTGCACATTCCCTGCACGTCGGCGGTCATGGCGTCGGGGTCGACCGAGATGACGCCTCCCAACCCGGAGACGTCGAGTCCGGGGGCGGAGTTCTTCGGCCTGGCCCGGAAGAGGTTGGAGGTCTTCTTCGCCAGGCGGACGGTCGCGTCCCGGGGAATGGCACGGTAACTGGCCAGAAGCCGTTCCACACCCGCCCGATGTCCCGCTTGTCCGATCTCGTGCGGACGGTTGCCGCCCCCGCCGGGTTCCCGCGCTCCCCCGAGCGCCGCATCGACTGTCTGAGCCACGCGAGAACGCTATACGGAGGTTGTTCGCAACGCTATGGAAGGTGCCTCCCGACGAGGAAACTTCACACGATCGTTGCGCTCGATTCGCCCGGGCGTGGACGTGAAACAATGAATGTCACCGTCCGTCCCACCCCGACATCAGGAGTTCTCCCCGTCATGGCCAAGGTCAGCGCGAGCAGTTCCCTCACCATCAGTGCGGCTCCCGACAAGGTCCTCGCGGCACTGTCCGACTACGAGACGGTGCGTCCGCGCATCCTGCCCGAGCAGTACCGCGACTTCGCGGTCATCGAGGGTGGGCAGGGCGACGGCACCGTCGCTCGCTGGGTCCTGCAGGCGACCGAGAAGCGCTCGCGGAACGTGCTCGCGACCGTGTCGGTGTCCGGCGCGACCGTCACGGAGAAGGACGCCAACTCGTCGATGGTGACCACGTACCTCGTCGCCCCGAGCGGTAGCGGGTCGTCGGTCACCACCACCACGGAGTGGACGGGCGCCGGCGGTGTCGGCGGCTTCTTCGAGAAGACGTTCGCGCCCCTTGGACTGAAGAAGATTCAGGCGCAGCTCCTGCAGAACCTCTCGCGCCAGGTGGAGTGAGGCACGCGGCTACGCTCGACCGACACGATCTCGTCACCACTTCGGAAGGACACCCGCCGTGCAACCCGGTGAACAGCCCGACATGTCCCAGCTGCTGCAGCAGGCCCAGCAGATGCAGCAGCAGTTGATGGCAGCCCAGGCGGAGATCGCCGCGACTGAGGTCACCGGTCGCGCCGGCAACGGTCTCGTCGTGGCGACGGTGAAGGGCAGCGGCGAGGTGGTCGGTCTGACCATCGACCCCAAGGTCGTGGATCCCGACGACGTCGAGACCCTGCAGGACCTGATCATCGGTGCGATCGCCGACGCGTCCCGCGCCGCGGGTGAGGTCGCGTCGCAGAAGCTCGGTCCCCTCGCCGGCCTGGGCGGCGGCGGACTCCCCGGCCTGCCCGGCTTCTAGAACCGGGTCGAGAAGCGTGTACGAAGGTCCGGTCCAGGATCTGATCGACGAGCTGGGTAAACTTCCCGGTGTCGGACCGAAGAGCGCGCAGCGCATCGCCTTTCATCTGTTGGGGGTCGAGGCGCCCGAGATCGACCGTCTGCAGAAGGCGTTGCAGCGCGTCCGCGACGGGGTGCAGTTCTGCATCGTCTGCGGCACCGTCTCCGACAAGGAACTGTGCCGCATCTGTGCGGACCCGCGCCGTGATCGGACGAAGATCTGCGTCGTCGAGGAACCCAAGGACGTGCAGGCCGTCGAGCGCACCCGCGAGTTCAAGGGCAGATACCACGTGCTGGGCGGCGCGTTGGATCCGCTGAGCGGGGTCGGTCCCGATCAGCTGCGCATCCGGGAGTTGCTCACCCGCATCGGCAATCAGGAGGACGGCGTCGACGTCTCCGAGGTGATCATCGCGACCGACCCCAACACCGAGGGGGAGGCGACGGCCACCTACCTGCTGCGCATGATGCGTGATTTCCCCGGCCTGTCCGTCACCCGGCTGGCCTCCGGACTGCCCATGGGCGGCGACCTCGAGTTCGCGGACGAGCTCACGTTGGGCCGTGCGCTGTCCGGCCGCAACGTGATGAATTAGCGCTCGAGCCGATAGAGGCGCTCGGGTCGCCCCACGTTGCCGTAGTCGAGCGAGACGGTCACCCGGTCGACGTCGCTGAGGTATTCCAGGTAGCGGCGAGCGCTCGACCGCGACATCCCGGTCCTCTCGGCCATCGTGCTCGCCGAGGTCTCGCCGGGATTCTCCCGCAGTTGGTGCTCGACCATGGCCAGCGTCTCGGCGCTCAGGCCCTTGGGGAGCCGCGTCGCGGTCCCGCGCACGCCGAACGCCTTGTCGACGGCGTCCTGCTCCGCCTCGTCGATCGCGGCCAGCGACTCCCGTGTGCGGCGGTAGTGCTCGAGGCGCTCCTGCAGTGCCTGGAACTTGAACGGCTTGATCAGGTAGTGCACGGCGCCCGCGCGCAGTGCCTTGCGCACCGATTCGGCCTCGCGCTCGCTGGTGATCACCAGGACGTCGAGGTCGGGGATGATCTCCCGGAACGGGCCGATGAGATCGAGCCCGGTGACGCCGGGCAGATGGACGTCCAGCAGCACCAGATCGGGACGGGTGTGCTCCACCTTCTCCAGCGCTTCCTGCGCCGTGTGCGCCACCCCGCACACCTCGAATCCGGCCACCTTGGTGACGAAACCGGTGTGCACCCGCGCGACCATGAAGTCGTCGTCCACCACCAGCACCCTGAGTGTCATCGCGTCCTCCCCCCGGATCCGGTGACGGCCCGGAAGACCGTCCACCGCCTACCGTCCTCGACTCTGTCACTCACGCCGACCTCACCGCCGCGTCGGCGGCACACGACACGCACGAGGGCGAGGCCGAAACCGTGCCCGTCGAGCGACGTCCCCTTCGTGCTCCACCCCTGCTCGAACACGCGATCGGCATCCTCCGTGCCGATGCCGGGGCCGTTGTCGGCCACCTCGACCTCGATCCCGTCCGCGTCCGCGACGATCCGGACGCGCACCACCGCGTCCACCGACTGCCCCTCGAGGACTGCGTCCACAGCGTTGTCGACGAGGTTGCCGACGACGGTGCAGAGGTCTCGGGAGGCATCGTCGTCGAGTCGCGGGAGGTGTGAGGCGTCGTCGAGCGCCACGGTCACCGAGCGGGCCGCGGCGGCGCCGATCTTGGCGATGAGCAGCGCCGCGACCCCGAGATCGTCGATGCGGTCGGTCACGGTGGACGTGAGGCGCTCACGATGCTCGGTGATGCCGTCGACGTACCGCTCCACCTCGTCGTACTCACCGAGCTGGACCAGTCCCGAGATGGTGTGCAGCTGGTTGTCGAACTCGTGGATGTGCTCCCGCAGTGCCGTCGAGCTGGTGCGGCTGATGTCGAGTTTGCTCTGGACCTCGCTCAGTTCGGTGCGGTCACGGAACGTGGTCACCGTGGCCACCTTCTGTCCCGACGCCTCGATCGGCACCGTGTTGAAGACGAGGATGCGATCTCCGGTGAGGACGAGCTGGTCGCCGTCGTCGCTCGGGTGACGCAGGACGTCGAGGACCCGGTCGTCGAGTCCGAGCTCCTCCACCCGCCGGCCCACACCGTCCTCGTCGAGGCCGAGCATGTCGTGTGCGCTGCGACTCAGCAGGACCACCCGACCCGACGGATCCAGCGCCACCACGGCCTCCTTGAGGCCCTCGAGCATCGCCTGCCGCTGGCGCACCAGGTCGACGATCTCCCCGGCCTCCATTCCCATGGTCTGCCGCTTGACGCGTCGGGCCAGCAGGATCGACCCGACGGCGCCCAGAACGGAGGCCACGGCAAGGTAGATGACGAGGTCCGGGGTCGCCTGCGCGAGGCGCTCCCACACCGACGGGTACTCGCGGCCGACGATCGCCACACCGACGATGCGGCCGTCGGCATCGAGCACCGGGACCTGTGACTGCACGGACGCGTCGGGGGACACCGCGGTGTTGGCGCTCGTCTCGGCGAGACCGGTCCAGGATCGGCCCGTCCGCGCGCCCGCTCCCTCGGCCGCCGATTCCTGTCCCACCCGCGACGGGTCGGTCGCGACGACGATGATGCCGTCGGGGTCGGTCAGTTGCGCGTAGTCCAGACCCGAGACGGCCCGCACCGACTCGACTGCACCCTGCAGCGCCGTACGAATGCGGGGCTGGGCGGAGGCGAGCAGTTGTCGCACGGTGGGACTCGCGGCGAGGTTCTCGGCAGCCGACTGGACGCGCAGACCCTGTTCGCGCTGGAAGGTCGCCGACGCCTGGGCCAGTGACAACCCGCTGATGACGACGAGCACCGCGACGATGATGAGAAGCTGCAGTGCGAGCAGTTGCGACGAGAGGGTGCGGCGTGTTCCGAAGATGCGCAGTCGCCGCCCGATCACGAGGTGAACCGTACCGCCGGGCGAGCGCGGAATTCGTGCATCTGCGTGCGCTACGGACGCTCACAATGAACACAATCCCGTTTGTGCACCAAAGGGTGACCACAGTCACAAGATCCGACACAGTGAGACCGTGCCCATGAACCGACGCCTCCGCATCAGCGCTCTCGCAGCGTTGCTCGCGGTGCTCTGCACGGCGACCGCGTGCAGTGCGGGGGTGTCGGCCATGGTGACCGGGGCGGAGGAGCCGGGACTTCGTGTCATCGCTCCGTCGGTCGCCGGTGGCGGTTACGACCTGACCGCTCGCAGTCTGGCCCGAGGTTGGGCCGCGGAGGGCGTCGTGGTGGACGACGTCCTCGTACTACCCGGATCGGGTGGTGTCGTGGGACTCAATCGTCTCGCTCTCGAACAGGGCAACGATCGACTCCTGCTGGTGATGGGGCTGGGTCTGGTGGGCGCACTGTCCACCACCCCGTCCGATCACGAGATCGCGGACGTCACCCCGATCGCCCGACTCGTCACCGAACCCGAGGTCGTCCTGGTGCCGGCAGCATCCCCGCTGCGGACTCTGGCCGATCTCACGAACGCCTGGCGACAGGATCCCGCGGCTCTGCAGTTCGCCGGCGGCTCCGCGGAGGGTGGGCCGGACGGGTTGTTCCGGACGCAGCTCGCCCGCACCGTCGGTGTCGACCCGCGAGCATCCGAGTACCGCGTCTTCGACGGCGGCGGCGAGTTGCTGCCGGCCCTGTTGACCGGCGAGGTCGACGTCGCCACCACCGGCGTCAGCGAATATCTGGACCAGATCGCGTCCGGCACGGTCCGGGCGCTCGCAGTCTCGAGCTCCGAACGTGTCGACGGCATCGACGCGCCCACTCTGCGGGAGCAGGGAGTCGACCTCGACTTCGACAACTGGCGCGGCATCCTCGCCCCGCCGGGACTGCCACCGGAGCGCGTCGACCGCCTGATCGCCGACGTCACAGCACTGGTCGGGTCGCCGCTCTGGCAGGAGATCCTGGCGCAGAACGGGTGGCGAGACGCGCTGCTCACCGGAGACGACTTCGCGTCGTTCCTCCGCGAACAGGCCGACCTGGTCCGCTCGACCATCGATCCACCCACCGACGGCTGACGCCGCACTCCTCCGTACTGCGCCACACCTGTGCCCGCAGCCTGCCTCGACACACCCTGCACTGATCGAACCCTGCACTATTCGAACAACGAGGAGTAGTAACCATGTTGGTGATACTCGGCTTCCTCATGGTTGCCGCTTTCATGTTCCTGATCCTGACCAAACGAGCGACTCCGGTGGTCGCCCTGATCCTGGTCCCGGTCATCTTCGGCCTGTTCGCCGGCGCCGGGCTCGGCATCGGCGACATGATCACGGACGGCATCAAGTCGCTCGCCCCCACGGCAGCGCTGCTGTTCTTCGCGATCATCTTCTTCGGCATCATGATCGACGTGGGTCTGTTCGACCCGCTGGTGCGCGGCATCCTGCGCCTGGTGCGCAACGATCCGATGAAGCTGGTCGTCGGCACCGCGGTGCTCGCCATGGTCGTGTCCCTCGACGGTGACGGCTCCACCACGTTCATCATCGTGACGTCCGCGCTGCTGCCGCTCTACCTGAAACTCGGTGTCTCACCGGTCATCCTGACGGTCGTCGCCGGCCTCGCCAACGGCACCATGAACATCATCCCGTGGGGTGGCCCGACCGTTCGCGCCGCGTCCGCGCTGGGCATCTCGCCCTCCGACGTCTTCATCCCGATGGTGCCGTCGATGATCGCCGGCCTGATCATCGTGCTGCTCTTCTCGATCCACCTGGGTCTGATGGAGCGTCGCCGCCTCGGCTCGCTGGTCTACGACACGGAGCTGGTGGGCGCCGGCGTGGGTACCGACGGCACCGGAACCGGAAACGGAAAGACCCGTCGCAGCACCGGAAGCGCCGACATCACCACCGGCGACGACGAGAACGACGGCAAGGCCGGCCAGTTCATCGACGGCCTCGACCCCAACCGTGACACTCTGCGTCCGAAGCTGCTGTGGTTCAACGCGATCCTGACCGTCACGCTCCTCGTCATCCTGGTCATGGACATCCTCCCCATCCCGGTGCTGTTCATGATCGCCGCCTCCATCGCGCTCACGTTCAACTTCCCGAAGGTCAAGGAGCAGGGCGAGGCCATCGCACGCCACTCCGCCTCGATCGTCTCCGTCGTCGCCATGGTGCTCGCAGCTGCCGTCCTCACCGGCGTGTTCTCCGGTACCGGAATGGTCGAGGCCATGGCCGAGTGGCTCCTCGGCGTCATCCCCGACGCGATGGGTCCGTTCCTGGCCGTCATCACCGGAATCCTGTCGATCCCGTTGACGTTCTTCATGACCAACGACGCCTTCTACTTCGGCATCCTCCCGGTCCTCACCGAGACCGCCGCCCAGTACGGCATCGAGCCGGTCGAGATGGCCCGCGCCTCCATCACCGGACAGCCGGTGCACCTGCAGAGTCCGCTGGTTCCCGCCATCCTGCTGCTGGTCACCCTGGCCGGCGTCTCGCTCGCCGACCATCACCGCAAGGTTCTGTGGCGCGCGACCGTCGTGTCCCTCACCATGCTCGCCGTGGGTGTTCTCCTCGGCCAGATCCCCTTCGGCTGATCAGCATCCACGAGAGAGAGGAGTCACCGACATGAGTGTCGCCGTCGTGCACAACAGTTCCGAGGAAGGCCGCAAGGCACTCGGATCGGCAGTCCAGCAGGCCCGGTCCGCAGGAACCGAACTGGTCGTCCTCCACGCCTTCTCCGGATCCGCGGATCCCTCCTCGGAGGCGAAGGAGACCACCGCGGTCGAGGACTCGATCCGCGCGTCGCTCGCCGCGCTCGGAGAGTCCGAGGCGCAGTGGACTCTCGCTGCGGCCCAGCCCGATCCGGACGCGACCACCACACTGCTCGCGCTCATCGACAAGGCGGACGCCGAGTTGCTGGTCGTCGGGTCGCGGCATCGGTCGGCCGTCGGCAAGTTCCTGATGGGACAGGCCGTCCAGCGCCTGCTTCTCGAAACACCGGTACCGGTGCTGCTCGTCAAGTCGTGAGCGGAGTTCGTACCGTCGCTGTGAGCGCCACCCGCTGGGTGGCGCTCACAGCCGTGTCCGTGGCCGGATGGTTCGCGCTCGACGCCGTCGGCCTGACGGCGCCGTCGTTGTTCGCGGCACTGGTGGTGGCGGTGGTCTTCGCCCTCACCGGACTGGGGCCGCGCGCCGTCCCGCGCGCGGGATCCATGGCGGCGCAGGGAACGTTGGCCGTCACCATCGGTCTCATGGTGGATGTCGAGACGCTGAGTGCGCTGGGGGACAACTGGTTTCCTGCGGTCGCCATCGGGATCGCGACGCTCGTCGTCAGCGCCGGCTGCGGTGCACTGCTCGCATTGAACAAGGACGTCACCGCGGCCACCGGGATGCTGGCGCTGATCGCGGGCGGGGCCACCGGTCTCGTCGCGACAGCGAGAGAGCTCGGCGGCGACGAACGTGTGGTCGCGGTGGTGCAGTACCTGCGGGTGGCACTGGTGGTGGTGACCATGCCTCTGGTGGTCACGTTCGTGTTCCACGCCGACACCCACTCGGTCGCGGCGGCCGCACCCGACGAGAATGCGCTGCCGTGGTGGGTGGGTCTGCTGTTCCTGCTCGGCGCTGTTCTCGTCGGCATCGCGGTGGGGCGGCTCGCGCGGCTTCCTGCACCGGCCACGCTGGGTCCGCTGATGGTGTCCGGCGCCTGCGCGCTGCTGGGCTGGCCCGTGGGCATCGAGGTTCCCATGATCGTGCTGCCACTCGCGTTCCTGGTCATCGGATGGCAAGCGGGACTGGCGTTCACGATGTCGAGCATGCGCCTGATCGGCCGACTCTTCCCCTACGCGTTCGCGCTGGTGCTCGGCATCGGCGTGATCTGTGCGCTGCTCGGATGGGCGCTGTCCGCGTGGACCGGGACCAGCCTGCTCACCGGCTACCTGGCGACGACCCCCGGCGGGTTGGCGGCAGTGCTCGCGGTGTCCGCGTCCACCGGGTCCGATGTCACGTTCGTGGCGTGCGTGCAGCTCATCCGGCTGGTCTCGATGCTCGTGGCGGCACCGCTCATCGCCCAGCTCCTGATGCGCCGGGCGGCGCGGAGGCCGGCCGAGGATCCGGTCTCGGTCTAGCGGCGCAGACGCTCGGTGCGCAGTTGCTCGACGTCGGCCAGGTGCAACGGCTCGAGCGGGTGTCCGAGAGCGGTCTCGAGCAGGTGGTCGGCCAGCTCCGGGTTCCGTGCCAGCGCCGGCCCGTGCATGTACGTCCCGATGACCGATCCCTGGACGACCCCCTCGTTGCCGTCGCCCACTCCGTTGCCGATGCCGTGCTCCACTCGGGCGAACGGGGCCGCGTCGGGGCCGAGAGTGGTTCCGCCGCGATGGTTCTCGAAGCCGGTGAGTGTCTGGGTGAGGCGGTCCGACACCGGGCGGGTGATGACCTCGCCGATGGACCGCGTCGCCTGCGGCGCCGTGGTGACGTTCAGCATCGACACACCGTCGACGCGTTCGCCGGAGCTCGTCTCGTACCACTCGCCCAGCACCTGGATCGCCGCGCAGATGGCGAGCACCGGTGCACCGCGCTCGGCGGCGCGCTGCAGTCCGGGGTAGCGCGCGAGGTGCTTCGTCGCGAGTCGCTGCGCCGAGTCCTCCGCTCCGCCGAGCACGTAGACGTCGAGGGACTCGGGCACCGGATCGGCGAGGGTGATCGACACGATCTCGGCGTCGAGTCCGCGCATCAGCATGCGCTGGCGCAGGACGAGCGCGTTGCCGCTGTCGCCGTACGTGCCCATGACGTCGGGCAGGACGAGCCCGATACGGAAATCAGACACCGGGTGCCTCCTTCGCGGTCTCGCGCGCCAGTGCCCGGCCGAGGTCACGGAAGGCCGTGTAGTTCGCCAGGACCTCCACGCGCCCGGGTGGGCAGGAGGCGATGGCCCGCAACGGGTTCGGCACCACGGTGTGGTCGGCTCCGGCGTACGTCAGGCGAACTCCCAGGTCGGTCGCACGTTCACCGGCCGCCACCACCGTGGTGTTCTCGAAGTGCTCGAACCGCACGTCCCACAGCCACGACAGGTCCTCGCCGTCGGGCACCTGGCCGTTGACGGCGATCACCAGGCCGTCGGCGGCCGGGTCGATCATCGACAGTGCTTCCTGCCATCCGGCGGGGTTCTTGGCCAGCAGCATGCGCACGGTGTGGGATCCGTACTGGATCGAGCTGTAGCGGCCCGCCACCTCGTCGACCGCGGACACCGCGGCGACGGCCTGCGCGGGGTCGGCGCCCATCGTGACCGCGGCAGCGACGGCCTGCGCCGCGTTTCCGCGATTGGCCCGGCCGGGCAGCGTCAAGTTCATGGGGAGCACGAGACCGTCGGGGCCGTACAGGTTCTCGTCGTCGAGCCACCACTGCGGCTCCGGCCGCGAGAACTCGCGCCCGCCCTCCAGCAGACCTGTGCTGCGCCAGTGCGTGCCGTTCCACTCGATGGGTTCCCCGGTGCGGGGGCAGCTGACCGAGTCGCCGACCCACCCGCCGCCGGCGGCCACCCACACGGTCCGCGGAGCGTCGTACGCCGCGGACGTCATCAGCACGTCGTCGCAGTTGGCGACGACGACGGTGTCGGGATGGGCGACGATTCCCGCGCGGAGCTTGCGCTCGATCATGTTGATCTCGCCGACGCGGTCGAGCTGATCACGGCTGAGGTTCAACAACACCAGAACCTCGGGGTTCACGGCGTCGCACACGTGCGGGACGTGCAGCTCGTCGACCTCGAGGGCCGCCAGCGGCGCGGTGCGCCGTGAGTTCAGCGCGGCGACGATGCCCGCGTCCATGTTGGCGCCGTCGGCCTGCGTCGCCACCTCGCCCAGTGTCGCGAGCGCCGCCGCGGTCATCCGGGTGGTGGTCGACTTGCCGTTGGTGCCGGTGATGACGGCCGTGCGTCGATTCGCGCCCAGGCGCGACATGAGGGCCGGGTCGATCTTCAGCGCGACGAGACCGCCGATCATCGATCCCTTGCCGCGACCGGCCTTCTGCGAGGCCCACGCGGCCGCGGAGGCCGCCGACAGTGCCAGGCGTCCGCGGGCTCCGAGGTGCCGTCTGCTGCTGTCGATCATGGTGTCCGATCCTCCCACACGGGAAGGAACTCAGGACGCCCCGAGGATCCGTTCGATGTCGTCGAGCACGGCCTGTCCGCCGCGAGGTCCCACGCCGGTGATCCAGTACGACTGGTCGACGAGGTGCGGATTCGGGAACGCCGTCGTGTTCGACGTGACGGACGTGGGCATCGACGCCGGATCGTCCGGTGTCGCCGACGTCACGACCACGAGATCGGCGCGGGCCTCCGTCGCCAGTTCGGGGGAGACGTCGACACTGATCTCGTTCGACCACTCCGGGCGGGGCGGCGTGGTGAACCCGGCGCACTCGAGGGTGCTGCCCGCGAAGGACAGCGGTCCGTAGAGCGTGAGCTCCTCGTTGCGTGGCCGGATGAGCTGCGCTGTCGACCCGGCGGTGTCGAACCTGTCGGCGATCTCGTCGCACCGCGCGTCGTACTCGCCCAGCAACGGCTCCGCGTCACGTCCGAGGGCGCGCCCGACGAGGCGGACGTTGTCCTGCCACGGGTCGCTCTGCGACGCCATGAACACCGTCGGAGCGATCGCGGACAACCGCTCGTACAGCTCCGAGTGGCGCGTCTCCGTTCCCAGGATCAGGTCCGGCTGCAGAGCCGCGATGGCCTCGACGCGAGGCTCCGCGACGGTGCCGACGGTCTCGATGCGCGACGCCTCGTCGCCCAGATACGGGGGCACCCCCGTCGCCTCGCTCAGCACCGACGTGCCCACCGGAACGACGCCGAGCGCGACACTCGTGTCGAGCTGGACGGGTTCGAGAGTGACGACTCGCAACGGCGACGAGGGCACCTCCGTGTCCCCGCGCGCATGGGTCACGGTCCGGGTGCTGTCCGCGGCGTCCTCGGCTGTCGCATCGGTCGAACACGCCGAGGCCACGAGGGCCGTCGCGGCGAGCAGGGTCGCCAGGACAGTACTTCTTCTTCCGAACACGCTTGCCGAGCCTCCGTCACAGTGATGGTGAGGGGACCCTAACCGACGGTGGCTCCGGACGGGGGAGTCACGATCCGGGGCTCGGTCGGTGTGGTCGTCGCGGATCGCGGCGAGCGGCTCAGACCCCACGTGCAGCCGCCGATCACGACGGCCGCACCGACGAGGGAGAGGACGCTCGGCGTCTCGTCGAGCACGAGCCAGGACGCACCGATGCCGACGACCGGGACCAGCAACGAGAACGGCGCGACGACGCCGGCGGGGTAGCGGCTGATCAGGACGGTCCACAGTCCCGAGCCGGCGATCGTGCCGATGAGCACGATGTAGGCGAGCCCGATCAACCCGGAGAACTGCCCGGCCGACACCACGTCGCCGATGGCGGTCCATCCCGTGGTCGGACCCTCGACGACGGCCGACAACGCGAACATCGGCAGCGGGGGAACCACCGTCATCCACAGCATGAGTCGCATCGGCTCGACGGGAACGCCGGAGGCCGGTCGAGATGCTCGAGTCGCCAGTCGGTTTCCGAGATTGCCGAAGGCCCAGCTGAGGCCTGCCAGCAGCGTCAGCAGCACGGGCAGGAGGGTGGCGTTGTGGGCACGATCCCACCCGATGAGAATCATGCCCCCGACGGCGATGCCGATCCCGATCCACTGGCGCGGCCCGACCTTCTCCCGCAGCAGCAGCGCGCCGAGAACGACGGTGAACGGCGCCGACGACTGGAGTACCAGCGAGGCCAGGCCGGTGGGCATGCCGGCGTTCATCGCGGCGAAGAGGAACGCGAACTGCAGCAGGCCGAAACCCGTGCCGTACAGCAGGAGCCAGCGCACCGGCACGGTCGGTCGGCGGACGAAGAGGACGACCGGAACGGCGATCACCGCGAACCGCAGCGCAGCGAAGAAGAACGGCGGGAACTGGTCGAGCCCGGCGCGGATGGCGAGGAAGTTCAGTCCCCAGACCACCACGACGATCAGTCCGAGCAGGCGGTCGCGAGTGGTCATGACCTCGAGTGTTCCGGGTGCGACTGCTAAGAACAATCGAATTGTGGTGACCGGTAGCTGTAGCGTTGCTACATGAATGTCGACCGGTTGCGCGTCCTGCGGGCGCTGGCGGATCGCGGCACGGTCGCCGCGGCCGCCGACGCGCTGTCGATGACACCGTCCGCGGTGTCGCAGCAGCTCAAGGTGTTGGCGAGGGAGGCGGGAGTCGCCCTGCTCGAACCCGACGGGCGCCGCGTGCGGCTCACCGCGGCGGGACGCGCGCTGCTTCCTCACGCCGACGACGTGCTCGCCGCCCTCGACCGGGCGTCGGAGGAGATGGCGTCGTACCGCGGCAGCGCACGCGGAACCGTTCGACTGGCGCTCTTCCCCTCGGGCGCCGCACTGTTGCTGCCGGGGGTTCTGGACCGGCTCACCGAGGCGGGTGTGGATGTCGACGCCCGGGACGAGGACGTGCCCGCGTCGGCCGTGCCGGCGTTGCTCGCGGACTACGACGTGGTGCTGACGCATCGGGACGAGCGCGCACCGAGCATCGCGTCCGAGCGGGTGGAGGTGCGTTCACTGATGCGCGAGCCCATCGACCTGGTGCTGCCGCCGGGGCACCCGCTGGCGGAGCGTGATGCCGTCGACATCGAGGATCTGGCGGACGAGCGGTGGATCAGTGTCCGCGGAGGGTTCCCGGTGGACGACGTGCTGCTCTCCATCGCGACGGTCACCGGGGTGGCGCCGCGAGTCAATCTGCGGATCAACGACTTCCGGCTCATGGAGGAGCTGGTGGCCCACGGCCACGGGATCGCGCTGATGCCGCGCCACGCCTCGACGCACCCGGGTGTCACGCAACGCCGGTTGGCCGGGGTGCGCGCGGCCCGCATCTACGACCTGGCGACACGACCCCGCGCCGCGGAGCGTCCGGCCGTGCGGGCCGTGGTGGACGCGTTCGCGGCGCGGGTCGCGGAGGTCACTGCGTGACCCGTGCGCCTTTTGCGTATCCCTGGATGCGCAGAACGCGCACGAGGGCTACGCCCCGGATCGTGCCGCCCGGTTCACGGCCGAGACCACGGCGCGCAGTGATGCCGTGGTGATGGAGGTGGCGATACCGACACCCCACACGATGGTCTCGCCGCCGCCGGGCAGCCGCACGGCCGCCTCGACGTAGGCCGCGGCCTGGGCGTCGTCGCCGGCGGACATGGCGTGCTCGGAGTAGTCGAGGACGCTGACGTCGTACCCGATGGAGCCCAGCGCGTCGACGAAGGCGGCGAGTGGACCGTTGCCGTCGCCCGTGATCTCCTGCTCGGCGCCGTCGACCTTGACGATCGCGGAGATCGAGTCGATTCCGCCGTCCTCCTCGGCCGCGGTGACGCGCTGCCGGATGCGCTCGAGAGGAACGATCGGGGCCAGGTACTCCTCGGAGAACACGTCCCACATGGCCTTGGGCGACACCTCGCCGCCCTCGCCGTCGGTGACGCGCTGCACGGCCGAGGAGAACTCGATCTGCAGTCGACGCGGCAGCACCAGCCCGTGGTCCGACTTCATGATGTAAGCGACGCCGCCCTTGCCGGACTGCGAGTTGACGCGGATCACGGCCTCGTACGTGCGGCCGACGTCCTTGGGGTCGACGGGCAGGTACGGAACCTGCCACAGCACGTCGTCGACGTCCTGATCCTGTTCGTCCGCAGACACTTTCATCGCGTCGAGGCCCTTGTTCACGGCGTCCTGGTGGCTGCCGGAGAACGCGGTGTAGACCAGGTCGCCGCCGTACGGGTGGCGCTCGTGGACGGGCAGCTGGTTGCAGTACTCGACGGTGCGCCGGATCTCGTCGATGTTGGAGAAGTCGATCTGCGGGTCGACTCCGCGAGTGAAGAGATTCAGGCCCAGCGTGACCAGGCAGACGTTGCCGGTGCGCTCACCGTTGCCGAAGAGGCAACCCTCGATGCGGTCGGCGCCGGCCTGGTAGCCCAGTTCGGCTGCGGCGACGCCGGTCCCGCGGTCGTTGTGCGGGTGCAGGCTCAGCACGATCGAGTCGCGACGTTCGAGATTGCGGTGCATCCACTCGATGGAGTCGGCGTAGACGTTGGGGGTCGCCATCTCGACGGTCGCGGGCAGGTTCAGGATCATCGGGTTCTCCGGTGTGGGAGCGATGATCTCGGTGACCGCGTCACAGACCTTCTTGGCGTACTCGAGCTCCGTGCCGGTGTAGGACTCGGGCGAGTACTCGTAGCGCCAGTGCGTGTCGGGGAACTTCGTCGCCTCCTCGAGCACCTTGCGGGCACCGTCGGTCGCGATCTTCTCGATGGCGTCGCGGTCCGCGCGGAAGACCACGCGGCGCTGCAGGATCGACGTGGAGTTGTAGAAGTGGACGATGACGCTGCGGGCGCCCTCGCACGCGACGAACGTGCGCTCGATCAGTTCCGGTCGGCACTGGGTGAGCACCTGGATGGTGACGTCGTCGGGAATCGCACCGTCCTCGATGATCTCGCGGACGAAGTCGAAGTCGGTCTGGCTCGCGGACGGGAAACCGACCTCGATCTCCTTGTAGCCCATACGAACCAGCAGTTCGAACATGCGGCGCTTGCGCGCGGGGCTCATCGGGTCGATGAGTGCCTGGTTGCCGTCACGCAGGTCCACGGCGCACCACTGGGGTGCGCGATCGATGACCTTGTCCGGCCAGGTGCGGTCGGGGAGGGTGAGCGGTTCGACCTCCTCGGCGAACGACCGGTACCGGAACGTCGGCATCGACGAGTTCTTCTGGGTGTTCCACGAGGGCTGATCGGCGGGCGCAGGCTTGGTGGGGGTGGTGACCGTGCGTGAGCCGGATACGAAAGCGTCGGCGGGTGACATCGATGATCTCCGTTGTGAGGAAGGGGACGACCGGCGCCGAAAAGACCCGCGACAGGGAGCCGGTCTGTGAATCAGACCCCGTCGCGGCGACGAAGGAGGAGGGCGAACCCGGCGCCGAACATGCGGGTCACCCTACTCCGTCGCCCGCGCGGACGACACCGGCACGTCTCACGGGCGCGGTGCCACGTCCGCCCACCGCTCCGGTTCCGCCAGCATGGCGCCGTCTGCGGTGCGCCAGCAGGCGGACAGGAGGTCGTACCCGGCCGCGTCGACTCGCAGGTGCGACTCCCACCTCGCCGACGTCCACTCCCGGTCGTCGCTGACGGCGTGCTCGGCGGCGAAGGCGGCCCCGACGAGCTCGAACTGCACGTCTCGCCGCGCGGTCATGGCGTCCGGATGGGTGGGTGTCACGGTGCGCAGCAGATCCGCCGTCCGGCGACAGGCGTCGAGAACGCGCCCGTCGCACCACAGCAGGCACCGCCGATGAGCGTGACGAGCGACCACCCACATCGACGCCAGCGCGCACACCACACCGATGCACGTCTCGACGAGACGTTCGGTCGCGAGCGGCCACGCCTGCGCACCCGGATGGGACGCGCCGCCGATGAGCAGCGCCAGGGGCGTGATGAACATGACGGCGATGCCGTAGTTCCGAGCGATGACCAGTTCGATGAGGAACTGCAGTGCCATCAGCAGCAGGACCAGCACGAACCCGCTCGGTGACAGTGAGAAGACGATGGCGAAGAGCACCACTCCGACGGCCGTGCCCACCAGGCGGTGCAGGGCGCGGACGGTACCTCGTGGTCGGTCGAGGCCCTGTTGCAGCACGAGGACCGCGCCGATGACAGCCCAGTCGGGCCGCCCGAGCCCGGCGACGACGGCGATCGCGCCCGAGGCCGCTGATGCGCAGAAGACGCGGAGCGCCGTGGTGGTGGCGTGGGAATCGACGTGCAGGGCCCGGACCAGCCGGAACTTGATCGTCGGGCGCGACATCGGGACGGAGGGCGTGTGATCCGGAGTGACGTGCACGGTGTCCGACGCGTGCTCGGGATCGAGCGGTGCGTCGCCGATGATGCGCGCGAAGTCGAGGTGGACTCTCCGTAGTCGCAGGACCAGCGGATCGTCGATCCGGCGAGCCGGTATCCCGGCGTCGTGCAGCGCGGCCCAGGCGCGATCGACCGCGACGGCGGCGCGGTGCCGGGCACCGACCGCGGGATCGCCCGCGGTGCGCGCCTCACCGAAGACGGTCACGCTCCGCTCGGCGGCCGCCACGGCGTCACGTTCCGGTTTCGACGCGTCGCGCAGCGCCGGTGCCATCGACACGACCAGGGCCCACAGCGCTCCGAGCGCGACGCAGGCGGAGTTGACCCACGCCGTCACCCCGCTCTGCGGGACGATGGTGGCGATCGCGCAGGTCAGGACGAAGAAGAAGGCACCGGGCGGTCCGAGACGGAGCGCATCCACCACGAAGGTCGCGACGGTGCCCAGGACGGTGAGCACCACGACGACGAGGACGGCGCCCACCACGGAGTTCCGCGGGTCGCCGTACTGGCCCACGAGGCCGCCGACGGTGGCGGACAGCACGAGCGCGAGACCGGCCCACAGGACGACCGACCAGCGGGACCGGAACGGCCGGCCCTCGCCGTAGACGACGGCGAACCCGCCTGCCGCGGTCAGCAGGGCCTCGGTGGGAAAACCGAGCGCGAGCAGCGCGAGTGCCGGAACACCGAACGCGAGCGCGGCGCGGAGGCCGCCGGGCCAGCGCGGCTCCACCGACGGCACCGCGACGAAGAGTCGTCGGCGCCGAGGACGAGGCGGTAGAGCGGACGGGTCCGGGGCTGTCACCACCTGATGGTAGGCACGCGATTCCCCCCGGACCTCCGCAGGTCGGTAGGCTGCTGACCGTTCCGGCGGCACCCGTCGCACCAGTGGATGTCCAGCGGGACGTTCTCGACTCGGGAGGTAGCACCAGCGTGGCACTCGTCGTTCAGAAGTACGGAGGATCCTCGGTGGCGACCGCCGAGCGGATCCGGCGCGTCGCTGAACGGATCGTCGAGACCAAGCGCAAGGGCCACGACGTGGTCGTGGTCGTCTCCGCGATGGGAGACACCACCGACGAACTGCTCGACCTCGCGCAGCAGGTGTGCCCCGCGCCGCCCGCGCGGGAGATGGACATGCTGCTCACGTCGGGCGAACGCATCTCCAACGCGCTCGTCGCCATGGCCATCCACTCCCTCGGCGCCGAGGCCCGGTCCTTCACGGGATCGCAGGCCGGCGTCGTCACCACCAGCGTGCACGGCAACGCCAAGATCATCGACGTGACGCCCGGGCGCGTCCGCGACGCACTCGACGAGGGCTCGATCGTCCTCGTCGCCGGTTTCCAGGGCGTCAGCCAGGACAGCAAGGACGTGACGACGCTCGGGCGCGGTGGCTCCGACACCACCGCCGTCGCGCTCGCGGCAGCACTGAACGCCGACGTCTGCGAGATCTACACCGACGTCGACGGCATCTTCACCGCCGACCCACGCATCGTTCCCGACGCCCGTCACCTCGAGAAGGTCTCGTTCGAGGAGATGCTCGAGATGGCGGCGTGCGGCGCCAAGGTCTTGATGCTGCGGTGCGTGGAATACGCCCGCCGCTACAACGTTCCCGTCCACGTCCGCTCGTCGTACACCACCAAGCCAGGGACCATCGTGTCCGGATCCATGGAGGACATTCCAGTGGAAGAAGCCATTCTGACCGGTGTCGCGCACGACCGGAGCGAAGCGAAGGTCACGGTCGTCGGCCTGTCCGATCAGCCGGGCTTCGCCGCCAAGGTCTTCCGGGCCGTCGCGGACGCCGAGATCAACATCGACATGGTGCTGCAGAACGTCTCGCGCATCGACACCGGCAAGACCGACATCACGTTCACGTGCCCCAAGGCCGACGGACCCACCGCGGTGGAGAAGCTGACCAAGCTGCAGGGCGAGATCGGCTTCACCAAGGTGCTCTACGACGACCACATCGGCAAGGTCTCGCTCATCGGCGCCGGCATGAAGTCGCACCCCGGCGTCACCGCGACGTTCTGTGAAGCGCTCGCCGACGCGGGCATCAACATCGACCTCATCAGCACCTCGGAGATCCGTATCTCCGTGCTGACCAAGGACTCCGAGCTCGACGAGGCCGTGCGCGTGCTGCACGCCGCCTTCGGCCTCGGCGGCGACGAGATCGCCGTCGTGCACGGCGGAACCGGAAGGTAGGAGCACCATGACCACGAATTCCACCGGCCTCCACATCGGAGTCGTCGGCGCGACCGGCCAGGTCGGCGCCGTCATGCGAACCTTGTTGGCGGAGCGTAAGTTTCCCGTCGCCTCGATCCGTTTCTTCGCGTCCGCCCGGTCCGCCGGCAAGACCCTGCCGTGGGGCGACGGCGAGATCACCGTGGAGGACGCGTCCACCGCGGATCCCACCGGGCTCGACATCGCGCTGTTCTCGGCCGGCGCCACCATGTCCCGCGAGCAGGCGCCGCGCTTCGCCGCCGCCGGCGTCACCGTCATCGACAACTCCTCCGCGTGGCGCAAGGATCCCGACGTCCCGCTCGTGGTCAGCGAGGTGAACCCCGAGGCGACGAAGAATCTCGTCAAGGGCATCATCGCGAACCCCAACTGCACCACCATGGCGGCGATGCCGGTGCTCAAGGTGCTGCACGACGAGGCCGGGCTGCAGCGGCTCATCGTCTCGAGCTACCAGGCAGTGTCCGGCAGCGGTCTCGCCGGTGTCGAGGAACTGGCGACGCAGGCGCGCGCCGTGGTGGCCGACGCCGAGAAGCTGGTGCACGACGGCAGCGCCGTCGCGTACCCCGATCCGACGGTCTACACCGCGCCGATCGCGTTCAACGTCCTGCCGCTCGCGGGCTCTCTCGTCGACGACGGAAGCGGCGAGACGGACGAGGACCAGAAGCTGCGCAACGAGTCCCGCAAGATCCTGGGTCTGCCGGACCTGCTGGTGAGCGGCACGTGCGTCCGCGTTCCCGTGTTCACCGGCCACTCGCTGTCGATCAACGCGGAGTTCGCGAACCCGCTGCCCGTGGAACGGGCGACGGAACTGTTGTCGTCGGCTCCCGGCGTGCGCGTGGTGGCCGTGCCGACGCCTCTGCAGGCGGCCGGCGCCGACGAGTCGCTCGTCGGACGCATCCGGCAGGATCCCGGTGTGCCGGACGGTCGCGGACTCGCGCTGTTCGTGTCCGGCGACAACCTGCGCAAGGGTGCTGCCCTCAACACGATCCAGATCGCCGAACTCTTCGTTCGGTAGTGCGGGAAGGCCGGAGGCCGGTCGGATCAGGCGGGAAGGCCGGAGGCCGGTCGGATCAGGCGGGAAGGCCGGAGGCCGGTCGGGTTCGGCGGGAAGGCCGGAGGCCGGTCGGATCAGGCGAGAAGGCCGGAGGCCGGTCGGATTCGGTCCCGCGCGCTCAGCTCTCGAGGGCGCGCAGGGTGCGGTGCGTGTCGCGTGACGGCACGTACCCACCCAGGATCGAACTCCAGGTCCACAGGCGTCCGTCGAGTCGGTAGCGCCCGTGGGGGAGACCGGCGTCGAGCGCTGTCGCCTCGCCGCTGACCACGGCCGAGAGCATCACGCTCTCGTCGACGACACCGACCACCATCGCATCGACCGTGGACACCGGCTCGTCGGCATCGCGGCCCGACGAGTCGACCAGCGGCTCCATGACCGCCTCGGTGCCCTCGGGAGCGTGGAGGAAGCCGGAGTCGTGCGAGCACCCGTCGGCCTGACACTGTTCGAATCCGGCGATCACCTCGAGCCGCTCGATCAGTGGCCACAGGTCCTGCGAATGCCAGCGGGACAGTCCGCTCTCGCCGCCGTAGGCCTCGCTCCAGGACGCGAACACGGCGGTGAACTCCTCGACCACCGGTCCGTGCCGGTACCAGCAGCGGGGGATGCGCTCGGTCAGCTCGTAGCGGTCACGCAGCCACCACACCCAGTCGGTCACCTCGTCCCACAGGCGGGCGGCGTCGTCGGTGTCGAGATAGCGCCACGTGTAGCGACCGCGGGCGCGATCGGGACCGGGGAGAGTGCCCGGACGAGGTCGAGCGCCGCGGCCCGAAGGATCACCGTGGTGCGGGAAACCGCCGTGGTAAGACATCGTGTCCTTGCCGGCCGCGCGCCAGGGTGGTGGCGAACAGCCTGCTCGAGAGTGGCCGTGTGGTGCCGGGCGCCCCGGGGCTCGAACGCCTCGCACTTCGACGTGAGCGCACGGTGGACGAGGTGACGACACCGCACGTGCGACGAATCGACTTCGACAGTAGGTGCAGGTCAGTCGTGCCGCAAGTAGACCCTGTCCAACCGTTGGTCAAAGATGTTGTCGGTGATCGGAATACGAACCCGCCACGGGAACGGCGCCCGATGTGCACTCACTCTCGAACTGATCGAACGATCAGTAGGACGACTTGGGGATCGCGATCCACAGGACCAGGTAGATCACGAACTGCGGTCCCGGAAGGATGCACGAGAGGACGAACAGCAGGCGCACGAGTCCTGCGCTCAGACCGAAGCGCTCGGCGAGACCGCCGCACACTCCGGCGATGAGCTTGCTCTGACGTGAACGGGTGAGCCTGCGGGCCGGGCTGGTCATCGTGGGACCTCTTCTTCGTCGGTGACGTGTCGTCGCGGGTCGGACACCACGGCAACGTGCGGCGCCGGTGCCGGGTTCCCGTGCCGCCGTCGTGCGACGACGGTGAATGCTCGACGTGAGTGTTCGTGCGACGTTCTCGGCGCGGTCCTCGTCCGTACACGGCTCACCTCGACACTGGGCCGCATGCGCATCGTGCAGGTGGCCAACTTCTACGGACCTCGTTCGGGCGGTCTGCGGACGGCCGTGGACCAACTCGGAGCCGGCTATGTCGCTCGCGGCCACGAGGTGACGGTCATCGTGCCCGGCGACGTCCACTCCGAGACGATGTCTGCCACCGGGGTGCATCGCATCACCGTCCCGTCCACCCGGCTCCCGATGACCGGTGGCTACCGGGTGGCGAGGCCGTCCGTGACGGCCGATGTCGCGGCGAGTCTGCGACCGGACGTGCTCGAGATCTCGGACCGTCTGACCCTGCGTGGCCTCGGAACGTGGGCGCGCCACAGGGGGATTCGCAGCGTGATGATCTCCCACGAGAGGCTGGACCGACTGCTCGGACAGGTGTTGCCCGTCCCGGTGGCGCGCGCGGCGGCGGACGTCGCCAACAGGCGGTCCGTCCTCGGTCACGACGCGGTGGTGTGCACCACCGCGTTCGCGCAGGAGGAGTTCGACCGGATCGGCGCAGACGCGCACCGCATCGCACTCGGGGTGGACCTCGAGTTGTTCCACCCGTCGCGTCGCCATCGCAACGAGGGACGGATGATCCGGCTCGTGCACTGTGGACGGCTGTCGGTGGAGAAGCATGCCGAGCGGAGCGTCGACGCCCTGGCACACCTGCGCCGCGAGGGCATCGACGCACGCCTGGTGGTGGTGGGCGACGGTCCGCGGCGGTCCGCGCTCGAGCGGCGCGCCGAGGGTCTGCCCGTGCACTTCGCCGGGTTCGTCTCCGACCGCGAGCGCGTCGCACGGTTGCTCGCCGAGGCGGACGTGGCGGTCGCTCCCGGACCGCACGAGACGTTCGGGCTGGCGGCGCTGGAGGCACTGGCGTCGGGCACACCCGCGGTGGTCTCGGGAACGTCCGCGCTGGCCGAGATCGTCACCCCGGACTGCGGCGCAGCAGTGGCCAATCGCTCTCGCGACTTCGCCGAGGGCATCGCCGCGACCCTGGCGCTCCCCTCGGGCGGACGGCCCACGGCCAGGGCGAGGGCGGAGCAGTACGGCTGGCCGACGGCGGTGGAATCGATGCTCGGGGTCCTGTCCGGGCGGTGACGGTCGGCCCGCCCTGAACTCCGGCGAACTCACTTACATTCAGTCTGGACTGTTTGTAAGAAAGCCGATATGGTCGCAGATGTGACCGAGACCACCGCCGTGACCGAGCCGGCTGCCCAGCCCGCCCGCCGGACGCAGGCCGAGCGCACCGCCGGCACGCGGGCCAAGCTTCTCGACGCCGCCATCGACACGTTGGTGGACGTCGGGTACTCCCGCGCCAGCACCCAGGAGATCGCACGTCGGGCCGGTGTGTCCCGCGGTGCTCAGCTCCACCACTTCCCGACGAAGGAAGCGCTCGTCGTGGCGGCCGTCGAGCGGCTCGTCGAGCGACGCCTCGACGAGCTGGTCGGGGTCCACCGCGGTGGGCCCGTCGGCCCGGCGCTCCTGCTCGACGCCTTCTCCGGCCCGTTGTTCCACGCGGCGCTCGAACTGTGGGTCGCCGCCCGCACGGATGCGGCACTGCACGCCGCGGTGGAACCACTCGAGCGTCGAGTGACCGAGGTGTTGCAGGAAGGCGGCCGAGAGCTCTACGGGGACAGCATGTCTCCCGCTGCCTTCGACCTGAGTATCGAACTCGCACGAGGGATGGCCGTGTCGGCCATCTTCCGAACCCCCGAGGAGGAACACGCGATGCGTGCACGATTGTTGCCGGAGTGGGAGCGGGCGGTGACGGAGCTGTGACGACCACACTGCCCGCGCACGTCGATGTTCTCGTCGTCGGATCGGGATTCGCCGGTATGGGTGTGACGGCGCGGGTGCTCCGCGAGGACCCGTCCGCCGACGTGCTCGTGATCGAGCGTGCCGACGACGTCGGTGGGACCTGGCGCGACAACACGTATCCCGGTGTCGCGTGCGATGTTCCGACGTCGCTGTACTCGTTCTCCTTCGCCCCGCACTCCGACTGGAGCCACACCTTCGCTCGTGGACCGGAGATCCATCGGTACCTGCGCGGGGTGGCCGACGACTTCGGGATCCGAGACCGTCTCGTCACGGGTTGCGCGCTGCTCGGGGCGCAGTGGGACGAGGAACGCTGCGTCTGGGACGTCACCACGGAGAAGGGTGATCTGACCTGCCGAGTGTTGGTCGCGGCCACGGGAACGCTCTCGACGCCGAAGCTGCCCGCTGTGCCGGGCCTCGACACATTCGCCGGCCACACCTTCCACTCCGCGACGTGGGACCACGACTACGACCTGCGCGGCAAGCGTGTCGCCGTCGTGGGCACCGGTGCGTCGGCCATCCAGTTCGTTCCCGAGATCGCCCCGGTCACGTCGCAACTGCACGTCTTCCAGCGCACCCCGGCGTGGGTGATCCCGCGCATGGACCGCACGCGCGGTCCGATCGAGCGATGGTTCTACCGCCGCGCGCCGTGGACACTCGAGGCGCAGCGCGGTGCGATCTACGCCTACCGCGAGATGTACGTCGAGATGATGGCCAAGCGGCCCAAGCTTCTGTCGATCGCGCACACGATAGCCACGGGTTTCCTCCGACTGAAGGTGCGCGACGGCGGACTCCGGAAGCGCCTCACGCCGGGCTACACCATCGGCTGCAAGCGCATGCTGTTGTCCAACGACTGGTACGACACGTTGCAGCGACCGGACGTCGAACTGGTGGACAGCGGTCTGGCCTCGATCACGCCGACAGGTGTGGTGGACGCCGCGGGACGCGAGCGCGAGGTCGACGCCATCGTCTTCGGTACCGGCTTCACCCCCACCGAGCCGCCCGTCGCACATCTGTTGCGCGGCAGCGACGGTCGAACTCTCGCCGAGCGGTGGGGCGGCAGCCCGCGCGCCTACCGAGGTACGACGATGGCCGGCTTCCCGAATCTCTTCCTCATGTACGGGCCGAACACCAACCTGGGACACAGCTCGATCGTCTACATGCTCGAGTCCCAGTCGGCGTACGTCGAATCCGCTCTGCGCGAGATGACGCGTCGCAGCGTCGATGCCGTCGACGTGAGTCCGTCCGCGGTCGACGAGTGGAACGCGTCTCTCGACGCCGACCTGGCCGGCACGGTGTGGAACACCGGTGGGTGTTCGAGTTGGTACCTGGACGCGAGTGGACGGAACTCGGCCATGTGGCCGACCTTCACGTGGAAGTTCCGCAAGGCGACCGCCGCGTTCGACATCGAGAACTACCGCACGATGCGGGCGCGCGGAGGGCCGGACGTCGGCCGAACTGTGGGAAGTACACCGTCGGAGAAGGCAGCAATATGAAGAACACCTACGACGTCATCGTCGTCGGATCGGGTTTCGGCGGCAGCGTCTCCGCCCTGCGTCTGACCGAGAAGGGATACCGAGTCGGTGTCCTGGAATCCGGTCGTCGTTTCGAGGACGACGAGCTGCCCAAGACGAGCTGGCGACTGCGGAAGTATCTGTGGGCGCCCATGATCGGGTGCTACGGACTGCAGCGGATCCACCTGCTCCCCAATGTCCTGGTGATGGCCGGAGCCGGTGTCGGCGGCGGATCGCTGAACTACGCGAACACTCTGTACCAGCCCCCGAGCCGCTTCTTCGAGGATCCGCAGTGGGGTGACATCACCGACTGGGAAGCGGAGATGACGCCGTACTACAAGCAGGCGCGTCGGATGCTGGGCGTCGAGGACAACCCGACCATCACCCCCGCGGACAAGGTCATGCGCGACATCGCCGAGGAGATGGGCGTCGGTGACACGTTCAGCACCACACCGGTCGGCGTGTTCTTCGGTCAGCCGGGGCAGAAGGGTCGCGACGTCCCGGACCCGTTCTTCGGTGGCGTCGGACCCACCCGGACAGGCTGCACCGAGTGCGGTGCGTGCATGACGGGCTGCCGTGTCGGCGCCAAGAACACCCTGGTGAAGAACTACCTCTACCTCGCCGAGAAGGCCGGTGCCATGGTGCATCCGCTGACCACGGTCACCTCGGTGCGTCCCCGCGAGGGCGGTGGATACGAGGTGCGGACGCGTCGCACCGGTGCGAAGCTGCGGCGCAAGGAGACCGTGATGACGGCCGACCACGTCGTCTTCGCCGCCGGCACCTACGGGACCCAGAAGTTGATGCTGGCGATGAAGGAGACCGGAAATCTGCCCCACCTGTCGGACAAGCTCGGGTCCGTGGTGCGCACCAACTCCGAAGCGGTGCTGGCCGCGACGGCGCGTGACCGGCAGATCGACTACACGGAGGGCGTGGCGATCACCTCGTCGTTCCACCCCAACGATCACACGCACATCGAGCCGGTGCGATACGGCAAGGGCAGCAACGCCATCGGACTGTTGCAGACCGTTCTCAGTGACGGCGGCGGCAGGCTGCCGCGACCGCTGAAGACGCTGGGCGTCGCGCTGCGCCACCCGGCCGCCACCGTGCGCAGCCTGTCGGTGAAGAACTGGTCGGAACGCACCGTCATCGCGCTCGTCATGCAGACCGACGACAACTCGCTGGAACTCGGTTCCAGGAAAGGTCGATTCGGTCGGCGTCTGACCTCTCGCCCGGGAGGTGGCAGCCCGCCGCCGAAGTGGATTCCGGAGGGGCACATCGCGATCAGGAAGGCCGCGGACAAGATCGGTGGCGACCCGGGTGGCTCGTTCGCGGACGTGTTCGACATTCCCATGACCGCGCACTTCCTCGGTGGTTGTGTCATCGGTGCGACGCCGGAACGGGGCGTCATCGACGCGTACCACCGGGTGTTCGGGCACGAGGGTCTGCACGTCGTCGACGGATCGGCCGTGAGCGCGAACCTCGGCGTCAATCCGTCGCTCACCATCACCGCCCAGGCTGAGCGGGCGATGGCCCTGTGGCCGAACAAGGGAGAAAACGATCAGCGTCCGCCGGTCGGCACAGGGTACGAACCCCTCGCCCCGGTCCGCCCCGTCGCTCCCGTGGTTCCCGCCGAAGCACCCGGCGCACTGCGACTCCCGCTCACCGTGGTGGGTCGGAACCGCTGACTCGCGCGGGCTCGACCCCGAGACGACACAGGCCCCGACCTCCTCGCGGAGATCGGGGCCTGTCCCGTTCGGTCACTTGCCGGAGATGGGTCCCAGCAGCGAGGTGGTCCAGATCGCCGAGTTGGCGGACCCTGCCGGGTCACCGGCCGGCACCAGTCCGTTGATGGTCACCTGTCCGCCGGCCAGTCCGCGTGCGGGGTTCGGCGGGAGGGTGAGGCCGCAACTCTGCTGCACGTCGGCGATGCCGGGCAGCGAGTTCTGGCGGCACTGACCGCGTCCCTCGACCGTCAGCGGGCCACCGGGCAGGTTGTCGTACGTGACGGTCAGGGCAGCACCGAATTCGGGCTGCGCCGTCGGGGAGTAGCAGACACGCGCCGTCGCGGCCGTGATCTCGCTGGGCGAGGTCGAGGCCGCGCCCGTGGCCGGATCCACACTCGCCGCGTGCAGTTCGGTGGTGCGCTCGCCTCCCGCACAGGACGGCGACGATCCCACCGATCGGGAGTTCACCTCGCGTGTCACGTTGTAGGCGATCGGGCCCGTCGGCTGCGGGATTCCGGCGGGCGGAGCCGAATCGACGGGCGCGGTGCCCTCGCCGAGCGAGTACAGCGTCCACACCGATCCGGTGCGTCCACCGGGCAGACGCAACGGGTTGGCCACCGAGTTGCTGGTGGCGACACCGGCGCTCACACCGGACGCGTTGGGCTGGATGCGGAGAACGCAATCGACGGCGCCGCGTCCGGGCGATCCGGGGTAGAGCTCGAAGCCGCACGGTCCGCGCATGTCGAGACGGCCGAGGCCGGGAGCGTCGAGAGTGCCCCACTGGTCGAGGATCTGGGTTCCGTCGAGCCCCAGCCCGTCGCACACGTAGATAGGTCCGACGTTGCGCGCCGTCTCGGCGGTCAGCACGCCGGACGCGGGGTCCGACTGGAACGTGTACATACGGGCGTCGAGACGTTCGACGAGGAGGTACTGGGCCGGAACGCCGTACTGGGCGTTGCACCGCGCGGTGTCCTCGGCAGTCGGCCGATTGCCGCTGTCCACCGTGCGGAAGACGTGGAACTGGCCGGGGCCGTCGCTGATCGATCCGAGAAGGGTCGACGGTGCCACCGGTCCCGGGTCGGCCGAGGCGGTGCCCGTGAAGGAGGCGACCGCGGTGACGGCCGCAGCGGCGACGAGTCCCGCCCGCCGCAGAAGACCGGATCTGCTCGAACGACTGTGCATTGTTGTATTCCCCCCAGAACTGCTGCCATCTCGACGACCGAAGAGTGCCACACGAATCCCCCATCTCCGACATGTGTGTGACCTGGCACAATGCCCGCTACGCGGCCCTGGACGAGTGGACACGAGGGGACGGTCGGACTGACCGTAGTGTCCACCGGAGCAGCACAGTGCTGCGCAATTCGTGCCGGGGGGCTCCTGACGTGTCGACGTTCTCTCTGACCAGAGTCATGGTCACCGTGGTGGCAGTGGCCGCCATGACCGTGTTCGGGAGTGCCACGGGGAGTGCGGATCCCGCCGTACCACCGTCGCCGGCGCCCGGTGGCGCACGAACGTTCTCCGAGCTTCCGCTGCCCGGACAGCCGGAGGGCATCGCCGTCGATCCGTCCGACGGCAGCGTGTGGACGGGATCGAATCGGCCCCGATCGACGGGAACGGTCTGGCATCACGACGGATCCGGTGCACTGATCGGCACCTACGATCTCGTAGGGCATTCCCCGGACGCCGAGCACGGGGTCAACGGCATCGCGCTGGACGGTGCGGGCCGGGTGTACGCGCTCGACTGGTCGGGTGCGCGTGCGGTACGACTCGATCCTGCATCGGGAGCCCAGTCGGTCTACGCGACGTTCCCCGATCTGCCGTCCTGTGGTCGGGGGATCGTCCCGTGCGAGCCGAGCCCTGTCGATCGACCCGCGTGGCCCAACTACCCGGTGTTCGACGCGGCGGGCAATCTGTACGTGAGCGATCTGAACCAGGCCACCATCTGGAAGGTGCCGGCCGGCGGCGGTGAGGCTCGGATCTGGTACCAGAGTCCAGATTTCGTGTCGCTGTACAGCGTCAACGGCATGCAGTTCGACGCGCAGGGCCGCCTCGTCTTCGTGGTCACGATCTCCCTGACAGCGGACCCGTCGATCTTCCGCGGGAAGCTGTTCCGCCTCGGCGTCGACGGGAACGGTGGTCCGGGTACTCGCGAGGAGATCGCCACGACGTCACAGGGTGACGGCATCGCCATCGGGGAGTCGGGCCGCGTCTACGTGGCGGTCGCGAACCCGATCATCAACGACGTCGAGATCGTGGAGCCCGGACGTGGCGTCGTCGGCGCGCTCCCGTCCCCCGAAGCGAGGGCGGCGCTGGCGGTGCCTCTCGTCACTCCCGCATCGTTGGCCTTCCGCGGCACGTCGGTGTTGGCGACCAACCATTCCCAGTACGCGATCGACCCCCGCGAGTGGTCGATCCAGGAGTTGGGCGTGGGGGAGCGGGGACTGCCCCTCCTGTACCCGACGCCCTGACACCACGAACGTAACTGGACTGATTCCAGAAAAGGGGTCATACTGGAACGGATCGACATTCTGCGTGTGCGCGAGTCGATGCCCGGGTATGCGGGTACGACGGACGTTCTGCGTCACACCGCGACGCTTCGCGTCTGCCACGAACAGGAGGCACTGGACTCATGACACAGCCGAGGCCCACGACCAACAACGCCGGTATCCCGGTTCCCAGCGACGAGCACTCCCTCACTGCGGGTGCGCAGGGACCGATCCTGCTGCACGATCACTACCTCATCGAGAAGATGGCGCAGTTCAACCGTGAGCGGGTCCCGGAGCGTGTGGTGCACGCCAAGGGTGCAGGCGCCTTCGGCACGTTCGAGGTCACCGGTGACATCTCGCAGTACACGCGGGCGGCGGTGTTCCAGCCCGGCGCGAAGACCGAGATGCTGGCGCGCTTCTCCACCGTCGCGGGCGAGCAGGGCAGCCCCGACACGTGGCGCGACCCCCGCGGTTTCGCGCTGAAGTTCTACACCACCGAAGGCAACTGGGACATGGTCGGCAACAACACGCCGGTGTTCTTCGTGCGCGATCCGTTGAAGTTCCAGGACTTCATCCGCAGCCAGAAGCGCATGCCCGACTCCGGTCTCCGAGACAACGACATGCAGTGGGACTTCTGGACCCTGTCGCCCGAGTCGGCGCACCAGGTGACCTGGCTGATGGGTGACCGCGGAATCCCGAAGTCGTTCCGCCACATGGACGGTTTCGGTTCGCACACGTACCAGTTCATCGCTGCCGACGGCACCAAGTCGTGGGTCAAGTTCCACTTCAAGACGGATCAGGGCATCGACTACCTGACACAGGACAAGGCCGACGAGCTGGCGGGCACGTCGCCCGATCATCATCGTCAGGACCTGTTCGGATCGATCCGCAACGGCGACTTCCCGAGCTGGACCGTCAAGGTGCAGATCATGCCGTACGACGATGCCGAGACGTACAGGTACAACCCGTTCGATCTGACCAAGGTCTGGTCGCAGAAGGACTACCCGTTGATCGAGGTCGGCACGATGACCTTGAACAAGAACCCGGAGAACTTCCACGCCCAGATCGAGCAGAGCTCGTTCGAGCCGTCCAACCTCGTTCCGGGCATCGGTGCGAGCCCGGACAAGATGTTGCTCGGACGCATCTTCAGCTACGCGGACGCGCACCGGTACCGCATTGGCACCAATTACGCGCAGCTGCCGGTCAATCGGGCGAAGGCGGAGATCAACTCCTACTCCAAGGAGGGTGCGATGAACATCCACTACAACTCCGCGGAGACGCCCGTGTACGCCCCGAACTCGTACGGTGGTCCCGCCGCCGACACGAACGCGTACGGCGACGACGGTGCCTGGGACTTCGAGCCCCGATTCGTGCGCACCGGGTACGTGCAGCATCCCGAGGACGGCGACTTCGTCCAGGCCGGCATTCTCGTGCGCGAGATCATGGACGACGACGCCCGCGAGCGTCTCGTGGGCAACATCGTCGGCCACGCGCTGAACGGTGTCACCGAGCCTGTGCTGCAGCGGGTGTTCCAGTACTGGAGCAACGTCGACCCCGAGATCGGCAAGAAGGTCGAGGAAGGTGTGCGCTCCGGACAGGGCGAGACCGCCCCCACGACCGGCGCCGGCGCGGTGGACGACCCGGCCGACGAGGCCGCGAAGGTCTGATCCGCTCCGATTTCCGACGCCGCCCGTCGCACCCTCAGCGGGTGCGGCGGGCGTTGCCGTGTGTGATGTAGATCACGTTTGAAACGGGTGGTCAGAATCCTCTGCCGGCTCGCTGCTTCGGGCACCGAAGCGGCGGTGGCAACGCCGACAGGCTCACGTCCCGGCCCGGTTCATCGAACGGCCTCGTCGTATCGCCCGATCGGTCTGTGTTACCTCGAGTACCTATCAATGGTTCGCGGAAATTGAAGAACGTTCGGTATGTGTGGTTTCGAGAATAGATCTACAGTTCGCTCGCAGCCATTGCGGTAATGGCTCGTCGAAGCGAAACGGGGACCTGCCATGACCACCGATCTCACCGTCGAGACAGAGCGTGACCAGCGCGATGTCCGTCGCCGCAAGGTTCGAGCGCTCCTCGCGGGCGGGCTGGTTCTCGGCGTGGGAGCGGCGGTGACATTGGCTGCATGGAGCGACAACGTGTTCGGCACCGCGCAGTTCACAGCGGAGAACTGGAACGTGCAGGGTGACTTCTCGGCCGCCGGCAGTGGGGCGTGGCAGGAATACAACACCGCCGAGACTGCGGGCACTTTCAACTACACGACGGGCTTCTCCGCGCTGAGCCCCGGCACGACGGTGTACGCGCCGGTTGCCCTGCGCGTCGGCTTGGGAACCAGTGCAGGCGGCGCATACGACGCGGCCGTGACCCTCCGAGGGGCCACGCCGACGACTGGGGCGCTGACACCCCTTCTCACCTATCAGGTCGTCAGCGGCGTCACCGCGGCGAACTGCGCGGCCGGAACGATCACCGGAGGCGCGAGTGTCGTCCCCGTCGGCAGTGCCCTCGGCACGGGAAGCGCCTCCAAGGCCATCACGCTGCCGAAGACCGGCACCGCTCTTCCTCTGTGCTTCGCCGTGACCCTGCCTGCGACCGTGAGCGCGGACCAGGCGGCCGGTAAGACCACCAATACGGTCACCTGGCAGTTCCAGGCCGAGGCCGTGGTGCCGACGCCGTAATCGGCTGCTCCTCGTCACCCCATGTCTCGTCACGCACCATCTCGGCACACTGCGGCGGAACCGCGGACGCACGACGCCGTCGTCGGACGACGGGCTCGGCTCGGTGCCGTGATCGGTCTGGTCGTAGGACTCGCCGTCGCGGCACTCTCGGCCACCGACGTCGCGGCGTCGTGGACCGACCGGGTCCTGGGCGGATCGGCATTCAGCACAACACCGTTCGGCTTCGAGTCGGCGACGCTCGGGGCGCCCTTCGCGACCCACTCGGAGGCCGCGCCTGCCGTGCTCTCTCTGCTTCCGGCTGCGCCGCTGCTCCCGGGTCAGTCGGTCTACGGCGCGATCTCGTTGCGTTCGGTTGCCGGGTCGCCGGCGGTGGCCGTGACCGTCGACGGCACGGCGTCGGTGCCCTCGGGCCTCGCATCGTTGTTGCAGTACGCAGTCGTTCGATCGCCCACGTGCGACAGCACCTCGTTCGCCTCGACGGCATCGTTCGTCGTCGGCTCGGTCACGGGCGGTGTCCCGTTGTCCGCCGATTCGGCGAGCGGGGCCGTCGTACTCCCGGCAGGATCGCCGACGACCACGGGAACCGTTGTGCCTCTGTGCTTCAGGATGACGCTGCCCGACACCCTCGCGGTGTGGACCGCCGGGGCCGCGTCGTCGACCCTTCGGGCCACGTGGACCTTCCTCGGTACCGCCTGAGTCCACGTGTCCGATCACCCCTTCGCGCCACCAGAAAGTGCTCACACCATGTCGACTCGTCACGCAGCGCCCCCTCGGCGTCGTTCGGCCTTCTCCCGCCTGGGTGACGCCGTTCTCAACGTTCTCGCGCTCGGCGGTGTCGTCTGCATCGTGCTGGTGGTTCTGTCGTTCACCCTGAACATCTCGTTGATCATGTTCAAGACGGGATCGATGGCACCGACGATGCCGACGGGGTCACTCGCGGTGGTGCGGGAGGTACCTGCGGACTCCGTCGTTCCCGGGGATGTCGTGACGATCGCACGGGTCGGCGAGCTGCCTGTCACGCACCGTGTGGTCGAGACCTCGCCCGGCCGCGACGGCGCAACGTTCCTCGAGCTGAAGGGCGATGCCAACGAGTACGAAGATCCGGCCGGATACGACGTCACCGAGGTGCGCAAGGTGCTGTGGTCGGTGCCCGGCCTCGCGAAGGTGGTGGTGTGGTTCTCGAGTCCCCTGGTTCTGGCGCTTCTGACCCTCTCGATGGCGGCTCTCGTCGTGGCGATGTTCTGGCCGAGAACGCCGAAGCGGCCGGTACCGTGAGCCGCCCGCGCTCGGTGGCACTGGTCCTGATCGCTGCTGTGCTGACGGTCGTGTCGGTGGTCTCGAACACCGATGGCACCGTTGCCGCCTGGCAGGGGCGGGACCACGCAGCGGCCACCGTGTCGATCGGATCATGGCCCAGCGCCGGAAGCGCGTACGCGGAGATCGGACGCGTCGGTTCAGCGTCGGGTCTCGCATTCGATCTGCTCGCGGGCGGAACGAACCCGCCGTGGCCCGGACCGGCAGCGACGCGATCGCAAGCGGCTCCGGGAACAGTCACCAGCACCACGGCCGGGCCGTACAGCAGCGCCGGGGTACTCGGGTTGGCCAACGAGCTGACTTCGCGAGGCGCTGCTCCGGGAACACCGATTCAAGGCTCGTCGTGCGCGGCCTACGGATGGGCGCCGAACACGCCGGCACCGTGCACGACGGTCCCGTCGCAGAGAGTGAACGCGCGCGCAACTCTGTCGTCCTACACGCTGTACGCGTCACTGTTGTCGCTTCTCGGCCTGGGGTCGACAGACGTGGTCTCGGTGCCGTCGCCTGTGACATCGGCCGCATCCTGTGACCTGACCACCTCCGGGCCGACCTACACGGCAACCCCTCCGAGTGCGGCAAACGTGACGACGCTGAACCCTCGGGGTTCGATCACCGTTCGAGGCGGAAACACCGTCGCGATTCCGCCTGCGGGCGGCACGGTGTCGTTCGATTTCCCCCAGAGCGGGTCCACCGTCGTGGTGCCTGGCGTGTCGGGAACACTTCGCAGTGTCGTCGACAACTCGTCGTCTGCGCGCTCGAGCCTCGTGCTGGAGAACGGCCGGATCCTGAGGCTGGGACTGCTCGGGGGCATCCTTCTCGACATCAGGTTCACCCTGGTGCTGGTCGACGCGGCGTGCGGAGGCGGACCGACCGGGCCCGTGTCGATCACCGCCGCATCTGCGCGAGTAGCCGCAGCGGAACCACCGGCTGCGACGACACCGGTCACGACGACACCGGTCACGACGACACCGGTCACGACGACACCGGTCACGACGACAGCGGCCGCGACGACAGCGGCCGCGACGACAGCGGCCGCGACGACCAGCGCTCAGCCGTCGGCGTCCTCGGTGGTGTCACCGACCGACGCGACGACGATTCCTGCATCGTCGAGCACCGCCGCAACGACCACGACGTCTCCGGCGCCGACCACCACCACCACTCCCGCTGCAGCCTCCGCCACGGTGTTCTCCGGGGCGGGGCCCATCACGTCGATCACGACATCCGACGGGCTCGAATGCTCCGTCGGTCCTGATGCGGTCACCTTCACGTGTTCGGACGGCAGCACCCTCGTCTTCACTCCGGTGGCGCTGTCGCCACCTGGCATCGCCGCTGCCACGACCGACGGGCTCTGGTCGCCGAGGACGCTCACGGGGGAGACGGTGCCGGTGGAGGCGGCCACCCGGTCGTGACGCTGCCCTCCCGCCGTTTGTCGTCCCCCACCCCCGGGTAGTCGAGGAGAGTGACTTCTCCCGCCGTTCTGTTCGACATCGACGGCACACTCGTCGATTCGAACTACGCCCATGTCCACGCCTGGGCTCGTGCCTTCTCCGACGCCGGTATCGCTGTGGACTCGTGGCGGATTCACCGCTCGATCGGCATGGACGGCGCGAAGCTGCTCTCGTCGTTGGCGGGTGACGCACCCGAGGACGCGGCGGAACGCGCGAAGGAACTACACACGCAGTACTACGAGGAGATGTCCTCCCTGCTGTCGCCGCTGCCCGGTGCGCTCGACCTGCTCGGCGCGGTAGCAGACCGCGGGCTGCAGGTGGTGCTGGCCACCTCGGCACCGGAGAACGAACTCGCGATCCTTCGCGGACTTCTCGGGGTCGAGGAGATCGTCTCGGAGTTGACGTCGTCGGAGGACGTCGAGACGGCGAAGCCGGAGCCGCGCATCGTCGACATCGCGCTGGACCGTGCCGGCGTCGGTGCCGAGCGCGCCGTCTTCGTCGGGGATTCCGTGTGGGACGTGAAGGCATCCGTCACAGCGGGCGTTCCGTGTATCGGAGTGCGCAGTGGCGGCGTCTCGAGTGCGGAGTTGACCGAGGCCGGCGCCACCGCGGTGTACGACGATCCTGCAAACCTGTTGGCGCACATCGACAGTTCGACGATCGCGCGCCTCGAATGAGAGAGAACGGCTACGCACCGATCGAGAACTACGCGGCGATCGGCGACGGCCGCACCGTCGCGCTCATCGCGGACGACGGGCGAATCGACTGGTTTCCCGTTCCCAATCTCGACACCGCGCCGGTGTTCGCAGCACTGCTCGACGCCGAGTCCGGCGGCTACATTTCGATGCGCCCGGCGGAGGAGTTCACGACCACGCGTCGGTACGCCGACGGCACCAATGTCCTGGTCACGACATTCACGACGGAGTCGGGCGTCGTGAACGTCACGGACTCCCTGAACACCGGTGTGGCAGGACGCCTTCCGTGGACCGAGCTCGCACGGCGCGTCGAGGGCGTCGAGGGCAGTGTCGAAATGGAGTGGTCCGTCGCTCCGGGGACGTGTCTGGGAACGGCGTCGCCGTGGTCGTACGAGACGGTGCACGGGACGGTGCTGCGCGTCGACGGTGTCACTCTGGGCGTGCGCACTCTCAATGCCGACGACATCGAGCTCGAATCTCGCTCCATCAGTGGTCGATTCACCACCGCGGTCGGTTCGCGCTCCCTCGTGGCCGTGGTCGGTACCGAGGTGGAACCGCTGTATCTCCCGGTGCCGGAGGACGTCGACTCGGGCATCGATCGCACGATCGCCAACTGGCAGATGTGGTCCGAGGAGTTCCGGTACGAGGGCCCCTGGCACGACGAGGTCCATCGCAGCGCGCTCGCCTTGAAGTTGTTGTTGTACAGCCCGTCCGGCGCCATCGCGGCCGCTGCGACGACGTCGCTTCCGGAGCGGTGGGCCGGCGCCAAGAACTGGGACTACCGCTACGCGTGGGTGCGTGACACCGCGTACACGATCAAGGCGCTGATCCGCTTCGGTCTGCGCGAGGAGGTCCACGCCGCGGTGGCGTGGCTGCTGCGCATCATCCGCAGCAACGAGCAGATCACGCAGGTGTTCTACACCCTGAACGGTGAGATCCCGGGCGGCTCGACATATCCCGACGTGCCGGGGTGGCGCGGGGTCGGCCCGGTGATCAACGGAAACGAGGCGGCAACTCAGCTGCAGCAGGGGATCTTCGGTGACCTGTTCGACATCGTGTCCCTCTACGTCGACGCGGGCAACGTACTCGATGCGCCCACCGGTCGACTTCTCGCGGAGATCGCCGACACGACGTGTGACATCTGGCGCCGCAAGGACGCCGGGATGTGGGAGCTGCCCACGATCCGGCACTACACGTCCTCCAAGATGGGCTGCTGGCACGCGCTCGACCGTGCAGTGCACCTCTCCGAGCAGGGCATGATTCCCGGCATCGCGGACAGGTGGGTGACCGAGCGCGATCACATCGCTCAGTGGATCGACGACAACTGCTGGTCCGAGTCGCGCGGCGCCTACGTCTGGTACCCGGGCACGGATGAGCTCGACGCCTCCGTGTTGCTGCACGCGGGCAGTCGGTGCGTCGACGACGAGCGGATGTCGAGAACCGTCGACGCTCTGCGCGACGAACTCGGTTCCGGCGACCACCTCTATCGCTACTCCGGCATGCAGATGGTCGAGGGTACGTTCGTCGCCTGCTCGTTCTGGGTCGTCGGCGCCCTCGCCAAGCTCGGCCGCGACGACGAGGCCAGCGCACTCATGGATCGACTGGTCACCAGCGGCAACGACGTCGGCCTCTTCGCCGAGATGATCGATCCCGACCGATCGGCCGAGGACGAGCCGTCGACCTTTCTGGGCAACTTCCCGCAGGGGCTCTCCCATCTCGCTCTCATCAACGCTGCGCTCACGCTCGCCAGCGGCCACGACCACACGACCTCCGACACAGGAAAGTAGGACCACATGGACCTCGGAATCACGGGCAGAACTGCTGTCGTCACCGGCGCGGACTCGGGAATCGGGTGGTGCACGGCGCAGATGCTGCTCGACGAGGGTGTCCGGGTCTTCGTCACGGACAAGGACCAGGACAAGCTGGCCGCCGGCGCTGCCGAGCTCACCGGACCGGAGGGTGCCGTCACGGCGTTCGCCGCGGACGTGACGAGGCCCGCCGACGTCGAGGCGATGCACGCGAAGGCGGTCGAGGCGCTCGGCACCGTGGACATCCTGGTGCAGAGCGCCGGCATCACCGGCGCACAGGGCATGTTCCACGAGATCGACGACGACGGGTGGTCGACGACGATCGAGGTCGACCTTCTCGGGCCGGTGCGCGTCGTGCGCGCCTTCCTTCCCGAACTCCGCGCGGGCGGATGGGGACGCATCGTGTTGCTCGCGTCCGAGGACGCGGAGCAGCCCTACATCGACGAGCTGCCCTACTGTGCGGCCAAGGCCGGCATCCTCTCGCTGGTCAAGGGACTGTCGAAGACGTACGCGTCCGAGGGTGTCCTGGTGAACGCGGTGTCTCCTGCCTTCATCCACACCCCGATGACGGACGCGATGATGGACAAGCGAGCCGACGAGCGTGGCACCGACCGAAACGAGGCCATCGAGAGCTTCCTGAAGGAGGACCGGCCGTTCATGGAACTCGGCCGACGGGGTACCCCGGAGGAAGTGGCGTCGGTGATCACGTTCCTGTGCTCGGAGCGCGCCAGCTTCGTCAACGGCTCGAACTACCGCGTCGACTCCGGTTCCGTCGCGACCATCTAGAGAGGACCCACGCCCATGACAAGTTTCGGCTACACCCTCATGACCGAGCAGAGCGGACCGAAGCAGCTCGTCGACTACGCCGTGAAGGCGGAGGACGTCGGGTTCGACTTCGAGGTGTCCAGCGATCACTACTCACCCTGGTTGTCGTCGCAGGGACACGCTTCCTACGCCTGGACGATGCTCGGCGCGGTGGCGCAGGCGACGTCCCGAGTCGGCCTCTACACGTACGTGACCTGCCCCATCATCAGGTACCACCCGGCGATCGTCGCGCAGAAGGCGGCAACGCTGCAGATCCTCGCCGACGGCCGTTTCACGCTGGGCCTGGGAAGCGGCGAGAACCTGAACGAGCACGTCGTCGGCGAGGGTTGGCCCTCGGTGGACAAGCGTCAGGACATGTTCGAGGAAGCGGTCAAGATCATCCGGCAACTTCAGTCGGGTGAACTGATCACGTGGCAGGGCGAGCACTACCGCGTCGACTCGGCGCGCCTGTGGGACACCCCCGAACACCCGCTCGAGATCGGCATCGCGGTCTCGGGGTCGAAGTCGATCGAGCGGTTCGCGCCGCTCGGCGACCACATGATCTCGACGGAGCCGAAGTCCGAGCTGGTCGAGGGCTGGGACAAGGCCAGGCACATCGGCACGGGCCTGAACCGGGAGTCGAAGAAGATCGGCCAGATCCCCATCTGCTGGGGTCCGGACGAGAAGGCGGCCACCGAGCTCGCGCACGACCAGTTCCGCTGGTTCGCGGGCGGGTGGGCCGTGAACGCGGACCTGCCGACGACGGCCGGTTTCGCGGGTGCGACACAGTTCGTCCGGCCGGAGGACGTGGCCGGAACCATCCCCTGCGGACCGGATCTCGATGCGATCGTCGAGAAGGTGGCGCCCTACTGGGAGGCCGGTTTCACCGACATCGCACTCGTGCAGGTCGGTGACGAGACCCAGGAGCGCTTCCTTGCCGAGGCCGCCGGGCCACTGCTCGAGAAGCTCCGCGCAGCGTCCTCCTGACCGACGGATCGATCAGAGCGCCGGTCCACGCACAGCGTCGTGGGCCGGCGGATCCGTGTCGGTGGACAGCTTGTCGCGCAACGACTCCGAATTCAGCAGCATGTTCAGGACCACCGCGCACAGCGCACCCGCGCTGATGCCGGAGTGGAAGATGGTCTGGAACCAGTCGGGGAACCGGTCGTAGAGGTCCGGCGACACCGTGGGCAACAGTCCGACGCCCACCGCGACGGCGACCACCAGGATGTTCGTGTTGTTGAACGACACCTGCGCGAGCGTGCGGACGCCACTCGCGGCCACCATGCCGAACAGTGCGATGCCCGCGCCACCGAGCACGGGAAGCGGCACACCCTCCACCACGGCACCGAGTTTCGGCAGCAACCCCAGCAGGATGAGGATGCCGCCGGCGAACGTGGCCACATGGCGGGTCTTGACGCCCGTGATCGCCACCAGCCCCACGTTCTGCGCGAACGCCGTGTACGGGAACGTGTTGAAGATGCCACCGAGCATCGTCGACAGGCCGTCGGCGCGCAGACCGTCGGCCAGACGGCGAGGCGGGACCTTCTTGTCGACGATCTCGCCGACAGCGATGATGTCGCCCGTGGTCTCGGTCATGATGACCAGCGCGACGATGCACATGGTGATGATCGCGCTGACCTCGAACGTCGGGAATCCGAAGTGGAACGGCGTGGTCACGCCGACCCAGTCCTGTTCCCGCACACCACTGAAGTCGGTCATGCCCAGCGGGATCGCGATGACGGTGCCGGCGACGAGTCCGAGCAGGATGCTCAGTCGCTTGGCGGGCGGGGGAGCAAACCGTTCGATCAGCAGGATGATCAGCAACGTGAGTGCGCCCATCCCGATGTACTTCGGATCACCGAAGTCCTCGGATCCCGTTCCGCCGCCGAACCATCCGGCCGCCACCGGCATCAGCGACAGGCCGATGATCAGGATGACCGTGCCCGTGACCAGAGGCGGGAACAGGTGGAGCAGCTTCGCGAACACCGGCGCCAGCGCCATCATGAACACGCCGGACGCGATCACGGAACCGTAGATGGCGGTGACGCCGTACTGCGAGCCGATGGCGATCATCGGCGTCACCGCGGCGAACGTGCAGCCCTGCATCAGCGGTAGTCGTACCCCGAAGCGCCAGAACCCGACCGCCTGGATCAGTGTCGCGATCCCGGCGACGAACAGGTCGGCCGTGATGAGGTACGGCAGGTCGCTCGACTGCAGTTCCCCCGCAGCGACCAGGGCGCTGCCGACGATGAGAGGGACGGCGACCGCGCCCGCGTACATCGCGAGCACGTGCTGCAAGCCGAGTGGAGCCAGCACCGACAGCGGGGGAATGTGGTCGACCGGATGCGTGCCCGCCCGACCGCGAGTGAACCTCGACAACGACACCATGGGACACAGTGTCGGCCCTGCCCGTGTCGTTCGTCGGTCTTCTCGGTTTCCGCGCCGTTACGGCGGCACTCCGTCGGCTCAGAGGGTGGTGGCGGCGAAGGACACGAAGACGACGAACAGTGCGGCGCCGCCCAGCGCGGCTCCGATCATCGCCTCGCGGCCGTTGGTGGCCGTGCCGTCCTCGTCCCGGCCGATACCGACCCATCCGCACACCACCGCGAGGATGCCGGTGGGCACCGCGACGATGTCTCCCACGAAGGGCACGAACGCGCAGACCAGCGCGACGATGCCCGCGACCAGCGCGCTGCTGCCCGCGCCGTTGCGATACGCGGGACGTGATGACGGAGTGTCGGTCACACCCGGAATGGTCTCAGGTGCTCCCCGCAGCGCCGCCACCGCCACCCGCGCCGGCCCCGGACACCGTGCCGGCGCTGCTGTTGGTCGAGGTGAACACCGAGGAGAAGACGACCCAGTTCAGCAGTGCCGGGTCCGAGGCGTGCAGTGATCCGGACGGTGAGGCGAAGGCACGCAGCGTCGTTCCGCCGTCCGCGTCCGTGGCCGCCTCGAGGCGCTTCGTGAACGTGGAGCCGAGCCCCAGCGCGACGATGTCGGGCAGTGCGTCGTCCAGATCGAGCGAGGAGTCGTGGTCCTTTCCCGACTGCTTCAACCCGTCACGGTAGGCCTCCCAGGGACGAGCGGCGTCGAGACCGGCAGCCGAGAATCGTGAGTAGGCGACCGTCATGACGAGGCCGGCGATCAGCAGGATCCCGCCGGGAATCGCGGCGACCAGCATGATCGGGGCCCCGGAAGCAGCGACCACGCCTGCGCCCACCATGACTGCACCGCCGAGAAGTGCCAGTCCGACCAGACCCCAGCGTGGTCCGGCCGTACCGTGGCGCACCCACCCGTTCGCCTCGAGGTGCGCGTCGACGACGGCCTTCGTCGCGCCGTGACCCTGCGCGAGCTTCGTGAGCGCGGCGCTGTCCACCACGTCGACCTCGGCCTTCTCGGACAGCATGGTCCAGACGGCGTCCTGCACGTCGCCGCGTACCTTGCCGCGGTCGAGCAGTCGGACTCGGAGCGTGTCCTTGCCACGTTTCTTCGACCCGGAACCCGGCTCGGACTCGAGAGCCACTGCGTCGGCCGCCGCGAGCGCCAGCAGCGTGGCCGGCACCGCACTCGCCTGCGCGCTCCGATGGACCAGAGCCGTGACGATCGCGGGATCGGTGGTGTGATCGGGTCGGTAGGTCGTCGGAGGCTGCGCCGACACCGTGGGCCGCGAACGGCGACGGTAGATCTGCGCCGCGCCCGCGGAGCCGACCAGCACGACGGCGAGACCGGTCCACGGGAGCCACGTCGACCCCGGCCCGGCGGCGAACTCGTCGAGCGCCGTCACCGGTGGCCCGACCAGGATGGAGGACTCGAGCCGGTCGATGCCGTTCGTCAGACTGCCCGCGACGTCACCGTCGCGCAGCGGCGGCACCAGGGCGTCCTCGATGATCGCTTCCTGCTCGTCGCGGGGAACATTGCCGTCGTCGAAGGTGGAACCGAGGAAGATCCCGGCCCGAGCCTCGTCGTCGGTACCGGGCTCGCGGTTGATCAGGATGGCGCCGGCGACGTCCTGATCGACGTCCGCCGTCGACACCCACGCCCGCTGGAGTGCCTCCACCTGATCGAGGGTGTCGTCCGAGTCGGCGTCCAGCTCGCGGACGTACGCGACGACGTCGGCCCCGGTCTCGGCGCGGAGCGCGTCGAGTCGCTGCTCCAGCGCCTCGACGTCGGCCGGACCCAGCGAGTCCCCGGTGCGGTCGTACACGCGTTGGCCGACCGTGAGCCCGTCGAACTGTGTGGCACCGGAGCTGTCGGAGCAACCGGCGAGACCGAGCACTGCTGTCACCGCGATGAACGCGACCGCGAACCGGAACCGTGTCATGCCGTCATGATAGGCAGACTCGACGGTCCGGTATCGCGTGTCGCGTGTGGGTCAGCGGTTGTCGACGGCCTCGGCCAGCTCGCGCAGGCGCGGCAGCGCGCGGTCCGTCAGCAGCTGCTCGCGGGTGTCGGCCGAGACGGCCATGCTGTCCTTCCAGAGGGAGCGACCCGCCATCGCGCCGCCGGCGCCGTTCGCCACGGCGGTGCGCACCTGCTCGATGAACGTCTCGTGATCCACACCGGCGGACAGGACGGCCCACGGCACGCCGTTCGCGGCGGCGGTCACGGCGGCACAGGCTTCGGCCGATCCGGGGTACTGCAGCTTGAGCACCTTGGCACCGCACTCGACGGAGATGCGGGCGGACTCGGCCACGAGGGACGGGAAGCGCTCCGCGTAGTCGACGGCCGATTCGCCCTCGAGCCGGTACGTGAGGATCTCGACGATCAGCAGCAGACCCTCGGCCGAGCACGCCTTCACCAGTTCGGCGATCTCCTGGCCGACCCGCGAGTCCGCCGTCTGACGGTCGGGGCGCATGTACCACAACATCTTCGCGACATCGCCGCCCAGATCGCGCACCACGCGCGGGGTGACGCCGTCGACGAAGCGGGTGAACTTCAGGCCGTCCACGGTCTCGAATCCCGAGGCGTCCATCCCGACCACGAGCGCGGTGTCCCGCGACAACGTGCCTTCGTCGACGACGCGGGGGAGCGCCACCTCCGGGTCGAGCAGGATGGCGGGAGCGTGGTTGCCGAGGTACTTCACGAGATCGCCCTTGGCATCGGCGAGTTGGTCCTTCGAGATGGAGTCCGGACCGTCCAGGGCGTCGTTCATGACGGCCTTCATGCCGTTGCGCTGGTCGCCGGCCACGATCAGCATGTTGCCGTTCGCAGTGGAGATGGCGGCCATGCCGCGTCGTTCCAGTGTGGTGAGGTCGTTCATGTCGGAGCTCCTGTCGGTGGTGCGAGGTGGGGTTCGGTCGCTCGAGTCGAGCAGTCTGGAGGCGAACAGGGCTGCGCCGTAGGCGGTGTCCTGTGTTCGGCCGGAGGTGGTGATGTCGGGCAGGACGGCGGCGCGGGCGTCGCGGACGCAGGCCATGCTCGCCCAGCCACCGGTGAGGATGCTGCGCCGTGCGGGCGGGACCTCACGGTCGAGCGCGGCGACCAGCAGGGCCACCTCGTCGTTCCCGTGGAGCAGCACGGCGCGGAAGAGTTCGGCGGCGTCCACCCCGTCGGTCCGGATGGTCAGTGCGAGCACACCGTCGTCGTTGCGTGCACCGGAGACGGTGACACCACCCTCGGCGACGGATCCCGCGGACGGCAGTGCCTGCACGCGCTGGTCCAGCCCGTCCCGCCCGGCGCGATCGGTGATGTCGCACAACTGCAGTGCGCGGCGCATGAGCAGTCCCGACTTCACACCGGCCACCAGCACGTACTTGCCGGGCACGACGTGGCGGACCGAGTTGATCAGGTGCTCGGCCAGTCGCGCGCGACTGGCCGCGGACGGTGGCGTGTCCAGGACGCGCAACAACACCTCCGCGGTACCCATCGAGACGAGGTAGGTGTCGTCGGCGATGTCGCCGCCGGACACCGCGGACACGAGGTGGTCGTGGCCCGCGACCGTGAGGGCGGCCCCGCGTACGAGCTCGGGAAGCCATGGAGCCGAGGCGAATCCGAGTTCGGTGCCGGCAGCGACGAGGGGCGGGAGGAAGGTGTCGTCGACACCGAGGTGCGCCAGCATGTCCCGCCAGGGGGCGCCGGTGTCCTGGTCGAGCAGCCCCGTTCGCGACGCCAGCGAGTACTCGCTGACAGCCCGTCCGCCGAGAGCGGCGACGACGAACGCGGGCAGATCCAGCCATCGGAGTCCGGTGAGGTCCAGTCCGCCGGACTGCAGATGCAGGATCTTCGCCACCGAGACCTGCACCCCGAGAGGGATTCCCGTGGTCGCTGCGAACGCGACCCGCAGCGGCTCGGGCAGGGCGGCGACCTGCTCCCCGCCGCGCGGGTCGAACCACGCGAACGACGGCGCCACGACCTCCAGCCCTGCGTCGACGAGGAAGCCCGTCTCGCCCATGCCCGAGACGGCGACGGCATCGAGCCGGGCGTTCGGATCACCGGTGACGTCCGGCAGTCGGCGCGCGACGATCTCCACCAGGTGACGCACGGTGTCGAGGAGATCGTCCGCCGCCATGTCGGTGGTACCGCCGGCCCCGTGCGTCCAGGGAGTGGCGAGTTGCTCGATCAGGACCTCGGAACCCGAGGAGTCGCTGACGAGGATCTTGATTCCGGTGCTGCCGAGGTCGAGACCGGCGACGAGGGACATGCTCACGGGCGGTACCGCTTTCCAGCGCTGGGGGACTGTCGATTCGGGGGAGCGAGATGCGAGCTGCGCTCGACGAGAGTCGTGTCGGAGAGGCCGGCCACGGCGTCGAGGGTGGGATCGTCGAAGCGCAGCAGCAGACGGTCGAACGCCGCGGCTCCGATCTCGTACGGGTTCTGGTCGATGCAGGTGACGGGCGGATCGACGGCGTCGGCGAGAGCGAAGCTGCCGAACGACACCATGGCCACGTCCGTGCGGTGGATCTCGTGCAGGACCGACACGACGGCACTGGCGTGGCGGGCGTTGGAGACGAACAGCGCCGTGGGGGGTTCAGGGAGGGCGAGCAGGTCGAGCACCACCGGGCGCACCGCGTCCGGTGACGGCGCCACTTCGGGAATGCCGTCGCCCGGGGCGCTGAGACCGTGCTCGGTGAGGACGTCGACGTACGCGTCGCGTCGACGTTGCGCCGTCTGCAGTCGCGCATCGTGACCGACGAGGGCGATCCGCCGGTGCCCCGCGTCGACCAGCACCCGGACGGCGCGTCGAGCCGCCGAGTAGTCGTCGACGGTGACGGAGTCGAAACCCGGGATCGAGCGGTCGACGGTCACCACCGGCAGGGTGTGGCGGCGCGGGGTGAGGAACGACGAGTGATCGCCGACGGGGGCGAGCACGATGCCGCGCACGTGTTGACCGGCGAGGCGGGTGAGTTGCGACAGTTCGCGCTCGGGATCGAACCCGGTGCTGCCGACCATGACTCCCATGCCGCGATCGAGCGCACGCTCCTCGATCGCGCGTACCAGGGAGGCGAAGAAGATGTCGTCGATGGAGTCGACCACGATGCCGATGGTGGTGCCGGATCCGGACTTCAGTGATCGTGCGGCGGAGTTGGGAACGTAGTTCAGTTCCGCCACCGCCGCTTCGACGCGCTCGCGCAGCTCGGGGAGCACCGTGTCGACACCGTTGACCACGCGCGAGACAGTCTTGAAGCTGACGCCTGCCAGTGCGGCGACGTCCTTGATGCTGGCGCGGTGGGTCACGGGAGAACTCTCGATAGAGGGTGGGTGGCGGTCCGGCATTGCTGCGAGACAACGTTGTCTTCTATGATCGTCATCGTGCACACCTCCTGTCAAGAGATCGCGTGGAACAGCGGCCCGCACGTGGTGATCGCCGGGGTCGCCGGCAGTGGCAAGTCGACCCTCGGAGCAGCGGTCGCCCGTGATCTCGCAGCGCCGTTGCTCGACCTCGACACCCTGACGGCGCCGCTGCTCGACGTGCTGAGTCCGCTGCTGGGCAGTGGACACTGGAACGACTCCGGCGACGCGGCGCCCCTGATCCGTGCCGGTCGATATTCCGTGATGCGTTCCGTCGCAGGAGAACTGACGTCGGTGGGCGTGCGGTCCGTGATGGTCGCGCCGTTCACCCGCGAACTGCAGGGTGGTGACGAGTGGGCGGCTCTTCTCGAGTCCGTGGCCCCTGCGCCGGTGGTCGTCGTCCATGTCGACGGCAGCGAGGCGTTGCTCGCCCGGCGCCGCGCGGACCGCGGTCTGGACCGGGATCGCCACCGCGCCGACACGCCGCACTCGAGCCCCACGGTCCCGCATCTGCGCGTCGACGCGTCTCTGACCACCGCGCAGCAACTGTTCCGTGTCCGCCGGGCGCTGGGACTGGTGTCCCCGCCCGCGGACCGGGGTGGTGTCGTCGGGCGGATGTTCGACGCGATGCTGTTCGACCTCGACGGCACTCTCGTCGACTCCACGGCGGCCGTCGCGCGGTGCTGGGCCGAGGTCGGCGGCGAGTACGGATTCGCGGTCGCGGACATCGCGCACGGAATGACGGCGGCGGAGTCGATGGCGCTGCTTCTCGGCGACGTGGAGGGGCCGGCAGCGGCGCTGCGGCTCGGTGATCTGGAAACCCGCGACGTGGCCGACGTGGTCCCCACTCCCGGTGCGCTGGAGTTGTTCTCGGCACTGCCCGCCTCGCGGGTGGCGATCGTGACGTCGGGTGCACCCCCCGTGGCGCACGCCCGTCTCGCAGCGGCGGGTCTGGCCGCACCCACCGCGATGGTGACCTCTGCGGACGTGGCACACGGCAAGCCGGACCCGGAGCCCTATCTCCTCGCGGCGCGCACGCTCGGGATCGATCCGAGTCGCTGCCTGGTCGTCGAGGACGCGCCCGCCGGAGTGCTGTCGGCACGGGCCGCGGGCTGCACGGTGATCGGTGTGGGAGGCACGCACGACCGAGCCGACCTGGACGCGGACCTGCAGGTCGACACCCTGGATCAGCTGACGGTCACCCTCGCCGAGGGAGGCGTCACCGTGTCACTGCGGTGACGCGGCGCCGTCGGGGAGCGTGCACGATTCCCTCTCGATCAGCTCGACTCCGAGCACGTTACGGCGGCGGTAACGCCGGCGCGGGTTCTCGATGCGTCCGAGAATGCGATCGATCGCTTGGAGCCCGAGTTCGGCTGGGTTCTGGTCGATCACGGTGACGGGCGGGCACAGAGCGTCGGCCAGCGGGAAGTCGCCGAAGCCGACGTACGCGGGGCGCGTCGCTCCGCGCTTCTGCAGTTCGGGCACGCACGCCATCGCGGTGCGGGCGTTGGACAGGAACAGCGCCGTGGGCGGCGCGGAGGAGTCGAGCAGTGTGCGCATCGCCTCCCGTGCCTGATCGCGGCCGAGGACTCCGGTGACGACCAACGTGTCGTCGTACTCGATCCCGTTGCTCTCCAGCGCATCTCGATACCCGGAGAGGCGGTTGAACGCGGTGCTGATGGAGATGTCGTCGCCGACCAGAGCGATGCGCCGGTGGCCCCGATCGAGAAGATGGGTGGTGGCCGTCCAGGCACCGCCGTGATCGTCGTCGACGAACGTGTCGGCGGTGAGCCCGGAGGGCGCGCGGTCCACGAACACGGTGGGGGTGCGCTCGGCCCACCGCTTGAGATAAGCGTGATCGGTACCGATGGGCGCGATCACCAGGCCGCTGAGTTGTCTGCGCAGGAGCGATTCCACCAGTGAGCTCTCGAGGGACGCGTCGTGACCGAGGCTGGTCATGATGACGGCCATGTCGTGCAGCCGGGCTCGGTTCTCCACCGCACGCGCGATCGACGCGAAGAAGGGATCGTCGATGTCCGGAACGGCGACCCCGATGGCACCGGTGTGGCCGGCGCGGAACGACGTCGCGATGGTGTTGGGAACGTAGTTCAACGATTCGAGCGCCGCGTTGACCCGAGCGCGAGTCTCGGGATCGACGTGCGGATCGTCGTTGTAGACACGGGACACCGTCTTCGCGCTGACGTTGGCCAGTGTCGCGACATCCTGCATCGTGGTCATCGGGCCACCTTCTTCGTACGTGCCGGGACAGTATGACGGGTCAGCGGCTGGTGTACCCGCCGTCGACCGGAAGAGACACCCCGGTGATCATCGAGGCGTCGTCGCTGAGCAGGAACGCGATGGGGGCCGCGATCTCGGCCTCGGTGGCCCACCGACCGAGCGGCATCTGCGACAGGAACGGGCCCTCGATCTCCGGGCGCCCCCAGTAGAAGGCGGACATCTCCGTCATGACGACGGTGGGATTGACGCTGTTGACCCGGATGCCGTGCTTCCCGAGTTCGAGTGCCGCGACGCGAGTGATGTTGTCCAGGGCCGCTTTCGAGGATCCGTACGAGATGTGTCCGGGGAGCGCTGCGAGCGATGCCTGGCTCGAGACGTTGACGATGGCCCCGGCTCCGGCGGCGATCATCGCGGGAGCCGCGTACTTGATGACGAGGAGGCTGCCGCGCGCGTTGATGGAGATGACCTTGTCGAAGATGTCGATGTCGGTGTCCTGGGGGGTGGCGATCTCGCCGCCGAAGCCGCCGCAGTTGACCACGCCGTAGAGCTCGAGGCCCGACAGGGCCTCACGGATGCTGTCCTCCGACGTGAGGTCGAACGGCAGCGGACGTGCGCCGGTCTCCTCCTGCAGAGCAGCGAGCGCGGCCTCGTTCCGTCCGGACGCGATGACGTCGGCGCCGTCGGCGACGAGGCGCCGCACTGTGGCGGCGCCGATACCGCCGCTGGCCCCGGTGACGAGGATCGTGCGGCCGCTGAACTTCGACGGGGAACTCTGCGACATGTCGGTTCTGCCTTCTGGGGAGTCGTGGGTGTGGCGGTGATGCGATGTCATCGATGTCATGACCTCCGTTGCGGTGGTCCATGACATCGATGACACGGACCGTACGTCACCGTGTGCAATTCTGCGCCCGATTGCCGAGAAACATCGCTGAACTGCGCTGATCCTTCTCTCGGGAGTGACCTCCACGAATCGGGGAGGCTCGACCGATCGGTGCCCATGTCACCGGTGACATGAATTTTCGCGAAACGCGTGACACGGCGAGTTGCGTGGGTCACACTGATCCGCATCGCGATGCGGCTCGGGCCGCACGACGACCCGCCCCCACGATGGTCGGGTCGATCGAGTTCCGCGATTCGACGAGGGACGGACATGTACGCAGCTTCGAACGACGCCGGCACGCCGGACGGCCGCGAGGACCGTCGGCGCTACGCGCCGGCCGATCTCACCGAGATGGTGAGCCACCTGGCGTCCGTGCTGCGCGACGGATCCGGCGGTCGCCGGCTGCTGGGTGTCACCGGTGCACCGGGCGCGGGCAAGTCGACCTTCTGCGCACTGCTTCAGGCGGAACTCGGTACCGACTCCACGCTGGTGGGGATGGACGCGTTCCACCTCGCCGACGAGGAGCTGATCCGGCTCGGGCGCCGTGGACGCAAGGGTGCGCCCGACACCTTCGACGTCGACGGATACGTCGCGCTCCTGCGCCGCCTGCGGAACCAGACGGCGGAGACGATCTATGCACCGCGGTTCGAGCGGTCGATCGAGGCCGCGATCGCCGGCGCCGTCCCCGTGCAGCGCGACACCGCGATGGTGATCACCGAGGGCAATTACCTCCTGCTCGACGACGGCGGGTGGGACGCGGTGCGCTCGGAGCTCGACGAGGTCTGGTACCTCGACGTTCCGACGACGGTGCGCGCGGAACGACTCGTGGCCCGACACCGACACCACGGCAAGTCGCGTGCGGACGCCGAGCAGTGGACCCGCGACGTCGACCTCCGCAACGCGGAGATCGTGGCCGCGGCGGCCCGCCGCGCCGACCTGATCATCGAGGTGCCGAACGACCCGCTTCTCGCACCCGCTCACGACACCGACTCATCACGCGACACCGACTCATCCGAGGAGCTCTCATGAGCAACCACCCCGACGGCGCCACGCCCGTCCTCGAGGCACGCGGGCTCTCCCGCAGCTTCGGGAACGTGCGCGCGCTCGACGACGCCGATTTCGACATCTACGCGGGCGAGGTGGTCGCACTCATCGGCGACAACGGCGCCGGCAAGTCGACGATGGTCAAGGCGCTGTCCGGCAGCCTGGCGCTGGACTCCGGCGAGATCCTCTACGACGGCGTGACCGTCGACCTGGACAACCCCACCGCAGCAGCAGATCTGGGCATCGAGACGGTGTTCCAGGACCTGGCGCTCGCTCCGCACCTCAACGCGGCCCAGAACATGTTCCTGGGGCGCGAGATTCCCGCGGCGGGCCTGCTGGGCAAGCTCGGCTTCCTGAACACGGCCGAGATGCGCACGCAGTCGCGTGCGGCGCTCGACGAACTGGGGGCCACCGTCCGCAGCCTCACCGATCCGGTCGGAGCCATGTCCGGTGGCCAGCAGCAGGCCATCGCCATCGCCCGCGCCGTGGCCTGGGCCAAGGGTGTGGTGTTCCTCGACGAACCCACCGCCGCACTCGGCGTGGTCCAGACCCGCAACGTGCTCGACACCATTCGTCGAGTGGCCGACAAGGGCGTCGCCGTGGTGTTCATCAGCCACTCGATGCCGCACGTCATGGAGGTCGCCGACCGCGTCCAGGTATTGCGCCTGGGCAAGCGCGTCGCGACGCTCGATGCCAAGAACACGACCATGGAAGCACTCGTCGGCGCGATGACCGGCGCGACGGTGGGAGCCGCGAGATGAGCAATCAGACCTTGCCGAAATCAGCGGGATCCTCGGCCCCCGAACCGTCGTCGAGCGGCAGCTCGTTCGATCTGCGGAGCAGCCTCGCCGGCCTCGCCCGTGTCCAGGTGTTCCAGATCGTCATCGTGCTGCTGGCGATCAGCATCCTGTTCTCGATTCTCGCGCCGAACAGTTTCCCCGAGTGGGGCAACATCCGGCAGATCATCCAGAACGTCTCGATCCTCGCCGTCCTCGGCATCGGGATGACGTTCGTCATCGTCACCAGCGGTATCGATCTCTCCATCGGCTCTGTCCTGGTCTTCTCCGGCGTCGTCGCCGCGAAGGTGATGCGGGCCGTCGGCGGCGAGGGCTGGAGTGTGGCCGTCATCGGCATCCTCGTGGCCGTCGCCTGCGGGCTGGCGTGGGGGCTGCTCAACGGGTTCCTCATCGGTATCGCGAAGGTGCCTCCGTTGATCGCGACGCTGGGGACGCTCGGCGGCGCACTGGGTCTCGCCCAGGTCATCACCGGTGGTGTCGACATCCGCGACGTGCCGCCGGTGCTGGTCGACACGATCGGCTACGGCAACGTGCCCGCGACCACCATCCCGCTCATCTCCTTCATCGCCCTGGTGTTCGTCATCGTGTTCGGTATCGTGCTGCACCGCACAAGGTTCGGCCTGCACACCTTCGCTGTCGGGTCCAAGGAGCAGTCCGCCCGGCGCGTCGGCATCAAGGTCGACCTGCACCTGATCAAGGTCTACGCGCTGTCCGGCACGCTCGCCGGTCTCGCGGGCATCCTGTCGCTCTCGCAGTACGGCACCACGGCCATCGCCGGCCAGTCGCAGACCAACCTCAACGTCATCGCCGCGGTCGTCATCGGCGGCACCAGCCTCTTCGGCGGTGTGGGCACCATGTTCGGCACCGTCATCGGACTCTTCATTCCCGCCGTGCTCCAGAACGGCTTCGTCATCGTCGGTGTGCAGCCCTTCTGGCAGCAGGTCGCCGTCGGTGCCGTGCTCATCGCCGCCGTGTACTTCGATCAACGCCGCCGAGCCGCCGCCACCCGCGGGGCGTCGACGTCCTCACTGAAACGACTGTGGGCTCGAAACCCCTGACGTACCACCGTCGCTCGGCCTCATCGCACACTCCACTCACCACGCTCGGCCTACCGGAAAGATCACTCACCCATGCGTACATCCCGGACCGTCGCCGCCGCTGCGCTGGCAGCCGCGTCACTCTCCACCTTCGTGCTCGCCGGCTGTTCGTCCGACTCGGGCGGCGGTGAGAAGAAGCTCGCGTTCATCCAGGGCGTCAGCGGCGACGAGTTCTACATCAGCATGCAGTGCGGCATCCAGGACGCCGCTCAGGCCGCCGGTTACACGGTCGACGTCCAGGGTCCCGCCAAGTTCGACCCGACCCTGCAGAAGCCGATCGTCGATTCGGTCGTCGCCTCTCGTCCCGCCGCGATTCTCATCGCCCCCACCGACGTGTCCGCGATGCAGGCACCGCTCGACGCCGCCGCGCAGGCCGGAATCAAGGTCGTCCTCGTCGACACGACGCTCGAGGATCCGTCGAAGGCCGTGTCGGCCATCTCGTCGGACAACGAGGGCGGCGGCGCCGAAGCGTTCAACGCGATCGAGGGGTTGAACCCGAACGGCGGCAAGGTCATCGTCATCTCCACCGACCCCGGCGTCTCCACCACCGACGCCCGCGTCAAGGGATTCGAAGATGCGGCCGCGGGCAACTCGGCCTTCCAGTACCTCGGAGTGCAGTACAGCCACAACGATCCGGCCGAGGCCGCTCGTCTGATCTCCGCCGCCATCGCCAAGGATCCCGACATCGTCGGTGTCTTCGCCACCAACACCTTCGCCGCGGAGGGCACCGCGACCGGCGTCCGCCAGACCGGGAAGCAGGAGCAGGTCAAGATCGTCGGCTTCGACGCCGGCCCCGCCCAGGTGAAGCAGCTCCGCGAGGGAACGGTCCAGGCGCTCATCGCCCAGCAGCCGGCCACCATCGGCACCGACGGCGTCGAGCAGGCCGTCGCCTCGCTCGAGGACAAGCCCACCGAGAAGGACATCTCCACCGGATTCCACGTCATCACCGCGGACACGATCGACGGCGACGGCGCGCAGTACGTGTACAAGTCGGCCTGCTGACCGGCCGTCCCCAGCTGCGGTGGCGCTCTTCTGTCTCACCGGCTCGATCCCGGTGAACGGGAGCGCCACCGCGTTCCACGTCGTACCACTCGAAAGGCACCGCTGCCGTGACCATCTCGATCCAGGACGCCCTCACCGCACCGCCTGCGGGTGTGACGGTTCCGCGTCATCGAGTGGACGGCTCGACCCTGGTGTGCGGCATCGTCCACATCGGTGTCGGCGCCTTCCATCGAGCGCACGAGGCGATGTACGTCGACCGGTTGCTCGCCGCGGGGCACCTCGGCTGGGCGATCTGCGGTGTCGGTGTCATGCCCGCCGACGCGGCGGCGCGTGACACCGCCGCTGCCCAGGACCAGCTCTTCACCCTCAGCACGGTGCATCCGGACGGCGCGGAGGACACCCGCATCGTGGGGTCCATCGCCCGCTACCTCTACGCGCCGGACGACCCGGATCTCGTCGTCGCGACGCTCGCGGCACCCACCACGCACATCGTCTCGCTCACCATCACCGAGTCGGGCTACGGCATCGACGACGCGACCGGTGCCTTCGATCCCCGGGACGACGCCACGCGCCACGACCTCATGTCTCTCGACGCGCCGGTCAGCGTCCTCGGGTTCCTCACGGTGGCACTCCGCCGTCGCCGCGACGAGGGCACCGCGCCGTTCACCGTCATGTCGTGCGACAACATCGTCGGAAACGGTGCCGTGGCCCGTGCCGCGCTGGTGTCGTTCGCCCGTCACCACGACGGCGCGCTCGCCGACTGGATCGACGACTCCGTCGCATTCCCGAACTCGATGGTGGACCGGATCACCCCTGCGACGTCGCCGGCCGTGATCGACTCGGTGCGCCGCCGGACGGGCATCGACGACGCCTGGCCGGTGCGGTCCGAATCGTTCGCGCAGTGGGCCCTCGAGGACGACTTCTCCGACGGGCGGCCACCGTTCGAGGACGTGGGCGTCCAGGTGGTCACGGACGTCGCGCCGTTCGAGCGGATGAAGCTCCGACTCCTCAACGCCTCCCATCAGATGCTCGGGTACCTCGGTGTGCTGGCCGGGAAGACGTTCGTGCACGAGGTGATGGCCGACCCCGACCTCGGGGCCTTCGTGGCCTCCTACATGCGCCACGAGGCGGCGCCCACCGTGGGACTCGTTCCCGGCGTGGACCTCGACACGTACATCGACGATCTGCTCGCACGCTTCGGCAGCCCGGCCGTGCAGGACACGGTGGCGCGTCAGGTGGTCGACGCGACGTCGCGCATCCCGAAGTTCGTCCTGCCCGTCGTGCGGGACAGACTGCGCGACGACCGGTCGATCGATCACGCGGCCCTGATGCTCGCGGCGTGGTGCGCATGCATCGAAGGAGGAGTGGCGCTGCCCGACCGGGCGGCGGATCAGCTCCGCGCACTGGCGCGGGCCGACCACGACAGCCCCGGTGCGTTCCTGGCCCAACCCGACGTCTTCGGGGACCTGACGACGAGCGTGCGACTGCGCGTGGCGTACCAGCGCGCGAAGCGTCGGCTGCAGGACGACGGACCGATCGGGACGGTCCGGCTGCTCGTGGCATCACCGGTCTGACGCCGGACCCACGACCCCGTCGTGTCGTGGGCCTGCACCCGCGTTCCGGCATCGTCGACGTCGCCTCTGTGCCGACCTCGAGCGGACGTGATAGAACTATCTATAACGAGGTTCTGTACCTCGCGACGGCTCGTGCACCACGCCTCGATCACCGGTCATGCATCTCGCTCGGGTCGAGGCGCGTGCTCGGAGTGCTCGGTCGTTCCTCGACGGAAGGCGCCACATGTTCAGCGAAACACGCAGTGAGTTCGCCCCGCACGGTCCGAGCGTCGACGCGCTGATCGCGTTGGCGAGTATCCCGGGCGCGGAATCGTATCTCGCACCCGGGGACATCGACTACAGGTCGTGGAATCACGTGGGTGACCCGCTGTGCGAGGCGCTGATCCACGTGATGCGCGAACGCAAACTGATGGGTGGCGACATCTACGCGAACGCCAGAGAACTCGAACGAGGGGGCAATTCGGAGGCCACCGCCTTCTTCGCCGACGTCGAGGCCATTCCGAGCTGGCTCGATGTCGATTCCCTCAGGATGGGTGCGCGGATGGGACGCCGCAATCCGCTGGGCATGTTGTTCGGGATCCACGGGGCCTTGCCCATGACCTACCTGGATCCGGCCACCGCGGAGGTGATGTCGTCGACCGGTCGCCTGGCCGGCGGAGGCGATTTCCGACGCCGTTTCTGGGAGACGGCAACCGGTTTCGTCGGAGCACTCGACGTGGACGGGATGTTGCCGGGTGGCGATCGGTGGATCATGTGGATACGAATCAGGTTCATGCACACCATGATCCGGCTGGGAATCCATCGCAGCGCGAGGTGGCCCCGATACGAATCGGGAACGCCGATCAGCCAGATGGCCACTGCCGGTGCGACGTACATCTTCGGGCAGTACCGGGTCAACATCATGGAGTATTTCGGGGGAAAGGTGACCCCCGACGAACGCGACGGCTTCGCGCTGATGTGGCGCTGGGTGTCGCGCATCGAGGGTGCGAACAATCAGCTGCTCGGGCGAGACCACGCCGAGGAGATGGCGATCCAGATGCGAATCCACGACACCCTGTTCAGTGAGAGTGACAAGACGAAGACCTTGATGCGCGACGTTGTCGAGGGCACAGCATCGATGGCCGCTTTCGGAAAGTCGACATGGCTGAACCACGCGGTGGCGCGGCAGGTTCTGCAACCGTCGATGATAGCCACGTTCCCCGGTGGCGATGCTCGGGACGCGTTGGGCCTCGAGCCACGGCCCACGGCGGAGGCGGTGGTGCGACTGGGGGCGGGCGCGCTACGAGCAGTGAGTTCGGTGACGAGGCTCCCGGGAGTGCGCCGTATCGCCGAAGAGGGCGGATTCCGACTGTTGGAGAGTTCGCTGGAACGCGGACTCGACGGCGTCCGAGCCGACTATCGCGGAACGGCGGTGGCGGGACGACCGACCGACGAGTGACGACGTCGTCGGCATCCATCGCGGCGCAGCAGCGCACGCAGGATGCCGACGACGTCGCCGTCGATGTCCGGTCCGAGAGTCAGGCCGACGCTGTGTCGTACGGCGACGGCTTGTTCTGCCGCGCCCACGTCTTCTCCGCGTCCGAGAACGGCGGCGGTGGTGTCATGCCGTCGATCATCCAGCTCTTGAAGAGTCCTTCCACAACCGCTGTCTCCCAGCGCAGCCCACGATCGTCGACGAACGGTCGGACGATCCCGGCGAAGCTCTCTCGCATCAACGAATACAGGTCGTCCTCGGTCATCGTCGTGCCGAGCTTCTCGGACAGCTCGTGCATGTTGCGGGCGACATGAACCACCTCGATCAGGACGAAATCGTCTGTCGGTTCACCCCCGAGGAAGAAGTTCTCGGGATCGAATTCATGGAAGACGACGCTGGTGTAGAACTTCGGCAACCCGACGACGTCCAGGTAGAACGACGTGATGCTGTCGGCGAACGCCTTCTTGTCGTCGGCGGTGTACACATTCTTCGCGGTCCTGATGTTCCAGAGCGGCATGCTTTCTCCTGTGGGTCGGTTCGATTCCAAGGTGCGACTCGCACACCGAACTCGCCCGCCCCCTCGCGGGCGAGTTCGGTGGTTGTCGATCCTCCGGGCTGATCTCGCCGTGGTGCGTATTTTCAGCTGTCGGCTGTCACGCTCGAGTCCACGAGTTCGATGCGTACCGGGACATTCTTGTGCCACGGATTTCCGAAGAACTTGTCACGTCGCGTGACCGTGGTCAGCGTGTTGAGCGGCACCCCGACCACGGTGTCTCCGTTCTCTCCCGGGTAGGAGACACCCATGCCGTTGGGCAACGACACGTGTCCGGGTTGCATCATGTCGCTGATCTCCACCGTCGTTGTCGCGATGCCCGTCTCGGTGATCAGACGCACGACATCACCTGTATCGACAGCGAGATCAGCGGCGTCCTGCGGGCTCATGCGCAGCGCCCCATCTTTGTCGCGTCGACGCCACTCGGGGTCGCGAATGATGACGTTCGCAGTGAATGCCCGTCGCTCACCCGCCGACAGGATGAACGGAAACTCCTCGCTGGTGTAGCACGGTTCCTCGGCGTCGAGCAGGCGTAGCTCGTCCATGAGCTCCGGGATCGCGACGTGGATCTTCTTGTCCTCGTGGCGAATGTAGGACCAGGCGTCGGAGTAGCGATCCTCGGTGAAGATCACGCCCTCGCGGCGATCACGGATCGCTTCGAACAGCTTTTCGCCCTGTCCTTCACCGTCGTGGGTGAACCCAGCCCGCCGTACCGCGTCGGGCTGTGCAATGGCTGCGAGATGGGCAAAACTCCAGACGAGTGATTGTGCCTCGTCTCCCGGAGCGAATGTTGCGCCCAATGTGCGGTAGACGAGGTACGGCACGATTCCGGCGAGTTCGGGCTTCTGCTCGATCGTCGAGAACAGCGCGAGGCTGTAGGCGGATCGACCCACCCGCGCGGACGCCGTCAACGACGCGATGATGCCCGGATCCACGAGGTCGAGCCTGTCCATCAGAGCGGCGTAGATCTCCGGCTCCGATCGGGTGCCCGGCATCGGCGGCATCAAGGGGTGACGCATCTGAAAGGTGTTGTGCGGGAAGTGCAAAGTGAACAGTGACGCCTCGTACTTCTCGAACTGACTGGCTGCTGGCAGCACGTAGTCCGCAGCCCTGGCGGTCTCGGTCAGGGCGACATCGATGACGACGGTGAGGTCGAGGCTGCGCATCGCCTGCCGGAAGCGCTCCGAATCGGCCAACGAATGCAAGGGATTCGACGATTCGATGAACATCGCACGAAACCGATCCGGGTGATCGGTCAGAATCTCGTCCGCGATGGAGTTGGCCGGGATCAAGCCGGCCATGATGCGCGCGCCGGTCACCGGGGTCACTCCGGCATCACGGTCCACGTTGCCGGCGAGTCGTGCTATCGGATCGGCCGCTGCCACCGACACCGACGGGAAGAAGAAGTGCAACGCGGATCGGGCAACGTTCTCGGCCACCTTCCCGGAGGTCGCATGCCCGTCGAGGCGAGAGAAGACCGCGCGCATCGCGGCAGCGCCGTGACGCATCGACTGGAGTCCGACAGCGCGTCGCGCCCCGGAGAACCGCACCGGCTCGTCCCGTTCGATGGGGAACCACGGCCCTGCGAGCGGAAAGATCCACGAGTGGATGTGCATGCCGCCGGGCTTGGCGAAGTTGCCGGTCAACACCCAGAGCATCTTCTGCAGATAAGAGCATACGGTGCTGTTGGGGGACTGCTGGATACCCAGATCCTCGTACGTGGCGACACTCTTCGCTCGCGCGATGCGGCGGGCGGCTGCACGAATGTCGTCCTCGGGCACGCCGCATCGTCGGGCGTAGTCGGTGATGTCGATGTCGCGGAACAGCTGCAGAACTTCGTCGACCCCGACCGCATGGGTGTTCAGCCACTCCGACGCGATCAGGTTTTCCTGTACGAGGGTGGCGTCTAGGGCGCCGAGACACCAGACGTCGGTCCCGGGCTTGATCTGCAGGTGATGGTCCGCCATCGCTGCGGTCTCGCTCTTCCGGGGATCGATCACGATGATCGCCCGGTCGGGGTCCCGCGCCAATTCCTTCAAGGTGGGTCGGGCCCGGGCCATGCCGTGCGACTGCCACGGGTTCTTGCCGATGAACACGGCAACTTCGGAGTTCTCGAAGTCGCCCGCCGTGTGGGCGCCGTACAGGTGCTTGTCGACGTACGCTTCGCTGGTCTTCTCCTGGCCGAGGGCGTTCGACATGTACTTGCCGCCCACGCCGTTGAACAGCGCGCGGCCGTATCCGCCACCGAGGTGGTTGCCCTGACCACCGCCACCGTAGAAGAAGATTCGCTCACCGCCGTGTTCGTCCCGCACGGCAGCCAGGCGAGCGGCGATCTCGTCGAGGGCTGTGTCCCAACTGATCTCCTCGAACGTGCCGTCGGGACGTCGGCGCAGCGGGCTGTCGATCCGGTGAGCGCCGTTCTGATAGCGATCGAGGCGTAGCGGCTTCTCGCAGCTGTATCCCTGTGAGTTGGGATGGTCCTTGTCGCCTCGGATCTTGGTCAGCGCCCGGCCCTCGAGCAGTACCTCGATGCCACAATTGCACTCGCACAGAATGCATGCGGTCTTCTGCCAGTCGGCTGGTGTCGCGTCCTGCGTCATGTCGGGTGATCCCTTCGCGTCGTGTGAGCGATCGTACATAACAAAGTCATGTACGGGGGGATCCGATCGGAGATCCGACCGACAAGACGTGCGGACGATGGGTACGATGACCAGATGCATAACCTCATTATAAATTTGCGTCCCCTCCGAGTCGCCATCGTGGGAGCGGGACCGGCCGGGATCTATGCTGCGGACGCGCTGATGAAGTCCGACACGGCCTCGGAGCGTGGCGTGTCGATCGATCTGTTCGAGCGGATGCCCGCGCCGTTCGGATTGATTCGCTACGGCGTGGCACCGGATCACCCGCGCATCAAGGGCATCATCACCGCCCTGCACAAGGTCCTCGACAAGCCGCAGGTCCGACTGCTGGGCAACGTCGACTTCGGCACCGACATCACCGTGGATGATCTCCGGTCGCTGTACGACGCGGTGATCTTCTCCACCGGTGCAACCGAGGACCGCGCGATGGACGTCCCCGGCATCGATCTCGACGGATCCTTCGGTGCCGCGCAGTTCGTGGCCTGGTACGACGGACACCCCGACTTCTCTCGTACCTGGCCTCTGGGGGCGGAGAAGGTTGCCGTCATCGGCGTCGGCAATGTGGCGTTGGACGTCGCGCGGGTGCTCGCCAAGACCGCCGACGAGCTGCTGCCCACGGAGATCCCGCCGAACGTCTACGACGGGCTCGCGGCCAACAGAGCCGTCGAGGTGCACGTGTTCGGGCGTCGCGGCCCGGCCCAGGCCAAGTTCACGCCGCTCGAGTTGAAAGAGCTGGACCACTCCCCGACGATCGAGGTGATCGTCGACCCCGAGGACATCGAGTACGACGAGGGGTCCGCGGTCGCGCGACGCGCCTCCAAGATCACCGATCAGGTTGCCACGATCATCGAGAACTACGCGATCCGCGAACCCGGTGACCGTCCGCACAAGCTGTTTCTGCACTTCTTCGAATCACCCGTGGAGATCCTCGGCGCCGACGGCAAGGTCATCGGTCTGCGCACCGAACGCACCCGACTGGACGGGAGCGGCAACGTGACGCCGACCGGCGCGTTCACCGACTGGGAGGTCGGTGCGGTCTATCGCGCGGTCGGGTATCTGTCGGACGATCTGCCGGGAATCCCGTTCGACACCCTGGCCGGGGTCATCCCCAACGAGGCCGGACGGGTCGTCGACGAGGGCGCCCACCTGACCGGGCTCTACACGACGGGCTGGGTCAAGCGCGGACCCATCGGCCTGATCGGGCACACCAAGGGCGACGCCAACGAGACCGTCGAGTGCATTCTCGACGACATGAGGGCCGAGTCGCTGAACACCCCGGACACACCGCAGGAATCCGCCGTTCTCGAGCTCCTGGAATCGCGCGACGTGCAGTTCACCACCTGGGACGGCTGGCACCGACTCGACGAACACGAACGTTCACTGGGCCGGGCCGAGGGCCGCGAACGCATCAAGGTCGTCGAGCGTGACGACATGCTCGCCGCCGCCGAACCCGACAAAGTGTCCGCCCGCCGACGTTCGTGACGGTCGACCACGCCGGATGCTCGCTAGGGTTGTGACTGCTGTCGTCGCTTCCACCATCGCACGGCTTGCTTCGCGCCGGCCACGGAGAGATCGCGGGGGTATCCCATCCCGACGAAGTGGTTGACCGCCATCGGTTGCAAGATCGTGGCCACGGGATCTGTGAAATCCGCGAACTGCCCGCTGATTTCGAGCGTGACGAAACCGTGCACGAGACTCCACAGTTCTGCCGCCATCTGCTCTCCGGCGATCGGCGACACCCCTGTGCGAGCCAGGTCTTCGCATGTCGCGGCCAGGACGGCATATGCGGGCCCGAACCCTTCGCTCGACATCCGATCCGTCGATGCGACGTATCGGTACGTGCCTCGCGTGGACAGGCCGAACATCATGTCGTAGAGATGGGCGTTGCGTCGGGCAACCTCGTGGGTGGTCAGTGCCATTGCGAACAACCGTGCGCCCGGGTTCATTCGTGCCGCTGATGCGGCGAGCAGCGATGTACGAAGGTCGGCGTATCCGCGGATGACGACCTCCCGCAACAGTTCCTGCAATCCGCCGAAGTGGTGATAGATGGTGATCGTCGAGACGCCGGCGCGATCGGTGATCGTCCGCACCTTCAACTCGCTCGGACCGGCATCGGCCAGCAACTCCATCGCCGAGCGGATGAGCCGCTCGCGGACGGGTTCGTCGTCGACGCTCCCGACGAGGGACGTGTGAGCGGATGCCATGAGTCGATCGTTTCACATTGCGGCGGGACATCCCGCCGACGGCACAGGGGACCGTTGCAGGGTGCGCGGCAGACAGTGTCTGCTATAACTTCATTATGCCCCTCACCCGCCCGTACCCGACGCGCTCCGTCAACAAGTCGGCCGTCCTCGCGACGCTCTGTCTAGCGGTATTCGTGGTCAACGTGTCGACGACCGTCGTCAACATTGCTTTGCCGACCCTGGTCAGGGAGCTGGGGGCCAGCACCCGGGACCTGCTCTGGATCGTCGACGCGTTCAATCTTGCGTTCGCCGCGCTGGTGCTGGCGGGTGGATCGCTCAGCGATCGATTCGGTCGTCGTCGGCTCCTGCTGCTCGGACTCGTCATCTTCGTCGCGGCATCCGCAGGCGGAGCGCTCAGCGGCAGCCCCGGCGTACTCGTCGCCTGGCGCACACTCGCCGGTGTCGCCGCTGCACTGGTTTATCCGGTAACGCTGTCGATCCTCGCCAACGTGTTCACCGATCGGACCGAACGGGTGAAAGCTCTCGGGTTGTGGGGAGCGGCCACCGGCCTTGCGGTGGCCACCGGTCCGGTCGTCGGTGGTGCCCTGATCGAGCACTTCTGGTGGGGATCGATTCTCGTCTTCAACGGCATAGCTGCGGCGTTCACGCTGTTCTTCGCCGCGCGCTTCATCCCCGAGTCGCGCGACCCCGCTACGCCGCCGCTCGACTACGTCGGCCTCGTACTGTCGACCGTCGCACTCGGCACGCTCGTGTACTCGATCATCGAGGCACCCGACCGCGGATGGGGCTCGCCACCTACCGTGATCGGCTTCGTGGTGGCTGCGGTGGTGTCGACGGTGTTCGTCATCCACGAGATCCGGAGCGACCATCCCATGCTCGATATCAGGTTGTTCGCGAACATGCGGTTCACCGCCGCAAGTGGAGCGGTCACCGGCGGATTCTTCGCCCTGTTCGGCTTCATCTTCCTGGTCACCCAGTACTTCCAGTTCGTGCGCGGGTACGGCGCTCTGGAGACCGGCGTCCGAATCCTGCCGGTCGCGGGCTCGATCGCGGTGGCAGCGCTCGTCGGGCCTCGGATCGCTGTCGCAATCGGCACGAAAGTGGTCGTCGCTTTCGGATTGTTCTCTCTCAGCGTCGCATTCGTGTGGGCGTCGACTCTCTCTGCCGACGCCGACTACTGGGTCATCCTGCTTCAGATGCTCCTGTTGGGTGGCGGCATCGGACTGACCGGCACGCCGGCAACCGAAGCGATCATGGGTGTGGTGTCACCGGACAAGGCCGGCATGGGGTCGGCGGTCAACGACGCCACGCGTGAGCTCGGCGGCACCCTCGGCGTCGCGGTGATCGGATCGGTCGCACTGTCCGCGTATCGCGATCATCTCGATGTCGGATCCTTTCCCGAGCCGCTGCGGGAGCCCGCGAGCGAATCGGTCGGCGCGGCACTCTTCGCTGCCGACAGGGCGGCGGAACTGTTCGGTCAGGCCGGTGCCGATGTAGGCGCACGACTGACAGAGGTCGCAAGGGTGGGCTTCGTCGACGGAATGTCGCTCGGATGCATGGTCGCGGGAGGCGTGACTGCCGCTGCTGCCGTTCTCACCCTCATTTTTCTGCCTGCCCATCCCGTCGCGCACGATGACATCGATGCCGAACTACCCGGTCCGGACGACGCGACGGAGAGCACGGTCGCTCGGGGCAGCGCTCGCTGAACCGCTGCGCAGAAGCACGAAAGCCCCGACCAGGTTTCCCCGGTCGGGGCTTTCTTTCGTGTCTCAACCACGAGTCGGGGTGGCGGGATTCGAACCCACGACCTCTTCGTCCCGAACGAAGCGCGCTACCAAGCTGCGCCACACCCCGTGGCCGTTCACTCCCCGTCAGGGCAGCTCTGCAACTCTATCGCACCATGGCTTCGGAACGCGAAACGCCCTGTTCGGGTGAGGTCCTGGGCGGACGCTTCGCCGGAACGAGGGTGATCAGGGTTGCCTCGGGACGGCAGCAGAAGCGGTACGGCGCATACGGCGACGTCCCGAGTCCGGCCGAGACGTGCAGTCGGGTGTGGGCACCCCAGCGCGAGGGTCCCTTGACGCGAGAGCGGTCGAGCTCGCAGTTGGTCACCAGTGCGCCGTAGAACGGGAGGCACAGTTGGCCGCCGTGGGTGTGTCCCGCGAGCACCAGGTCGTATCCGTCCGCCGCGAAGCGATCGAGCACGCGCGGTTCGGGAGAGTGGGTGATGCCGATGCTCACGTCGGCGATGGGGTTCGGCGCGCCGGCGATGGTGTCGTAGCGATCACGCTTCAGGTGCGGATCGTCCACCCCGGCCGTCGCGATCCGGACGCCGGACACCTCGAGCTCGCGGCGGACGTGGGTGACGTCCATCCACCCGCGCTCGGTGAAGGCCGCCCGCAGGTCCTGCCACGGCAGCGGGTTCCCGAACACCTTCTTGTGATTCTTCGAGAAGTACTTCAGGGGGTTCTTGGGCACGGGCGCGAAGTAGTCGTTCGAGCCGAACACGAACAGCCCTGGCCGACCGAGGAGCGACCCGAGCGACTGCACCACGGCCGGCACCGACCGCTGGTGGGACAGGTTGTCGCCGGTGTTCACGACGAGATCGGGTTCGAGCCGATCGAGCTCACGCACCCAGTTCTGCTTGAGTTTCTGGTCCGGCATCATGTGCAGGTCGCTGATGTGCAGGACACGCAGCGTCGACGACCCCGGGGCGAGCACCGGCATGGTGGTCTCCCGCAGCGCGAAGGCGTTCCGCTCGATGGCCGTGGCGTAGGTCAACCCCACCGCCGCCGATCCCGCGGCGAGAGCCGCGATCCCTCCGGGAGTGGCGAGAGAACGCGCGGCCGACTGCAGACTCGGAAGCGAGTGCGCCGAGCGACGGGGGAACGCTGATGTACCGGACACCTCATCGACAGTACCGTTTCCGACATGGCCGAGAACTGTGACATGGAAAAGCGCCTGCGGGCGGATCTGACGACATCGATGAAGGCGAAGGACAAGCTCCGGACGGCGACTCTGCGAATGCTGCTGTCGGCGGTACAGACCGAGAAGGTGTCGGGTAAGGAAGCACACGAGCTCACCGACGAGGACGTGCTGCGCGTGCTGGCCAAGGAATCGAAGAAGCGCGGCGAGTCCGCCGAGATCTACACCCAGAACGGGCGCGGTGAACTCGCCGCCACCGAGCGTGCCGAGGCGCAGATCATCGACGAGTACCTGCCGACGCCGCTGACCGACGCCGAACTGGCCGACGTCGCCGACACGGCCATCGCGCAGGTGGCCGAGGAACTCGGTGAGCGCCCGGCGATGCGACAGATGGGACAGGTCATGAAGGCCGCCACGGCGATCGCCGCCGGCAAGGCCGACGGCTCCCGCATCTCGGCCGCGGTCAAGGCTCGGCTGTAGGGCACTCGCCGCCGCACGGCACTGCCGCAGCTAGCGCGGCGGTGCCGTCAGCCCGGGGATCGCCGGCAGGGTGACCCCGGGCGGCAACGCCGGGAGCTGGATCCCCGGCGCGGGTGCCGCCGGTGCCGCCCGGACGGACCCGTCGCTGATGTAGATCGTGACCGTCGATCCCGGAATGGCGGAACCCGAGGGTGACGTGCTGACCACGGTGCCCCGACCCTCCGACGACGCGGTGGTCGCCACCTGCACGCGGAACCCTGCGGCCTGCAACTGCGAGGTCGCGGAGTTCTGCGTCAGGCCCGTGACGTCGGGAACCTGGCCGTTGGCCGATCCGCGCACGTACTTCTGGTCGACGGCCGGGAGTCCGACGTCGCCGAAGTTCGTGGCCACCGGATCCATCGCGTCGTACCAGGTCCGTGCAGGCTCGTTACCGCCGAACAGGTTGCCCGAACCACACGGGCGCAGCGGGAACGAGCAGATCTCGCTGGGAGTCGGGGAATCGCCGTAGGTGTAGGCGGCGGCCGCGTACCGGTTCGTGAATCCGAGGAATCCCGAGGACCGGTGCGATTCCGTGGTGCCGGTCTTGCCGGACATCGGCAACGACCAGCCCACCGAGCTCGCGGCGGACGCCGACGTGCCGCCGGGCTGATCGTCCTTGCTCATCGCGTTGGCCAGTGTGTTCGCCAGTCCCGGCTCCACGACCTGCTCGCACGCCTGCTGCGTGACGGGGATCTGCTTGCCGCTGCGATCGAAGACGCTGTCGATCGGGTTGGGCGGGCACCACTTGCCGCCGGACGCGAGGGTCGCGGCCACGTTGGACAGTTCCAGCGGATTGACGTAGGTCGGTCCGAGCGTGAAGGAGCCGAGGTTCGCCTCCTTCTGGTAGTCGGCGAGGCTCTGGTCGGTGCCCTGGCCGGCTGTGCCGGGCAGCGTGTACGAGCGCAGACCCAGGCGGACGGCCATGTCGACCGTCGGGGTGACGCCGACCGACTCGATCAGCTTCACGAAGGCGGTGTTGGGGGACTGTGCCAGCGCGTCGGTCACCGAGAGTGACTGCGGGTAGTTGCCGGCGTTGGTCACGCAGTACGTCGAGGGAGGGCACCCGCGCGCACCGCCGTCGCCGAGTCCCTTGACCTCGACGCGGTTGGGCACCTGCAGGACCGCGGACGTGCCGAGGCCCTTCTCCATCGCGGCGGCGGTGGTGAAGATCTTGAAGATCGACCCGGCACCGCTGCCCACCAGGGAGTACGGCTGCGGCTGGACGGTCTCGTTGGCGTCGCCGTTCAGGCCGTAGCGCCGTGACGACCCCATCGCGAGGATGCGGTGCGAGTCCTGCCCCGGCGCGATGACGTTCATGACCGTCGCTACACCGTCGAGATCCGGGCTGCTGTTCCCGGACAGGGCGGCGCTCGTGGAGGACTGCACGGCCGGGTCGAGAGTGGTCTTGATCAGGTAACCGCCCTTGTCCACCTGGTCCTTGCTGATGCCGGCGTCGGCCAGGTACTGCAGCGCGTAGTCACAGAAGAAGCCACGATCACCGGCGGCGATGCAGCCGCGCGGCAACTGGTTGGGCTCCGGCAGCACGCCCAGCGGCTCGGCCTTGGCGGCCTCGATCTCCGCCGCGCGGTCCGGGATGTTCTGGATCATCGTGTCGAGAACGGTGTTCCGTCGCGCCATCACGCCGTCGTAGTTGGTGTACGGGTTGAGGGCGGAGCTGGACTGCACCATGCCCGCGAGCATCGCCGCCTGCGTCAGGCTCAGCTGGCTCGCGTCGATGCCGAAGTACGTCTGTGCCGCGTCCTGGATGCCGTAGGACGAGTTACCGAACGGCACCAGGTTGAGGTAGCGCGTGAGGATCTCGTCCTTGGTCAGCTGCTTGTCCAGCGTCAGCGCCATGCGGATCTCGCGGATCTTACGCGCGGGAGTGGTCTCGATGGCGGCGCGGCGTTCGGCGTCCGTCTTGGCGACGACGAGCAGTTGGTAGTTCTTCACGTACTGCTGGTCGAGGGTGGACGCGCCCTGCTCCACCTGTCCGCTGGTGGTGTTGGTCAGGAAGGCGCGCACCGTGCCCTGCCAGTCGACGCCCTCGTGCTCGGCGAACCGGCGGTCCTCGATGGAGACGATGGCGAGCTTCATCTCGTTCGAGATGCGGTCGCTCGGCACCTCGAAGCGTCGTTGCTCGTAGAGCCACGCGATGGGGTTGCCCGCGGAGTCCACCATCGTGGACACGGCGGGCACCGTTCCCTCGACGAGTTCCGCGGAGACGTTGTCCACGGTGTCGGCGGCGCGGTTGGACGCGAATCCGAACCCGCCGGCGAGCGGGAACATGACTCCGGCGAGCAGCGCGCCGGCCAGGGCGGAGCACCCGGCGAGTTTGGCGACAGTCTTGGCGATCGGCACGAACAACAGAGTACGTGGCTCCTCCGGGACACAGCCCGTACCGGACATGTGGACGGCTGACCTGCTCCGATGTGACCGATCGCACGGGCGTACCAGAAAAGTGATCCCCCACCTTGCTTCCCGCGCGGCCTTTCCCCTACATTGATGGACACGATGTGATTCAGATAACAATCACATCAGTTAGTGGGGTGCTCCTCAGTTCGCTGTGCAGCGTGAGCTGCGTCGGCGGGTGGGACGCCCGGAACGCCAGGGAAACGGTGTTCGCCGACGGTAAGGGGTCAACTAATGCACACAGGAACGCCGAATGCAGCGCTCGACATCGGGGAAGCCGAAGCGCGCATCGCATGGGTATCGCAGGCGCGATGCCGGGGAGTGGATCCCGATCAACTGTTCGTCCGCGGCGCCGCACAGCGCAAGGCCGCAACGATCTGCCGTCACTGCCCTGTGCTCATGCAGTGCGGAGCGGACGCCCTCGACAACCGTGTCGAGTTCGGCGTCTGGGGCGGCATGACCGAGCGTCAGCGCCGGGCCCTGATCAAGCAGCACCCCGAGGTGGACTCCTGGGCCGAGTTCTTCGAGACCCAGCGTCACCACCAGTCGGCCGTCTGACCCACGCCGCCGCCGGGCGACCGGCCACGGTTCCTGTGATCTCCCACCGCGATGTCCGATTCGCGGTGGGAGATCTCTCGTCGCACCGCATGAACTCTTCGTGAACGCCCGACGACGCGTCGGGACCCGTCCGGGGCGCGGGGTGTCTGTCACGCCCGCCCGTGTCGATCGACCACACGCGACAGCGCGGACGAATCGGACCTCCATCGAGTCTGTGTGCGTCACAACGGAATCGGTCGTATCGGAAGAAGCGTGACGCACGGTCGCTCGGCTGCCGCGCCCGCGCGGGAAGGCTTTCCACGCTCTGACCTGCGCCGTCGTCGACGCGGACCGTGGGGGCGCCCGCTCGCCTGCCGCCGCGCCGGTCGTGCCCGGCACCGAATCGGACCCGGCGTTCGGTGCCCCGGCCGCGCCCGGTCCGTGTGTCGGCCCGTCCCTCGCGGTTCGCTTTCCGTTGTCTCGCACGTCGATTGACACCGTCTCACCGTGACCGTTGAATCCTGCTCGGCACTCGCCGCTTGACGGATCCGACGATCAGCGCGGATTCGCTCCCACTGCGAAAAGGACTCGACGGGCATGAAGATGAACAAGATCGCGGTTGTCGCCGCGATGACGATCGTGTCGCTGGGCACCGCCTCCGCGACCGCGTACGCCGATCCGGCACCCGCCGCTGCTCCCGAGGTGCACTGGAACGCCGTGGCCGCGGGCACCGGGCTGCTCGTGACCACCGACTCGGGAACCCTGAGCAACGAGAACAACCACCTGGTCATCCGCGACGACTCGGGTGTCGTCGTCGATTCGGTGCCGCTGGCTCTCGCCGTCGACGGACTGGCGCATCCCGTGTCCGCTCAGGTCGAGGGCAACACCGCGACCCTCGCGGTCGACGCCGCTGCGCCCGCCGCGCCGGTCTACGACATTCCGGGCCTGAACCAGGTGGACCTGCCCGCCGCGGTCGCCGGCGTCAAGGACAACCTGTCGCTCACCGCCACGGTCGGTGGATTCCTCGGTGCCGCAACCGGTCTCGTCGGCGGCTGCCTCCTCGGTGCGGCCGCGGCCGGCGTCGTCTCCGCTCCCGTCGCGCTCCTCTTCGGTGCGGGCCCGATCGCCGGATGCATCGGTGGCGCCCTGCTGCTCGGCGCCGGTGGATCGCTCGCCGGTACCGCCATCGGTGGTCTCGGTTCCGCCGTGGCCAATGCGCAGCAGTTCGTCACGCTGCTCGAGGCGCCGCCCGCAGTGAAGAAGTAGTCACACCGATGCGAGTACTTCTGGTCGGTCTCGCCGTCCTCTGCTCGCTCGTTCTCGGCGGCGGGGCTCAGGCCTCCGCCGCCGAGCGCGTGGAGCTGGGCGGGGGTTCCGGGCTGGTCCTGACGCAGGACGGACGAGAGACCCTGTGCAGTCTCACCGTGATCGGTGCGGACACCGCCGGGCGCACCATCGGGCTCACCGCAGGTCACTGCGGGCGGGTCGGCGACACCGTGGCGAGCGAGAGCGATTCCGCCGCAGGAGATGTGGGCTCCGTCGTCGCGGTTCTGCCCGCGTACGACACGGCGATCATCGAGTTCGACGCGGAGCGGGTGGCCCCGGTGGCCTCCGTCGGCAGCGCCACCATCACGGCTGTCGGGGATCCCGCACGGCTGGCCGAGACCGTGTGCAAGCAGGGTCGTACGACCGGTGCGACGTGCGGAGTCTCCTACGGTGACGTCCTGAACTCCCAGCAGGTGTTCGCTCAGGTGTGCGTGAACGCCGGTGACTCCGGTGCGCCGGTGGTGCGGGGAACGTCCGTGGTCGGCATGGTGAACGCCTACCTCGTGGCACCCTGCATCGGCCCCGCCGTCGTCACCGACCTGGTGTCGATCCTGCGTGCGATCGACGAGAGCGGCGGCCCCGGCGCGGGCCTGCGGCTCACCGCCTGAGCGCAGAGGCTCAGGCGGTGCCGGTCAGCTGATCGGCGACGGCACGCAGTGCGTCGAGATCGGACACCTCGAACGGCAGCGAGGGCACCCCCACGACGGGAACACGGGGGTGAGCGGCGGTGAAACGACGCAGCAGTCCGATCTCGCGCTTCGCGGTGACGGCCCGATGCGCGTGCACGCGAAGCACTCCCGCGGCCAGAGCGGCATCGGGGGTGCCTTCGGCGTCCAACTGGTCGGCGGCCGTGACGGCGTGGTCGGACGGCAGCGAACTCAGCGTCGGGTGCGTGCGGTTGAGCACCAGTCCAGCCAACGGCATGCCGTCCTCGGACAGGCGGGTGACGAAGAAGGATGCCTCCCGCAGCGCGTCGGGCTCCGCGGCCGCGACGACGACGAAATGGGTTCCGTCCTGACGCAGCAGGTCGTACGTGTGGCGCGCACGTTCGCGGAAGCCACCGAACATCGAGTCCAGCGACTGCACGAAAGCGGAAGCGTCGGAGAGCATCTGGCTGCCGACGATGGACGAGACGCCGCGCATCGCGAGACCCACGGCGCCGGTGACCACTCGGCCCAGCCCGCGACCCGGGGCCATCAGCAGCTTGATCATGCGACCGTCGAGGAACGACCCCAGACGCTGTGGGGCGTCGAGGAAGTCCAGCGCGTTGCGCGACGGCGGCGTGTCCACGACCACGAGATCCCAGTCACCGCTGGCGGCGAGCTGCCCCAGCTTCTCCATCGCCATGTACTCCTGCGTCCCCGAGAAGGACGACGCCACAGTCTGATAGAAGGAATTGTTCAGGATCTGCCGGGCCTTCTCCGGCGTCGAGTGCTCCATCACCATCTCGTCGAACGTCCGACGCATGTTGAGCATCATCGCGTGCAGTTCGCCGGTGGCGCCGGGCCCGAGGGCGACCGGCTGCGGAGTGTTGTCCAGCTCGCCGACGCCGAGAGCCTGGGCCAGGCGCCGTGCGGGATCGATCGTCAGCACGACTACCCGGCGCCCGTTCTCGGCTGCCCGCAACGCCATCGACGCCGCGGTGGTGGTCTTGCCGACACCGCCGGAGCCGCAGCACACGACGATCCGCGACGACGGATCGGTCAGGATGGACCCGATGTCGAGAGTGGGAACGGTGCTCATCGCACTCCCTGTTCCGTGAGGTGGTGGGCGAGCTCGTACAGTCCGCCGAGGTCCATGCCGTCGGCCAGAGCCGGGAGCGTCAGGCGCGGCACCGCGAGGTCACCGAGACGCTGTTCGCTCTCGCGCTGGGCCGCGAGCCTCGACGCGTGCTCGATGGACTCGGTCAGCAGGCCGGCGAAGTCGTCCTCCGACAGCGTGATTCCGGCATCGGCGAGTTTCTTCTCGATCGCGGCGGCGTCGAGGTTCCCGGAGGCCGCCTCGGCGAGCGCCTCCGCCGGAAGGAACGACTCCTCGGTGCGGTTGACGACCACGGTGCCCAGTCGGAGATCGGCCGCTGCGAGTTCCGCAGCAGCATCGGCGGTCTCCTGCACCGGCAGCGCCTCGAGCAGCGTCACCAGGTGCACCAGTGTCTGCTCGGAGTGGAGCAGCTTCACCACACCCTCGCTCTGCGATCGCACCGGGCCGGTCTTGGCGAGGTCGCGCATCGCCGTCGTCACATCCAGGAAGCTCCCGATCCGCCCCGTCGGCGGCGAGTCGACGACGATCTCGTCGTAGAGCAGCCGACCGTTCTTCTCGGTGCGGACCGCACGCTCCTTCACCTTGCCGGTGAGGAGTACGTCGCGCAGACCGGGGGCGATGGTGGTGGCGAACTCGATGGCTCCCACCCGCCGCATCGCCCGGCCGGCGAAGCCGAGGTTGTAGAACATGTCGAGGTACTCGAGGAACGCGGTCTCGATGTCGATGGCCAGCGCGTACACCTCACCACCGCCGTCGGCGGAGGCCACCTTGGTGTCCACCGGGCTCAGCGGGGGGACGTCGAAGAGCTGGGCGATGCCCTGGCGTCCCTCGACCTCGACCAGTAGAACCTTGCGCCCACCTGCGGCGAGGGCCAGGGCGAGCGCGGCGGCGACGGTGCTCTTGCCCGTCCCACCCTTGCCCGAGACGAAGTGCAGTCGAGCGCGGTCCGCTTCGGGCGGCCATCCTCGCTCCGCCTGGGGGGACGATCCGGTGGGGTGCGACGTCGCACCTGCTGTCTCCGACACGTCCTCGACCTTACTGACCCGGTGCGCTATAGGCTCCTGCCATGAGCGCATCGACGACGTGGGAATACTTCACCGCACCCCTGCTGATCCACAACACCAAGGCCATCCTCGACAACTTCGGTGCCGACGGCTGGGAGCTGGTCACGGTCATGCCCGGCCCCACCGGCGAGAACCTGGTCGCCTACTTCAAGCGCCCGAAGAGCTGACATGGGTGTGACGGAGAAGCTCGCCGAGCTCGGGCTGACCCTTCCGCCCGTCGTGCCGCCGGTCGCGTCCTACGTTCCCGCGGTGCGGTCGGGAGATCACGTCTTCACCTCGGGTCAGCTGCCCATGGTGGACGGCGCGCTGACCGCCACCGGCAAGGTCGGGGCCGAGGTGTCGGCCGCAGACGCGACCGCCGCCGCCCGCGTCTGTGCGTTGAACGCACTGGCCGCGATCGACGCGCTGGTCGGCATCGACTCCGTGGTCCGCATCGTCAAGGTCGTCGGATTCGTCGCGTCGGCACCGGGATTCACCGGTCAGCCCGGCGTGATCAACGGTGCGTCGAACCTGCTCGGGGAGCTGTTCGGCAACGCCGGTATCCACGCTCGGTCGGCTGTCGGAGTCGCCGAGCTGCCTCTGGGCGCAGCCGTCGAGGTGGAGATGATCGTCGAGGTCGCACCCGCCTGACGGGTGCGCGTCACCGACCGCTCGCCACGAGGGTCCGGCACTGCTCGATGACGCGCTGCAGAGCGAGTCCGCGATGTGCCGAGCACTCGTGGCGGGTGCCGGTCCGGACAGACTCCAGGAACTCGTCGAGCAGTACCGCATAACACCGGTCGGGTGGCGTGGTGCGGTCCGACAACTGGACCAGGCCGCCCGGTCCGCTCGCGCCGACCCGCAGCACCGACGGGCGCACCGGCGTCCGCATGGACAGCGTCACCAGGCTCGTCCAGATTCCGGCGGTGCTCCCGTGCTGCAGAGCCAGCGACCACGTGTCGGACGCGTTGTCACGCCTCGCCCACGCCACGGACTCGACCGGTCCGAGCACCTCCATCGCGAGATCGAGAACGTGCGGGCCGACGTCCATGAGGGCGCCGCCCTCCTGCCGCCACGTCGAGCCGGCGTACTCGCCGCCGAGCAGGGCGCCGGACAGCCAGGTCGCCGTCACGGTCGCGACCTCCGTGTCGCGCACGGCGTCGAGGAATGCTCGGGTCTCGGGTGCGAAGCGACGCGTCAGCGTGACCATCGACGAGACCCCGGCCTCGTCGATCGCGGCCACGAGAGTGGCCGCATCCGCCGCAGAACCGGCGATCGGCTTGTCCAACAACACATGTCGACCCGCGGCAGCCGCCCGACGGGCGAGATCGAACTGCACCTCGGGGGGTACCGCGAACGCGACGGCGTCGACGGAGTCGATCAGTGCATCGACGTCGTCGACGTACGGGACCTCGGGAGCCGTCTGTGCCGCGGCGTCGGGACGGCGGGCCCAGATGCCGGCGAACTCGATGTCGGGATGCGCGGTGAGTGCGGGTGCCGCGGCCTGACGAGCCCAGGGTCCGGCACCGATCAGACCGATTCTCATGGTGCGAGCCTAGGTTCTGTCCCGGTCTGCACCGAACCTGCGTCGGCTGGCACAGTGGTCGCATGGCGGAGAAGGATCCCACGGCATCGGAGAAGCACCCCGCGTACGGACGGCTGCGGCGCGTGACGTCGACCGCGTCCGTCCTCCTGGCCGAGAACCCCGGGAAGATGACGCTGGACGGCACGAACACGTGGATTCTGCGAGCCCCGGGGCACGAGCAGTGCATCGTGGTCGATCCGGGCCCGCGCTCCCGGTCGCACGTCGACCGCATCGCGGCGCAGGGACGCGTCGCGCTGATCCTGATCACCCACCGCCATCACGATCACACCGGCGGTATCGCCCGACTGCACCGGTCGACGTCCGCGCCGGTGCGCGCGGTCACGTCCACGTACCTCCGAGGTGACGCCGCGCCGCTGGTGGACGGCGAGGTGATCGCGGCCGCCGGGGTGGAACTCACCGTCGCGGCGACACCGGGCCACACCGCCGATTCCGTCAGCCTGGTCCTCGACGACGCGGTGCTGACCGGGGACACCATCCTCGGTGCCGGATCGACCGTCCTGGACGGGAAGGACGGGGATCTCGGTGACTACCTGGCCTCACTCGACCGACTGGAGCAACTCGGTGAGGGACGCGTCGCGCTGCCCGGCCACGGGCCGGACCAGCCCGACACCGCGGTGCTCGCCCGCGCCTACCGGGCCCATCGCGAACAGAGACTCGACCAGGTGCGGGCAGCGCTCGAAGTCCTCGGACCCGACGCCACCCCTCTGAAGGTGGTGCGTCACGTCTACGCGGACGTCGACAAGAAGCTGTGGCCCGCGGCGCGGATGTCGGTCAAGGCCCAGCTGACGTATCTGCGCGGTTAGCGTGCGCGCCGGGCGAGTCGCTCGGAGTCGGAGATGAGCACGCTCTTGCCCTCGAGGCGGAGCCAGCCGCGGTGCGCGAAGTCGGCGAGCGCCTTGTTCACGGTCTCGCGAGAGGCGCCGACGAGCTGAGCGATCTCCTCCTGCGTGAGGTCGTGGACGACGCGCAGCGAGCCGGCCTCCTGGGTGCCGAAACGCTGTGCGAGCTGCAGCAGTGCCTTGGCGACGCGGCCGGGAACATCGGTGAAGATGAGGTCGGCCAGGCTGTTGTTGGTACGACGCAACCGGCGGGCGAGCACCCGGAGCAGCTGCTCGGCGATCTCGGGGCGCTGATCGATCCAGGCCTTCAGGGCGTCGCGATCCATGCTCACCGCGCGCACCTCGGTGACCGTGGTGGCGGTGGAGGTGCGGGGGCCGGGATCGAAGATCGAGAGCTCACCGAACATGTCGGACGGACCCATGATGGTCAGGAGGTTCTCGCGACCGTCGGGGGAGCGGCGGCCGAGCTTCACCTTGCCGCTGACGATGATGTACAGCCGATCGCCGGGCTCACCCTCGTTGAAGACCACGTGGCCACGCGGGAAATCGACCGGTTGCAGCTGCTTGGTCAGCGCCGACACCGCAGACGGCTCGACCCCCTGGAAGATGCCGGCTCGTGCCAGTACCTCGTCCACGTGTACTCCCTTGCCCTGAAAGATCGGCAGATCTACGAATGTGTCGTCTTCATGTGTCCGGTCGGAGTCTACGTCGCCGGGCGGCCACAGGAGTGATCACAGCCACCCTCGACGCGTCGGCGTCGGACCGGGGGCCGTGTCGGCGGGTGCTCAGCTGGCGCGGCGTGCCCTGTCGTCGAGAAGAGCGACGTCCTCCTCCATGACGTCGCCACCGCGGCGACGTCGGGTGCGGAACCGTGCGAGGGCGTTCGGGAAGCCTTCCGCGGCCAGGGTGGCGACCTCGGCGGAACTGGCGGCGTCCAGGAATTCCTGAACCTCCTGCTCGCGGACTCCTGCGCGGTTCAGCCGCGCCTCGAAGCGCTCCATGGCGAGGGCGAACAGCATCAGCAAGACCGGGAACAGAACCACAGCGAGTGCTTGCATACCGAGGAGTAAACACTGTCGACGTCTCGAAAAGAACACGGCGGGGTCACCGGTGCGGACACGACCGGAGCGTGCTGTCGGGGGCGTTCCGTAGAGTCGTGGCGTGCAGAAATCAGCCGCCGGTCCCTCTCACGTGGGCAAACGAGACGAGTCCGCCCTCGCGCTCACGCGCCGGGCACGCCGGATGAATCGCGACCTCGGCGTGGTCTTTCCGCACGTCTACTGCGAGTTGGACTTCACCACCCCGCTCGAGCTCGCGGTGGCCACCATCCTCTCCGCGCAGTGCACCGACAAGAGGGTCAACGAGACCACGCCGGCACTCTTCGCGAAGTACCGGTCGGCGCGCGACTACGCGGAGGCCGACCGGACGGAGCTCGAGGAGTACATCCGGTCCACCGGCTTCTACCGCAACAAGGCCAACTCCCTCATCGGGCTGGGCCGCGAGCTCCTCGAGCGGTACGACGGTGAGGTTCCCGCCTCGCTGAAGGAGCTGGTGACGCTGCCCGGTATCGGGCGCAAGACGGCCAACGTGGTCCTCGGCAATGCGTTCGACATTCCCGGCATCACCGTCGACACCCACTTCGGCCGACTCGTCCGCCGCTGGGCCTGGACCGAGGAGGAGGATCCGGTCAAGGTCGAGCACGCCATCGGTGCGCTGATCCCGCGCAAGGAGTGGACGATCCTGTCCCACCGCGTGATCTTCCACGGCCGCCGCGTGTGCCATTCGCGGACGCCGGCGTGCGGTGTCTGCCTGCTGGCGAAGGACTGCCCGTCGTACGGGCTGGGGCCGACCGACCCCGTCAAGGCCGCGGCATTGGTGAAGGGGCCGGAGACGGACCACATCCTCGCCCTGGCCGGCATCGAGACGTGAGCAGGTCGTCCGCGGCGAGGTGGAGCCTGGCCGCGCTCGTGGTGGTCGTCGCCCTCATCGTCGCCATCTGGCCGCGCGGGGACGATCCGACGGGACCGGCGAGTTTCGCCGACTACCGCGACACTTTCGGCGCGGCGCCCACCGACGACGCGACGGACACGGAGCTGGCCCCCTTGCGCACCGAGGCCGCGCTCGCCGCGTGCCCCGTGCCGCCGGCCGGCGCCCCGGCGCCCGCCGGCCCACTGGCGGGTCTGCGCACCACCTGCCTGGCCGACGGAGCGCCGGTCGATCTCGGTGCGGCCGTCGCCGGCACACCGACTCTGCTCAACCTGTGGGCCTACTGGTGCGGCCCGTGCGCGGAGGAACTGCCGTATCTGCAGCAGTACGCCGAGCGTGCGGGCGGTGCCGTTACCGTGGTGACGGTGCACGAGGATCCCCGCCAGGGCAACGCCCTGACCCGACTGGCCGACTACGGCGTCCGACTACCCGGCGTGCAGGATCCGTCCGCTGCCGTCGCCGCTGCCGTCGGAGCTCCGGCCGTGTTGCCCGTCAGCGTGCTGCTCGCCGCCGACGGATCCGTCGCCGCGGTTCTCCCGCAGCCGTTCCGCTCCGTCGACGAGATCGCGGACGCCGTGCGCACCCACCTCGGAGTCTCGGCGTGACGGATCACGCGGGCACGCCGCCGTGGCTGTCCCGTCTGGCCGCCGTGCACACCGTGCGCGACGACGCGAGCAACCCGGTGATCGCCCGCCACGCACCGGACGGGGCGACGGGCAGACCGGCCGCGGTGCTGGTGCTCTTCGGCGGGCGGCCCGACGCGGCGGAGTTGCCCACCGACGCCACGGTGCTCCTGACCCAACGCGCGTCCTCGCTGCGGCAACATCGCGGTCAGGTCGCCTTTCCCGGCGGCGCAGCCGATCCCGGCGACGACGGACCCGTCGGCACCGCTCTGCGGGAGGCGCAGGAGGAGACCGGGGTGGACCCGGACGGCGTGGAGCCGCTCACGGTGCTCGACTCCATCTTCGTGCCCCCGTCGGGCTTCGAGGTGACACCGGTGATCGCGTACTGGCGCGTCCCGAGCGAGGTGTCCGTCGTGGACACCGCCGAGACGGAGCGTGTCGTCGCCGTGCCGCTCACCGATCTTCTCGATCCGGTCAACAGATTCGTGGTGCGCCACCCCCTCGGTTATCGGGGCCCGGCGTTCGCAGTGGGAGGAATGCTCGTGTGGGGTTTCACGGCCGGAGTGCTGTCCGGCGTCCTCGAGACGGCGGGCTGGGGTGCCCCCTGGGACACCGAGGACGTCCGGGACCTCGAGACGTCGCTCGCCGCCGTCGGTGAGGAGTTGCACCCGTGACGGGATCGACCTGGCTCGACATCGGTGTGGCACTGGTGGCGTTGCTCGCCGCGTCGTCGGGGTGGCGGCAGGGCGCGGTCGCGTCCGCCTTCGCCTTCTTCGGTGTCGTCCTCGGTGCCGTCGCCGGCATCCTGCTCGCACCGCGCGTCCTCGACCACGTCGAGGAAGGGCGGATGCGCGTGCTCGTCGGCGTCGCCCTCATCGTCGTCATGGTGATCGTCGGCGAGATCGCGGGCATGGTGTTGGGACGAGCGTTGCGCAGCGGGATCCACAGCCCGGCGGCGCGCTCGGTGGACAGCGTCATCGGTGCCGGTCTGCAGGCGGTGGCCGTGCTCGTCGCGGCCTGGTTGCTGGCCGTCCCGCTCACCGCGGCGTCGCAACCGCAGATCGCCGCGGCCGTGCGCGGATCGTCGATCCTCGGCGCCGTGGACGATGTGGCGCCCGAGTGGGTCCGCGAGATCCCCAACGAGTTCTCGGCTCTGCTCGACACGTCGGGTCTCCCCGACGTCATCGGACCCTTCGGCCGCACTCCCGTGGCCGAGGTCGGTCCGCCGGATCCCAGCGTGCTGGCGTCGCCGATCGCGGCGGACCTCCAGGACAGCGTGCTGCGGATCCGCGGTATCGCCGAGAGCTGCCAGAAGGCGCTCGAGGGCTCCGGTTTCGTCATCGGGCCGGGCCGTGTCATCACCAACGCGCACGTCGTCGCCGGCACCTCGTCGGTGGCCGTCGACACCGTGGACGGCCCGCTCGACGCGGAGGTCGTCCTGTTCGATCCCGCCGTCGACATCGCGGTGCTGAACGTGCCGGATCTGACCGCCGACGTCCTGCCGTTCGCGACGGGGCGCGCGGAATCGGGAACCGACGCGGTGGTGCTGGGGTATCCCGGCGGTGGCCCGTACACGGCATCGTCCGCGCGGGTGCGCGAGACACTGAACCTCACCGGGCCGAACATCTACCGCACCGGGACGGTGGACCGGGAGGTCTACACCGTGCGCGGATCGATCCGTCAGGGCAATTCCGGCGGACCGCTGGTGGCCACCGACGGCACGGTTCTCGGCGTCGTCTTCGGCGCCGCCGTCGACAACTCCGATACCGGATTCGTGTTGACCGCAGCAGAAGTCGCCGACGAGGTGGCAACGGGGCTGCAGAACGGGCAACCTGCCGGTACGGGATCCTGCGTCGGGTGAGGATGCATCCGCTGTCACGCCGAGGAGCGCCCGCACCGCGTACCGTGATCACGAAGGTGGCGAGGAGACGACGTACTCCGCGTCCCCGGCTCGACGGGGGGAGCATCGATGGGGGTACGTCGACGCCGTGACGTGGCGATCACGACACGGGTTGTTCGAGGGGCGCGCGACGTGTGTCCGATTGGTCCGACGGTTCCCGGGGAATCATCCGACGGTCTGCGGCGCGCGGACACGGGATGTGACGGGTGACGGTGACGACGGGAGACGAGGCGAGGATGGGCCGCCGCGGCGGTCGGCAGCTGACGGCGGCCGGCAACTACTTCGACACGCGGTCGAAGGCGGTCATGGCAAGTGCATCGGGGGCGCTGCCCCTGCTCGTCATCGCGATTCTCCAGCCCACGTTCCTGCGGCCGGGCACGCTGCCGCTCCTGGCCGTCATCGTGGCGTTCACCGTGGTCACCGTGGGCATCACCCTGCGTGCCGGTCGTCTGTCCGACCGGCAGTTCACGGTGCTGGGGTCGGGTGGCATGGTCGGCGTCGCCATCTCCGCCTATCTGATCGCCGATCCGTCGGGGTCCCGCGCGGTCACGGCGATGCTGGCGGTCGTGCCCGCCATCGCGGCGTCCGGATCGCCGCCCAAGGTCACGATCTCGCTCACCGGCGCCGCGGTGATCATGGCGACGGCACTGAGCATCAACGGCTCCGAGGGCGCGGTGCGGTTCGTCGCGGCCGGCGCCGCGGTCACCACCGTGGTGGTGCCGGCGGTGTTGATCGCCACCATGCGCAGCTCGCTCGAATCGGTGACAGCCCGCCTCGAGACCCTGGCGAACACCGATCCGCTCACCGGCCTGCTCAACCGCCGCGGCATGTTGCCGCGGGTGAGCGCCATGCTCGCGGAGGCATCGGAGAAGTCCGACGCCATCGTCGTCTCGCTCGTCGACGTCGACCACTTCAAGTCCGTCAACGACACTCGCGGTCACGCGGCCGGTGACGTCGTGCTCACCACGGTCGCCGAGGCGATCGCCGCCTACGTTCCCGAGGACGCGGTGGTCGCCCGGCTGGGCGGGGAGGAGTTCCTGGTGCTCGGCCTCAGCAAGTCCGTCGCGGGGCTCGAGGAGAAGGTGCTCGAGAGCGTCCGCTCCGCGTGCGACGTCACCGTCAGCATCGGAGTGGCGCAGGCGAACGTGGTGTTCGACGAGAGGGGCGGTAACGACGTCGAGGCCACCCTCGACCGACTGACCTACGCGGCCGACCGCGCGCTGTACGCGGCGAAGACGGCGGGCCGCGATCGAGTGGCATTCGCGATGGAGGACGTCGTCCGGTGGTCACCGACCCTGACGCCGGTGCAGCGCCGCGACAAGACGGAACCCCTCCCGTGACGGCAGAGGAGTGAGCATGAGCGAGCACCGCGTCCTGGATCCGACCGACCTCGGCGATCACGAGGTTCTCGATCGACTGATGTCCGAGATCGGGGACGACGCGATCCTGGACACCACCGCCGAGCAGCTCCAGTCGCTCGACGCACTGCTGCCCACTCCGTCGTCCGAGCTCCTGGACGAGCCGACCCGGTGGGTGCACTACCCCTGGCGTCGCTCGCTCGTGCGGGTGCTCGGTCCGCGCGGGTTCCGGTTGCTGCGCCTGGACCGGAACCGCAACAAGATCACCGTGGACGAGCAGGATGCTGCGCGGCGCCTGCGCGTCGGCGTCGTGGGTCTGAGCGTCGGCCACGCGGTAGCGCACACCCTCGCTCTCGAAGGGCTGTGCGGCGAGCTCCGGTTGGCCGACTTCGACGATCTGGACCTGTCGAACCTCAACCGTGTGCCCGCGTCGGTGTTCGACCTCGGCGTCAACAAGGCGGTGCTGGCGGCTCGCCGCATCGCCGAACTGGATCCGTACCTCGAGGTGACGACGTTCCCGACCGGGATCGACGAGGCGACCACGGACGCCTTTCTCGCCGACCTCGACATCGTCGTCGAGGAGTGCGACTCGATCGACGCGAAGGTGTTGGTGCGGCAGGAGTGCCGTCGCCGCGGGATTCCCGTGATCATGGAGACCAGCGACGGGGGCGTGCTCGACATCGAGCGCTACGACCTCGAACCCGACCGACCGTACTTCCACGGGTTGCTCGGCGACGTCGACGCCGCGGCGGTCGCGGGGATGACGCCGCGGGAGAAGGCGCCACTGGCGGGGCGCATCCTCGAGATGGAGCGCATCACGCCGCGCATGGCGGCATCGTTGCCGGACATCGGTACGACATTGTCGACGTGGCCGCAGTTGGGGAGTGACGTGGCTCTGGGCGGCGCGTCGGTGGCCGCTGTGGTGCGGTTGTTCGGGCGCGGGACACCGCCTCCGTCGGGACGCGTCCGTGTCGGTCTCGAGGCGATCATCGAGAGCACCCTCGTCGACCCCTACAGGGGCTGACCGCTCGCTCGAAGATGGCGCAGGAGAACGTCGGTGACCTCGTCCGGGCGTTCCTGGTGCACGTAGTGCCCCGATCCCGTCACGCGATGCTCCACGAGCTGCGGTGCCCAGTGGGAGTCGCGGCGCGCCGTTGTCGGCAGGACGTACGGGTCGGCAGATCCCAGGATCTGCAGCGCCGGTAGATCGACGGTCCGGTCGATCGCGGCGCGGAAGCGGCGACCGTCGGAACGGAACTGGCTGCGGAACGCCCAGCGCTGATACTCCAACGTGCTGTGTGCGACACCGGGGATGCGGACGGCCGACCGCATCCTCGACACGACGTCGCCGAACTCCGTGGACGACTGCCACTGCGCGGACGACCGGGCACGGACGAGTCGCTCCACCTCGGCACCGTCGTCGGCGACGAGCGTCTTTTCGGGTGCGAGCGGAACCTGGTAGCGCAGGAACGACGGCAGCAGCGCCGCGCGTTGCGCCGAGTCCCGGATCGCGGCCCGTCGCAACGAGATCGGATGCGGTGAGGCGAGCAGCGAGATCGAGCGAACAGCGCGAGGGTGCAGCGCTGCGGTCGCCCAGCACACGAGTCCGCCGTCGGCGTGCCCGACGAGATCCGCCTCGGAGTGTCCGAGCGCGCGAACGAGGCCGGAGATGTCACCGGCGAGGGTCCAGCCGTCGTAGCCGCGAGGCGGCTTGTCGCTGTCGCCGTAGCCCCGCAGATCCACTGCCACGGCGTGATAGCCGGCGGCGCCGAGAGCGGTCAGCTGGTGGCGCCACGACCACCAGAGGTCGGCGAAGCCGTGGACGAGGACGACCAGCGGCGCCGGCCGACTCGGATCAGGGCGTCCCGGGTCGGCGGACGCCGAGGTGTCCGCCTCGGCGATGTGGAACCGGATGCCGTTGGCGCGGATGTCGCGGTGCTGCCACGGGCCGGGATATCGGACGGTCGACGGGTCGGGTGCGGCCACTGTCGTCGGTACGCGCGCGCGGTGTCAGCGCGAGAGCGGGGCGCGCACGTCGAGCGCGTCCAACGGCTTCTTCGGCGATGCGCCGTCGCCCTGGCCCGGCAGCACCGAGGAGGCCGCCTTCAGCGAGTCGATGGTCTTCTCGGGCTTGCGCAGCTTCTTCACCCGGAGGTAGCCGAGGAACGCGAGCAGCGCCGTGATGACCACCATGATCAGGAAGACGATGAGGAACGCGAGCCACCGCGTGACCCACACGTTGAGCAGCTCGGCGAGGAAGAAGAAGAAGAAGAACGAGCTGAAGATCAGGACCGCGAGCGCGAGGATGAAGAGGACGCTGCCCTGCAGTCCCTTCTTGATCTCGCCGGTCACCTCGGCCTTGGCCAGTTCGACCTCGGCGCGGACCAACGTGGAGACCTGTGTCGTCGCGTCCTTGACCAGGGTGCCGATGCTGGCCGTGGCGGGGTTGCTGCGACTGTCGACGTCCGTCAGCGGGATCGAGGAGATACTGGCCGGAGCGGTCGTCCGACCGCTCGTGTCGGTGCCTCGGCTGCTGCTCACGTGCAAGTCCCTTCGAAGATGTTCGTCGCGCTCGACAGTGATCGTCCGGCGATACCGGCCAACCTTATGTCCTTACCCGTTCGGGGCTCACACTATCGCCGCCGGACGGGGCCGGTCCCGCCGGACGTCGGTCCCCGCGTGGTGAGCACTCACGAACCGAGTGGCCGGTATCGGCCCTCACGTCACGATGCGTCGGGTAACTTCCTGCTGACGAACCCGCCTCCCAACAGGAGAAACCCGTGACAAGCACTTCCGCGGACCGCGTTCCGAACCCCGACGGTTCGAACATCGCCGGTCCGGACTCCGATCTCGATGCAGTGGACGGCGTACCTCGCAGTCGCATCGTGATCGCCTCGATGGTCGGAACCTCCATCGAGTTCTTCGACTTCTACATCTATGCCACCGCCGCCGTCCTCGTCTTCCCCCGACTGTTCTTCCCCGCGGGCAACGACACGACGGCCCTGCTCGCGTCGTTCGCGACGTTCGGCCTCGCCTTCGTCGCGCGGCCCATCGGTTCGGTGCTGTTCGGACACTTCGGTGACCGCATCGGCCGGAAGGCGACCCTGGTGGGGTCCCTGCTCACCATGGGCGTCGCGACCTTCCTCATCGGACTGCTGCCGACGTACGACAGCGTGGGCATCATCGCCCCGATGTTGTTGGCGCTCATGCGTTTCACGCAGGGTGTCGGCCTGGGCGGCGAGTGGTCGGGCGCTGCACTGCTCGCCACCGAGACCGCGAAGGAGGGCAAGCGGGCCTGGGCCGCGATGTGGCCGCAGCTCGGTGCCCCTATCGGCTTCCTGATGGCCAACGGGATCTTCCTCATCCTGACGTTGTCGATGGACTACGACTCCAAGACGTCCGGATCGGATCACGCCTTCCTCACGTGGGGATGGCGTGTGCCCTTCCTGCTGAGCGCGATCATGGTGATCATCGGCCTCTACGTGCGACTCAAGCTCGAGGAGACACCGGTGTTCAAGCGCGCCGTGGCCAACGGCCAGCGCGTCAAGACGCCGGTGGCGGAGGTCTTCAAGACCAGCTGGCGTCCGCTGATCCTCGGCACGTTCGTCATGCTCGCGACGTACACACTGTTCTACGTCATGACGACGTGGGTGGTCAGCTACGGCACCGGCAAGGTGGTCGATCACAGCGGTGTCGCCGTGACCATCGCCTACACGGACTTCCTGGGCCTGCAGCTCATCTCGGTGTTGTTCTTCGCCGCGTTCGTCCCGGTCTCCGGCTGGCTCGCGGATCGGTTCGGCCGCCGCATCACACTGATCGTCATCACGACCGCGATCATCCTGTTCGGCCTGTCGTTCAAGTGGTTCGCTGCTCCCGAGTCCGCCACCGAGAGCCGCATGCTGCTGTTCATGTGCGTCGGCCTGGCGCTGATGGGTCTGACCTTCGGACCGATGAGTGCTGTTCTGCCGGAGCTGTTCCCGACCAACGTGCGCTACACCGGATCGGGTATCTCCTACAACACGGCCAGCATCCTGGGAGCGGCCGTGGCGCCGTTCATCGCGACCTGGCTGGTGAACTCCTACGGTGTCGCGTGGGTGGGCGTGTACCTGGCCGTCGCCGCGGCACTGACGCTGTTCGCACTCGTCGTCATGAAGGAGACGCGCGGACGCGATCTCGACACAGTGTCCTGACGGACTGCCGACAGCAGAGAGGGGCTCGTGCACTCGGTGCACGAGCCCCTCTCTCTGCGTGACGCGTGGTTACTTCTGGCCGGCCTTGGCGATCGCGTCGAAGACCGCCGGATCGACGAGGGTCGAGGTGTCGCCCAGGTCCCGGCCCTCGGCGACGTCGCGGAGCAGGCGGCGCATGATCTTTCCGCTGCGCGTCTTGGGGAGCTCCGGGACCACCGTGATCTGTCGCGGCTTGGCGATCGGCGAGATCTCCTTCGACACCTGAGCCTTCAGCTCGGTGATCAGCGCGTCGCCGGTGTTCTCGATGCCCTCGCGCAGGATGACGAAGGCGACGATGCCCTGGCCGGTGGTCTCGTCCGCCGCGCCCACGACGGCTGCCTCGGCGACGCCGGGGTGGGTCACCAGAGCCGACTCCACCTCGGAGGTGGAGATGCGGTGACCGGAGACGTTCATGACGTCGTCGACGCGTCCGAGGACCCAGAGGTCGCCGTCGTCGTCGAAGCGCGCACCGTCACCGGCGAAGTACCAACCCTCGGTGGCGTAGCGGGACCAGTAGGTGTCCTTGTAGCGCTCCATGTCGCCCCAGATGCCACGCAGCATCGACGGCCACGGCTCGTCGAGTACGAGGTACCCGTTGCCGCCGGGCCCGAGCATCTTCGCGTCGTCGTCCACGATGGCGGCCGAGATGCCGGGGAGCGGTGTCTGGGCCGATCCCGGCTTGGTGGCGGTGACGCCGGGCAGCGGCGAGACCATGATCGCGCCGGTCTCGGTCTGCCACCAGGTGTCGACGATCGGGGCGCTGCCGGCGCCGATGACGTCGCGGAACCAGCGCCACGCCTCGGGGTTGATGGGTTCGCCGACGCTGCCGAGCAGGCGGATCGAGGAGAGGTCGTGTGCGTCGGGGATCTGTCGTCCCCACTTCATGAACGTGCGCACGAGCGTGGGCGCCGTGTAGTAGATGGTGACGCCGTACTTCTCGACGATGTTCCAGTGCCGGTGCTCGTCGGGAGAGTTGGGGGTGCCCTCGTAGACCACCTGCGTGGCGCCGTTGGCCAGCGGGCCGTAGACGATGTAGCTGTGCCCGGTGACCCAGCCGATGTCGGCCGTGCACCAGTAGACGTCCTTGCCCTGCTTGTGGTCGAAAACGTAGTGGTGCGTGTAGGCGGTCTGCGTCAGGTAGCCGCCGGAGGTGTGGATGATGCCCTTCGGCTTACCGGTGGTTCCCGAGGTGTAGAGGATGAAGAGCGGGTGCTCGGAGTCGAACGCCTGCGCCTCGTGCTCGGGGGAGGCGGACCCGACGGTGTCGTGCCACCAGAGGTCGCGGCCCTCGGTCCACTGCACGTCGATGTCGGTGCGCTTGACCACCAGGACGTGCTCGATCGACGCGGCGCCGTCCACGGCCTCGTCGACCGAGTCCTTGAGCGGCGCGGCCTTGCCGCGGCGCCACTGGCCGTCGGTGGTGACGACGAGCTTGGCCTCGGCGTCGTCGATGCGCGAGCGCAGCGCGGAGGACGAGAAGCCTGCGAAGACGACGCTGTGGGTCAGTCCGAGGCGGGCGCACGCGAGCATCGAGACGATGGCCTCGGGGACCATGGGCATGTAGATGGCGACGCGGTCACCCGAGACGAGCCCGAGATCGGTGAAGGCGTTCGCGGCGCGGCTGACCTCGGCGAGGAGGTCGGAGTAGGTGAGGTCGCGGCTGTCGCCGGGCTCGCCCTCCCAGTGGATCGCCACCTGGTCGCCGCGGCCCTCGACCACGTGCCGGTCGACGCAGTTGTAGGCGACGTTCAGTTCACCGCCGACGAACCACTTCGCGACGGGGGCGTCCGACCAGTCGAGCACCTGCTCGAACGGGGTGTGCCAGTGCAACCGGTTCGCCTGCTCGGCCCAGAACGCGAGGCGATCGTCCTTCGCCGCCTGGTAGAGCTCGGATCCGGCGTTGGCCTGCGCGACGAAGTCGTCACTCGGGGGATAGGACACCGGGTGCTCCGATTCCGTGTCCCTGGTCGCGCCGTCGTCGGTCACGGTCTCGGTCATCGTGGTACCTGGCCCCTCTCGGAAGAACTGGTGTCTCGGTTCGGTGTGTCGCGACTGTGAGGGTAGTCACGTGTGACCGGCGCCGCACCGTTGCAGAGGGCTGCGACCCGGGACGTGCGGCGAGAGGTGCGTTCTGCGCGACGGGCGGTGTGCAGCAGCGATGGATGGTGACGAGACACGAAAATCGCCTCTCATCAGGCTGTCTGACCGGTGAGGTCCAGTCCTGTCAGGTTACGTCCGTATTTCGGGGCGGACCCGGGTCGTTCCGATTTCGGGGGAGTGCACGACAGACCTTTGTGAGTGTGTCTAAAGTCAAGCAAATATCCGGGTCACGCCGGTCATCGCCCGTGGCCCACCCGACACCCGCGGACCACCCGCGGACGGTGCGTGCAGTCGACCCTGTTCGTGCCGGATTCGATGGAGGACATGTTGAGAGTCAAGAAGACGATCGCGGTGGTCTCGGTGGCCATCGCCGCCGTGGGCATGCTCGCGGCGTGTGGTGGCGGGGGTGGGTCCTCGAGCGCCGAGGGCACCTACAGCCTGTACATCGGCCAGCCCGAGAACCCGCTCGTTCCCGGTAACACCACCGAGAGTGAGGGCAACCAGGTCCTCAAGGCCCTGTTCACGCCGTTGGTGAACTACAACGACGAGAGCAGCGAGGTCGAGTACACCGGCGTCGCCGAGTCGGTCGAGTCCGACGACCAGCAGAACTGGACGATCAAGCTCAAGCCGGACTGGACGTTCCACGACGGCACGCCCGTCGACGCGAAGTCCTACGTCGATGCGTGGAACTACACCGCGCTGAGCACCAACGCCTTCGGTGCCTCGTACTTCTTCGAGAACGTCCAGGGCTACGACGATCTGCAGGCCGCCGAGGGCGCTGAGCCCACCGCGGCCACGATGACCGGCCTCGAGGCCGTGGACGACACCACGATTCGCGTGGCTCTGAAGGAGCCCTTCGCGATCTACCCGGTGACCCTGGGCTACAGCGCGTTCTCGCCGCTGCCCGAGGCGTTCTTCACCGATCCCGACGCCTTCGGACGTCGTCCCATCGGCAACGGCCCTTTCAAGGCCGACGAGGACTTCGTCGAGGGCCAGGGCATCACCCTGACCAAGTACGACGACTACAAGGGTGAGAACCCGGCACAGTCGCAGGGCGTGCAGTTCAAGGTCTACACGGAGCTGAGCACCGGCTACACCGACGTTCAGGCCGGCGGCCTCGACGTCATGCTGGATCTGCCGCCGGACGCCTGGGCGACCGCACGTGACCAGTTCGGTGACCGGTACGGCGAGCGCGCTCGCCCCGACATCACCTCGCTCGCGTTCCCGACCTACGACCCGCGTTTCTCGGATCCCCGTGTGCGTGAGGCGTTCTCGATGGCGATCGACCGTCAGGCCATCACCGAGGCCATCTTCACCAACACCCGCACGCCGGCCACCTCCTTCGGTTCGCCCGTCGTCGACGGCTACCGGGACGATGCCTGCGGCACCAAGTGCGAGCTGAACGCCGCTCAGGCCAACACGCTGCTCGACCAGGCCGGCTTCGACCGGTCGCAGCCGGTGGAGCTGTGGTTCAACGCCGGTGCGGCACACGACACCTGGATGACCGCCGTGGGCAACCAGCTGCGCACCAACCTCGGAGTCGACTACGTGCTCCGCGGCGATCTGCAGTTCGCGCAGTATCTTCCGCTGCAGGACGCACAGGGCATGACCGGTCCGTTCCGTTCGGGCTGGATCATGGACTACCCGTCGCTGTACAACTTCCTGTCGCCGGTCTACAGCTCGGCAGCACTGCCGCCGGCGGGCTCGAACGTCAGCTTCTACTCCAACCCGGAGTTCGACGCCGCCCTCTCGCAGGGCAACAACGCGGAGTCGATCGACGCCGCGACGACCGAGTACCAGCGGGCCGAGGACATCCTGTTCCGCGACCTGCCGGCCACTCCGCTCTTCTACGGTCTGAACCAGGCCGTGTGGAGCGAGCGGGTCGACAACGTCAAGATCGACCTGTTCGGTGACATCGAGGTCGCGGACGTCACGGTCAGCTGACCTCTCTCTCGACTCGGTGGGGCGCCGTGCAGACGCAGGGCGCCCCACCGACGCGTGAACCGTGAGACCCCGAAGAGGAGAACCCAGTGGGTCGCTTCATCACGCGCCGATTGCTGTTGACCATCCCGGTCCTGATCGGCGCCTCGTTCCTGATCTTCGCGATGGTGTACGCCCTTCCGGGTGATCCCATCCGCGCGCTCGCGGGCGATCGCCCGCTCGCTCCGGCCGTCGTCGCGCAGTTGCGTGCGCAGTACAACCTCGACGACCCGTTCCTGGTGCAGTACGTCAAGTACGTCGGCGGGCTCCTGCAGGGTGACTTCGGTACCGACTTCGCCGGGCGCCCGGTGCTCGACACCATCTCCCAGCGTCTTCCGGTGACGGTGCGGCTGACCATCGTGGCCATCGTCTTCGAGGCCGTCATCGGCATCGCGGCCGGTGTGCTCTCCGGTCTGCGCCGCAACTCCTTCTTCGACAACCTCGTGCTGGTGTCGACGACGCTGCTGGTGTCGGTTCCCGTGTTCGTCTTCGGCTTCGTCGCCCAGTACCTCTTCGGCTACAAGTTCGACCTGTTCCCCATCGCGGGTATCAACGACGGGTGGTACAGCTACCTGCTGCCCGGCCTGGTCCTGGCGTCGCTGTCCATGGCGTACGTCGCGCGTCTCACGCGGTCCGCGGTGTCGGAGGCCATGGCGGCGGACTACATCCGCACCGCCCGCGCCAAGGGCGTGGGGTACCGGCGCATCGTCCTGCGTCACGCACTGCGCAACAGCATGATTCCCGTCGTGACGTTCATCGGCGCGGACATCGGTGCGTTGCTGGGCGGCGCCATCGTCACCGAGTCGGTGTTCAACCTGCCGGGCCTCGGACGCGCGATCTTCGACGCCGTGCAGCGTCAGGAAGGCGCGGTGGTCGTCGGCATCGTCACGCTGATGGTCTTCTTCTACATCTTCTTCAACCTCGTCGTGGACGTGCTCTACGCGCTCCTCGATCCCCGAATTCGATACGAGTAGGCGCTATGACCAACGATGCACAGCATGTCGCCGCCGAGGGCGAGCCGGGCAACGTCGTGACCGGTGAGGCACAGGAGCTGGTCGGCCAGGCGAGCCTGTGGGGTAACGCGTGGAAGAAGCTGCGGCGCAGCGTCTTCTTCTGGTTCGGTGCCGTCATCACCGCGGTGCTCGTCCTGATGGCCGTGGTGCCCCAGCTGTTCGCTCGCGGGATCGATCCGCGCGCCTGCGACCTGTCGGACACCCGGCTCTCGCCGAGCTCCGAGCACTGGTTCGGAACGGACCTGCAGGGATGCGACTATTACGCCAACGTCATCTACGGCGCCCGCATCTCGCTGACCATCGGACTGCTCGCCGTCATCGGCGTGCTGATCATCGGCGTCCTGATCGGCGCGCTCGCCGGGTACTTCGGCGGCGTGCTCGACAGCCTGCTCGCCCGCTTCACCGACATCTTCTTCGGCATCCCGCTCCTGCTCGGCGCGTTGGTCCTGCTCACCGTCACCAGTGAGCGGACCGTCACCACGGTGGCGCTGGCTCTCATCGCCTTCGGGTGGATGACGGCCATGCGACTGGTCCGCTCGTCGGTCATCTCGATCAAGCAGAGCGAGTACGTGCAGGCCGCACAGGCACTGGGCGCGAGCACGTTCCGCATCCTGGTCCGCCACATCCTGCCCAACGCCCTCGCACCCGTGCTCGTGTACGCGACCATCGCCGTCGGCACGTTCATCGCGGCCGAGGCCACGCTGTCCTACCTGGGTATCGGGCTGCAGTTGCCGGCGATCTCGTGGGGCCTGCAGATCAACCTCGGCCAGAACTACATCTCCACCTCGCCGCACCTGGTGCTCTTCCCCGCAGGGTTCCTGTCGGTGACCGTGCTGGCCTTCATCCTCATGGGCGATGCGCTGCGAGATGCGCTCGACCCGAAACGGAGCTGACGGACATGAGTGACGACAAGACCGGCCCGATTCTCGGAGTCTCGGATCTGACGATCGACTTCGAAGTCGACAAGACGTGGCGTACAGCCGTACGGAACGTCTCGTTCGACCTCGCTCGCGGTGAAATCCTCGCCATCGTCGGCGAATCGGGCTCGGGTAAATCCACCACCGCCATGGCGGTGCCCGGCCTGCTGGCCGACAACGCCCGCGTGAGTGGCAGCATCACGCTCAACGGTCGCGAACTGATCGGCCTGAAGGAACGTGAGCTGAACTCGGTGCGCGGCAAGGACATCGCCGTGATCTTCCAGGAGCCGATGACGGCTCTGAACCCCGTCTACACCATCGGGTGGCAGATCACCGAGGCCATCCGCGCGCACAGCGAGCTCAGCAAGGCGCAGGCCAAGGACCGTGTCATCGAGCTGCTGCGGCTCGTCGAGATGCCGGAGCCGGAGAAGCGCGTCAAGTACTACCCCCACCAGTTGTCCGGTGGCCAGCGCCAGCGCGCGATGATCGCCCAGGCGTTGGCATCCGAGCCGTCCGTGCTCATCGCGGACGAGCCGACCACGGCACTCGACGTGACCGTGCAGGCCGAGATCCTGCAGCTCATGCGCGACCTCCGCGGTCGGGTCGACGCGGCGATCCTGCTCATCACCCACGACATGGGCGTGGTCGCCGACATGGCCGACCGCATCCTCGTCATGCGCGGTGGCGACATCGTCGAGCAGGGCACCTCCGGCGACATCTTCCATCGTCCCGATCACGCCTACACCCGCGAACTCCTGGCCTCCGTGCCCCACCTCGGTTCCCGGACCGGGCAGGCGGGCACCGACGACACCCCCGACGTGCGGTACGCGCTCGAACTCGTCGACGCCGTCATCGAGTACCCGGGTTCGCGTCGCTCCGGTGGCTTCCGCGCGGTCGACGGTGTCAGCCTGAGCATCGAGCCGGGCGAGGTGGTCGGTCTGGTCGGTGAGTCCGGATCGGGCAAGTCGACCATCGGCAAGGCAGCCGTCGGCCTGCTCAAGCTGCATTCGGGGTCGTTGTCCATCGCCGGAACGGACATCACGTCGATGTCGACCCGCGACCTGCGTCCGGTGCGCAGCAAGGTCGGCATCGTGTTCCAGGATCCGGGTTCGTCGCTGAACCCGCGGTGGCCCATCGGCCAGTCGATCGGCGAGCCGATGCTGCTGCACACCGAGATGGACCGTGGTCAGCGCAACACCAAGATCGAGGAGTTGCTCGATCAGGTGCACCTGTCGCGGGACATGCGCAACCGCTACCCGCATCAGCTGTCGGGTGGTCAGCGCCAGCGTGTCGGCATCGCCCGCGCCCTGGCTCTCGAACCCACCCTCCTCGTCGCCGACGAGCCGACGTCCGCGCTCGACGTGTCCGTACAGGCCAAGGTGCTCGAGCTCTTCCAGGAGCTGCAGCGGGAGTACGGCTTCGCGTGCCTGTTCATCAGCCACGACCTCGCCGTGGTGGAGGTGCTGGCTCGCCGCATCGCGGTCATGAGTGCGGGCAAGCTGGTGGAGTTCGATCGGACCGACACCATCCTGCGCTCGCCGGCCGACCCGTACACGAAGCGGCTGCTCGCCGCGGTGCCCGTTCCCGACCCGGAGCAGCAGGCCGTCCGGCGCCGCGAGCGTGCCGAGTTGATGGCTGCCGAGCGGAACGCCGGATCCACCGCGACGTAGGACCACCGATAGCCTGACCGGATGACCAGCTCAGCCACAGATCCCCTCGGCCCGATCCTGGAGCTCGAGGGGGTGCGCGACGCCGCCGAGCGGGCGCGGAACGCGTTGGGCGAGGTGCACCGGCACAAGGCCAACCGGCGCGGATGGAAGGCGACGGCAGCCGAGGCGGCGGTCCGGGCCGCGCGGGCCTCCGCCGCGATGGAGGGTTCCTCCACGGCGATGCCCGAGGACGGTGAGGCCGCTCCGCCCCTGCTCGCCGGCGCGCTGCGGGTGGCCCAGGCTCTCGACGGCGACTCCCTGCCGATCATGGTGGGCGTCTGGCAGCGGGCGCCGCTGCAGGCACTCGCGCGGCTGCACCTCCTGGCCGCCGCGGACCTGGCGACGACACAGGACGATCTCGGACGACCCCGTGCGGACGCAGCCGACCGCCTGGCGTTCCTGGCGGATCTCGTGACCGGCGCCACGAAGGCGCCCGCCCCGGTGCTGGCCGCCGTGGTGCACGGAGAACTGTTGGCGCTGAAGCCGTTCGGCACGGCCGACGGCATCGTGGCCCGGGCGGCCTCGCGGCTGGTGGCCGTGTCCACGGGCTTCGACCCCCACAATCTCGGTGTCCCGGAGATCAGTTGGGCGAAGCGGCTCGCCGCGTACCGCACCGGCGCCGACGGTTTCGCCCGCGGCACCGAGCAGGGCGTGGGGAGCTGGGTGCTGTTGTGCTGCGGCACCTTCGAGGCCGGAGCAGCCGAGGCGACCACCATCGCGGACAACTCTGTCTGACGCATGAAACGGGCGACGCTGCCGAGTTCTCACCTCGACGACGTCGCCCGTCAGCACGAACGTCGGTTACCAGGCGTGCAGAGTGGGTTGCGGCGGAGCGGACTCCGCGAGGCCTCGGCGAGAAATCGTGCGCCCGGGACTCGTGTCCGCAACCAGTGCGAAGTTCTCATCCCTGATGCGCGACTTTCGCAGGCCCACAACGCTTGTGCCATCATAGCGGCGCGCTACGCGTGGGTACTGATCGGTCGTGCTGGGGAAAGCCCGGCTGGGAGAGCGATCCTTCTCTTCCGGCCCGCTCTTGGCCTTCCGTCTTCCCGTACGACCATTTGTACTCTGTGACTCGCGCCACAGCAAGGGTTTCGCGAACCCGATCGATTCAGCGTCGCCGACGCAGCAGCGTGTACGTCGCGGCGCCCGCGGCCAGGGCGCCGAACGAGACGGCGGCCATGCCGGCCACCGTGCCCGACGACGGGGCCTGGAACCGGGCGCGCAGCGAGACCGGGTCGGAGAACGTGAGGATCGGCCATCCCCTGGCCGACGCCTCGCGGCGCAGGCCTCGATCCGGGTTCACCGCGGTGGGATGTCCGACCGCGTCGAGCATCGGCAGATCGGTGATCGAGTCCGAGTAGGCGTAGGACCGAGACAGGTCGTATCCCTCGCGCTCGGCCAACTCCTCCATGGCGGTGACCTTGCCGGGCCCGTAGCAGTAGAACGAGAGCTCGCCCGTGTACTTGCCGTCCTCGACGGCCATCCGGGTACCCATGTCGTGGTCCACGCCCAGAGCCTCCGCGATGGGCGCCACGACCTCCTCGCCGGAGGCCGAGACGATGACGACGTCGTGGCCGCGCAGCTTGTGGTCGGCGATGAGGTCGGCAGCCTCGGCGAAGACCAGCGGATCGACGATGTCGTGCAACGTCTCGGCGACGATGGCTCGGACCTGCTCGACGTCCCAGCCGGTACACATGTTGGCGATGTGGATGCGCATCCGTTCCATCTGGTCGTGATCCGCGCCCGACACCAGGAACAGGAACTGCGCGTAGCTGCTCTTGAGCACGCTCCGGCGGTTGATGAGACCCCCGTCGAAGAAGGGCTTGCTGAAGGCCAGCGTCGAGGACTTGGCGATGATCGTCTTGTCCAGATCGAAGAACGCGGCGACGCGGCCGGGGGCGTCCGGGCGGAGGGGTGTGCTCACCCCGTCAGCCTAAGGGTGCCCGGAGGTGGATCGCGGGTCACGGTGTCTCCACCTGCTTCGACGGCGCGACGGACCGACGGTCGTCCGTGTCGGTGCGGGTGGTCGGCGGTGTAAGATTTCGACTACCCGGTCTCGAACCGGGCGTGTTCAGCCCGACCCCCCGGGGCTGAACTCCGACGACCCCCGCCTCCTCCCCCCCTGGCGGGGGTCGTCCCCTACTTCCGGTGCGCTAGCACCTTCTCCGCGCCGGCGCAGGCGCCGTCCCCGGGTACCGAGTTGTCCACAGGTTCGGCTCGTCGCCCTGGCGGACCGACCGCGGACGCCGCACGATCGACGGCGTGACCGACCTCGATTCAGCACTCCTGGTGATCGTGCCCGACGCCGCACTCTCCGATCGCGTCCGGCGCATCGCCGCCGCCGCGGGTCGGGAGTCGACGCACCTCGGCGCGCTGCCGGACCGCGCGCTGTGGCAGTCCTCGGACATCGTCGTGCTGGGAACGGCAGCTGCCGAACGAGCAGTGCGGGAACACCTTTCGAGGCATCCCGGTGTCGTCGTGGTGACCGACGGACCGGCGGACGTCGAGGCCTGGCAGAGCGCGTCGCGGCTCGGCACCTCCCGTGTGCTCGCGCTGCCGGCGCAGGAGGCCGATCTCATGGGGGTGCTGTCCGCGGCCGCACGCGTCCCCGTCGGTGGCGGTGTGGTCGTGACGGTGGTGGGCGGTTGCGGCGGCGCCGGTGCGTCCGTGTTCGCCGCGGCATCGGCCGTCGTCGCGTCCCGGTCCGGGCGCACCGTGTTGATGGACGGAGACGCGGCGGGCGGCGGGATGGACCTCGTCACGGGACTCGACGGCACACCGGGCCTGCGCTGGCCGGAACTGGTGATCGACGGCGGAACCGTCACGGCCGACGCACTGCATCACGCGCTGCCCGGGCGCGGCGATCTGGCGGTGCTCTCGACCCGGCGCGAGCAGACGAACACCATCACGGCAGCGGCCTGGCGCGCCGTCGTCGACGCCGGAGTCACGGCGGGCGAGGTCGTCGTGTGCGACGTACCGCGCGCAGGCCCCATTCACGAGATGTCCGTGCAGGCGGCAGATCTGGTGGTCGTGCTGGTCCCGGCGACGGTGCGGTCGGCCGCGGCGGCGCAGTGTCTCGCCCGGTCGATCACCTCGACATCGGCCAACGTGGGAGTGGTGGTCCGCGGTCCCGCGCCGTCCGGACTGACGGCCGCGGAGGTGGCCGACGTGGTGGGTCTTCCCCTGCTCGCCTCCGTGCGCCCCGAGCGTCGACTCGCCGCGATGCTCGACGGGCGTGGACTGGTCCTCGGCCGCCGATCTCCCCTGGCGCGAGCTGCCGGCGACGTCCTGGCACTGCTCACCTCGGCGCCCACGACATGACGGGATGGGTGTCGACGGATCTGCTCGATCGCGTCCGGGTGCGCCTCGTCGACGCCGACCGGGATCCGACGCCCGCCCTCATCGCGGAGGCGCTCCGGGCCGAGGCGGGCGGCGTGCTCGGTGACGCGGATCTGCTGCGCGCACTGCATCTCCTGGACACCGAGTTCCGCGGTGCCGGCGTGCTCGACGCCGTCCTGCGCGAGCCCGGCGTGACCGACGTGTTGGTCACCGGACCCGACGACGTGTGGGTGGACCGGGGACAGGGTCTGCGGCGAGCCGGCGTCGGGTTCGGGGACGAGGCCGCCGTGCGCCGCCTCGCCCAGCGGCTGGCGCTGTCGGCCGGGCGGCGGCTCGACGATGCGCAGCCGTGGGTGGACGGTCGTCTGCCCGGAATCGATCCCGGGTCGTTCGGAGTGCGACTGCACGCCGTTCTCGCGCCGGTGGCGCAGGGCGGGACGTGCCTGTCGCTCCGCGTGCTCCGTCCCGCGACGCAGGGTCTGGCAGCGCTCGCCGCGACCGGCGCGTTCGCCGAGGGCGCCGAAGGTCTGTTGCGCCGCATCGTGTCCGGACGCCTGGCCTTCCTCGTGGTCGGTGGCACAGGAACCGGCAAGACGACATTGCTGGCGGCACTCCTCGGCGAGGTGGACGCGGCCGAGCGCATCATCTGTGTCGAGGATGCCGCCGAACTGGCGCCCTCGCACCCCCACGTGGTGCGGCTCGTCGCCCGGCCCGCGAATGTGGAGGGAGTGGGCCAGGTGGGAGTGCGCGATCTGGTGCGTCAGGCCCTGCGCATGCGTCCCGATCGCATCGTGGTGGGCGAGGTCCGCGGTGCCGAGGTCGTCGACCTGCTCACCGCGCTCAACACCGGACACGACGGCGGTGCGGGCACCGTGCACGCCAACTCGCCCGACGAGGTACCCGCACGACTCGAAGCGCTGGCGGCCCTCGGTGGGATGGACCGGGCGGCGTTGCACAGCCAGTTCGCCGCCGCGGTGCAGGTGGTGCTGCACACCGCCCGCACGCCGAGCGGGCAGCGTGTGCTGTCGTCCATCGGCGTGCTCGAACGGGACGACCGCGGGCTGTGCACCGTGGTCGACGCCTGGTCGCGAACGCGGGCACGAGGTCCAGGACTCGACGCTCTCACCGCGATCCTGCGCCGGCGGGAGGGGTCCGCGTGATGCTCGCGGCGGTCTGTCTCGCGGCGGCTCTGCTGGTGCTGCCCTGCACGGACGCGCGCCGGCGCCTCGGACCGGTGCGCCGACGCTCGCTCGTGTCCGTGCGAGTGCCGGCGCCTGCCTGGATACCCGTCGCGGCAGGCGCGGCGGCGCTGGCCCTCGGCGCCGCGGTGGGTGCCGCCGTGGCCGTCGTGCTGGGAACCGTCGCCCTGCGGCGCACCCGAGGCGCCGTGCGGGCGGACCGTCGCCGCGCGGGGGACACCCTGGCGGCGGCGCTCGAGACGGTGGTGGCCGAACTCCGCGTGGGAGCCCACCCGGCCACGGCCTGCCGCACCGCTGCACGCGAGCACCCCGGGCCGGTCGGCACCGTCTTCGCCGCGGCCGCGGCCCGTGCGGAACTGGGCGGCACGATGTCGGATGCCGTGCGTGTCGGCGGACACGGGCCGGCGTGGGACCGGGTGGGTGCCGTGTGGCGCGTGGCCGAGGTGCACGGGCTGGGTCTCGCGGCACTGCTCGACGCGGTGCGCTCCGATCTGCGCGATCGCGGACGCTCGGCCCGGCGCATCGAGGCGTCCATGGCCGGCCCGCGCGCCACGGCGATGGTCCTCGCCGCGCTGCCCGCCGTCGGCGTCCTGCTCGGCCAGGCCATGGGCGCAGCGCCCCTCGCGGTTCTCACCGGAGGCGGCGCCGGCGCCATCATGCTGGTCGTCGGAGTGGCCCTCGCCTGCGCCGGGCTGCTCTGGACCGACGCCATCGTCGCGAAGGTGGCACCGTGACGATCACTCTCGTGCTCCTCGCCGCCGCGGTGCTCGCGCTCCCGCCCGCCGTCGGTGTGCGCGCCCGGCTCCGGGTGCCGGGCGCGAACGGTTCCGCATCGGTGGGGGTGGCGCCGACGGACCACCACGCCACCGCGGGCGCGTTGGACCTGCTGTCCGCCTGTCTCCGTGGGGGACTCGACATCGGCAGCGCATCCTCGGCGGTGTCCTCCGTCGCGCCCGAACCCATGGCGTCGGCACTGCGCCGCGCCGCCCAGTTGCTCACTCTCGGAGCGGATCCCGATGCGGCCTGGTCGGCGCTGGCGGCGCATCCCGACACCGAGTCGGTGGCACGCGTCATCCTCCGCTCGGCGCGGTCGGGAACCTCGATGGCCGACGCGACCGCCGAGGCGGCAGCCGATCTGCGCGTGCGGGCCGACGATGCTGCCGCTGCCGCGGGCGAACGCGCCGGAGTGATGGTGAGCGGACCGCTGGGGCTGTGCTTCCTGCCCGCGTTCGTCTGCCTCGGCATCGTGCCCGTGGTGATCGGGCTTGCCGGGTCCGTCCTGAACGGCGGGGTGATGTGACCCCCGCCCGAGAACGCCGAGGGGGAACGTCCTCCTCGGAACACGAAGGGGGAGAACATGAGCAAGTTCCTGACCGAGGTGGGCGCGCGCATCCTGACGGTGGCGCGGGAGGACGACGGGATGTCGACGGCCGAGTACGCCATCGGCACCATCGCGGCGGCGGCGTTCGGTGCCGTGCTCTACACGGTGGTGACGGGCGACAGCATCGTGACCGCGTTGACGTCCATCATCGACAAGGCTCTGCAGACGCAGGTCTGACGGGGGACTCGGGTCTCACGGGCGACAGCGGGGCGGTGACGGTCGAGGCGGCGCTGGCGATCTCGTCGATCGTTGCCGTCCTGGTGTTGTGCCTCGGTGCGCTGGTCACCGTCACCGAGCACATCCGGTGCATCGACGCGGCGCGGGAGGGTGCCCGGCTCTCGGCGCTCGGAGACGAGAGCGCGGTGACGTCGGCGACGGCGGTGGCCCCGCCCGGTGCGCGGGTGACGGTGTCGCGCGTCGGCGATCTGGTGACGGTGCGGGTGGAGGCGTCGTCGCCGCTGCCCGGGTTGACGGTGTCGGCGAGTGCGGTGGCGACGGCGGAGCCGACGGGTGGATGACCGCGGTTCGGCGACTGTGCTGGGAGCGTTCGTCACGGCGGCGCTGGTGGTGGTGACCGCGGCGGTGGTCTCGGTGGGTGCCGCCGTCTCGGCCCGTCACCAGGCGCAGTCGGCGGCGGACCTCGCTGCGCTGGCGGGTGCCGCCGCACTGACGTCGGGGTCCGAGGCAGGGTGCGCGGCGGCGACGGCATCGGCTGCCCGGATGGATGCGGTGCTGGACGGATGCGCGGTGGAGGAGTGGGACGTGCAGGTCCGGGTGCGGGTGCGGATCGCGCTGCTGCGCTTCGGGGAGAGGGACGCGGTGGCCTCCGCGCGGGCGGGGCCGGTAAAGGAGTGATCGTGGACCAGCACCTCGGTATGTCGGTCAGCGCGACTCGGCGAGCCTGCGTACTTCCGGTGCGACGGGGCGGCCGGTCTTCACGCTGGCGGCCACGGCGGCTCGTGCAGCAGCCCGCCTCACAGAGACACGCAACTGGGGTCTCGGTGATCGTGGACTATCGACCCCGGATTCCGGGGCCTGGATTCCACGATCGCGCCAGCAGGAGCACGCCCATGCCGATGGTCCACACGTTCAGGGTGTCGAGGGCGAGCCGCTCGGTGACACCCGAGCCCAGTCCCCATTTCCCGGGGCTGAGGAAGGCGATGCCGCCCACCACGGCGATCGCACTGCAGGCGTAGGTGAATCGCGAGGCGACTCGACCGACGGATCGTGCGACACACAGCATTCCGGCGAGCTGCAGGCCGAAGTGCACCTGCGCCGCGACGGTGTGGGGGACCGGTGCGACGTCCATCGGGAGGAACCCGACGGCGCACGTCGCGAGACCGGAGAGCGCCACGAGGATCCACCCCGTCCGTGCGATGCCCACCGAGGGACGTACCAGGAGCGCCGCGCCCGCTGCGGTGGCGCCGCCCACGGCCACGAACGTCGCGTTCATGACGACGTGATCGGGCGAGCAGTAGTCGGTGCACGTCGCCGCACCGAGGGCGCTGATGACGTCGTCACGCCAGCTGTACGGGGTGGTCCAGGAACGCGAGACGATCACCTGCATCGGCCAGTAGAGGACTGTGGCGATCCACAAGGAGGCGACGCTCCGACGCAGGGTCATGACACGACGGTAGACACCGGCGTCGTGACCGGCGCATCATGAGGTGAGTCACACGTGTGACGTGCGGTAACGCGCAACCGGGTTATCGCAGGCCGAGCATCGGGGGAATCGGAATGTCGAGAGTGGCGGACGTCAAGGACGAGGCACGATCGCGGCTGCGGTGGTTCGCGGTGCACGGAGTGGTGCGCTTCTTCGCCAAACGGGGCATCAAGATCGGTGACCCGCAGGCCAAGCTCATCGCCGATCCGGTGACTCGCGCGAACCCCGGTGTCGTCTACCAGGAGATTCGCGACCGGGGAAGGATCGTCAAGGGCCGCGTCGCCTACCTCACCGTCGACCACGGGTTGATCTTCGACCTCCTGCGCTCGGACGACTACCGCACCGTCGTCGTGGGCGGCAACCTCCCGAAGCCGCTACGGGCGATCGAGCGTCGCACCCGCACCGCCGCTCTGCACCCGCTGGCGCCGCCGTCGCTGCTGTCGGTCGAGCCGCCCTCGCACACCCGCTACCGCAAGTTGGTGTCGTCGGTGTTCACCGCGCGCGCCGTCAACGCGATGCGCGACAACGTGCAGCAGGTGGCCGACACGCTCCTCGACGAACTCGTGGCCGCGGGCGGCGGCACGGTCGACATCGTCTCGTCGTACTGCGCGAAGCTTCCGGTCGCCGTCATCGGCGACATCCTCGGCGTGCCGGAGGCGGACCGCGACAAGGTGCTCGAATTCGGCGAACTCGCGGCGCCCAGTCTCGACGTCGGTCTGACGTGGTCGCAGTTCCGCGAGGTCGAGCAGGGCCTCGAGGGCTTCGACCGCTGGCTCGCCACCCACATCGCGGGACTGCGCGACAACCCGGGCGACGATCTGATGAGTCAGCTCATCGCGGCGTCCGAGGACGGGGTGTACCTGAACGATCGGGAACTCCGCGCCACCGCGGGTCTGGTGTTGGCGGCAGGGTTCGAGACGACGGTCAACCTGCTCGGCAGCGGCATCAATCTGCTGATGAACAACCCCGACCAGCTCGCGCGACTGCAGGACGATCCGTCGCTGTGGGGAACGGCCGTCGACGAGATGCTGCGACTCGAGTCGCCGGTGCAGATGACGGCCCGCGTCGCGAAGGGTTCCGTCACCCTCGAAGGCATGGACCTCGAGGCCGGCGATCTGGTGGTGTGCGTCCTCGCGGCCGGTAATCGGGACCCGCAGGTCTTCGACGACGCCGACACCTTCGACGTCGGTCGGTCCAACGCCAACAAGCACCTGTCGTTCTCGGGTGGGCGCCACTACTGCCTCGGCGCCGCACTCGCGCGCGCGGAGAGCGAGGTGGGACTGCGCACGCTGTTCGACCGCTTCCCGCATCTGTCGTCCGCCGGCACCGGCGTCAAGCGGGACACCCGTGTGCTGCACGGGTTCCGCACGCTACCGGTGGCGCTCGGCGAACCGGCCACCGTGTCTGCCTAACCCTCCAGACAGGCGAGGACGGCGTCGAGCACGCGCACGGCGCCGTCCTTGTCCAACGGATCGTTTCCGTTGCCGCACTTGGGTGACTGCACGCAGGACGGGCACCCCGAGACACACTCGCACGACGCGATGGCCTCGCGGGTCGCGGAGAGCCAGGTGCCGATGACGGCGTGGCCGCGGTCGGCGAATCCGGCGCCACCGTCGTACCCGTCGTAGACGAAGACCGTCGGCAGGCCGGTGTCGGCGTGCAGTGCCGTCGACACGCCGCCGATGTCCCATCGGTCGCATGTCGCGACGAGGGGCAGCAGACCGATGGCCGCGTGCTCCGCCGCGTGGAGCGACCCGGGGACACGTTCGGCGGTCACGCCGGCGGACTCGAGCAACTCCGGCGTGATCGTGTACATGACTGCGCGCGTGTGGAGTTCCTGCATCGGCATGTCGAGTTCCACGGAGTCGAGAATCTCTCCGGACGGCAGTCTGCGGAGGTATCCGACCACCTGGTGGCTCACCTGGACCTGCACCAGCGCGACGTCGACCTCCCCGTACGACTGCTGTTCGTGCACGTCCTCGATCACGATGTCGGTGATCTCGCGCGCCGAGGTGGTCCACTCGGGCTCCTCGGGGTGCACCACCGCGAGGCCTTCCTCGAAGTCGAGCGTGTCCACGACGAACGACTCGCCCTGATGGATGTGGACAGCGCCGGGGTGGGTCGTCGAGGGCGCGCGGCCGGCGTCGACGGTGCCGAGCATGCGTCCGGTGGAGCCGTCGACGATCGCGATCTGCGACCCGATACCGCCCCGGATGTCCACCGCCGCATGGGGGGTCGCGTCCGCGGTGATGTACCACCCGTGCGGCCGACGGCGGAGCAGACCCCGGTCCGCGAGGGACTGCGCGACGTCCTGAGCGCCGAGCTCGATCACCTCGTCGTCGGTCAGCGGGAGTTCCATGGCCGCGCAGAGCAGCTGTGGCCCCAGCACGTAGGGGTTGGTGGGATCGGTGACCGTCGCCTCGATGGGCTTGTCCAGCAACGCGGCCGGATGGTGCACGAGGTACGTGTCGAGCGGGTCGTCCCGGCCCACCAGGATCACCAGCGACCCCTGGCCGCGGCGACCGGAGCGGCCGGCCTGCTGCCAGAACGACGCGACCGTCCCCGGGAAGCCGGCGACGACGACGGCGTCGAGCCCCGCGATGTCGACGCCGAGCTCGAGTGCGTTGGTGGTGGCCACGCCGAGCAGGGTGCCGTCGGACAGCGACCGCTCGAGTTCGCGGCGGTCGTCGGCGAGGTATCCGGCCCGGTATGCCGCGATGCGCTGCGGCAGATCGGGATCGACGTCCGCGAGCAGCCGCGCGGTACCCAGTGCCGTCAGCTCCGCGCCGCGTCGGGAACGGACGAACGTCAGCGTCCGGGCGCCCTCGACGACGAGGTCGGCCATGATGCGTGCGGCCTCGGAACCGGCGGCGCGCCGGATCGGCGCCCCGTTCTCACCCGTGACGTCCAGAAGCGGTGGCTCCCACAGGGCGACGGTCCGGGGACCGTGGGGAGATCCGTCCTCGGTGATCTCCTCGCACGGTGCACCGACCAGGCGACTGGCCGCGGCCCCGGGATTCGACGCGGTGGCGCTCGCGAGAACGACGACGGGCGCGGCGCCGTAGCGCGCGGCGATGCGCCGGAGTCGTCGCAGGATCAGGGCGACGTTGGAGCCGAACACCCCTCGATACGAATGACATTCGTCGACGACGACGTACGCCAGGTTGCGGAAGAAGTGCGCCCACCGCTGATGGCCCTTGAGCAGCGAGATGTGCAGCATGTCGGGGTTGGTGAAGATCCACCGTGAGTTCGCCCGGGCCCACTGGCGCACCTCGAGGGGTGTGTCGCCGTCGTACGCACTCGGTGCGATGTCCGGGAAGCCCCGCGCGGCGAGCGAGTCCGTCATGTCCACTGCAGCCCGAAGCTGGTCTGCCCCCAGCGCCTTGGTGGGCGCGAGGTAGAGCGCGGTGGCGCGCGCGTCGGTCGACAGACGGGACAGCACGGGCATCCGGTACGCCAGCGACTTGCCCGACGCCGTGCCCGTCGAGACCACCACGTTGCGGCCCGACCACGCGAGCGACGCGGCCTCTGCCTGGTGGGTCCACGGCTGCGGGATCCCGCAGTCCTGGAAGACCTCGACGACCGCGGGCTCGAGCCACTGCGGCCATGCGGCGTACCGGGACTCACGTCCCGGCAGCTCCGCCGCATGGGTCAGCGGAGACTCTCCCGGCGGCGTTCCCGCCAGCGCTCGTCCGAGCAGCATTCCGCCGAACGAGGAGGCCGGTGCGTCGGTCGTCGTGCTCACTGTCTCTCACTCCCTCGGTGCTCGTGTCGATCGTAGAAGAACGGGCGGACAGAGCCCGCGAGGATATTTACGAAGTTGTTGTCTCGTCGACTGTCGCGCCGCCGTCCGACGTGGTTCACTGTTCTCGGTCGCAGCTTCTGTGTTCGTTTTCACGCTCGCAGGATCTAATGTTGCGAGCGCGGTGCGTGAAGCTCTGCCCACGGGGTGACTCTTGGGGGGGATCATCACAGCGGTCGGAACCGGCCCGATGGACTGTAAGTGCCGTTCATCGCATCCGGTGTTCAAGAAAAGGATAGACAAGCATGGCACAGGGAACTGTGAAGTGGTTCAACGCCGAAAAGGGCTTCGGCTTCATCGCACCCGAGGACGGCTCCGCTGACGTCTTCGTCCACTACTCCGAGATCCAGGGCAGCGGCTTCCGCACCCTCGAGGAGAACCAGCGCGTGGAGTTCGAGGTCGGACAGGGCACCAAGGGCCCCCAGGCCACGGGCGTCCGCGCCGTCTGATCTCGATCGGACAGTCTCTACCGACACGTCCCCCGTCGCCTTCCGAGGTGGCGGGGGACGTCTCGTTTCCGTGACACTGCGTCGCGGACACCACGCCGGCGGGGCGTTCGTGGCTTACTGTCGCGATCGTGAGCCAGTTGTCCTTCTTCTCCGCCGAGTCGACGCCGCCCGACGCGGCCGACCTCGCCGGGCTGCTGGCTGCGCAGGGTCAGCCCGTGATCGTGTCCGGGCGCACGCGCATCTCCGTCGTCGTCGACGCCACCTGGCGTGCCCACGCGGTGGCCGACCTGATCGAGTCGTGCGGCTTCGACGCCGAGATCACGACGACCGACGAGGGACGGCCACTGGTCCGGACCGAGCCGGTGCCCGAGCTGGCGTCGCTCGCCGCGGAGTGGGTCCGGGGAGCGGTGAAGGCGGTGCCCGGGGGTTGGGTGCCCGGACCGCGCGCCCTGCGGGCCTGGGTGGTCGCGGCGGGACGGCAGGAGGCAGGCGGCGCCCGGTTCGTCCTCGGACTCGATCCGCACGCCCCCGACACGCATCCGGTGCTCGCCCAGTCGTTGATGCGCGCCGGTGTGGCGCCGACTCTGGTGGGAACCCACGGAGGGACGCCGGCACTCCGGATCACCGGTCGGCGTCGGGTGACCAGGCTCATCGAGAACATCGGCGAGCCGCCACCGGGCGCTCTCGCCGCGGGCGGGTGGCCCGTCCTCGTGTAGAGGAAGAGGGGGACTCGGGCGGAGGTCACCGATGGTCGATGGGCCGCGGTGTCACATACGAGTTGCACGTGTGTGTCACTCTGTAGTGTGTCGGCTTCGAACGGTTCGGGGTATCGACGCAGGTGAACGGGTTCCCTCTCGCGGGGACCAGGAAGGTTCGGCAGCAGGTGGCAGCAGGAGACAGCACGGGGAACTCGTCGTCCGGCGCGTCCGGGCTTCGGCGTCTCGTGATCGTCGAGTCACCCACCAAGGCCAAGAAGATCGCGCCCTATCTGGGCAAGAACTACGTGGTCGAGGCCTCGGTCGGGCACATCCGAGATCTCCCGCGTGGTGCTGCAGACGTTCCGGCCAAGTACAAGGGCGAGTCCTGGGCTCGTCTCGGTGTCGACGTGGACCACGACTTCGAGGCTCTCTACGTCGTCAGCCCGGAGAAGAAGGGCAAGGTCGCCGAGCTCAAGAGCTTGCTCAAGGACGCCGACGAGCTCTACCTCGCCACCGACCCCGACCGCGAGGGCGAGGCCATCGCGTGGCATCTCCTCGAGACGCTCAAGCCGAAGATTCCGGTTCGACGGATGGTCTTCCACGAGATCACCGAGCCGGCCATCCTCGCCGCCGCCGCCGACACCCGCGAACTGGACACCGACCTCGTCGACGCCCAGGAGACGCGCCGCATCCTCGACCGCCTGTACGGCTACGAGGTCTCGCCGGTGCTGTGGAAGAAGGTCATGCCGAAGCTGTCGGCGGGCCGCGTCCAGTCGGTGGCCACACGTGTCATCGTGCAGCGCGAACGTGAGCGCATGGCGTTCCGATCGGCCGAGTACTGGGACATCTCGGCGCAGCTCGACGCCGGCGCCGAGGCGACGCCGCGGGCGTTCGGTGCGCGCCTGGTCAACGTCGACGGCTCTCGTGTCGCGTCGGGACGCGACTTCGGTGCCGACGGCAAACTCAAGTCCGAGGGCGTCACCGTTCTCGACGAGGCGCGCGCACGCCGGTTGTCCGAGGCTCTGGACGGTGTCGATCTGACCGTCGCATCGGTCGAGTCCAAGCCGTACACGCGTCGTCCGTACCCCCCGTTCATGACCTCGACCCTGCAGCAGGAGGCCGGGCGCAAGCTCCGCATGTCCTCCGAGCGCACCATGCGTATCGCGCAGCGGTTGTACGAGAACGGCTACATCACCTACATGCGTACCGACTCGACGAACCTGTCGGCGTCGGCGATCGATGCCGCACGTCGTCAGGCCACCGAGCTGTACGGCCCGGAGTACGTGCACGACACCCCGCGGCAGTACACCCGCAAGGTGAAGAACGCCCAGGAGGCGCACGAGGCCATCCGCCCCGCGGGTGATTCCTTCGCGACACCGGGCCAACTGCACAGCTCGCTGGACACCGACGAGTTCCGCCTCTATGAACTCATCTGGCAGCGCACCGTCGCCTCCCAGATGGCGGATGCGCGCGGAACCACTCTGTCGCTGCGCATCTCGGGCACCGCGGGTACCGGTGAGGAGTGCACCTTCGCCGCGTCGGGACGCACCATCACGTTCGCCGGCTTCCTCAAGGCTTACGTCGAGAGTGTCGACGACCAGGCCGGGGGACAGTCCGACGACGCCGAGTCCCGGTTGCCGGTTCTCGAGCAGGGACAGGCGGTCACGGCCACCGGTCTCGATCCCGACGGTCACACCACCAACCCACCGGCCCGCTTCACCGAGGCGTCGCTCATCAAGACGCTCGAGGAACTCGGCATCGGTCGCCCGTCGACGTACTCGTCGATCATCAAGACCATCCTCGACCGCGGATACGTCTACAAGCGCGGCAGCGCCCTGGTGCCGTCGTGGGTGGCGTTCTCCGTGATCGCGTTGCTGGAGGCGCACTTCGGCCGGTTGGTCGACTTCGACTTCACCGCAGGCATGGAGGACGACCTCGACGCCATCGCCGGTGGCCGCGAACGACGTGGAGACTGGTTGTCCGCCTTCTACTTCGGCGGTGAGAACGGCACGGAGGGGTCGGTCGCACGGTCCGGCGGACTGAAGAAGATGGTCGGCCAGAACCTCGAGGACATCGACGCCCGCGTCATCAACTCGATCCACCTGTTCGACGACTCCGAAGGTCGCGACGTACACGTCCGCGTCGGTCGCTACGGCCCGTACCTCGAACGGATGGTGCAGAACCCGGACGATCCCGACGGGGATCCGATCTCGCAGCGCGCCAACCTGCCCGACGACCTTCCGCCGGACGAGCTGACGCTCGAGTTCGCCGAGAAGCTGTTCGCGACTCCGCAGGAGGGTCGCAAGCTCGGTGTCGACCCGCTGTCGGGTCACGAGATCGTCGCCAAGGAAGGACGATTCGGGCCGTACGTCACCGAGGTCATCCCCGAGGAGCCCGAGCCCACCCCGGACATCGTTCCGGTGGAACAGCATTCGTCCGATGGGGGCGGCGGCACCGCCGTGGCCACCAAGGCGGCGAAGAAGGCTCCCGCCAAGAAGGCCGCGAAGAAAGCGACCGCACCGAAGCCGCGAACGGGTTCGTTGCTCAAGTCGATGGATCTCGCGACGGTCACGTTGGACGACGCGCTGAAGCTGCTGTCGTTGCCGCGCGTGGTGGGCGTCGACCCCGAGAGCAAGGAAGAGATCACGGCGCAGAACGGGCGCTACGGTCCCTACCTCAAGAAGGGCACCGACTCCCGCTCGCTGGCCACCGAGGACCAGATCTTCACCGTCTCCCTCGAGGAGGCTCTGAAGATCTACTCCGAGCCCAAGCGTCGCGGACGTCAGGGTGCCGCCACGCCGCCGCTGCGCGAACTCGGTGTGGACACTGTCAGTGGTCAGCCGATGGTGATCAAGGACGGCCGCTTCGGTCCGTACGTCACCGACGGTGAGGCCAACGCCAGCCTGCGCAAGGGCGACGAGGTGGGCACCATCACCGACGAGCGGGCCATGGAACTCCTCGCGGATCGTCGCGCTCGCGGGCCCGTGAAGAAGAAGGCCACCAAGAAGGCGCCGGCGAAGAAGGCTCCCGCCAAGAAGGCGGCAGCGAAGAAGACGCCGGCCAAGAAGGCTCCCGCGAAGAAGGCGGCCGCCAAGAAGACCGCTGCGAAGAAGGCGCCGCCCGCCGAGTCCTGAGGACCGCACCTGTCCGCGATTGCCCTTAGCGTTCTCCTCACACACGAGGAGAGGGGCACATCATGGCGGGGACGTACACATCCGTGGGGCCGTCGGTCGACGTCACGGGCGAGAAGCCCGATCTGGTCACCATCCTGGCCGATCAGCGCGGGATGCTCGCGATCACGGCGCGGGGAATCACCGATGAGCAGGCGCGTCGGCGCACGACCGTCAGTGAGTTCACGCTCGCCTCGCTGATCGCGCACGTCGCGTCGGTGATCCGCGGGAACGTGACCATGCTCGAGGAGCGCGACGAGAACTCGACCGTCGACTTCTCGGGATCGGGCGAGCCCGAGGTGCCCGAGTCGATCGAACAGGTGCTGGCCGAACTCGACTCCGCCGGGCGAGCTCTCGAGCAGTGCATCGCCGCGCTCGGCAACCTCGACGACCTGATCCCGCAACCCACCGCACCGTGGGCGCCGGAGCGCATCTGGTGGACGGCGCGGCGCGTACTGCTGCACCTGTTGCGCGAGATCGCCCACCACAGCGGGCACGCCGACATCCTCCGCGAGGCTCTGGACGGGCAGTCGACGATGGGTGTGGTGGCGGGTGACATGGGGTTGGAGTTCTAGGCGCGATTGCCGTCCTGGACGCGCACCTCCCCGCAGTTCGCGACCGTCCCGTGCCTGCGCGTACTGCCGAGGGGTGCGCGTCCTTCTGCTGCTGTGAGCGCTGCCCGGAGACGATCGGCGAGAGCCGACGTCGCCAGGTCGTTCCACGTCCACCGTTCGATCCGCCACTCCAGTGAGCGCAACCGGTCCTCGCGCAGTTTCTCGGCGATCACCACATCCGCTGCATCTCCGTACTCGCGGTACTTCGCAAGCCCGTCGAACTCGCCGATCACTCCGTCGAACAGGAAGTCCGGCCGTCCCACGAAGCGTCCGCGCTCGTCGAGGACGTCGCATTGGAGCGCAGGAGCGGGGAGGCCGTGCCGGTGCAGGTAGACCCGGCTCCGAGACTCACCCACGCTCTCGGCGCCACCGTCCATGAAGGCGATGGCCCGCCGCGCCCTGTCGATCCCGCGACGACCGTGCGCTCGGGCCAGCGTCGCAGCCAGATCGTCCGCCGATGTTCGGCGCAGAGCAGCATCGCCGGAGCAGACCGAGGACTCGAACGGCCGACTACAGGCGAGGTCGACCACTGTTCTGGCGAGCGAGGTGACACGCACCCCGTCGACCGTCGTCACGTCGTCCGGGTGCAGTGGCGATGCGTGCACGACGCGCGACGTGCCGGCCCGACCACCGCCGGATCGATTCGCCGTCAGGTGTGCTCGACGATCGATGTCGGGCCACAGGTCGATGCCGTGGACCAGCGCTGCCGAGCTGTGGCTCACCACCAGATCGCTGTCGGAGGAGAGGACGGCGGCGCGTAGCTCGAGCAGTCGGCGGGTGCGGTCGTCGGACAAGTCGGTCGTCGCCGGATCGACGTAGACGCCGCGGCGCACGGGAACGATCGAACCGGACCGGACAGCAGCGCGTACCTCACCGTCGGACACGCCGCGTCGTCGGAGATCGGCTCGGGGGATCAGAGACATGTATCGAAGGGTGCGCGATCCGGCCGTCGAGTCGTCGGCCGTGTTCCACAGGCTGGGGATGGAGAACGTACGCGCACCTCTCGGCGGTTCGCGACGGTCCAGGGCCTGCGCGAACTGCTGCGAGATGCGCGGTCGAGCCCACCCCCGGAGCGGTACTCTCACTCTCGAACCACTGACCTACTTCGGGAGTACTGATGGCCGGCGGACTCGTAGCCCTGCTCGACGACGTGGCAGCGCTTGCCAGGCTGGCGGCGGCGTCGATCGACGACGTCGGTGCCGCGACCGGCAAGGCGACGGCCAAGGCCGCCGGTGTGGTCATCGACGACACCGCCGTGACGCCGCAGTACGTGCGCGGTCTTGCCGCCGAACGCGAGCTCCCCATCGTGCGGCGCATCGCCCTCGGGTCGCTCCGCAACAAGCTGCTCATCATCCTGCCGATCGCGCTGCTGCTCAGCCAGTTCCTGCCGTGGCTGCTGACGCCGATCCTCATGGTCGGCGGTGCCTACCTCAGTTACGAAGCGATGCACAAGATCTGGGGCGCCGTCTCCGGTCACGGCGCTCACGATCACGACGAGGACGGACCTCGCGACGAGGACACCGTCGTCGCCGGAGCCGTGCGCACCGACCTCATCCTGTCCGCCGAGATCATGGTCATCGCGCTCGACACCATCGCCGCCGAGGGTTTCTGGAGCCGACTGATCATCCTGGCCGTCGTCGCCGTGGTGATCACCGTCCTCGTCTACGGCGTTGTCGGTCTCATCGTGAAGATGGACGACATCGGTCTCCGGTTGGCCGACACCTCGTCGGGCATCGCGCAGACCGTCGGGCGCGGCCTGGTCAAGGGCATGCCCAAGGTCATGGCGGTGCTGTCCGTGGTGGGCACCGCGGCGATGCTGTGGGTCGGCGGCCACATCCTGCTCAACGGCATTGACGAGCTGGGCTTCCACCCGATCTACGAGTTCGTCCACCACATGGAGGACGCGGTCCACGACGTCGCCGGTATCGGGGGTGTGCTGGCCTGGATCGTCAACACGCTGGCATCCGCGCTGATCGGTCTCGTCGTCGGCTCCATCGTCGTGGCCGTGATGACCGGGGTGTCCTCGTTGCTGGCCAAGCGTCGCGGTGGGGCTGTCGCACAGGAGCACTAAGCTCTCCTCCCATGGCGGGAGTGTTCGAACGGCTGGTCGGTCAGCACGAGGTGGTCGCCGAGCTGTCCGACGCGGCGGCGGCTGCGCGTGAGGGTGACATCGGTTCCCGCATGACGCACTCGTGGCTGTTCACCGGGCCTCCCGGGTCCGGCCGCTCCATCGCCGCTGTCTGCTTCGCGGCTGCGCTGCAGTGCACGGATCCGGACGTCATCGGGTGCGGCCACTGCCACGCCTGCACCACCACCATGCACGGCACCCACGGCGACGTGCGCCGCATCGTGCCGCAGGGCCTCAGCATCTCGGTCAAGGAGATGCGCGAGGTGGTGCAGATGGCAGCGCGTCGCCCCACCACGGGGACGTGGCAGATCGTGGTCATCGAGGACGCGGACAGGCTGGGTGAGCGCGCCTACAACGCGCTCCTCAAGGCGGTCGAGGAGCCGCCGGCCCGCACCATCTTCCTGCTCTGCGCACCGTCCGTGGATCCGGAGGACATCGCCGTCACCATCCGCTCGCGCTGTCGGCACGTGGCTCTGGTGACGCCCAAGCCCGACGACATCGCGCGCGTGCTGCGGGAGAACGACGGCCTGGACGAGAAGACCGCCGCGTGGGCCGCCTCGGTGGGCGGCGGACACGTGGGCCGCGCGCGCCGCTTGGCGACGGACCCCGAGGCACGCGAGCGACGGCAGCGGGCACTGGGCATCGCCAAGGCGGCGCTCCGCCCCGCCACCCAGTACGCGGTGGTCGAAGAACTGGTGAAGGCCGCCGAGTCCGACGCGGTGCAGATCAACGCCGACCGCGACGAGCGGGAGACCGACGAACTGCGGACGTCACTCGGCGCCGGCGGCACCGGCAAGGGTGCAGCGGGCGCGCTGCGCGGATCCGCCGGCGTGCTCAAGGAATTGGAACAGCGGCAGAAGTCGAGGCGCACTCGTACCGGTCGAGACTCGCTGGACCGGGCACTCATCGACCTCGCCGGGCTGTACCGCGACGCTCTCGCACAGTCGTACGGCGCCTCGTCGACGATGACGCACCCCGACATGGAGGACCAGGCCCGCGGCCTCGCCTCGGTATCGACTCCCGAGTCTTTGCTGCAGTGCATCGAGGCGATCCTCCGGTGCCGCGAAGCGCTGGAGATGAACGTCAAGCCCAAGTTCGCGGTCGACGCGATGGTCGCCACACTGGGCGCGGCGGCCCGCTGACCCCCGTTTTGGGTTCGGGCGGGGGGACCGGTTAAACTTGCGATGGCTCCTCAGGGAGCCACGCCGCCTTAGCTCAGTCGGTAGAGCATTTCACTCGTAATGAAAAGGTCAAGAGTTCGATTCTCTTAGGCGGCTCCACACAGTTCAGAAAAAGCGGCCTCGCGATACGCGTGGCCGCTTTTCTGGTCTCTGATCCCCTGTCCTAGCCGTCGACACTCGTCTGCGCAGGAGCCTGTCGCACCGAGAACAGATTGCCGAACGGATCGAGCAGCTGGCACAGACGTTCACCGGTGAAGACCGTCTTGGGTCCCCGGTGTGCAACCGCTCCGTGGGCTGTCCAGTCCGCGACGATCGCATCCACGTCGGTCACGGTCCAGTAGGCGGAGACTCCTGCCGGCCCGGACGAGTTGTAGTCGTCGTTCTCGTGCAGCGTGAGCCGCACCCCGTCGATGTCGAAGGCCACCAGTGCCCCGCCCCGCTGGATCGGTGTGCGACCCAGCCGGGCGGAGTACCACTCGACTGCGGCCTCGAGATCGTCGACGAAGTAGAAGACGTTGCCGACGGGCCCGAGGGCGAGGGGGGTGGTCATCGGGCGAGGAAGTCGAGGATGTCTGCGTCCAGTGCCTTCTCGTAGTCGCCGTAGATGCCGTGCGGTGCGCCCGGGTACACCTTGAGCGTGCCGTCCCGGACGAGGTCGATGGACTTGAGGGCCGCCGCCGCGATGGGGACGATCTGGTCGTCGTCACCCTGGGCGATGAAGATCGGGACCGTCAGCGCCTTCAGGTCCTCGGTGAAGTCGGTCTCGGAGAACGCCTTCACACAGTCGTAGGCGGCAGCAAGGTTGACGAGCATTCCCTGACGCCAGAAGTCGTCGATCGCGCCCTGCGAGACCGCGGCGCCGTCACGGTTCGCGCCGAAGAACGGCTGCGCGAGGTCCTGGTAGAACTGCGAGCGGTCGGTCAGCACGCCGTCGCGGATGTCGTTCAGTGCCTCGATCGGAGTGCCCTCCGGGTTGGACTCCGACTTCAGCATGATGGGCGGGACGGCGCCGGCAGTGATGACGCGGGCGACGCGGGATCCGCCGTGCTGGGCGGCGTAGCGGACGACTTCGCCGCCGCCGGTCGAGTGGCCGATCAACGTCAGTTCCTGCAGATCCAGAGCCTCGACGAGCTCGGCGAGGTCACGGGCGTAGGTGTCCATGTCGTTGCCGGTGTAGGTCTTGGACGACCGGCCGTGTCCGCGGCGATCGTGGGCGATGGCCCGGTAGCCGGCGTCGGCGAGCAGCTTGAGCTCGACCTGCCAGGCATCCGACGACAGCGGCCATCCGTGGCTCAGCACCACGGGCTTTCCGGTGCCCTGCTCGGTGTAGTAGATCTCGGTTCCGTCGGTGGTGGTGATGTAGGGCATGGCGACCTCCAGGTTTCGTGGGTTCCGATCAGTGGCTGACGACAAGGTTCCTGCACGCCTGACCGGGGGTCGTCACGTCCGGCCGGGGTCTCGCACTACCGGTCGGCCGGTACGCCGAACAGGTGTTCCTCCTTCTCGGTCGTACCGGTCACCGTGTAGGACAGAGCCTCGGTCATCCGCTGGTGATCCGACTCGGTCCAGCGCTCACGGTGCTGCCGCTCGAGATCGCCCCACGACCGGGCGGTGAACTGCTCGACACGCAGAGACGGGTCCTCGCCGTTCCTGAACAGTGCCCAGGAGTACCCGCCGGTCCGGCGGCGAGCTTTCCCGACGGCCGCCATGGCGCGGTCGAAGTCGGTCGTCGAGTCGGGCCGCACCCGGTACGTCACCGAGACGACGACCGGGCCGTCGTCGGGTTCGGGTTCGAACATCACCATCGGTGTCGGCCACGCCGTCGACACCCCGCGCGGCAGCGTGCCGGTGTCGGCGCGCAGAGGCAGGACCGTGACGCTGGCGGCGGTGACCACCAGCAGCACCGCCGAGATCAGTAGCGCCGCAGCGAAACCGACGTGCGACGCGACCAGACCCCAGACGAACGAGCCCAGCGCCTGGGAGCCCATGAACACCAACAGGTAGATCGACATCCCCCGAGCTCTCACCCAGTGCGCGAGAGAGAGCTGAATCGCCGCGTTGAGTGTGGTCAGGGTGGCGATCCACGCGGCGCCCGACAGCAGCAGCAACGGGACGGCCGCGCCGGCGGGGAGGTAGGCCACGGAGACGACGCCGACGGCATAGGTGACCGCGGACAGTGCCAGCACGGCGTTGCCCGACATCGACTGTCGCAACCGCGGGTAGAGCGCCACGCCGGACACTGCGCCGACACCGAGCATTCCCAGGACGAGCCCGTACCCCGACGCGCCGAAGTGCAGGTGGCGCGACGAGGCCAGGGGCAGCAGGGCCCACAGCGCCGATGCCGGGAAGGCGAACAGGGCCGAGCGCAGCAGGATCCGGCGCACGATCGGTGCGGACTGCATGTAGTGCAGCCCGGTCAGCATGGACCTGCCGAGGCGCTCTCGGTCGACGGACCGGTCGTCTGCGGGCCGACGCCACCAGACGAGCGCGCCGATGATGACGACGAACGTCAGGGCGTTGATGGCGAACACCGCGGCGGGTCCGGCCGCAGCCACGATCACGCCGCCGATGGCCGGGCCGACGGCGCGCGCACCGTTCACGGTCACGCCGCCCAGGGCGGATGCTGCCGGGATCTGTTCGGCCGGGACCAGTTCCGGCTGAATGGCCTGCCATGCGGGAGACGACAGCGCGGAGCCGCACCCCAGCAGGAACGTCATCGCCAGCAACATCATCGGGGTCAGCACGTCGGTGAAGGCGAGCACCGCGGTGGCCGTCGCGGCGACGGCGGTGTACGTGCTGATCGCGATCAACAACCTGCGCCGATCGAGCAGATCGGCGAGTCCGCCGGCGAGGAGGGCGAAGAACAAGGTGGGCAGCAGGCTGGCCGTCTGCACGAGGGCGACCACGGTCGCGCTGCTGTTCTGCTCCACCAGGAACCACTGTGATCCCACCGTCTGCATCCACAGGCCGATGTTCGACACCAGCTGAGCGATGAACAGCGTGCGATACACCCTGCCACGCAGCGGCGCCCATGCCGAGGACGAGTGGGTGTCGGGGCCTGCGGCGAGGTCGGCGGTCATGGGTGGACCTTCCGGTCGGTCGATGCGTGCGCGGTGGCGACGATGCCGCCAGGCATATCACGACCACCGGGCGGTGTCGACACGGCGCAGCACGGGTCGTCCATCCGCCTCCTCGCGGTGAGGATGAAGCCCCCGAGCCACATCCTCGACGTGGTCACGGCGGCGTGAGGACCGAATCCACTGCATGCTGGAGAATGGCGGTCGCTCGGTGCAGCGTGGCGGGATCGGTGGGCATCGCCCGGTCCCAGAACAGGCCGTCGAGAACAGTGTTGAGGAACGCGGCGTTCAGCGACTGATCACCCTGTGGCGCTGCACCTTCGGCGGCGAGAATGTCGAGCCACTGCTCGACTCTCCGGTGAGCTTCCTCGGCGAAGGACGCGTAGGCCGCTCGGATGTCTGCGGTGGGTTCGGGTACTGCGAACGCCTCGACGGTGCTGATCAACGCGCGCCGCGCCTGCGCACCGACGGCAGGCACCAGAACCTGCTCGAGGCAGCGCACGAGGCGATCCCGAGCTGGTATCGATCGGTCGTGGATGACGTCGGCGTCCGGTGTCACCACGTCGTAGATCGTGGCGAGAACGGCCTCGCGCAGTGCGCGCTGGGTGGGGAAGTGATGACGGAGAGATCCCATGCTCACTCCGGCGCGCGCGGCGACCGATCGCACGCTGAGTGTCGACGCCGGATCCTCACCGATCATCTCGCAGGCAGCGATGAGTATCCGCGCCCGCGTGTCCGGGCCGGGTTCGTCCGGTGTCGGCATCGCGCCCCTCTGTTCCTCTGCGCACGTTCCTGCTCTGAGCAGGACCGATCACTTGACCAGCACGGTGTGCTAGCACGGTGTGCTAGCGTCGTGGCCATCGTTCGCGACAGTACAGCGTGCTAGTGGCACGGCCGGCGGAAGAGGAGCGAATCATGTTCGATCGAGTCAGGCGCCGCCGCGCGGCTCGTCGGGTGCGACCCGGCGACGGGCGAGCACTGCAGCCGTTCCGATGGTGGCAGTTGCTGGGACGTGCGCTGTTTCATCTCCCACCGTCGGGCCCCCATGAGCCGGAATGGTCCGTCGACATCAGGCACTGGCAGGACCAGGCCTCCGGTTCTGTCACGGCCGATCTGTACAGAGACGGTCTGTGCGAAGCACGGTCGGCACTGCCCGCCGCGTTCCCCGTCGAGGACGGCCGCATCGAGGTCGCGATGAGTGGTTTCGGTGTCAAGCGGTGCCATCTCGTCTCCGCTGACGGGAGCGAGCGGCAGCTGAGCCCCGACCCTCGCTCGGCCGAAGGGCGCCGGGCCCGATTCGACAGGCGGCACCCCGCGGCGAGTTCGGTCATCGGCGTCGTCTCGATCGCCCTCGTTCTCAGCGGAGTCCTGTCGCTCGCGGTGTATCTCGTCGAGACGGTGTCTCGAATTCCGCCGATCGCCGAGTCGGTCGGTGTCATCGCCGCACCGATCGATCTGCCGACGTGGTCGACGGTCGCCTCCACCGTCGGTGCCGCCGTGGGCAGCACGGAACGCGCTCTGCGACTGCGTTATCACTGGCTCGACGCCGCCGGCAACTGATCGGCCGTCGGCCACCCCTGCTACCGAATGGACATCCCGTGAACCGATACGACACGCGTACTGCTGCGGTGGCCGCGATCAGCCTCGTTCTCGTCGGCTGCTCGACGACCTCCACCGCGTCTCAGCCCGATACTGCAGTGCAGCAACCATATTCCATGCCCGACCTCGAGTGGGCCTCATGTCCCGACGACGTCGGTGACCCAGCGGAGGAACCGTCGCGCCTGCAGTGCGCGTCGGTGCCCGTGCCGATCGACTACGACGACCCCGACGCTGGACAGATCGACGTCATGATCTCTCGGCTGCCCTCCCAGAAGCCGGAGGAACGGCGAGGGGTGCTGTTGCTCAACCCGGGCGGCCCCGGTGGTACGGGGCTCGACCAACCGACGTTCCTGGTGAATCGGGGCATGCCGCAGTCCGTGCTGGACAGTTACGACCTCATCGGCATGGACACCCGTGGGGTGGGCCATTCCAGTCCCATCAGCTGCGGCTTCACCGACGACCTGCACTACTACGGCGCAGTCCCGCCGTACGCGTACGACCAGGCTGCCTTCGACGAGCAGGTTCGTACTGCGAGAGAAGTCGCGCGCCGGTGCGCCGCCGAGGACGACGGCCTGCTGCGCCACGTGAGCACCACGAACATGGCGCGGGACCTCGACCGCGTCCGAGCTGCTCTCGGCGAGGACACCGCGAGCTTCCTCGGCTACTCCTACGGCTCGGCGCTGGGCGCGGCCTATGCGTCGATGTTCCCCGAGAGCACCGACCGAATCGTGTTGGACAGCAACATCGGTGACACCCATCTCGATCGAGCCGGGATGCGGCGCTATTCCCGAGGAATGGAAGACACCTTCCCGGATCTCGCCCGGTGGATGGCCGAGCGTCACGACCGATACGGTCTCGGTGCGACCGAGGACGAGGTGCGGGCGACGTACTTCGACATCGCCTCCAGGCTCGATGCCACGCCCGTGAACGGGGTCGACGGTCGCTCGTTCCGTCTGGCCACCTTCGTCACGCTGTACAACCCGGCGACGTACGAGACTGCGGCCGATGCGTGGGTCTCGTACCGGCGACAACTCGCGGCGGGTCAGGGTGGGGACCTTCCGCAGGGGGCTCCGGTACCGTCGGCCGGCGACAACTCGTGGTCCGTCTTCCTGGCGGTCACCTGCAACGACGTCGAGTGGCCGCACGACGTGACCACGTACGAGAATGCCGTCGCCACCGACAGGGTCGACTACCCGCTGTTCGGCGCAGCGGCGGCGAACATCATGCCGTGCGCGTTCTGGGCCCATGCCCCGACCGAACCCCCGGTCTCCATCGACTCCGACGGACCGACGAACATCCTCATCGCGCAGCATCGACGTGATCCGGTCACGCCCTTGCGCGGCGGTGAACTGCTCGACGAGCGCTTCGGAGATCGTTCCCGGCTGCTCACCGTCGACGGCAGTGGGCACGGTGTCTTCGCACTCGGAACCAACCCCTGCGCTCAGGAGGTGGTCACCGACTATCTCGTCGACGGCACCATGCCGGAGAAGGACGCCCAGTGTCCTCGGGCGACGCAGTGAGCACCGGCTGACGCCGTGACATCTGTCATGACCGGTCGATGACAGTGTCACCGTATCCGGTGCACGCAGGCACTGGCAGCGGTCGGTCAGCTCGACGACTCTGGTTGTCGATGAACACATTCGACCGGATCGACCGAGGCGCAAGGAGGGCGACATGGCGAACCCGCCGCACGACAGCACGCAGGACGCACCGACCACCGATGCCGGCGCGAGGGTGGTGGACAGTCTGGGTGGCACCAGCGGCATGATCCGCACCGCGATACCGGTGATCGTGTTCGTCGTCGCGAACGCCGTCTGGACGCTGCCGGTCGCGATCGGCGCCGCGGTGCTCGTCGCACTGGGACTGACCGTCCATCGCGTCCGAGGTGGTGAGTCGATCGCCGGGGCGAGCGGCGGTCTCGTCGGCGTTCTCGCCGCCGGCGCCGTCGCGGCGATGAGTGGCAGTGCGAGCGGCTACTTCCTCCTCGGCATCTGGACCAGCTTGGTGGCCGGCGTCGTGGTACTCGCATCGGTGCTGATCCGCAGGCCGGTGACCGGCCTGCTGTGGAACGCGCTGCACGGCAACCGATATGCCTGGCGACGGAACTCCTCGGTCCGCCGCGCCCACGACGTCGCCACTCTCACCTTCGCGGTGCTCTTCGGTGCCCGGTACCTCGTGCAGGACTGGCTGTACGACACCGACGCCACCGGCTGGCTCGCCGTCGCGAGAATCGCGATGGGTGCGCCGTTGTTCGCGGTCGCCGTGGTGGTCACCGTCTGGGCGTTCCGGCGTTCGACCACGCACTTCGTCGGTTGAGAGACACCACTGACAGACAGCTCGACACCCGCCCCACCAGAGGAAAGGACCTCCCATGACCACTGCTCCCGATCTGATCGCGATCGACGACCTCTTCGGCCCGCCCGCCGCGGTCGGTGCCCGAATATCTCCGGAAGGCAACAGAATCGCCTTCCTCGCACCGTGGAGGAACAGGCTCAACGTCTGGGTGCAGGACATCGCCCCGGATCTCTCCGCCGTGGGTGATGCACGATGCGTGAGCGCTGACGAGACCCGCAGCGTCATGAACTTCCAGTGGACCGACGACCCCCGGTGGCTGCTGTACCTGCAGGACAGCGGAGGCGACGAGAACCACCACGTGTTCCGTGTCGATCTCGACGATCCCCGCAGTCCCGCCGTCGATCTCACGCCGTTCCCCGGCGCTCGTGCGATCGAACTCCTGCCCGTGCACGGGAGGGCAGGCAGCTACACGGTGATGCTCAACGCGCGGAACCCTGCCGAGTTCGACCTCCACAGGATCGACGTCGCGACGGGTGAGATCACCGTGATCGGACGCAGCGCCGGGACGGACCGGTTGCTGATGCTCGCGGAGGACGACACGCTCGTCGAGCAGGAGATGACCGACGACGGCCACCTGCTCCTGTCCCGGGTCACCCCGTCGGGAACACGGAATCCGATCGCGTCGATCGACGCGACGGACTACCCGATCGGGATCACCCCGACTCAGATGACCCCGGACGGTACAGGCTTGTGGATGGGCTCGACCCGCGGCCGCGACCTGACGCACCTCGTGCGCCTCGACCTCGACACCGGCGAGGAGACCGTCGTCGACTCGCACCCGACGTTGGAACTCGACGCAGCCCGCCGCGCTGTCGAACAGACATCGTCGCCCTTGATCTGCGACGCCGAGACCGGCGGCCTGCTCGGGGTGCGATACCTGGGCGAGCGCCAGGAGATACGGGTCCTCGACGAGCGCTTCGGAGAGGTTTTGGCAGCACTCGAACTGCTCTCGGACGGCGATGTCGGCGAACTGTCCTCGGACCGGAGCGGACTGCGCTGGACCGTCAGTTTCGTGCACGATCGGGATCCCGCCGTCACCTATCTCTACGACCACACCACGGGTGCGAGCCGCCAGTTGTTCCGTCCGTATCCGCATCTCGAGCCGACCGCGATGGCGCCGATGGAACCGGTGACCATCGAGGCGCGCGACGGGCGTGCGCTGCCGTCCTTCCTGACGTTGCCTCTCGGCGTCGACCCGACCGCGCTGCCGATGGTGCTGTTCGTCCACGGCGGCCCCTGGTATCGCGACTCGTGGGGTTTCGATCCCGCCGTGCAGATGCTCGCCAACCGCGGGTATGCGGTGCTGCAGGTCAACTTCCGCGGTTCCACCGGCTACGGGAAGGCTCACACCAACGCCGCGGTGGGGGAACTCGCGGGCGCGATGCACGACGACCTGGTCGACGCGGTGGAGTGGGCCGTACAGCAGGGGTACGCCGATCGTGAGCGCGTCGCGATCATGGGCGGCTCGTACGGCGGGTACGCCGCGTTGGTCGGCGCGACCTTCACCCCCGACGTGTTCACCGCGGCGGTCGATCTGGTCGGCATCTCGGACCTCGCCAACTTCATGAGGACACAACCGTCCTTTCTCCGGGCCAGCCTGGTCAACAACTGGTACCGGTTCGTCGGCGACCCGAGTGATCCGGAGCAGGAAGCGGACATGCTCGCGCGGTCCCCGATCAGCCGTCTCGACGCGTCCACGGCGCCCCTGCTCATCGCGCAGGGAGCCAACGACCCTCGTGTCACCAGAGCCGAGTCCGACAACGTCGTCGCCACCCTCCGCTCGTGTGGGGTCCACGTCGACTACCTCGTCTTCGACGACGAAGGACACGGGTTCGTCAACCCCGAGAACACCATCGCGTTCTACCGCGAGGTCGAGCGGTTCCTCGCCCAGCACCTGGGTGGGCGCGAACATTCCGCGAGTCCCTCGTCCGTCCACGCACCGAGCGGGTCGCTGTCGTGAGCCGCAGAACGGCAGGAGTCACCGTGGCAGTCACTGCGCTGGTGCTCGCCGGGTGTGCGCAACCGCGGACCGAGCCGGATCTGAGCAGTGTTCACGACCAGGACGTGGCCTTCGAATCGTGCGACGGGTACGCGGTGACGTCGGCCGATGCCACTGCGTTCGCCGCCGACCCGACCTTCGAGTGCGCTCGCGTGACCGTGCCGTTGGACTACGACGATCCCGACGGTCGGACGGCGCAGATCGCCCTGTTGAAGGCACCCGCGCGGGGTGAGCGAATCGGGTCACTACTGCTCAATCCGGGTGGGCCCGGTGGGCCGGGAATGAGCATGGCCGCCGCGGGTGCGACGACCTTGGCGGACAGTCGCGTGACCGAACACTTCGACCTGATCGGCTTCGATCCTCGCGGGGTCGGTGCGTCGACACCGGCGATCGACTGTTTCACCGATGCCGAGAACGACGCCGGCGAGGCGTACACCACGGTGCTGACCGGCTCGAGAACGCTGACGGAGGACGACTCGCGTCGCCTGGTCGAACGCTGCGCCGAGCGCTCGGGCGGCGACGACGTCCTCTCGGCGGTCGGAACTCGAGATGCCGCGCGAGACATGGACATTCTGCGAGAGGTGCTCGGCGACGAGAAACTGAGCTACCTCGGTCAGAGTTACGGAACGCGACTGGGAGCGGTGTACGCCGAGATGTTCCCTCAGAACGTGCGCGCCATGGTCCTGGACGGCGCCATCGACCCCGCTCAGAGCACGGCCGACCGCAGAGTCGACCAGTTCACCGGCTTCCAGCGCTCGTTCGACGAGATGGCCGCGTCCTGTGCGGCGTCTCCGGACTGTCCGCTGGGCCCCGATCCGAGCAGGGCGGTCGAGAGGTTCCAGGACATCGTCAGGCCTCTCGTCGAGAATCCCATCGTCACCGAGAGCGGTCGGCGCCTCGACTTCGACGCTGCATACGGAGCGGTGGTCGCGGGACTCTACGACTCGACGGTGTGGCCTGTCATCATCCGAGGGATAGCCGAGGTCACTGCGGGACAGGGAGACACGTTGCTGAAGATCCTCGACGTGTTCGGCGGCCGCGACGAGGACGGCACCCACCCCAACTTCAGCGAAGCGCTCTACGCCGTCAATTGCATGGACGAGGACCGCAACACACCGGAGGAGGAAGTCGAGCTCAAACGGAGAATTCAGGAGATCGCGCCGTTCACGGACGCGGGACTCGGTCCGGAGGGAGCTCGTGATCCGTGCGAGTTCTGGCCGGCCGAGCCGACACTCGGAATTCCCTACGCACGGGATGTCGAGGGCGTTCCCGACACTCTGACGATCTCGATCACGGGTGATCCGTCCACGCCCTACGAAGGAGGTGTGAACCTCGCGGACACTCTGGGCGGAACGCTGCTCCCCGTGGACGGCGAGCAGCACACCGTCGCGATCTCCGGTGCGAATGCCTGCGTGAACGAGATCGTGGCCGACTATCTCGTCGAGCTGGCCACACCCGAGGCAGGGACTCGCTGCACCCTCTGAACGCTCGCTCAGGCGGTGCGCGCGAGGTGAAGTCGCAAGCGCAACACGGCGTCTCGCACGCGAGTCTTGACGGTGGCGTGAGGTACGCCGAGCCGCTCGGCTGCTTCGCGGCAGGACAGGCCCTGGAAGTAGACCAGGTCGACTGCGCTCCTCTGCAGACTGGTCAGTTCGATCAGTGCCTTCGTCAGCAGATCGTTGTCGGCGTTCGTCCACACCGCTTCCCAGACGCCGTCGTGAGCGCGGTCGACATGCGATGCGGTGTACGCCGTGTCCCGCCTCGCCGACGCCGTGTCGGAGCGCGAACGGTCGATCGCTCGTCGGCGCGCGAGAGTCGCCAACCAGGCGTGAGGTGTCCCTCGGTCGGAGTCGAACGTTCCGGCCGAGGTCCACACCTGGAAGTACGTCTCCTGAGCCGTGTCCTCGGCGCGCGCACGGTCTCCGAGAACTCGCAACGCCGCTGCGAACACCACGGGTCGAGTGACCAGCATCAGTTCGACCATCGCACGGTCGTCCCCGGAGGCGATCAGGCCGAGCAGGACACCGCAACGGTCGCGAAGGTCTCGGTCCAGCGCAGCGGCGTTCGCCTCGGTCGCTGCACGATCGGACCGATCGACATCGAGAAATGGTGGGCGCGCTCGTCGCGGAGATGCGTACTCCGCCGTGGTCATGGGCTGATTCTGCATCATGCGGGCCCCGACGCTCGCATGAACGGACACCGCGTATCTCGCGTCGTGCGCCGTGCGGTCCGTTTCCTGAGCAGCGGGCGACCAGGAGTTCGTGAATCGCGCCAGTCTCGGTGTCAGGAAGTGTTCGAGGGTCGGTAACCCGTGAGAAGCGCCGTGAGATCAGATGTGTCGTTGCTCTCCCGTCCGACTCCGACTGATCGGAGTCGGGTGACTCACGGATGGTCGACAGGCCGGGGCAGTGTCCCGTGTCGGATCAGCTGGTCGTAGATGCCCTCGAACATCGTCGACATCTCCTGCACCTGAGGGGGAGTGAGGGCGTCGAAGAAGACGGACCGGACGAAATCGATGTGTCGCGGTGACACGTCGGCCAGGGTGTCGTTACCTCTGTCGGACAGTGCAACTCGGGTCACTCGACGGTCGTCGGGGTCGGTCGCCAGGGTCACGAGTCCCCGTGCGCTCAGGCTGCGGAGCTGATGCGAGACCCTGCTGCGCTCGGAGCCGATGCGGGTGGCGAGGTCGGACACCGAGAGCGTGCGCTCGGGATCGCTGACCAGCGCCACCAGTACGTCGTAGTCGGCCAGGGAGATGCCGTGATCGCCGCGCAGCTGGTGATCCATCTCGTAGCGCAGCCGCAGGTGCACCTTCATGTAGGCGTACCAGGCCCGTGTCTCCTCCTCGCCGAGAAAGGCGTAAGGAGACTCGGATGCCACGTCGTACTCGGTCATCGTCCTGTTGTACCCGGCCGACGACGGACGGCCCGCATCGAGGCGGCCACCGACCTCAGGTGAGGATGACGGTGTAGACCTGTGCCAGGAGGCCGTCGCGAACGATGCCGACATCGGCTCCGCGGACGACGGGATCGGAGCCCTCGGGTCCGAGTGCCCACGCCAGGTAGCCGGCGTCCTGCATGAGGTGAACGCTGCCGTCCGCAGTGAACACGAATCCCGGTGCGTCGTCGAGGATCGCCTGCACCTTGGCATCGAGTGCGTCGTGGCCCTGCACCCGAGCCTCGGCATCGGAGAAGACGACGTCCTCCGTGTACGTCCGCGCGATGGCGGCCCGCCTCGCCGCGGGGTCCCGTTCGCCGAAGACCTGCAGGAGGTTGGCGTGCATCAGCTGCTCGATCGACTCTGCCATCGCTGGGCTCCAGTTCCATATGGGTGAAGGTTCACCCAAATTAGGCGCGGCCGGTCTCCACGTCAACCGCGTCGCGAGAGGGTGGCGCCACAATGGAACGGGTCAATGGACCGTCCGTGGGGGATCTGCCATTCATGCCCGAGTCGACCTCCGGTGATGGATCCTGATCGTGGAGATCGAGAGTGTGGTGTGACCTGCCGGGTCACCCTCTCGGTCAGAGCTGAGTCGGGCGATGAACTATGCGGAGATGTCCACCGATCTGTTGCAGGAACGGTACGAGCGGCTGGTGACGGACCGCCGTTCCGCCATTGCCCGCGACGCGCCACCGGACGACGTCGTGTCGGTCTCCAACGAGTGCACCCGGGTGCGCCGCGAGTTGGACCGTCGCGCCCGTCGAGTTCTGTGATCGACGAAACCCGTGGGCTCGATCTTCCGCCCCCTGCGGCGGTGCTGAGAGACGATGGGGGTGTGCTCGACGACGATCGAATTCCCCGTGATCCCCCGACCCCCGACGTCCCGACGCGGTTGCGGCGCGCCGGAGCCGGCGGAGTCGCCACGGTGGAGAAGACCCTCGCCGTGCTCGAGGTGGTGGCCGATCGCGGCGGCGCCACCGCCAAGGAGGTCTCCGAGGTGCTGGGCTTCCCGCTGCCCACGACCTACCGTCTGCTGCAGGTACTCGTCGGTTGCGACTACCTCGTTCATCTCCGAGCGCGACAGCGGTTCGAGCTGGGATACAAGTTGGCTCGTCTCGGTGTCAGCCTGCATCGCCAGGTCGGCGTGCCTGTGTCGGTGCGGCAGCGTATCTCGAAGCTGCACGAGACACTGGTGACGGCAAGCTACTTCGCCGTCTACCGCGGGTCCGACGTTGTGGTGGCGCATGTCGCCGACTGCGCCACCCACCCCCGCATCACGCCGCTGAACTTCGGTTTCCACGAGGCCGGGCACGCGACTGCCTTCGGCAAGATCCTGCTCGCTGCGATGTCCCGCGAGGACGCAGCCGAGTACCTCGACACCCATGGCACCGAGCGGCTCACGTCCACGACCATCACCGACCGCGACGAACTGGAACACCACCTCGCAGAGGTGTCCCGTCGTGGGGTGGCATGGGAGCGTGAGGAGTTCGTTCCGACGAAAGCGTGCGCTGCAGTGGCTGTCCATGATGCGTCGGGTGCGGTCATGGGAGCCGTGGCCATCAGCACCCCCGATCGGGAAGTGGACCGTCGACGGGCGGCCGAGGTGGAGCACGCGTTGCGGTCCGCGGCGAACGAGATCAGCCGGTGGTTGCGCACCGGCTGACCTCGTCCGCGTCAGGAGAACTGGATGCCACCGTCCACGAGCATCGTCTGGCCCGTGACGTAGTCGGAATCCGGAGATGCCATGAAGCTCACGAGCTTCGCCACATCGTCGGGCACCGATACTCGGCCCAGCAGGATCGACTGGGCGTTCTCGGCGAGCGCCTCGCCCTTCTGCTGGCCGTGCTTCGCGGCGAGCTTCTCGTCGATGAGATCCCACATCGCCGTGCCGACGATGCCGGGGCCGTAGGCATTGACGGTGATGCCGTGTTCGGCCCACTCCATGGCCGCGGCCTGGGTGAGACCGCGTACGGCCCACTTCGTCGCCGAGTAGGGGCCGAGAAGTGCGAAGGGTCGGAACGCGACGATCGAGGCCGCGCCGATGATCTTGCCGCCGCCTCCCTGCGCGATGAACTGGTTGGCCGCGGCTCGGTAGGAATTGAAGACGCCTTTGACGTTGACGTCGAAGATCTTGTCGAAGTCGGCGCTGTCGTACTTCAGCAGCTCCTCGACCTGGGCGATTCCGGCATTCGCGACGAAGACGTCGAGGCGCCCGCCCGCGTCCACCGCGGTACGCACCAACGATTCGACCGAGGATTCGTCCACGACGTCGACCGCGGCGCCCGTGGCCACACCGCCGGCACCGACGATCGTCTCGACGGTCTCGTCGACACCGTCCTTCGAACCAGGCAGGTCGGCGACGATGACGTGAAGACCGTCTCGGCCCAGGCGTTCGGCGATACTCTTGCCGATTCCTCGGGCTGCTCCGGTGACGACGGCGACGCGTGGGTTCTGGCTCATGGAGACCTCCGTGACTCGGTGAATGATTCTCATCCAGATCACACCTGCACGGTCTGGGGCGTCCAGGGTCGTTATCGCGGAGTGAGAACGGGGACGTTTGAATGATTCGTCCGCGGGCACGCCGCACTCATGACCGATCCACACGACGAACCCACACTCGACGACGTCCTGGTTCCCACGGAGGACGCGCACCCGGACCACCGGGCTCACGCCAAGACACCGAGCCATCTCGACGACGACGAGCTCGAGCAGAGAGCGCAGCACGAGCGAGACGAAGTGCAGGACTGACGGGGCGCCTCAGCGCCCGAGGAAATGCGGATCGCGCCCGATGAATCCGAGAAGCCTCGTCTGATCGTCGGCGTCGTCGGGTACTGCGACAGCCGGCCCGTACTGGCCGGACGACCGCATGAGCTCCTCGATCGGCCGCATGCCGTCGACCAGTTCGGCGCAGTAGTCGGCGTCGAGTGAGAGATCCTGCCCGCCGGCCGCGGCGAGGTCCCACGAGTGCATGAAGACGTCGGGTACGTAGAACTGGCCGACCGCCGCGGGAAGTGGCATCTCGCCGATCATCGGATGGTGGAACGGGGTCGCGGCGTCCGGCCCGTCCAGCACTCTCTGCACGGCGTCGCTGTGGACACGCCAGGCATCGACCGGGTCCTCGAGTGGTGAGCGCCCACGATCGAGTTCCAGCCCGGTGGCCGTCGCCAGAAACGCCGGGAACCAGTCGACGAGGTGCGCCACCACATCCCGTGCGGTCCAACCGTCCACGGGCGCCGGGGCATCCCAGGCCGACGTGGACTCGACGAGCGTGGTGAAGGTCGCGGCGACGGCGCGGTGACGGTCGGCGGTCTCGCGCGGCAGTGTCATGCGCGCACTGTGCACCGTCGTCGCCCTCACGTCAATCGTTCGCGAGCGAGTCCGAGCCGAGCAGGGTGCCCGTGTCGGCCGGCGCTCGGATCGTTGCGTCACCGGTCTCCCCGCGCACAGGATGCGACCCGAATTCTGTCTGTGCCGCTGCGCTGTTCGACGGTGACGGGTCATTGATATCGAGCCCCGGTGAACTCGAACGGCGGGTGAGTCGACGTCGGCGTGAACAACGTGGATACGACGTGGATCAGGCGACGGCGCCGTGCGGTCGTCAGCCGAATTCGGGTGTCGGTCCGAAGTGGGGAAGTCTCGTCGACAGTGGTTGCCGAGCCGTCGACTGTTCCGGGCGACCGTGCGCGATGAGTCCGAGTTCTGCGATGTGAGAGTCGAAAGCATCGCGACCGACCCGGGTCAGCTCGACCCACGTCACCAGTCGCGAGTCGCCGCGGGAGAGTGACGTCGTCTTCTTCGCCGACACGTAGCCCGCGTCCGACAGAGCTCGGAGATGTTTGGACAGAGACGCATCGCTGATCTCGAGGGTGTCGCGGATGATGGCGAAATCGATCTCGTCGACTCGGCGTAGAAGCCCGCAGATGCGCAGCCGGACCGGTGCGTGGATGACGGCATCGAATCGTGGTTCGGGGCCGCGATCCTCGGTCACGACCGTGGTCCGGAGTGCGCCCGGCCGGACGGGCGTCGGACGTCGTCTGCGTGCAGATGGCGGCGATACTCGCGGTCGAACAGGCGGCCGCCGAACAGCACGAGCACGAAACACAGCGCCTGTGGCACGAGGACCCACCACGCGGACAGAGATGCCACCAGACCGTAGGAGACGCTCAACGATCCGAGCACGGTCACCAGCAGCCCACAGAGAACACACCACCCGACCACACCCACTCCTGATGGGCGTACCCCCGTCAGGCGGGGATAGAGCACCGTCGTCACGATCGCGGCCGCGACCAGAACGGACGTCGACACCGAACGCACGTGGCCATCGGGCAGCGACGGTGTACCGACGTACAGGGCGGTCAGTGCCGCGAAGGTCGGATAGAACCATGTCGGCGCCACGAGACGGTCGGCGAGAACAACTCGGTCGGCATGGATCTCACTCAGCAGGGCGCGAGCATCGTCCGGCGACCGATGGCTTTCCATGACGGAAACATTAACACTTTCCGCGCCGGAAAGTGTTACGTTCGGCGGGTCGTGCAGTCCACTCGAGGAGGGTCATGAAGAAGCGCCCGATCAGCACTCGCGCCGTCGTCGTCACCGGCGCCCTGACGGCAGTCGTCACGGTGGGTGGCACCGTGAACGCCGGTGCGCAACCGATGTACTTCTCACCGGAGCAGCGCATCCACACTCTCGCCGAGGTTCCCCAGTGCCTCGCCGGAACGGTCGATGTCAGAGTGACCAGCGGCTACACCCCTGACGAGATTCACGCTGACTTCACGACCCATCTGTACAGCCCCGCGTGGGTGGGGCTGGCCGACTACGAGTGCTACGTGACCATGTACGCGGACTGGCACAATCACGACACCGGCGCTCGCGGTACCGCCGAACACCGAGTGGCGAGCTGGCGTTTCCAGGGCCCCAACGTGACCAACCCCTATCTCGACATCGACACGGGTGCAGGACCGGTCACTGTCACGTTCAGGACGAACACCCCGCACACGCCGAGCCCCACTTTCGAGGTGCCGGCCCGATGACGGCGATGCGGACGTTCGTCGCTCCGATCGCTGCACTGTGTGCGTCGGCTCTGGTGGGGTGTTCCGGCGGGGATTCCGCGACGGACGCGGCGGACGCGGCGGCTGCGGGGACCACGGTGGCCACGTCGACGGTGGAGCCGACCACCACGACACCGGCGGTGGAGTCGGCGACGCCTCCTGCACCCGGTGCACAGGTGTCGGGAGAGTCCACTGCCACCTCGCCGCGGCGAACCCCGGAGGAGGTGTCCGACTTGTTTCCCTGGAATCAGCCGCGTCCGAGCCCCGAGTCGGGAACGGTCGACCCGGCCCTGTTCCAGACCGCCCCTGGCCTGACCAACTTCACGACGCCCAGCGGAAACGTGCAGTGCGGGATCTGGGCCGGTGGCTCACCCGCGGGCCAGGTCGGATGCCAAGCGGTGACGAGTGTGCAGCCGGTCGACGGCCCGATGTGCACGAATGCGCCGAACGACAAGTACGCGGTCCGTGTCGACGATGCCGGCTCACACCATCTGTGCACCACGCAGGGCATCTACACGAGCCCGGCACCTCGAGTGCTCGAGTACGGCGAGGTTCTCTCGACGTCCGGAGTGGTGTGCTCGTCCGACGTCGACTTCGGCGTGACCTGCTGGGGCACCGCCGGTGCATTCATGTTCGCTCGCGACTGGAACGAGACCTTCTGACCCTCTTCAGGGAACGAGGTTGCCGATCTTGGCGGAGATGGTCGAGGTGAGAACCTTCGCGACGACGAGAGCCAGGCCGGGAACCGGAGCGTCGAATCCGATGGTGTAGTCGAGAGCGGTGCCGCCGTCGGTCGTCGGGGTCAGGCGCTGGGTGCCCCAGTGTCCGCGCAGCGGTGAGCCCTTGGTGATCTTGTACTCGATGAGGGTGTTCGGTTCGGAGACGATCGTCGTCTCGTGGAAGGCGGGCAGCGGGCCGAGCTTCAGTGCGCGCGTGGAGCCGACACCGTTGCGCGAGCTGTCTCCGTCACGAACACGCGTGATCTTCGCTCCCAACAGGGGGCCGAGGTTCTCGTGCTCCGACAGGGCTGCGAACACGACATCCGGTGCGGACGTGAACGTGTGGGTGACGTGGACGCGCGTGGGTGCTGCCATCAGAGGGACTCCTGTTCGATGCGGGACCCGATCATGTCAGCACCGGTGCCGCTGTTCCGAGCCGGGAGGCGCCGACGGTCTCGTAGGGTGACGCGGTGTCCTCGAACGAGATGCCTGCGGGTCCCTCCTGGCCGACGCTTCCGTCCCACAGGTCGTGGCTCGACGGCGAATCCGCCCGGTTGCTCGACTTCGGCCGCACTCTCGATCACCCGTCGGGAGGCGCGGCGTGGCTCGACGACACGGGCGAGCCGGATCTGACGCGGCCGGTGTTCACCTGGATCACCGCGCGCATGGTGCACGTGCAGTACCTCGGTGCGCTGCTCGGGCATCCGGGCTCTCGCCGCAGAGCCGACCGACTGTTCGACGGACTCCTGACGGTGCTGCGCGACGACCGACACGACGGCTGGGTCGAGTCGACCGACGACGCGACCAAGTCGGCCTACACGCACGCCTTCGTCGTTCTCGCGGCGTCGACGGCCACCGCGGCGGGTCACCCTCGCGGACCTGCACTGCTCGCCGAGGCACTCGCCGTCGTCGATGCCCGGTTCTGGGACGACCGCAGTGGCATGTGCGTGGACACCTGGAACGCCGACTGGTCGGAGCTGGACGACTATCGCGGGATCAACGCGAACATGCACATGGTGGAGGCGATGCTCGCGGCAGTGGACGCCGGCGCCCCCACGGTGTGGCGCGAGCGGGCCGCTCGCATCTGCGACAGCGTCATCGAGTGGTCCGAGGCCAACGACTGGCGCATCCCCGAACACTTCACCACCGAGTGGGAACCGCTGCTGGAGTACAACTCCGACAGTCCGGCCGATCAGTTCAAGCCCTACGGTGCGACGGTCGGTCACGGTTTCGAGTGGTCGCGCCTGATGCTGCAGGTCTCCCTCGTGGCCACCAGCGCGCGCGGCCACGACCACGTGGACGTCGCTCGATCGCTGTATCGGCGCGCCGCTGCCGACGGATGGCAGGAAGGGTCGACGCCCGGCTTCGTCTACACGACCGACTGGACCGGCCGGCCCGTCGTGACCCAGCGATTGCACTGGGTGCTGTGCGAGGCGATCGCCGCCGCCGCGACCCTGCTGCGGTGGACCGGAGAAGGGCGGTACGAGAACGACTATCGCGCGTGGTGGGATCACGCAGCCGACTGCTACATCGACCGAGCGCACGGATCGTGGCACCACGAACTCGACGAGCACAACGCCGTGGCGACGAGTGTGTGGTGCGGGAAGCCCGACATCTACCACGCAGCCCAGGCGGTGTGGATCAGTCGGTATCCCACGGGATCGAGCCTTGCGGCGGTGCTGAGCGGCGGTATGCCCGGTCCACGGTGACCCGATGCCCGTGCGCGTCGTCGCACGGTTCCCTTACTCGCTCACGCTCGGCGACAGTCGAATCGGAGCGACCGCGATCGATGCCGTGGTGGCAACGACGAGTGCCGTGGATGTGACCTGCCGCAGCGGTCTAGAGCAGGTCCACTGCGCCGACCACGCTGGGCAGCACGTGCGTCGCAGCGGACAGAGCGGCGGCGTCGAACGACCCACTCAACACTCCGACTACGAACCCGGCGCCCGCATGGTGGCCTGCCAGAACGTCGTTCGGGGTGTCACCGGCGACGAGCACCCGGCGCACGTCGACCACGCCGGTCGCCTCCATGCACCGGAAGATCAGATAGGGAGCGGGGCGACTCGCCGGCACCGTGTCGGAGGTGATCACGGCGTCGACCGTGTCTCGGGGGTCGGTACCGACGGTCCACCCCAGCCCGTCCAGGATCGCCTTCGTGATCCCTGCCGAATAACCGGTCTGCAGCCCTACTTTCACTCCGCGCTCGCGCAACTGCCGTAGGGCGTCGGGCACACCCGGGACGGGCGACGGGGGAGTCTCCCGGTAGGCCTCGGTCAGTCGTGTCGTGAAGTCGTCGAACACGACGTCCACGTGCCGGTCGTCGGTCGACGCTCCGAGGCCGTCGAGCAGACCGACGATGGCCTCGCGCTTTCCGGTTCCCTTCCATCGGGACAGAAGCTCGTCGGACACGGAACTGTTCGTCGCGTCGGACACGGCCGCGGCGAGCACGGTGTACACCAGCCCGCCCTCGTCCACGGTGGTGCCGGCCATGTCGAGGCAGGCGAGGTCGAACGAGCGGGCGGTCATGAGCTCTCCTTGACGATGCGTAGGTCGTGGGCCGCGCCGTGTGCGGCGGACTGCGTGTTGTCGATGGTGAAGGCGACGCGGTCCGGCCGATACCGGTCGTCCGCGTACTCGAGGGGGGTGCCCGAACTGTCCGTCGCCCGGCGCCGCTCGCGGAGAAGTGGCGCTCCGGGATCGATGTCGAGATGGGCGGCGTCGACGTCGGTGGCGGACACGGCGTCGATGGTGTGTCGGCCGCCGTGCAGGTCCACCCCCTCGCCGATCAGGTAGGCGTAGATGGACCCGGAATCGGGATCGAAGTCGAACAGTCTGCGGCCGACCGATTCCACGAAACTGGATCGCTCGAGCAGAGCGGGTGCCCCGTCGAGGGTTCGCAGGCGCAGGACGTCGATGACCACGGTGCCGGCATCGAGACCGAGCGCGGCTGCGGCGACGGGTCCGGCGGCCCGGCGTGCCACCTCGAGGGTGCGCTGGCCGGGAACCCTGCCGATGGAGTCGGCCCAGGCGGTGAAGGACATGAACGTCTCGAACGGTTGCGCGACGGCGGTCGCGCACACGACGGGAGGACGACCGCGACCGCCGGCGATGAGCCCCTCGTGGCGGAGTGCGGCGAGGGCGGCACGGACCGTGCCCCGCGACGCGTCGAACAGCGCGCACAGGCGCGCCTCGGACGGGAGCGGCGCACCGACGGGCAACGTTCCGTCGGTGATCTGACCGCGTAGCGCATCGGCGACACGGCCGTGCAGAGGTAGTGACATCGTGCGCACCCTCCGGTGGATCGGGGTATGGGCGACCTGACTGGACAACTGGTCGTACCGATCACGACTATGCCGCATCGCCCACGACTGCGGACCCATGAACTGGATGAACGGTCGGTAAACATGTATGTACAAGTTGCGGGACCTCCTTGACCGAGCCGGGCTCGGGGAGCAACGTCATCGCCGTGACCGAGACCCGAGAACCATCGACACCTCCACCGTCCCGTGCCGACATCGTCATCGTCGGAGCCGGCATCGTCGGATTGGCGCACGCTGCGGAAGCGGTGCTCCGGGGACTGTCGGTCGTGGTCGTCGAACGAGACGATCGCGCGGTGGGGGCGTCGATCCAGAACTTCGGACACATCTGCACGACGGCACAAGCAGGGGACGCGCTGACCTACGCTCTCGCTGCGCGCGAGAGGTGGCTGACGCTGGGAAGCAAGGCCGGGTTCGAAGTCCGCGAGTGCGGAACGCTCGTGGTGGCTCGCGGGGCGGACGAACTCGCGGTGCTCGAGGAGTTCGCTGCCGAACGCGGGACCGAGCAGGTCGACATGGGTGTCTGCGCCGGGCCCTTCGACCGCCCCGGCGTCACCGGTGCCGCGCGGTTCACTCACGATCTTCGAGTCGATCCTCGTGAAGCGATTCCCGCCCTCGCCTCCTGGCTCGCCGCGGAGGGAGTGCAGTTCCGCTGGGCGACGCACGTCACGGCGATCGAGTCGAGCGGTGCCGGCGCGACCGTGCACACTCCACACGGCGAGATCGTGTGCGACGCAGTGGTTCACGCCGTCGGACACGACGTGGATCGACTGTTCCCGGACATCGCGGCGGGCATCGGAATGGAGCGCTGCCGTCTTCAGATGCTGGAGGTGTCCGCACCCAGCGGTGTCGTGATCGAGCCGGCAGTGCTGACCGGCCTGTCCATGCTGAGATACGCCGGACTGTCGGCGATGCCGTCCGCCGCACTCGTTCGGCGACGGATCGCCGAGGACTCGCCCGAACTTCTCGACGTGGTCATGAATCTCATGCTCACCCAACGTCCGGACGGCGCCGTCGTCCTCGGCGACACCCACCACCATGCCCGGACACACAGCCCGTTCGACGACGAGTTCGACGCCGAGCTTCTTCTCCGTGAGGGCATGCGCCTGTTCGGCGCTCCCCTCACCGTCCTGCGGCGGTGGCGGGGTGTCTACGCCAGTAGTCCGGACACCGACTTCCTCACCGCTGCACCGTTGCCCGCCGTACGCGTGGTGTCCGTGACCTCGGGCATCGGCATGACCACGGCATTCGGCCTGGCGCCGACCGTTCTCGACTCTTTCTGACCCCGTCCCGCTCGTACCCACGCTTCCCCCAGACCAGGAGACCTTCCCATGCGCGTGTCCCGTTCGACCGCCGCCGTCATCACGGTCGCGGTCACCACTCTCGCTCTCGGCGCCTGCGGTTCGGGTGGTGACGCGGTGGATGCGTCACCGACCTGCCCCGGTGGCACCATCCGCTTCGGCGTGGAGCCTTTCGAGGATCCGGCGAAACTCACCCCGGCCTTCCAGGTGGTCGGAGAAGCCCTGTCGGAGAAGCTGAACTGCCCGGTCGAGGTGACCGTGGTGGACAACTACTCGGCGGAGGTGCTCGCGATGCGCAACGGGCAGCTCGAGCTGGGAGTCTTCGGTCCGCTCGGGTACGTCTTCGCCAGCCAGGAGGCGGATGCGCGGCCGCTGGCGTCGTTCGGAACCGCCGACGGGGTGTTGTCGACCTACACGGCCGGCGTCTGGGTTCCGAAGGACTCCGACATCCAGTCGATCGAGGATCTGCGTGGCCGCAGTCTCGCGTTGTCCGAGCCGGGGTCGACCTCGGGTGATGCGCTTCCGCGGATGGCGCTGCGCGACAGCGGCATGCAGGATTCCGACGTCTCGATCACCTACGCGGGTGGGCATCCGGAGGCCCTCCTCGCCCTGGCGAACGGCAAGGTCGACGCAGCGGAGATCAACTCCCAGCAGTTGGCGACGTCCACGGGCGAAGGCCAGTTCGACACCTCGCAATTCCGGCAGGTCTGGGCATCCGATCCGATTCCGAACGACCCCATCACGGTCGCCGGCGGCACGAGTGAGGAGTTCCAGAAGGCGGTCGCGGACGCGTTGCTCGATCTGCCCGCCGATGCGGTCGCCGAGGCCGGAGCACTCCTCGACGTCGAACCCGCAGGACAACTCCTCCCGGTCGACAAGAGCACGTATCAGCCGCTGTTCGATCTCGCAACGACGCTGGGTCTGACGTCCGAGGACGCGGGATGAGCGCGCCCACCTCGACATCGGCGCCGGCGGTGACAGTGCCGCCTGCCGCCGCGGGTTCCGGCGGCGCTGCCGCTCTGACGGTGCGCGGCGTCAGATCCTCGTTCGGTGACCGGGCCGTGTTGCACGGCATCGATCTCGACGTGCACTCGGGCGAGGTGGTGGGCATCCTGGGTTCCAACGGATCCGGGAAGTCCACACTGCTGCGGTGCATCGTCGGTCTCACCGAGATGGACGCGGGAACGGTCACCATCGTGGGAGACGCAACCGCGTCGATGGTGTTCCAGCAGATCCACCTGGTAGGGCGGCGATCGGTGCTCGACAACGTCTGCGCCGGCGCGTTGGGGCGGTTGTCGCTGCGACGATCGTGGTCGACGTTCGCCTTCGGTCGTGAGCTCCGGGAGGAGGCGATGGGCTGTCTCGATCGAGTGGGTCTCGCCGACCGTGCCCACGACAGGGCCGATCGACTGTCCGGCGGCCAGCAGCAACGTGTGGCCATCGCTCGCGCGCTGTGCCAGCGCGCTCCTGTGCTGCTGGCGGACGAGCCTGTGTCCGCGTTGGATCCGGCGTCGGCGATGCAGGTCATGGAACTCCTGCGTTCTCTCGCGTCCGACGGCATCGCTGTCGCGGCCGTCCTGCATCAACCGGATCTCGCCCGCCGCCACTGTCATCGCATCGTCGGAATGGACCGGGGGCGCGTCGGATTCTCCTGCGCCGCCTACGACCTCGACGACGACACGGTCGCGGCACTGTACGGGTCCGGCGCCAACGCACTCGACGAGAAGGACTCGGATCGATGACCACCCTCACTGTCCGGCGTCTGGCCGTCCCGCCGCGTCCCCGCCGCCGACTGGTGGTGCTCGCCACCGCTGCCGTCGTCGTCGGACTGATCTTGCTCCACGCCTGGGCCGTCGAGGAGACCGATGTCTCGGTGTCCGCACTCGTCGGTGGGTGGGAAGGGATAGTCCGCTTCCTCGAATCAGCTGTGCCGCCGGACTTCACGTGGTCGACGGTGGTGCGCCCCGGAATCGAGGCATGCCTGGTGACCCTGGCGATCGGACTCGTCGGGACGACGTTCTCGATTCCGTTCTCGGTCGCACTGGCGGTGCTCGGTGCGCGCACCACCAACCGCAACGCTGTCGTCTACCAGGCCTCGCGGGGAGTGATGTCGTTCCTGCGGGCCGTGCCGGACATCGTGTTCGCTCTGATCTTCGTCACCGCCGTCGGTCTCGGTCCGTTCGCGGGCGTACTCGCGATCATTCTGCACAACACGGGAGTGATGGCGAAGCTGTGGTCCGAGGCGATGGAGGAGATGGACGAGGGCCCGATCGACGCGCTGCGGGTCTCCGGCGCATCGAGCAGTCAGGTGGCGGTGCACGTGGTGCTCCCCACCGTCGTTCCCCAGTTCGTCGGACTTCTGCTGTACCGCTTGGACGTCAACGTCCGTTCGTCGCTCGTGCTCGGACTGGTCGGTGCCGGCGGTATCGGCTTCCTGATCAATCAGTCCATCTCACTCTTCCGCTTCGACGAGATGATGACGTACATCCTCATGGTCCTGGTCCTCGTCGTGGCCGTCGATCTGCTGAGCGGCGCCGTGCGCAAGCGGTTGGGCGCGTGACGCCGATCGCCGCGGTCTGGTCGGGTGACAGATTCTCGATTCGCGAACTGCCACGGCCGGAACTGGATCCCGGGGGCGTTCTGGTCGAGGTGGAGATGTCGACCGTGTGCGGAAGCGACCGCCACACCGTCGCTGGGCATCGCCGAACGCCGGTGCCCACGGTGCTGGGCCACGAGTCGGTCGGCCGCGTGATCGAGGTGCGCGGCGATGCCGGCGTCGCCGTCGGGGACCGCATCGTCTGGACGGTGGGGACCGCATGCGGCGCGTGCCGGCCCTGTGCCGGCGGGGTGCCGCAGAAGTGTCGGAACGGACGCAAGTACGGACACGAGCGCATGACCGAGGCATGGATGTTGAACGGCGGTTTCGCGTCCCACGTTCATCTGGTGTCCGGAACCGGCACCGTGGTGGTACCCGAGCGCCTTCCCGCCGCACTCGCCGCACCGGCGGGCTGTGCGACCGCGACCGTCGTCAATGCGGCCCGTCGGGTCGATCTGGGGGAGGGTGACCGTGTCGTCGTACTCGGGTGCGGGATGCTCGGCCTGACGGCGATCGCCTACGCCCGCGACCGGGGTGCCGCGTCGATCGTCGCGTGCGATCCCGATGCGGACCGACGAGCGGCAGCACGCGAGCTCGGCGCGGACGTCGGATGCGCCCCGGAACATCTGGCGGACGCCGCGGCGACGAACGGGGCCGACGCCGTGTTCGAGATGTCCGGGGCACCGTCGTCGGTGAGTGCCGCACTGGACGTCGTCTCGATGGCCGGGCGAGTCTCGCTGGTCGGGTCGGTGTTCCCGACGTCTCCCGTGTCCGTCGATCCCGAACGCCTGGTGCGCGAACTGATCACCGTGGTGGGAAGCCACAACTACCGACGAGACGACCTCGTGGAAGCGGTCGCCTTCCTGGCACGAACACCCGCCGCCACGCTGCTCGCGGACCTCGTGGGTCCGTGTCTCGCACTGGCCGACGTCGGTCGCGCGTTCCAGGACTCCGGGCCGTCGTCCTCGTTACGCACCGCTCTCGTCGTCTGACCGTCCCCAGTGCCCCACCGCCTCGTCGAGGGTGAGAACGTCCGCGTACTTCGCCCGCAGGTCGAGCAGGTTCGACTCGTGCATCCCCGCCTCCCGATCACCACACGCGTCCGCGACCACGAGTGGCCGGAATCCGTGTTGCAGAGCGTCGGTGGCGCTGGCGCGGATGCAGCCACTGGTGGTCAGGCCGCAGATGTAGAGGGTGTCGACACCGCGTGCGGTGAGGGTCGCGGCGAGCGACGTGCCGAAGAAGGCACTCGCGTACTGCTTCGTCACGACGGTCTCGCCCGCTGCGGGCCGCGGGGCCGACGGGAAGTCGCCGAGATCCGAGCCCTCCTCGAACACGCTCAGTGCCGGGATCTTCCGCATGAACAGCCCGCCGTCGGCGCCGCCGGCCTGATAGCTCACGCGAGTGAAGACGACCGGTACCCCGGCGTCGCGCGCTGCCGCGACGAGAGTCGCGGCAGCGGCGACGGCGTCCTCCACGGGAGCGCGCAGGGGCGACCCGTCGACGAGGTACGCCTGCACGACGTCGATCACCAGTACCGCCGCGCTGCGCCCCGGTCCGAGATCGCCGGCGAAACCCGACTCGCGATACGACCCGAGCGTGTCCGTCACGCGCGCACCGCCTTCCGTACGTTGACGGGCGGACGTGGCGCCGGCAGACCGGTCTCCTCCTCGCACCGTTCGAGGATGACCTCGAGGGACGGACCCTTGTCGAACACCTCGATCTCGCCCCGCTCGGCTGCCATGCTCTCGCGTCGGCCCGCGGATGCGTCGGCATCGATGACACCGTCCGCGTCGCAGACGACGCCGTAGCCGGTCAGAGCGCCGTCGGCGCTGACGAGGCCGCGACGCACCTCGAGCGCCACCAGCTCGGGATCGCGCGTCAGCGGGTCGCCCCAGCCGCCGCCACCCCACGTCACGAAGTGCAGCACATCGCCCCGCGACACCTCGACGTCGTGAATCTTGCTGGGGAGGATCTCGGTCTCACCCGACGCGCGGATCAGCCACTTACGTCCGCGTGCACCGGGTTTGCCGCCGTTCACACCCCACGGATAGGTGAGCCAGCGATCGTCGTGGATCGCGATGGTGCCCGGCTCCTCGAAGTAGTAGGCCACGTCCACGCCGTTGCCGCCGCGATGCAGACCGGCGCCGCCCGTGTCGGTGACCGTCTCCCACCGCTCGATGCGCAGCGGGTAGTACGACTCCAGGTACTCGCAGGGGATGTTGACGAACGACGGCCACAGCGAATGTCCGTCCGGACCGTCACCCATCGGTCGGCCGGGGATGCCACCGAAACCGATGGAGTACAGCTGGAACCACTCACCGTCTCGCGGTCCGCCGTCGTAGTGGCCCGAGTACATGAAGTGGGGTGACGACGAGAACCCGGCGGCGTTGAGGATGTCGGGATTGTTCTTGCCCAGGAGCCCACCGAAGAGGTCGAACACCCGCCCGATGCCGTGGTTGCGGCCGTTGAGCGCCGCGGGATAGCGCGGTTTCCAGAACGAGTCCTCGGGAATGGTGACGTCGATCAGCGGATAGAAGCCGTCGTTCCAGAGGATCTGCGGATCCGCCACGGTGATGACGTAGATCCCGAAGAACATCCGGACGAGGTTCTCGTTGATGAAGTAGTTGATCGGACCGACCGCCTGCGGCGCCGCCTTGCTGAAGTCGAGGTGGATCTTCTCGCCGTGCCGGGTCAGTGTGATCGCGAGTTCGTAAGGTCCGTAACCACATCCGTCGTCGCAGATGAAGTCGTTGAACTCGATGGTCTCGCCGTCGACGAAGAGCATCGCGAGCAGTACCTTCATCGCCTGGTAGTTGCGGTCCAGCAGTGCGTCGAGGGCGGACAGGTAGACGTCGACACCGAATCTGTCGCACAACTCGACGATGCGCCGGGACGCCGTCGAACACGCGGCGACGAGGCCGTTGAGATCGGCTCTGTTCCAGTCGGGCTTGCGGACCTGGTTGAGGATGATGTCGAGCGCGGTCTCGTTGAGCTGCCCCTCGCTGTACAGCTTGAAGGGCGGGATGATGACGCCCTCCTCGAAGATGCTGTGCGCGTCGGTGGGCATCGACGACGGGGTCTTGCCGCCGACGTCGGACATGTGGCCGAACATCGACGACCATCCGACGACGCGGCCGCTGTGGAAGATCGGCAGCACGATGAGCCAGTCGTTGGCGTGGCTGATGGCGGCACCGCACGCGTACGGATCGGAGGTGAGGAGGATGTCGCCCTCACCGACGGTCCCGTTGAAATTGTCGAGGAAGTCGGGCACGGACAGACCGAACTGCCCGACGACCATCTTCCCGCTCGGATCGGCGATGAGCGGGAACTCGTCGTGCTGCTCGCGGATACCGGGTGAGAGTGCGGTACGGAAGAGCACCTCGTCCATCTCGTATCGCGCGTTGCGGAGCGCGTTCTCGATGATGTCGAGCGTGATCGGGTCCACGGGAACCGTGGTGAAGGGCGTGGTCGAGGTCTCGATGATCGTGGCCATCAGGTCTCCTGAGATGAGTTCCGGGCGAGAGGGGATCAGCGGGGAGCGATGAGAAGGCTGGCGCTGGAATGGACCGTCGCGGCGTGACCGGAGAGGACCAACGTGGTCGAGTCCATCTCGGTGATCACGGCGGGTCCCTCGACGACGTTGCCCGCCAGCAACTTCGCCCGGTCGTAGATGCCGGCCTTCGCGTACTCGCCGTCCATCCACACGTCGTTCGTGGACACCAGTGCGGCCGACGGATCCGCACCGCCCTCCTCGAGCGGCTGGAAGGCCACGTCCGGTCGCGGCCCGCTGACCGTGACGCGCAGGTTGATGACCTCACGTTCGTTCTTCAGCAGGAAGGAGAAGAGACGCTCGTGTTCGGTGTCGAATGCCGTTCCCAGAGTGGACAGCAGATCGCCGGACTCGAGTGCGCTCGCGTCGAGATCCACGGGGATCTCGAAGCCCTGGCCCTGGTACCGGAGATCCACCTGGTACTTCGCCGTCTGCTGATCCGCGGGCACGCCCTCGGCCGACAGTCGTGCGGCCGCGGACGTCGCGAGTTCCGCCAGGGCGGTGCGCAGCTCGGCGTCGTCGGTGTCGGAGAACGCACGGATCATCGTGCGAGCGCTCTCGTCGCGGACGCAGGTGGTGGCGTCTCCGTAGGCGCAGAGGACGCCGGGCGACGGCGGGACGATGACGGGCCACGCGCCGGTGAGACGCCCGAGTGCGTTGGCGTGCAGCGGACCTGCGCCACCGAACGACACCAGTGCGAAGTCGCGGGGGTCGTAGCCCTGCTGCACGCTCACCAGTCGGAGTGCGCCGAACATGTTCTCGTTGACGATGTCGACGATGCCCGACGCCGCTTCCTCGGGACTGCCGAGCCCGATGGCGTCGGCGATGGTCGCCACTGCCGTCCTGCTCGCGTCGACGTCGAGTCTCACCTCACCGCCCGCGAGGGCGGCAGGCAGGTATCCCAGCACGACGTTGGCGTCGGTCACCGTCGGCTCCGTGCCGCCGTTGCTGTAGGCCGCAGGCCCGGGGTCGGCTCCCGCGGACTGCGGACCCACCCGCAGCGCCTTCGTGAGCTCGGGGACATGGGCGATCGACCCGCCGCCGGCGCCGACCGTCCGGACGTCCACACTGGTGGCGCGCACAGCGAGGTCGCCGACCTTGGTCTCACGACCGATCCGCGGCTCACCGCCGAGGACCAGTGCGACGTCCGTCGACGTGCCGCCCATGTCGAAGGTCAGGAAGTCGGAGTAGCCGGCCTGCTCGGCGAACCACACCGCGCCGGTGACGCCTCCCGCCGGGCCCGACAGCAGCAGGGACACCGGTGACTCGGCCGCCTTGGCCGACTGCACCAGGCCACCGTCACTGCGCAGGATCGACAGCGGCGCCGTGATGCCCTTGTCCTGCAGCGACCGGTCGAGGTTCCGCACGTAGCGGGAGACCTCCGGCTGCACGTAGCTGTTGGCCACCGTCGTCAGAGTGCGCTCGTATTCGCGCATCTCGGGAAGCACCTGGCTCGAGATGGAGACCGGAATGCCGGGCAGTTCGCTCTCCGCCCAGGCCGCGACCTGCTTCTCGTGCGCGTCGTTCGCATACGAGTTGATCAACGAGATGGTCAGCGCCTCGATGCCGGCACCGGCCAGTCGACGCAGTTGCGCGCGGGCCTGCTCCTCGTCGAGAGGAGTGATCTCCGACCCGTCGGCAGCCAGTCGCCCGACCACCTCGACGGTGTTCTCGAGCGCCGCGAGCGGTTCCGGCTTGGGCCAGATGATCCACCCCGCGAGCCCGCCCGGGACGAAGGAGCGCGCGATCTGCAGCACCTGTCGGAACCCGTCCGTGGTGACGAGCCCGACGCGCGCACCACGTCCCTGCAGGATGGCGTTGGTCGCGACCGTGGTGCCGTGCAGAACCTGCCCGATCTCCGACGGCTCGATCTCGGCCTCCGCGCAGACCTTCGCGATGCCGTTGAGTACACCGATCGACTGGTCCGCAGGGGTGGACGGTGTCTTGGCTCTGAAGGTGGTGCCGGTCGTCTCCTCGAGAAGCAAGACGTCGGTGAAGGTGCCGCCGACGTCGACGCCGAGTCGATAACGCATGGTGTTCTCCCGTGCTGTGAGGGTGAGAGGAGCGAAGGTCAGATGATGCCGCGCTCCGCGAGCGCCGCCCGGTCGGATTCCGTGACTCCGAGTAGTCGTCCGTAGATGTCGGAGTTGTGTTCTCCCAGTTCGGGTCCGGCGTGCCGAACCGAGCCGGGACTGTCGCTGAGCTTCGGTGCGACGTTCGCCATGGGGATCTCGCCGAAGTCCGGGTGCGCCAGACGCACGATGGCCTCGCGCGCGGCGAAGTGCGGATCGTCGAACATGTCCCGCGCTGTGTAGATGCGACCGGCGGGAACGCCCGCCTCGTGCAGGAGGTCGAGCACGGTGTCGGTGTCGAGGGCGGACGTCCAGGCCCCGACGATGTCGTCGAGCTCGGTCATGTTCTTCCCGCGCGCCTCGTGGTCGCGGTAGCGGGCGTCCTCGATCAGGTCGGTCCGGTCCATCGCGGTGACCAATCGGCCGAACACCGAATCCTGGTTGGCCGCGACGAGGATCATCTCGCCGCCCAGGGTGGGATAGACGTTGCTGGGCGCGATGTTCGGCAGCACGGAGCCGGTCCGCTCACGCTGGTACCCGCCGATCTCCCACTCGGGCAGCAGGGATTCCATCATGGCGAGCACCGCTTCGTAGATGGCCGAGTCGACGAGTTGCCCCCGTCCGGTGTTCTCCCGGTGATGCAGCGCGGTGAGGACGCCGATCGTGGCGAACACGGCTGCCAGTGAATCACCGAGGGAGATGCCGGTACGAGACGGCGGCATCTCGGGATTGCCGGTGACGTAGCGGATTCCGCCCATGGCCTCGCCGATGGACCCGAAGCCCGCCCGCGGTGCGTAGGGGCCGTTCTGGCCGTACCCGGTGACCCTGGCCATGATGAGGCGCGGATTGATCTCCCGCAGTGCGTCGAACCCGAGGCCCCAACGCTCCATCGTGCCGGGGCGGAAGTTCTCCACCACGATGTCGGCGTCCGCGATGATCCGGCGGGCGAGGTCCTGACCCTCGGCGCTGCGCAGGTTGCAGGTCACGGACTTCTTGCCGCGCGCGACGACGGGCCACCACAGGGACTTGCCGTGCGGCTTCTCCCGACCCCACTGGCGCATCGGATCGCCGGTGCCGGGCGGCTCGAGTTTGATCACCTCGGCGCCGAAGTCGGCCAGCAACTGTCCGCAGAAGGGGCCGGCGAGAAGCTGGCCCATCTCCACGACACGCAGATCGGACAGTGGGCCGGTGGGGGCCTCGCTCATGAGGACTCCTTCGTCTCGTCGGTCGTGAGGGCTTGGAGCAGAACATGTTTGGCAGCGCGGACGTGGGCGCGCATCACCGAGTCCGCCCACGTCTCGTCGCCGGCGCGCAGAGCCGCGACCAGGTCGCGATGGTGGGCGTGACTGCGTGCGAGATCGACGGGGGCATAGCGATGGAAGGTGCGCATCACCAACGGCAGCTGGATCACCGCTCCGAGCATCGAGATGAGGCGGGTGCTGGCCGCGGCGGTGCGCACGATGGCGTGGAACTCGTCGTTGAGCTGCGCCATCAGGTCCAGGCGTTGATCCGCTCCGTCCCCGGCCGCGGTTTCCATGAGGTCGCACAGCTCGGCGAGTCGGTCGATGTCCTTCTCGCCGATACGTGAGGCCGCCCGTGCCGCGGCCATGGCCTCGAGCGTCATCCTCAGGTCGTAGATCTCCTCGAGGTCGTCCGCCGTCCACTGGTACACCCGAGCCCCGCGATGCGGCAGAACCTCGACGAGTCCCTCCATCTCGAGCTGTCGCAGCGCCTCACGCACCGGTGTCCGGCTGGTCTCGGTGAGTTCGGCGATCTCGACCTCTCCGAGACGTGCACCGGGCGCATACGTCCCGGACACGATGCTGTCGCGAATGTGCGCGTAGACGCGGTCGACGGCTCTCGCCATGGATGCGACTCCCTGTGGTCGGTGGTTAATTGTTCACAATGTAGGCCCATGACGATGGCGTGTCCCGGTAATCGTCGTTAAATTCTCGTTTCCGATCCGCTATTGCATACAACGGGGTGTCGGCGCAGGATGGGCCCATGACTGCGGTGCAACTTGTCGAGGTGGGTCCCCGTGACGGACTGCAGAACGAGGACGCTGTCCTCTCCGTCGACGACAAGATCGAACTGATCACGCGCAGCGTCGCCTCGGGTGCCACGCGCATCGAGGCGGTGAGCTTCGTGAACCCGAAGCGGGTGCCGCAGATGGCCGGCGCCGAGGAGGTCATGGCAGGCGTCCCGCGTGACGGCTCCGTCTCGTACATCGGGTTGGTGCTCAACCGACGTGGACTCGACCGCGCGCTGGCGGCCGGCGTCGACGAGGTCAACGTCGTGGTCGTCGCGACGGAGGAGTTCAGCAGGCGCAACCAGGGGTGCTCCGTCGACGAGGCGGTGGCGGCGGCGCACGACATCATCACGGATGCGCGTACTGCGGGCGTGCCGGGCACGGTCACCATCGCCGCATCGTTCGGGTGCCCGTTCAGCGGTGAGGTGGATCCGGTGCGAGTCGGCGAACTCGTCGCACGGATCGCCGAATGCGCACCGGCCGAGATCGCCCTCGCCGACACCATCGGCGTGGGAGTACCCGCGCAGGTGCGTCGCCTGGCGGAGCTCGCCACCCGGAACGCTCCGAACATCCCGCAGCGCTGGCACTTCCACAACACGCGCAACACCGGTTACGCCAACGCGCTGACCGCACTGGAGACGGGGGCGCAGGCCCTCGACGCCAGCATCGGCGGCTTCGGTGGGTGCCCGTTCGCACCCGCCGCCACCGGGAACATCGCATCCGAGGACCTGATCTACGCGCTCGACCGCTCCGGCGTCGAGACGGGAGTGAGCATGGACGTGCTGGTCGACGCCGCGACCTGGCTCGGCTCGGCGCTGGGCAAGGACGTGCCGGGGTTCCTCGGGCGTGCGGGTGGCTTTCCTCCGCGGTGACTTGCGGGAAAGACGGCCGTGACTCGTGTTCCCGCGGGCGTTTCGTGTTCCCGCGGTAGATGCAACGCCTACGGGAACACGAAAGGCAAGCGGGAAGGCCGGAGGCCGGCCGTGACTCGGGAAGGCCGGAGGCCGGCCGTTTCTCAGCGGGAAGGCCGAAGGCTCAGACGACCCGGAACCGTTCGAGGACCACGAGAGTCGAGTCGTCGATGGTGAGGCCGGCCAGCGTGTCCGCCATCTCGTCGGATCGCCAGAAGCGTTCGTGCCCGGCACGCCATGCGGCGATGTCGGCGTGACCCTCACCCTCCGCGACGGCATGCGCATCGTCGACGTCGCCGAGAGCGCTGACGCGTACATCGGTGATCTCGATGACGCAGGCAGTGGCGCCGCCGGAGTCGATCACCCTGTGACGCTCGCCCACTCGGGGCAGCGGCTCGTTCTCGTACTCCACCCGCAGTGAGGTGGTCGCCGTCTTGCGGCCTGCGACGATCACGGACACGAGGGCATCGCGCAGCGGCCCGGGGAAGGCGAACTCGGCCACGGGGAGAGAGTCGATGTCGGCCATCCCTCGAGTATGGCGCACGCGGGTGGGGTTCCCGCGGTCGTTCCCGGTTGCTGCGGACGCTGCAACACCTACGAGAACCTGTGCGGTCAGCGGGAAGGCCGGAGGCCGGTCGAGGTCAACGGCTCAGCGAGTACACGAGCGTGTCCGTCCACTCACCCTTGCACCAGCAGTCCTGCAGGCGCAGTTCCTCGTCGCGTAATCCCACGCGCTGGGCGAGACGTGCGGAGGCTGCGTTGCGCGCGTCCATCTCCGCGGTGACGCGCCGGACCCGGTCCAGAGCGAGTGCCTCGTCGAGCACTGCCTGCACCGCTTCGGTGGCGTAGCCGTGGCCGGAGACGTCGCGCGCGAAGGTCCACCCGAGTTCGACGGTGTCCTCGGCGACGAACCACGCGGAGACGGTGCCGATCACCCGGCCGTTCAGCTCGACCAGAGCATTCAATGCCCCCGTGTCGAGACTCGTTCGCTCACACCGTCTCTGCACTGCGATCCGTGCGTCCTCCGCCGTCCACGGCTCGTGCATGAGGTACCGGCAGACCTCGGGATCGGTGTAGAAGTCGAGCCGGTGCTCGTCGTCCGGGGAGTAAGTGCGCAGCGTGAGCCGCGCGGTGACGGCGACGATGGTCACGAGCGCGGCCTCGTGACCGCTGCCAGGACGAGGAGGAGAGCCGCCGCGGCGCCACCGACCAGAAATCCTGTACCGGGAGAACGGGAGTCGACCACCACGCCGATACCCGCGGAGGCGAGAGCAGCGCCCGCGTTCACCGCGGTGTTGATCCAGCTCGACGCCTCGGTGCGCACGTCCGCGGTGGTGAGGTGATCGGACAGCAGGTACCCCGTCACCAGGGCGGGTGCGATGCAGAAGCCCAGCAGGAACAGTCCGACATGCAGCGGCACCGTGGTCGAGACCAGCGCCAGCACGGAGGTGAGGACGGCCATCATCAGGACCGTCGTCAGAAGTCGACGGGTCAGCGAGCCGGCCCAGCTCCGGCGCCCGTACAGCAGTCCACCGCAGACACTTCCGGCTCCGAGCGCCGCGAGAAGAGTTCCGGCCGATCCGATGGCTCCCTGCTTCGCGGCGAAGGCTGTGGCGGCGATCTCCACGGTTCCCAGGACGGCCCCGACCCCTGCCATCGCTGTCAGGACACCGACGAAGCCGGGCCGTCGGAGTGGGCGCGACGAGGGAGTGGTCCCTGCCGTGCGCGGGCCGTGTCCGCGCGAGTGCCGGCTGGTGGTCATGCCGACCGTGCCGACGACGGCGACGCATCCCGTGGCGGCGAGTGCGATCGACGGGGACAGGGCGGTGACGAGGGTGGCGCCGAGGAGGGGACCGATGGTGAACATCGACTCCTCGCTCACGGCATCGAGACTGTAGGCGCGGGTGCGGGTCGGCCCCGGCGGCGTCAGCGAGCTCCAGACGACACGCATCGAGGCGCCGAGTGGGGGAGGGAAGAATCCGGTGACCAGACTGCCGAGCACCAGGGACCAGGCCGGGGCATCGACGTACGTCAGAACGGCCAGAGTGCCCAGGGCCGTGGCGAATCCGACGGCCATCGAGACGAGGGCTCGCCGCTGACCGATGCGGTCGACGAGACGTGCCCGATACGGTGACGCCACCACATTGGCGACACCGAACGCACCCGTCGCGGAACCCGCGACCGCGAACGATCCGGTGGCACGCTGCACCGCCAACAGGATGACCAGTCCGACCATCGCGAAGGCCAGGCGGCCGAGCAGTGCGGGGAGGAAAGCGCGTGCGGCACCGGGTAATCGGACGATGCCGAGATAGCCGAGCGGATCCGCGGCGCGGTCGTCAGTGGGAGGAGGGAACGCCACCGGTCACCATGTCGAAGACGGCGTCGAGTTGAGCCCGGCCCTCGTCGACGTCGGGGTGGCGCTCGGCGATCTGGTTCAGCAGGGCGCGCTGGAAGATGCCGTCGATGGTGATGTAGGCGGTGGCCGGCGTGAGAACAGGCGCCGCTCCGACGAGTTCGCAGTACCGGGCGACGACGCGCCAGATCATCTCCTCGCGCCGGGACTCGATCTCGAGGACGTCGGCGCGGAAGGAGGAATCGAACAGGCTCTGATTGCGTAGGTCGTACCAGAGGCGGTGGATCGCCGCGTCGGCGAGCAGAGTGCCGAAGAAGGTCTCGGTGAACGAGCGTCGCAGCTGCTCGGCGGAGTCGGCCCCGGCGACGACGTCGTCGTACCGCGTCACACAGATCTCCTCGTACTGCCGCACGGCATGCGCGATGAGATCGAGCTTGTTGGAGAAGTAGTAGTGCAGGACGCCGTGCGAGTACTCGGAGTTCTGAGCGATCTCGCGGAGGCTGGTGCGGGCGTAACCGAGTTCCGCCAACGTCGCGAGAGTCGCCAGTGCGAGCTCGCTGCGACGCGCCTCGAACTTGTCTCGAGAGCGCTCCTCGACGCGAAGTCGGGGGTCGGTGGTCTGGGTCACCCGGAAAGCATACCGCCGCATCGACGAACTCTTGACAGTCGTCAAGATTTTTCTTGACGACTGTCAAGACTTGTCCCTAGTGTTGCCTGCATCACATCGAACAGCGGATGTGATTCCACGCGAAGAACGCTTCGAACAAGGAGAGCGGACATGACGAGTTACGACCTGACCGGACGAACGGCACTGGTCACAGGCGGTGCGCAGGGCCTCGGCGCGGGAATGGCGCAGGCTCTCGCGGCGGCAGGAGCGTCCGTCGCCATCGCCGACATCAATGCCGCGGGTGGTCAGGAGACGGTCGAGGCGCTGCGGGCCACAGGAGCGAAAGCGGAGTTCGTCAAGCTCGACGTCACGGACGACGCGGCCTGGGAGGCGGCGGTCGAGTCGACCATCGGCGCACTGGGCGGCCTCGACATCGTCGTCAACAATGCGGGTATCGAGGTCACCAGTCTCATCGCCGATCTCGACGCCGAGGCGGCGTCCGCGATGCTGCAGGTCAACGTCATCGGCACCGCACTCGGCGTGAAGCACGCATTCCGCGCGATGCGCCCCGGTGGCAAGGCCGGTAAGGGCGGATCGGTGGTCAACATCGCCTCGGTCGCCGCCACCATCGCGTTCCCGGGAATCAGCCTCTACTCCGCCACGAAATCGGGCATCGACCGACTGACCCGGGTCGCGGCCGCCGAATCGGGAAAGCTCGGCTACGGCGTGCGCGTCAACTGCATCTATCCGGCACTGACCCCGACCGCGATGGGCAACAAGCTCGCGGTCGACACAGCGGAACTCGGCCTGTTCCCGTCCGTCGAGGCGGCAGTGCAGACCGTCGTGGAACTGACGCCCCTCGGTCGACTCGGCCAGGTCGACGACATGGCGGACGCCGTGGTGTTCCTGTCGTCCGACGCCGCGAAGTTCATCACCGGCGCGGGGCTCCCCGTCGACGGCGGCATGGGCATGTGACCTGCCGCCCCACCAGCACGGCTCTCGACCACCCCACTTCGAACCAGGAGATCAACCATGCCCACTGACAAGCGCGTCGTCGTCTACGGAGCGTCCGGCTACACGGGTCGCCTCATCTGTGAGTACCTGCGCGAGTACAACATTCCCTTCCTGGCCGCCGGCCGCGATCACGCCCGCCTGAAGGATGCCGTGAGTGCCGTGCCGGGTATCGACACCGTCGAGCACGAGATCGTCGAGGTCGAGCACACCGTGGAGGCGCTGACCGAGGCCTTTCGCGGCGCGACCGTGGTCCTCAACACCGTGGGACCGTTCGCCCGCTACGGCCACGAGGTGGCGCAGGCCTGCCTGGCCATCGGTGCGCACTACACCGACACCAACGGCGAGCAGAACTGGATGATCGACGCCGAGGCGCAGTACAGCGCCGACTTCGCCTCGCAGGGACTGGTTCTCACGCCGGGCCTCGCGCAGATGTACTCCATCGGTGAGATCGCCGCGAACATCTGCCTGGAGAACCCGGGTCTGAACAGCCTCGACATCCAGGTGTTCTGGAAGGGGCACCCCACCGTCGCCTCGACCAACACCATCCTCACCAACGCCGCGTTCTCCAAGGCGTACTACCTGGAGGAGAACGAGTACGTCGAGTGGCCCGCCGACGCCGGGCTCTACACCGTGAGCGTTCCCGGTCAGCACGATCTCGGCCTGGCGTTGCCGTGGGGCGGCACGTCGCATCCGGTCTGGTTCAAGAACGACCCGCGGGTCACCACCGCGAAGGCTCTCGGCGGTGTCTTCAATCCGCCTCTGATGAAGGCGGTTCCGCTGTTGGTGGCCGCCGCGCTCGAACAGATGGAGGGCAAGTCGGACGAGGAGAAGTACCGCATCATCGACGAGCAGTCGTCCGCGATCCGCAGCGAAATGCCGCCCCGGGAGAACCCGCGCCTGAACACCTCGCTGGACTCGGTGCACGCATCGGGTCCGCTGGGCCGCGCACACTGCGTCATCCACGGCAACTGCAACTACAAGCAGACCGCACTGCTCAACGCACACGGGGCTGCCGCACTCCTGCAGGGAGCTCCACGCAAGGTCGGATTCGCCTCCAGCTGTGAGGCGTTCGGTCATCGCGAGTTGCTCGGCACGCTGCGGGCGTTCGGTCTGGTCCTGGACCCGATCGTCTCCGTGCACCGCTGAGATGCGACTCTCCGACTACCTGGACAAGGGCGTCTCGCTCGGCCGTGGGGCACCGTGCCTCACGACCGGGGGTGACACCTCCACCTACGGTGAGGTGTACGACCGGTCGGTCGAGATCGCCGCGGCGCTGCAACACGACGGTGTCGAGGCCGGCGATCGCGTCGCCGTCCTGTCCGGTAACGATCCGCTGGCGCTGACGTGCGTGTTCGGCATCTCGCGCGCCGGCGCGGTGTGGTGCCCGGTGAATCCGCGGAACGAGGCCGACGAGAACCGCCAGCTGTTCGATCTCTTCGGATGCCGAACTCTGTTCTTCCAGAGCCGATTCACCGATCTGGTCGACCGGATCCGAGGCGATCTGCCGCACCTCGTGCGACTGGTCTGCCTCGACGGTGACACGGAGTGGTCGATCCCGTTCGAGTCGTGGCTCGCCGAACACCGCGGCGAGCTCGACGCGGACAGGCGGCCGCCGCGCGGGCTCGCGATGCTGGCGGGAACGGGCGGCACCACGGGAAAGCCGAAAGGGGTGCGGCTGACCGAGGACAACATGATGACCTCGACGGCGCTCGCGCTGATGAGCTATCCCTTCGGTGTGCGTCCGCGGTATCTCGCGCTGGCGCCGCTCACACACTCCGCCGGTGTGCTGACGTTCCCGATCCTGAGTCTCGGCGGCGAGGTGGTCATCATGGCGGCCCCCGACATCGGGGAGTTCCTGGCGCTGACCGAACGGCACCGCATCACCCATGCGTTCCTGCCTCCGACGGTGATCTACGGCGTGCTCGACCACCCGGATTTGGATCATCGGGACCTGTCGTCTCTCCGCTGCCTCTGGTACGGGGCGGCGCCGATGTCGCCGACGCGGCTCGAGGAAGCGCTCACGCGCATCGGGCCCGTGCTGGGGCAGCTGTTCGGACAGACCGAGGCGCCCAACATGATCGCCACCCTGGCGCCGGCGGACCACTTTCGTCCGGACGGCACGGTGGCGACGGAACGGCTCACCTCGGCCGGTCGTCCGACACCCTTGACCACGGTCGCGATCATGACCGAGAAGGGCGACCTCGTCGGCACCGGTGAGCGTGGCGAGATCGTCGTGCGCGGTCCCCTGGTCATGGACGGCTATCACGACAATCCGGCGGCGACGGCAGAGGTGGGCGCTCACGGTTGGCACCACACGGGCGACATCGGATACCTCGACGACGAGGGCTTCCTCTACGTCGTGGACCGCGCGAAGGACATGATCATCACGGGCGGCTTCAACGTCTACTCGGCCGAAGTCGAGCAGGCTCTGCTCGCTCACCCTGCAGTGAAGGAGTCGGCCGTGGTGGGTCTCCCCGACGAGAAATGGGGCGAACGGGTCGTGGCGGCTGTCGAGCTGCGCGCCGGGCAGGAGGTGGATCCCGCCGCACTGATCGCCTTCGTCAAAGAACGCATCGGCAGCGTGAAGGCGCCGAAGAACATCGAGGTCTGGGATCTTCTGCCCCGGTCGAAGGTCGGAAAGATCCTGAAGAACGAGGTCAGGTACACCATGACGATGTAGTGCGTGGGTCGCTCGACCTCTGTACACGGCGAATGGCCGGGTCTACCGTGAACGGACCGAACGGTACGTCCAGCCAGGAGGTCCATCATGTCTCGTCGAATCACCCGCGCACTCGTCGGCGCCACGGCCGTCGGCGCCGGAGCGGTCGCCATCGCGCTGTCGGGCGGTGCGACGGCGTCGGCGGCACCCGCTCAGGGACCCATCTACTGGCAATCGTTCGGCGTGCTCGTCATTCCTGCGAGTGAGAACTGCCAGAACACGGCGGCACGGTATCGCGAACGGGGCGACGTCATCCTCGTCGACTGCGCCATCAATCTCGCGTACCCCGGCTATCAGCTCGTCGGAATCCGCACGGATCTCTTCGGGAGCTGATCGTCGGCGAACTCGATCGACGAGTTCCCGCGGTCGATTCGTGTTGCCGCGGGCTCTGCAACCGGCGCGGTACGACGTAGCTCCCGCGGGAAGCGGCACGCAGCTCGACCTCTGTACACGGCGGGAGACCGGGTCTACCGTAAACGGACCGAACGGTACGTCCAACCAGGAGGTCCACCATGTCTCGTCGAATCACCCGTTCACTCGTCGGTGCCACCGTGGCAGGCGCCGGAGCCGCTGCCATTGCCCTGTCGGGCGGGGCGACGGCGTCTGCAGCACCATCGATCGGCCCGCTCTATTTCCAGACCTTCGGTGAGTTCTACTTCCCGCCTGCGAAGAATTGCCAGGAGACGGCGGCGGAGTACCGCGAACGAGGCGACATCATCCTCGTGAACTGTGCGCCCGGCCTCGCCTTCGGCACGTACCAGCTCGTCGGTATCCGAGCAGGCTTCGGTAGCTGACCCCGAGCCCACCGGCGCAGTCGCTACGGTGGGCGGATGCCATTGTCGCCGCGGTTACCGGACCTCGGAGCCCTCGATGTGATGGTGTCCGTCGCCCGGTTGGGCAGCATGACGGCAGCGGGCCGCGAACACGGGTTGAGTCAGCAGGCGGTCAGCGCGCGAGTGCGTGCTGCGGAACGGGACATCGGTGTCCGCATCTTCGATCGCGGGACGAGCGGTGTCGCCCTGACCCCCGAGGGCGTCGCGGTCATGGAGTGGGCGGGCGGCATCCTCGACTCGGCCGAGAAGTTCGCGACAGGAGTGACATCGCTTCTGCGCGAGGGCAATGCGACGCTCACCATTGCCGCGAGTATGACCGTCGCCGAGCACCTCGTGCCGGCGTGGATGCTGTCGATGCGCAGACAGTCGCCCGACGTCCAGGTGCAGATGCGACTGATGAACTCGGCGGAGGTCGCCGAGCAGGTGCTGGACGGGCGCGCGGACATCGGCTTCGTCGAAGGGCCCGACGTGCCGGCCGGGCTCGGGGTCGCCGTCGTCGCGCACGACGAGTTGATCATCGTCACGGGACCGTCCCACCCGTGGGCGACCAGACGTGCGGCGTCGATGGAGCTGCTGCAGACGACGGCTCTGGTGCAACGGGAGCCGGGGTCGGGAACCCGCACCACGTACGAGAGCGCCGTCCGCCCGACGGTTCCGCCGCTCATCGAGCTCAACTCCGTCACCGCTGTCAAGTCTGCTGCCATATCGGCGAATGCGCCGGCGGTGGTGTCGTCCCTCGCGGTGGAGGGGGAGCTGCGGAGTGGCGCGTTGGTGCGCATCGACGTTCCCGGTCTTTCGATGACGCGTGAGCTGCGCGCGGTCTGGAGCCTGTCTGCAGCACTGCGCGGTCCACGTCGCGACTTCCTCGACATTGCCCGGCAGTAGCCACAAACAGCGTTTGTGGGGTGACAAGAGCACGACCACTACTGATCGTCGCCGTCCCGGCGCACTGTGAAGGCATGACGACCTTCCGGACCGCGACATCGCACGGGCTGCTCCGCGATCTCGACTCGTCCGGCAGCGTGATCGAGCACATCACGCCGAACTGGTTCGCATCGGTGATGGGGACCGGAATCGTCGCCACTGCCGCAGCAACGCTGCCCGTGCAGAATGTCGTGCTCCACATGGCAGCCGTCGTCATGTGGCTGCTCGCCTCGACTGTCCTCGTCGTCGTGTCGACCCTGTTCGCCGCGCACTGGCTCGCGCACCGCCGCGTCGCGCAGGCCCACGCGGCCCACCCGGTCATGATGCAGTTCTACGGCGCGCCGCCCATGGCCCTGCTCACCGTCGGTGCCGGCACGAGCCTCCTCGGCGTGGACATCATCGGGCAGAGCCTGGCCACCTCGATCTTCGTCGTCCTCTGGACGGTGGGTACCGCGCTGGGGCTCGCGACCAGTGTCGTCGTCCCGTACGTGATGATCACCCGCGGCCGCAGTGCCGACACGGTCGCGCTCCCGGCATGGCTGATGCCCGTGGTGCCGCCGATGGTCTCGGCATCCACCGGTGCACTTCTCCTCCCGCACATCGCCGACGGGCAGTGGCGGCTCGCGATGCTCGTCGGCTGCTACGCGCTGTTCGGATCGGCACTCGTGACCGGGCTGATGGTGACGACCGCGGTTCTCGGTCGACTGCTGCACGGCTCCGTCCTCCCGGTCCAGGCTGCACCGACTATATGGATCACTCTCGGCGTCATCGGCCAGTCCGTCACCGCGGCCAACCTCCTGGGTGCCGATGCGGCGATGGTGTTCACCGGTGACCGGAGCGAGGTGGCGGTGGTCCTGCGTGCGGCGGGAATCCTCTTCGGAATGGTGATGGGCGGCTTCGGAGCGATGATGTTCGCCCTGGCCACAGCGCTGACCGTGCACGCGGCGCGCCGAGGACTGCGCTTCTCGTTGGCATGGTGGTCGTTCACCTTCCCGGTCGGAACATGCGTCACCGGCGCGGCGGCGTTGGGGCGCGCGCTGGAGTCGTCCGTCGTCGAGGCACTGGCGGTCGTGCTGTTCGCCGTGCTGGTGACGGCGTGGACGACGGTGGCGACGAGGACGGTGCGCGAGGCGTATCGCGGCCGGGTGTTTCTTCCGGCGTGAGAGTCGCACGACGGCGAAGTGGGCACACTGGAGGCATGGAGATCACCGGCCACCTCACGCCCGACGAGTTCTGGACCCAGCAACGCGCGATCGAGGATCAGATCCGCGCCGAGTCGACCACCTTCCCGACCTACACGGTGAACGGGTGGAACGGGGTGCGGGTGATGGGCCCGTGGTCGCGGGAGAACGACGTACTGACCAGCGTGACACTGCGGCACGGTGAGGTCGACTGGGACGGCGACGACATCGACGGTCCCTTCGTCGAGGTCACCACCACCACGAAGGACGCACACCGCACGGCGCTGAAGGCGATGCTGTCGGCGATCGGTCTGACGCCGATGTCGCCCGAGTACAAGCGGCGACGTGAGGCCATCGCGGCGACGGAGGCGCGTCGCGTCGTCGTGCCGGTGAACGGCGCGGACACCGACTTCGAGATGCACGGCGGGCAGGAACGGTGGTGGGCGTCGGCGACGGTGGGCGACCACGGTGTGGTGATCGAGGCGCGGCACCACCCTGTCGAGGCGGTGGCGCTGACGTCGGAGACCGACATGGAGCCCTATCTCGACGGCCTCCGCGCCGCGATCCGTACGAGTCGGGGCGAGTGATGGCACTGCCCTCGCACGGCCGATTCCCGTACTCGCCCATCACGTCCCGTCCGTCGTTCTCGTGGCCGGGCGGCGCGTCCCTCGCGGTGTACGTCGCCGTCAACTGCGAGCACTTCCCGTACGACGACGGAGCTCCCGGGCTGGGATGGACGCCGGGAATGGACCAGCCGAACACCTACAACTGGGGTTGGCGCGAGTACGGCAACAGGGCGGGCGGCTTCGCGTTGGCCGACACGTTGCGCGACAGCGGAATTCGTCCGACTCTGCTCGTCAACGCCGAGATCTACGAGCACGCTCCCGATCTGGTGGCGGCGTATCGCGCACTCGGCGCGGACGTCGTCGCCCACGGCCGCACCAACGCCGAGCAGCCGAACCAGCAGGACGAGGACGCGGAACGTCGCACCATCGAGGCGGTACGACGGGCGATCGAGTCACACGAGGGTTCGCCGCCTCGGGGTTGGATGAGCCCCGGCGCGAACCCGAGCCGGGTGACGGAGGACCTGTTGGCGGAGCAGGGATTCGAGTACACGCTCGACTGGCCGATCGACGACCAGCCGGTGTGGATGGCCACGCGCGGTGGACCTCTACTGAGTGTTCCGTACCCGCACGAGGTCAACGACCTTCCGGTGTTCGTCCATCACCACGGGTCCGCGGAGGATTTCGAGCACATCGTCGTCGACTCGTTCGACGAGCTGAAGGAGCAGTCGCGGCGCGCACCGCGCGTGTTGGCCATCTCCACCCACACGTTCCTCACCGGGCAACCGCACCGGCTCAGACGCTTTCGTCGCGCGCTGGATCACCTGACGTCGCACGCCGACGGTGTCTGGTTCACCACCGCCGGCGACATCGCCGAGCACTATCGGACGGTCACTCCGCCGCCTGCGTGACGTAGTCGTGCAGCTGCGCCTCGGTGAGGTTCGCCTCGGTGAGTGCCGCGAGGGCCTCCGGATCGAGGTTCTCGGCACTGCCGTCCGCGAAGCGCCGTGCACCCTCGGCCGTGACACCGCGTGCTCGCAACTGGGCGAACACCTCGTCGGTACTCACACGCCCGCCGGGAGAGCCCGTGCCGCGACTCCCGCTCCCATGTTGTACCCGAGATGACCGCCGAGAGCGCCGCCCAGACCGGCGACGGCGAATCCGGCGAGTGCGAGCGCCTTCGACGTGGTGTCCGGCGGCGACGACGCGTCCGCTGCCTTCGCGCGCCGGCGATACGACGCCGTGAACAGAGCCAGGGCTACGGCGTTGGTGCTCGCGTGGATCAGACCCACTCGTCGCTGTTCCGCGTTGAGCGTCGACCACGTCGCCCACCCCGTCACCAGTGCGGTGGGGGCGGTCACCAGTCCGGCACCGATGAGGCGCCGCGCTGCCGCGGAGTCTCCACCGGTGACATCGAGAAAGACTGCGCTGGTCCACAATCCGACCGAGGAGTAGGCCATGATGGGATGCATCGGGTGGCCGACGAAGGTCCCACGGAGGAGGCCGTCGACCTTCGTCCCCTCGAGAGCGGATCGGAGCTTCCCGGCGACGGGGTCGCTGACCGGATCGAGGAACGTCGCCTTCTCGAGCGGGTGGAACAGCGGTGTGAGATTCATACCGTGTCGGATACCCGCAGCGGTCGAGGGTAACCGCGACGCACGGTGCGCTCGAGAATGCCGAGGGTCACGCGCAGGGACGATCCGGACACCACGGGGAATATGTCACGCTCCCGCCAGTCGGGATGGATGTCGGACCAGTCGTAGTAGGACGTGACGAGGGTGCCCTCCGTGCCGTCCTCGAAGGAGTGCGGCGCGAGCCGGTACCCGTAGCGGTGACCGATGGGCGGTCGGACCGTGCCGACGATCGTCCACGAGATGTCCCGATCGCGCTCGAAGGTCGCGATGGTGACCTCGACGTCGTAGGTACCCATCGGGAGGTCGCCGAGTGCCTCGCGATCCATGTGCACGACGAAGGTGTCTCCCGCGGACGTCACGGGTGCGCCGTCCGCGCTCATCAACATGCCCGAGCCGTCGATGGCGACGTGGCCGTCGGGATCGCAGAGCACGTCGAAGATGTCCGCCGCGGGCAACGGCATCACGCGCTGAAACTCGAGTCGTTCGTCGGTCATGGGTCCAGTCTGCACTTGTGCAGGAAGCGGGTGCGCAGGTCGTCATTGAAGACGGAGCGCGACGGGCACAGACTCGTGACCATGACGGACCTCACAGGACGATCGGCTCTCATCACCGGTGGTGCCAGCGGAATCGGGGCCGCGATCGCCCGCGCCCTCGCGGCGAACGGCGCTCGGGTCACCGTCGCCGACCTCGACGGTGACGCCGCCACGGCGCTGGCACACGAGATCGGGGGAGACGCGTGGCAGGTGGATCTCTCCGACGTCGACGCGCTCGCGGACCTCACCCTCGAGACCGACATCCTGGTGAACAACGCGGGAATCCAGCACGTGTCGCCGATCGAGGACTTCGACCCGGTGATGTTCCGCCGCATCCTGACACTCATGGTGGAGGCACCGTTCCTGCTGGTGCGTGCCGCTCTGCCGCACATGTACGAGTCCGGGTACGGACGCATCGTCAACATGTCGTCCGTGCACGGCATCCGGGCATCGGCCAACAAGTCGGCGTACGTCACGGCGAAGCACGCGCTGGAGGGACTGTCGAAGGTCACCGCTCTCGAAGGCGCCGAGCGGGGCGTCCGCAGCAACTGCGTCAACCCCGGCTACGTGCGAACACCCCTCGTGGAGAAGCAGATCGCCGATCAGGCGCGCGTCCACGGCATCGACGAGTCCGAGGTGCTCGAGAAGGTGCTGCTGACCGAGAGCGCGATCAAGCGGATGGTGGAGCCGGAGGAGGTGGCCGCACTGGTGTCCTTCCTCGTCGGAGACGAGGCGTCGATGATCACCGGTGCCGCCTACACGATGGACGGCGGCTGGAGCGCGAGCTGATCACTCGCCCCGCGAGACGCTCTCCACGAAGTCGCGGGCGATGTCGCGAAGCTTGCGGTTGGCACGCTGAGACTCCGTGGACAACATGCCGAACGCGGTGTCGCTGTCGACGCCGTGCAGCGCCATGAGGATGCCCTTGGCCTGCTCGATGGGGGCTCGGTGCTCGAGTGCGTCCTGCAGGCCCGACGCGACCTCGCGGGCCGACCGCACCCGGGCGTAGTCGCCGATCGCGGTGGACACGGTGGAGGTCAGCAGCTCGAGGATCGACTCGTCGATCGCCCCGAACGCATCGGGGGCGGTGCCGTACAGGTTGAACGATCCGAGCTTCATGTCGGCGGTGTGCAGGGGCGCGGCGAGGAACGAGCGCACGCCCTCCTCGCGAGCAGCGTGTACGAACTCCGGCCAGCGCTGCTGCGCCGCATCGACGTCGACGCGCACGATCTCTCCGGTCCGGGCGGCCTCGAGGCACGGACCCTCACCGATCTCGTACTGATGGCGGTCGACCTCGAGCGTGCGGTCGTCGGTGTGCACGGCCGTGTACGTCAGGCCGCCGAACAGGATGCTCACACCGACGCTCGACGCACCGTCGACGGCCTCGTGTGCGATCTCCGCGGTGCGCTTCAGCAGCACCGCAAGATGGTCGTCGTCGCGGACGCTGCCGCCGACCACGCTCAGCATGGCCGCGAGTCGACGGGGAGCGACCGACCCGGTGGCCACCTCGGTGACCAACTCCGCCGCACGCGACGTCGACTCGTCCGCCTCCGCGCGCTCCGAGTCCGCTGTCGCCGCCACGGCGCTGTCCCTGCTCTCCACGGTTGAGAATCATCGCACGACGCGGGGACACCAGCAGCGACTCCGGTTGAGTTCGGTGGCCAGCGGGTATCGCAAGCATCAGGTACTCGTGTTGTCCGGACATCACGAAGTGCCAGAGCCGTCGAGTGAAGAAGCCCGCCGATGTCTCGGAGACCCCCACTGTGTGCCTGCGCACCGGTGGGGTTCTTCGTGTCGTGGGCTCAGCCGCGGCGTGCGTGCTCCTCGATCACGGCGGCATTGAGCGCAGCCGCGGCGCTGACGATCGCGGCGGCGTCGTCCGGGTCGCACTCGCCGTCGGCGACGCGCGCGACGGCATCCTGCATGCGTACGCACAGTGTGGCGACGGAATCGTCGTCGGTCGGCTCGTCCGCCACGGCGCTCGTACCCGCCGATTCGTCGTCGGCCGGCTCGGTCTGACGGACGTCCTCGATCACGTCGTCCCGCCCCGCGTCCGCGAGTCGCTCGAACTCCTCGGCCGGTGTCTCGGGACGGTAGTTGCGAGGGCTGCCGTTCACCACGGTGCGCGTGCCCGGCGACAGCGCCACGAAATTGACCCGAGCCCCGCCGGGATCGCCGCTGACCCGGAAGACCCGATCCGGGCGTGTGACACTGCGCACGATCATGCCGTCCGCGATGGCGTGCGGATTGCGTGGAGCCACATCGAACCTCGATTCACTGGTTGTGGGCCATCATGGTCGTATGACTTCCGTGATGGAGCGCCTGCTGGACATCGCACCGATCTGGGTGTTCCTCATCGTCTTCCTGCTGGTGTTCCTCGAGGACGCGATCTTCGTCGGTTTCGTGATCCCGGGAGAGACGGCCGCGGTCATCGGCGGTGTCGCGGCGAGTCAGGACCACGTGAGTGTCGTGGCGATGGCGGCGGTCGTGGTCGTCGCGGCCGTGGTGGGTGACTCGGTGGGCTTCGAGATCGGCAAGCACTTCGGCCCACGACTGTTGGCCATGAAGATTCTGGACAAGCGTCGCGACAAGCTGGACAAGGCGCGGGACCTGTTGGCGCGCAAGGGCGGGACGGCCGTCTTCCTCGGCCGGTTCGTCGCCTTCTTCCGAGCGGTGATGCCGGCGTTGGCCGGGATGTCGCGCATGCCGTACCCGAAGTTCCTCGCGTACAACGCACTCGGTGGGCTCGTCTGGGGGACGGGGTTCGTGGTGCTCGGATTCGTCGCCGGCAACTCGTACGAACAGGTCGCGAAGACGGTGGGACGGGACGCGGCGATCATCGTGGTCGCGGTGGTGGTGATCGCGCTGATCGTGTGGCGCGTCCGGGCTCATCGCTCCGAGAAGGGCGCGGCGCGGGCCTACGATCCCAGCGCGAGCACCGACAGCAGCTCGTAGGCCACGTGTGACGCGGCGATTCCGGTGATCTCCGCGTGGTCGTACGCGGGCGCGACCTCGACGATGTCCGCACCGACGATGTTCGCTCCCACCAACCCGCGCAGGGTGTTCAGCAGTTCCCGCGACGTCATGCCGCCCGCCTCGGGTGTGCCGGTACCCGGGGCGTGGGCCGGGTCGAGGACGTCGATGTCCACGGAGACGTAGACCGGGCCCGTGTCGAGACGGCGGCGCATCCGCTCTACGATCGAGGCCACCCCGTCCATCTCGTAGTCGTCGGACCGGATGATCTGAAACCCCAGGACGGCGTCGTCCTCGAGGTCCTTCTTGCCGTACAGCGGACCGCGGATCCCGATGTGCTGCGACCGCTCGAGGTCGATCAGCCCCTCCTCGCTGGCCCGTCGGAACGGTGTCCCGTGCGTGAAGGGTGCACCGAAGTACGTGTCCCACGTGTCGAGGTGCGCGTCGAAGTGCAGCACGGCGATCGGCCCGTGGTCGCGGTGCAGCGCGCGCAGGATCGGCAGCGCGATGGTGTGGTCGCCACCGAGAGTGAGGACCGTGCTGCCGTCCTTGCGCAGATCGGTGATCGCGTGCTCGACCGTCGTCAGTGCCTCGGCGATGTCGAACGGATTGACCGCGATGTCGCCGGCATCGGCCACCTGGCGGTGCGCGAACGGCGACACGTCCAGCGCGGGGTTGTACGGCCGGAGCAGTTTGGACGACGCGCGGATGTGGCCGGGACCGAAGCGCGCGCCCGGCCGGTAGCTCACGCCCGAGTCGAAGGGCACTCCGACGATGCTCACGTCCGCCCGGGAGACCTCGTCGAGTCGCGGCAGCCGCGCGAAGGTCGACGGTTCCATGTACCGCGGGTATCGCGAGCCGTCCAGAGGTCCCCTGATGTCGGTCATGAGCAGTGATGTTTCCTCACTTCAGGCGGTTGGTCAACACTTGTTTCCTGACGCGGAGCAGGGCATGATCGCGGCGTGTCCACCATCGGAAACCGGCTGCGGGAGGCCCGGGCCGCCCGTCGTCTCACTCTCGACGCGCTCGCGTCGACCGTCGGTGTGACCAAGGGCTACCTGTCCAAGGTCGAGAACGACCGCGCGTCCGCGTCCGTCGCCGTCCTGGTGCGCTGGTGCGACGCGCTCGAGATTCCCATGGGGTCGCTGTTCGACGACGTTCCGCACGGCGACGTCGTCCGCGCCGGCGAGTACCCCCCGATCGCCCTCGGGGGTCATGCCCAGACGGAGTACCTGCTGACCCCGGCGGGCGAACAGCGCGTGCAGGTCATCCACGGCAGGATCGAGCGCGGAGGAGGCAGCGGCGACGAGTCGTACGAACTGCCGGCCGAGGTCGGGTTCGTCCTGGTGCTCACCGGTCGGCTGATCCTGACGCTCGACGAGCGCACCGTGCAACTCGACGACGGTGACGCGCTCACCTTCGATCCTCGTCGTCGGCACAGCTTCCGCGCGGAGGTCGACACCACGGTGCTGTGGGTCCTGACGCCGTCCCTGCCCTCCCGCCACGACAGAACCAGAATCGAGACGACCCCATGACCACGCCCGTCACTCCCGACAGCTCGGTCCACGAGCGATCAGCAGGGGACCGTGAGCAGCCGGTCACCATGTTCGGCCCCGACTTCCCCTTCGCCTACGACGATTTCGTCGCGCACCCGGCCGGGCTCGGGTCGGTCCCTCCGGAGCGCCGCGGCACCCGCGTCGCCATCGTCGGTGCCGGTCTCGCCGGTACCGTCGCCGCCCGGGAGCTGCTGCGGATGGGACTCGAACCCGTGGTGTACGAGGCGGGGTGGATCGGCGGCCGCATGCACTCGGTCCCGTTCGAGGGGCACGAGGACACGGTCGCCGAGATGGGCGCGATGCGGTTCCCGCCGTCGTCCACCGCCCTGTTCCACTACCTCGACCACCTCGGCATCGAGACCACCCCGTTCCCCAACCCGCTCGCCGAGGCGACGCCCAGCACCGTCATCGACCTCAAGGGCACCAGTCACTACGCGCGGCAGCTGACCGATCTCCCCGACGAGTACGCCGAGGTGGCCAGGGCGTGGCAGCGCACGCTCGAGGAACAGTCCGAACTCGTCCCTCTCCAGCGCGCCATCCGCGCTCGGGACGCGGCGGCGGTGAAGCGCATCTGGAACGACCTCGTGGTGCGACTCGACGACACGACGTTCTACGGGTTCCTCGTCGGATCCCCCCACTTCGCGTCGTTCGCGCGTCGAGAGCTGTTCGGGCAGGTCGGTTTCGGCACCGGTGGCTGGGACACCGACTTCCCGAACTCGATACTCGAGATCCTGCGCGTCGTGGCCACGGAGGCGGACGATCACCACCGCGGCATCGTCGGCGGATCCAGCCGCCTGCCACGTGGTCTGTGGTCGGAGGCCGTGTCGGACGCGGCGCACTGGCCGGCGGGCACCTCGGTCGCGTCGCTGCACGGCGGCACACCCCGCCCGGGTGTCACGGAGATCCGGCGACGGACCGACGACGCCACCGGCGACCACACCTTCGCGGTGACCGACTCCTCGGGCCGGACGGACGAGTTCGCCTCGGTCGTCGTGACCGCGCAGAGCTGGATGCTCCTCAACACGATCGACACCGACGACGACCTGCTGCCCATCGATCACTGGACGGCCGTCGAACGCACCCACTACATGGGGTCGACCAAGGTGTTCGTGCTCGTGGACCGACCGTTCTGGAAGGACGTCGACCCCGAGACGGGGAGGGAACTGGTCAGCATGACCCTCACCGACCGGTTGAGTCGGGGAACGTATCTCCTCGATCACGGCGACGATCGGCCCGGCGTGATCTGTCTGTCGTACACGTGGAGCGACGACTCGCTGAAGCTGCTGCCGCTCTCACCCGACGAGCGGTTGACGCTGATGCTGGGATCGCTCGAGGAGATCTATCCCGGGGTGGACTTCCGCAGCCACATCGTCTCCGATCCGGTGACGCTGTCGTGGGAGACCGAGCGACACTTCATGGGTGCCTTCAAGGCCAACCTGCCCGGCCACTATCGCTATCAGGAACGCCTGTTCTCGCACTTCGTGCAGGACGAGCTCGCCCCCCGGCATCGCGGGATCTTCCTCGCCGGCGACGACATCTCGTGGACGGCGGGATGGGCCGAGGGCGCCATCCAGACCGCGCTCAACGCGGTGTGGGGAGTCATGAACCACCTCGGCGGATCGACACATCCGGACAATCCCGGGCCGGGCGACGTCTTCGAGAGCATCGCCCCGCTCCGCCTCGGGGACTGATGCGTCGACCGGCGCGGTGAATCTCGGTCCGGGAGGACTTACCGAGCGGTAGCGTTCCTCCGGTGGTTCAGTTGCTCTCGCGCTCACAGGCGGCCGATCGGCCGCCCGTGACGACGCCTGCGACCGTTCCGGTGCGGACCGTCTCGGCGCAGGCACTGGCCATCGTGCTCGTGCTCGCCGTCGCGGTGCTCGTGTTCCACCTGGCCCGGCCGACGGCCGAGGAACCGGCCGTCGGGGCGGTCGCCGCTCCCGCTGCGGACCTGCGGCCGAGCTTCCTGGCGGAACCGGAGCGCAACCTGGGCCCGCTGCGCCAGATCGCGAAGGTCAACCGCGCCACGGCGGAGGAGGAGTACGCGGCCGCGATCGCCGTGCTCTCGACGGCGGCGAGCGCCGAGGAGAAGGATCGCCGACTGTACGAGCTGCCGCCGGCCGTGATCGGCGCCCGTATCGGCAGCTACGCCTCGCCGGCTCGCGGCACGTACACGTCCGGTTTCGGCCCGCGGTGGGGAACGATGCACAACGGCATCGACATCGCCGGCCCGATCGGCACACCGATCCTGTCGGTGGCGGACGGCCAGGTGATCGAGGCCGGCCCTGCGAGCGGCTTCGGGTTGTGGGTGCGCGTGCGACACGACGACGGCACCGTGTCCATCTACGGTCACGTGGACACCCTGGTCGCGGTGGCCGGTCAGCGGGTCGCGGCGGGGCAGCAGATCGCGACGATGGGGAACCGCGGCGACTCCACCGGGCCGCACCTGCACTTCGAGACCGTCGTCGCGGACAAGCACGTGGATCCCGAACTGTGGTTGATCGGCCGCGGTATCTCGCTCGGACCGGAAGGCGACTGACGAGTCCCATCCGTCACACCAGTAACACGCTCGGATACGATCAGGGCATGAGACGGGCACTTCTGACGGCGGCGACGGCACTCGCCGTGGCCGTGGGCACCGCACCTCTCGGCGCCGGTCCGGCCGCGGCCGACACCGCCGGCTCCTGCTCACCCGAGCATCCCCGTCCCGTCGTGCTGGTGCACGGCACCTGGGTCGACGGTCCGGACACCTGGTCCACCCTCACTCCTCAGCTCGAGGCGGAGGGCTACTGCGTCTTCACTCTCGAGTACGGCTACCGCGCCGAGCCCGGCGAGAACCTGCTGCAGACCTACGGCGGCGACGACATCGCCACGTCCGCGCGAGAGCTGCGTGCCTTCGTCGACGACGTCCGATCACGCACCGGCGCAGCCGACGTGGACGTCGTCGGGCACTCCCAGGGCGGTGTCGTGGCGCGCCAGTACCTGAAGTTCGGAGGTGGAGCCGACGCGGTGCACACCCTCGTCACCCTCGGCGCCACCAATCACGGCACCACGTTCTCGGCGGGGCAGCTCATCGGATCGCTCGCGCAGCAGTTCGGACTGCCGGTCGGCGAGGTCGCCGCCGCGGCCGTCGGACCGTCGTTCGTCCAGCAGATGGTCGGCTCGTCGTTCCTCGACGTGCTCAACGCGGGCGGCGACACCGTCCCGGGGGTCGACTACACCGTGATCGCCACCCGCGCGGACACCGTCTCCACGCCGCCCGAGAACACCTTCCTCGCCGCGGGCCCGGGCGCGACCGTGGACAACGTCTGGGTGCAGGACGGCTGCCCGAGCAACACCGCCGGGCACATGGAACTGACCACCGACCCCCGCGCACTGTGGATGGTGCAGCGCGGGCTCGACCGGTCCTACGCCGATCGGGTCCCCAGCCCCTGCTGAGTGTCGGAGTGCGCGCGCTGGTGCGGTGGCCGGCTGGAAGGGGTGTGCACACGGCCGGCGTGTGGTGAACACCCGTTGCCGCAGGCTGGAGGGGGTGTGCGGTTGACGCAGGGGGTGTGCACGCAGCTCGGTGCACCTCGCGATCCCGTCGATTCTCACGTTCCGCCGCCCTCACGCGTTTACTGATCGTGATGCTTCCGTTCGAGACCGTCGTGGCCACCCACGGCCCCGTGGTGCTGCGGGTCTGTCGCGCCGTGGTCGGTCCCGTCGACGCCGACGACGCGTGGTCGGAGACCTTCCTCGCCGCACTCAGGGCGTACCCCGACCTGCCCGAGGACGCGAACGTGCAGGCCTGGCTGGTGACCATCGCGCACCGCAAGGCCGTCGACGTTCATCGCGCGGCAGCTCGTCGGCCCGTGCCCACCGACTCCGTTCCGGACGTCGCCACGATGGTGCCCGACGAGAACCACGCCCTGTGGTCCGCGGTCGCGGCCCTGCCCGACACTCAGCGACTGGCCGTCGCGTACCACCACATCGGTGGGCTCCCTCATGCGGACGTCGCTGCGCTGCTGGGTAATTCGACCACCGCCGCCCGGCGTGCATGTGCCGACGGCATCGCGACGCTACGCCGCACGACCACGAGGAGTGAGCTGCTGTGACCACCGCCGCCGAACTGACCGCGCTCCACGAGCGACTGACGCACCGTGCCGCCGAGGAAGGACTGCTCGACGTCGCGTACCGCACCCTCGACTCACCCGTCGGCACGCTCCTCGTGGCGGCCACCGAGCGAGGTGTCGTGCGCGTGGCCTTCGACGTCGAGAACCACGACACGGTCCTGCAGACGCTGGCCACCCGCGTCAGTCCGCGGGTGCTCCGAGCGCCGGCCCGGCTCGACCCGGTGGTCCGCGGGCTCGACGCGTTCTTCGCCGGGACGTCCCGCGTCGTCGACGTCGACCTGGATCTGCGCCTCGCTGCAGGGTTCCGTCGCGACGTCCTGACGCATCTCCAGCGCATCCCCTACGGCGAGACCCGGAGCTACGCCGCCGTGGCCGCGGAGACGGCCAGCCCGAAGGCCGTCCGCGCCGTGGGATCGGCTTGCGCGCGCAATCCGCTGCCCCTGGTCATCCCATGTCATCGCGTGGTGCGGTCGGACGGAACGCCCGGTCGTTACGCCGGCGGTGAGGCCGCCAAGCAGCTTCTGCTCGCGCTCGAGACACAGAACTACTAGGCGGTATTAGTCTCGAAGCATGTCCTCTGCTGCTGATGTTCCCGCGCACCTCGTTCTGTCTCGTCGCGATCTCGAGTTCCTCCTCTACGAATGGCTCGACGTCGAGTCGTTGACCGAGCGGAAGCGCTTCTCCGATCATTCCCGGGAGACGTTCGACGCGGTGATGGAGCTCAGCGAGCAGATCGCGGTGAAGCACTTCGCGCCGCACAACAAGAAGGCGGACGCGAACGAGCCGCACGTCGGCGAGGACGGCAAGGTCGTCCTGATTCCCGAGGTAGAGCAGGCGCTGAAGGTGTTCAACGACGCCGGCCTCATCTCCGGGCAGTTCGACGACTCGCTCGGCGGCATGCAGCTGCCGACCACGGTGTCGAAGGCGTCGCTCGCGTGGTTCCAGGCCGCGAACACCGGCACCGCGACCTATCCCTTCCTCACGATCGGCAACGCCAATCTCCTCATCGAGTACGGCAGCGAGGAGTTGGTCGACGCCTATGTCCGGCCCATGCTCGAAGGCCGTTTCCACGGGACCATGTGCCTGTCCGAGCCCGGTGCCGGATCGTCGCTCGCCTACATCACCACCAAGGCCGTCGAGCAGGGTGACGGCACCTACGCGGTGACCGGAACCAAGATGTGGATCTCGGGCGGCGAGCACGAACTCGGTGAGAACATCGTGCACCTCGTCCTCGCCAAGATCCCCGGCGGTCCGGCGGGCGTGAAGGGCATCTCGCTCTTCGTCGTTCCCAAGACGCTGGTGAACGCGGACGGGTCGCTGGGCGAGCGCAACGACGTGAACCTCGTCGGCCTGAACCACAAGATGGGGTACCGCGGAACCACCAACACGCTCCTCGCGTTCGGCGAGAACGGCGGCGCCACAGGCTATCTCGTCGGCGAGCCGCACAAGGGCCTGTCGTACATGTTCAAGATGATGAACGAGGCGCGCATCGGCGTCGGCATGGGCGCGACCGCGCTGGGCTACACCGGCTACCTGCACTCGGTGGCGTACGCCCGGGACCGTGCACAGGGCCGGCCCGTCGGTGACAAGGATCCGGCTGCCCCGCAGGTGCCGATCATCGACCACTCCGACGTGCGTCGCATGCTGCTCGCGCAGAAGTCCTACGTCGAGGGCGGTCTGGCCCTGGGTCTGTACTGCTCCCGGCTGGTCGACGAGCAGATCACCGGCGAGCAGGACTCGGCGGATCGCGCCGGGTTCCTCCTCGACGTGCTCACCCCCATCGCCAAGGCGTGGCCGTCGCAGTGGTGCCTCGAGGCCAACAACCTCGCGATCCAGGTGCACGGCGGGTACGGCTACACCCGCGACTACAACGTCGAGCAGTTCTACCGCGACAACCGCCTCAACCCCATCCACGAGGGAACGAACGGCATCCAGGGCCTCGACCTCCTCGGACGCAAGGTCGTCGCGCAGGGCGGCCGAGGGCTCCAGCTCCTCGTCGAGACCATCACGGAGACCATCGACGCGATGTCGGGCGAGTACGCCGACGCCCTGCGAGCGGCAGTGGATCGCCTCGTGGCCGTCACCGGCACGCTGTGGGGTCAGGGCGGCGCCGAGGTGGCGCTGGCCAACTCGTCCGCGTACCTCGAGGCGACCGGTCACGTGGTCGTCGCGTGGCTCTGGCTCGACCAGCTCCGCGCGATCGGCGACAAGGAAGGCGCCTTCTACGACGGCAAGCGTGTCGCGGCGCAGTACTTCTTCCGGTACGAGCTCCCCAAGACGGGCCCGCAGTTCGACCTGCTCGAGAACCTGGACCGTACGACGCTGGATCTCGACACCTCGGTTCTGTAGCGCTGCGCCCGCGCTCCGCGGATCGTTCGGCGCACCCGCGATCTGAGGTGCGGGTGGCGAACTGCGGTGCGCTCTAGCTTCGCCGGGCGCACCGCTCGTCGCCGCGCGCACCTTCCACGGTGCGCAGAGAACCGGGCGCTGCGCCCGGCCGCGCTCCTCGGATCGTTCGGTGCACCCGCGATCAGGGGTGCGGGTGGCGAACTGCGGTGCGGCGAGCAGCGCGTACCGCGTAATGCCCGTCACACACACCTGGCAACGCGGTGTACCGACTGCTTAGATACAAGATGTGCGCAACACAGATGCAACCGAGACGTCGTCCGACCGGGCGTACGCGACGGTCAAGGAGCTCATCGTCTCCGGCGAGCTGCCGGGCGGGGAGCTGATCAGCGAGGGGCAGATCGCCGAGCGCACCGGCACCAGCCGCACCCCGGTCCGTGAGGCCTTCCTCAGGCTCGCGGCCGAAGGATGGATGCGGCTCTACCCCAAGCGCGGGGCCCTCGTGGTTCCCGTCGCCCCCGACGAGGCCACCCATCTCGTCGCCGCCCGTCGACTCGTCGAGACCGGATCGCTCGAGGCGTTCGCACAGGATCCGGGCAGCCGGGCCTCCGCTGCCGCACAGATGCGGGAGAGCCTCGACCGGCAGCGCGTTCTCGCGGAGGCGGGCGACTCCCTCGGCTTCGCTGCCGAGGACGCAGACTTCCACACCATCGTCGTCACGCACGGGGACAACCCGCTGCTGTCGACCTTCTACTCAGGATTGCGCGACCGGCAGCGCCGCATGACCGCGAACTCCGTGGCGCGCAATCCGGACGTGTTGGCGTCGATCATCGGCGACCACACCCGTCTCACCGCACTCGTCGAGCAGGGCGACGTCGCCGCGTACGACGACGCCCTCTCCCTCCACATGGCAGCCACGCACGCGCTGCCGCGTGGAATCCGCTGAAGGACCCCACCATGACCGTTCTCGACCGCACGACCACCACCCGCACCTGGCTGCCCGTGGCGCTCGGCATGCTCGCCGTCGCCTGGGGCGGCAACGAGTTCACGCCGCTCCTCGTGATGTACCGCGAGGGTCACGGCTTCTCACCCGTCGTCGTCGACGTGTTCCTCTTCGCCTACGTCGTCGGCATCGTGCCGGCCCTGCTGATCGGGGGCCCGCTCTCGGATCGCTACGGACGGCGGCCGCTCATGGTGCCCGCGCCGGCCGTCGCCGCCGCGGGATCTCTCGTCATCGCCCTCGGCGCGCACTCGGCCCCGATCCTCGCGACCGGCCGCGTGCTCAGCGGCATCGCGTTGGGGCTGGGTATGGCCGTCGGCGGCAGTTGGTTGAAGGAGCTGTCCGCGGACGGCTCGGGTGCCCGCCGTGCCGCCATGTCGCTCACGGGCGGATTCGCCACGGGCGCAGGGGTCGCCGGGGTGCTCGCGCAGTGGGCGCCGTGGCCCGAGGTGCTGCCGTACCTGGTGCACGTCGCGTTGGCAGCACTGGCCACCGTGGCCCTGCTCGGGGTGCCCGAGACGCGAGCGCGTGCGGTGGACGGCGCCTCGTTGCTGTCCGATCTGCGTATCCCGTCGGCGGGTCACCGTCGGTTCGTGTCCGTCGTTCTTCCCATGGCGCCGTGGGTCTTCGGCGCGGCCAGCGTCGCGTACGCAGTGCTGCCCGGTCTGATGGCCGACCACTCCGGCGCGTTCCCCATCGCGTTCTCCGCACTGCTCGGTGTGGTCGCGCTGTCGTCCGGCTTCGCCATCCAGGCCGTCGGCCGACGCATCGACACCGCGTCGAGTGCGCGCGCCGTCCTGGTCGCGCTGGGCATCATCGTCGTCGGCATGGTGCTGGTCTCGGTCGCCGCCGACGTGCTGACGATCCCGATGGCGCTGCTCGCCGCCGCGGTGCTCGGGTGCGGCTACGGCATGGCGATGGTGTCGGGCCTGCAGGAGGTGCAGCGCATCGCGGGACCGCGTGATCTGGCCGGACTCACCGCGGTGTTCTACTCGGTGACCTACCTCGGCTTCGCGGTGCCGGCGATTCTGGCGCTGCTCGTGCAGGAGTTCCCCGACGCGATCACCTATCCCGAACTGTTCACGGCCGGTGCGGTTCTCGCCGCGGTGTCATTGGCGCTCGTCGCGACGAGAACGCGGTCGCACCTGCCGTCAGGGCAGTCGGGGTAGCCGCTTCTTCTCGAGCCAGGACTCCCAGAACTCGTCGGTGCTGCCGTACTGCTTCGCCAACCCGACGAAGTCCGACGTCGCCACGGTGGCGTGGCGGAAGGTCGTGGTCCACTCGCGGATCAGATCGAAGAACGCCGCGTTGCCGATGGTGCGCCGAAGTGCGTGCAGGGCAAGGGCTCCGCGCTTGTACACGCGGTCGTCGAACATGTCCTCCGGTCCTGGATCTCCCAGCACGATGTCCTGCGGCAGGGACGACAGGCGGCTGTGTGCGCGGGTGGCCTCCTGGTGGGCGGACGGTCCGCCCGAGCTCTCCGACCAGATCCACTCGGAGTAGCAGGCGAAGCCCTCGTGCAACCAGATGTCGCTCCACCGCGCGATGGTGAGGCTGTTGCCGAACCACTGGTGCGCCAGTTCGTGGGCGACGAGTCGCTCGTACTCGCGGTCGCCGTCACAGTGATTGGCGCCGAAGATCGACAGCGTCTGTGCCTCGACGGGGATCTCCAACTCGTCGTCGGCGACGACGACGGAGTACGACTCGAACGGATAGGGCCCGAACGACTCGACGAACGTCTCCATCATCTGCTGCTGACGGCCGAAGTCGTGATCGAAGTTCTGGCGCAGACGCGCCGGCAGGATCGCGTCGATCGGCACGGGGGAGTCGCTGACCCGGTGCTTCTCGTACTGTCCGATCTGCACGGTCGCGAGGTACGAGGCCATCGGTTCGGGCTGGTCGTACACCCAGGTGGTGCGCGAGGACTTCACGTACTTCCGCGTCAGTGTGCCGTTCGAGACGACGTGGTACGGGGAGTCGGCGGTGATCGAGATGGTGTACGCCGCTTTGGAACTGGGATGGTCGTCGCACGGGAACCACGATGCGGCGCCGTTGGGTTGGCTCGCGACGAGGGCGCCGTCGGTGAGCTCCTCCCACCCGACCTCGCCCCACACGCTGCGGATCGGTGCGGGGTTGCCGCTGTAGGCGACGGTGGCCGTGAAGGAGGCGCCCTCGTCGATGGCACGCTGCAGCGTGACCGTCAGCTTGCCGCCCCGATGGGTGAACCGGACACCGCGCATTCCGGCGACACTCACCTTGGACGGGGTGAGGGCCGGACCCATGTCGAGTGAGAACTTGGTGATCGACCGGGTGGCCACCGCATGCACGACGGCCTTGCCGGACAGGCGGTTCGACTGCACCTTGTACTCGAGGTCGAGGGCGTATCGCTCGACCGAGTACCCGCGGTTGCCGTTCTGCGGCAGGTACGGGTCGATGGGAGAGTCCGGCATCACTTCTCGGTCCAGGGTGCGATGGGGTTGCCCTGCCACCGGCTCGACTCGGGGACGGTGTCGCCGCGCATGACCAGCGAGGCCGGTCCGACCGTGGCACCCGCCCCGATTCCCGCTGCGGGCAGTGCGACGCAATGCGGGCCCAGCGTGGCTCCCGCCCCCAAACTCACCGTGTCCATGCTCATGATCCGATCATGGAACAGATGTGTCTGCACGACGCACCCTCTGTTGACGGTGGCACCGTCGCCGAGCGTGATGAGGTCGGCCTCCGGCAGCCAGTAGGTCTCACACCAGACTCCCTTCCCGATGTGGGCGCCGAGCCAGCGCAGCCACAGGTTCAGCACCGGGGTTCCCTCGGCGGCGCGGGCGAACCACGGGGCGGCGACGACCTCGACGAACGTGTCGGCCACTTCGTTGCGCCACACGAACGAACTCCACAGCGGGTGCTCCACCGCACCGATGCGGCCGACAAGCGACCACTTGGCGACGGCGGAGATTCCGGCCGCGACGGCGCCGGCGATCAGCAACACGACGCCGCTGAGCAGGGCGGCGGCCCAGTAGCCCAGCGTCCCGGCGATCCAGGTCAGGGCGGCGAGGACGCCGAACCCGATGCCGAACGACACGACGACGGGCACGAGTCGACAGGTCTCGACCACGGCGCGGGCGATCTTGAGTCGCCGCGGCGGGTCGAAGGTGCGGGTGGTGTCGGACGAGTTGGGCGCTCGGCGCAGGCGCACCGGCGGGCTGCCGAGCCACGACGATCCCGACTTCGCCTTGGCGGGTGCGGCCGACAGCACGGCGACGAGGCCGTTCTTCGGCACGCGTCGACCCGCGGCCGCCATGCCGGAGTTGCCGAGGAACGCACGCTTGCCCACCTTGGCCTCGCCGAGCAGCATCCAGCCGCCGCCGAGCTCGTAGCTGGCGATCATGGTGTCGTCCGCCAGGAAGGCACCGTCGCCGACTGTCGTGAACTTCGGGACCATCAGGACCGTCGACGCCTCCACGTCCTTGCCGATGGTCGCGCCGAGCAGCCGGAGCCATCCCGGAGTGAGCAGACTCGCGTAGAGCGGGAAGAGGAACGTACGGGCCGAGTCCATCAGGCGTTCGGTGGCCCACACCTGCCAGCCGATGCGACTGCGTACCGCGTGGTGGCCGGGAATCAGCCCGATCGACAGCAACCGCACGGACACGAGCGTGACCGCTGCGAAGACGAGCAACGACACCGCGGTGGCGGGAGCGAGCAGCGCCAGCCCGAGGCCGATCGCACCGGGCAGGGTGGTCGCGTGCGCGACTCCGACGGCGACGAGGAGCAGGCCCGCAGCAATGGACAGGAGGGGAAGTCCCGACAGCAACAGCGACGTCACGCCGTAGACGGGCACCCAGCCGCGACCGCGCGGCGGCGCCTCGTCCGGCCACGGGTGCATCGCCTTGCCGACCTTCGCGGCGGGCGAGCCGGACCACTGCTGACCGGCCTTGACCTTGCCGGAGACGGCCGATCCCGCAGTGATCTCGGCGCGGCGGCCGATCCTGGCTCCGGGGAGCAGGGTCGACCGCGCACCCACCGTGGCGCCGGCGCCGACCTCGATCGAGCCGATGTGCACGACGTCGCCGTCGATCCAGTAGCCGGACAGATCGACCTCCGGCTCGAGCGAGCATCCGTCACCGAGAGTCAGCATGCCGGTCACCGGAGGCAGGGTGTGCAGATCGACGTCGCGGCCGACCGTCGCACCGAGTGCGCGGGCGTAGTAGACCATCCACGGCGCGCCCGACAGGTTCGAGGCACCGCTGGCGTCGGTCAACCGGTTGGCGGTCCACAGCCGGAGGTGCACGCTGCCGCCGCGCGGATGGGCGCCCTCCGTGACGCCGCGCATGAGGAGCCGTGATCCGGCGACGGAGATCGCCATCCGGCCCACGGGCGTCACGAACAGCAGGAACCCGAGCGCGAGCCACCACCAGGACACCGTCGGCAGCCAGGGGCGGGGAGCGAACCAGCTGAACGTGTTCGCCATGATGCCGAGCCAGGTCACCCACTGCAGCCCGGTCAGCGTCGTCAGCGGCAGGGTCGCGAGGACCTGCACCACCTGGGCCGTCCGGGGTGTGGGGACGACGATGCGCTTCTCGGTCACCGGCGGGGGGACGAGCGAGTCGAGCAACGCGACGAGCGAGCCGAGTCGCGGATGGTCGTAGAGCTGCGCGACCGTGATCTCGGGGAAACGCTCGCGCAATCGAGTCACGAGCAGTGCGGCCGAGAGCGATCCGCCACCGGCAGCGAAGAAGTCCGCGTCCAGCGATTCGATCTCGGCGCCCAGCACGTCGCTCCACAGCTCGGCCACCCAGCCGGCGGTCCCGGCGAGAGAGGCGTCGTCCGGAGTCGAACCACGCTTGGGCAGCGGCCACGGCAGAGCCGCGCGGTCGACCTTGCCGGAGGTGCGGGTGGGCAGTTCGTCGACGAGTGCGAGACGCGGAACCATCGCGGCGGGAAGCTGTTCCGCGAGGAGCTCGCGCGCGCGGACGAGGTCGAAGTCCGGGTCGGTGCTGGCGAGATAGCCCACCAGCACGGGTGTTCCGGAGCCGGTGGTCCGCACTGCGGCGGCTGCGCCGCTCACACCGGGGAGGGCCTGCAGGGCGTTGTCCACCTCACCGAGCTCGATGCGGCGCCCGCCGACCTTCACCTGATCGTCGGCGCGGCCCTGGAAGAGCAGCCCCTCGAGCTCGAGCCGCACGAGATCGCCGCTGCGGTAGGCGCGGTCCCATCCGAGAGTCGCCATGGGAGCGTACTTCTCGGCGTCCTTCACCGGATCGAGGTAACGCGCGAGGCCGACGCCACCGATGACGAGCTCACCCACCTCGCCCACCGCGACCGGCTCCTCGTCCGGGCCCACGACGGCGAGGTCCCATCCGTCGAGCGGCAGCCCGATGCGCACCGGTCCGACACCGTCCATGAGAGCGGCGCAGGCGACGACGGTGGCCTCGGTGGGCCCGTAGGTGTTCCAGACCTCGCGGCCCGGAACAGCGAGTCGCTCAGCGAGATCCGGCGGGCAGGCCTCGCCGCCGAAGATGAGCAACCGGACGTCCTCGAGCGCTTCGCGAGGCCACAGCGCCGCCAGGGTCGGCACCGTCGACACCACGCTGATGTCACGTGCGACGAGCCAGGGGCCGAGGTCCATGCCACTGCGCACGAGGGAGCGAGGCGCGGGAACGAGGCACGCGCCACTGCGCCAGGCGAGCCACATCTCCTCGCACGACGCGTCGAACGCCACGGAGAGCCCCGCCAGCACTCGATCGCCCGGGCCCATGGGTCGGTCCTGCAGGAACAGTCGTGCCTCGGCGTCCACGAACGCCGCCGCGTTGCGATTGCTCACCGCGACGCCCTTGGGCTTGCCGGTCGAGCCCGAGGTGAAGATGACCCAGGCGTCGTCGTCGGGTGTGGGATGGCCGACCGCGCGCCCGGTCCCCGCGGTGTCGGTTCGGGTGACGCCGCCGTCCGCGATGATCGCGGTGACGCCGGCCTCCGAGAACACCAGCTCGGCCCGCTCGTCCGGGTCGTCGACGTCCACCGGGACGTAGGCCGCACCGGCGGCGATGACCGACAGGATGGCCGCGTAGAGCGAGTAACTGCCCGACGGCATGCGGACCCCGACGCGATCGCCGGCGCAGACGCCGTGTCGGGACAGCCACCGAGCGCCCTCGTCGATGTTGTCGAGCAGTTCGCTGTAACTGATGGTGGTGTCGCCGTCGTCGATGGCCGGCGCATCAGGGAATGCCCGCGCGGTGTCCTCGAGGATGTCGACGAGGGTGCGCACCGGGGCCGCCACGGAGGAACGGAGGTAGGCCTCGGGAACACGGGTCTGCAGTGACAAGACGAACGGCCTCTCGCATCGAACAGGGACGACGGAACGCTGGCGGGTGTGACGACACGTTATTGCACGCCCAGTTTGCGGGTTGGTGAACAACTCCGCCGACCAGGCGCGCGTGCGGCGAACCGGTTGACAACTCGGGCGACCGTTTGCCATCCTGCTTCCAGGTCACGAGTACCAGCATCAAGCCCCGGCTCGCTGGTCGGCAACCCTCCTCCGCGGTGGGGTGCTCCGGGTGACGACCTGGCCGCGCTCCGACGACGGAGGCGGCAAGCGCGGATCGACGCCTCTCGTCAGATCGCGGCCCTCGTGCCGTGCGTCGATCCCTCGACGGAGGGATTCATCATGACCACAGTTCTGCAGCGCCCGATCGCATCCGTGCACGGCCGCGACCAGCAGGTGACGTGTGCCGACGGCCGCACCACTCGCAGCATCGATCTCGACTACGCGGCCAGCGCTCCCGCGCTCGACGCGGTGGTCGAGCGAGTACGAGAGGTGTTGCCGCACTGCGCGAGTGTGCACCGCGGCGCCGGCCACAAGTCGCAGGTCTGCACCCGGGAGTACGAGTCCGCCCGGAACACGGTGCACCGCTTCTGCGGCGCGGATCCCGACGACGTGGTCGTGTTCACGCGGAACACCACCGACGCGCTGAATCTCCTGGCGGGCTGCGTTCCCGGGGACACGGTGGTGCTGGACATCGAGCATCACGCGAATCTGCTGCCGTGGCGGAACCGCCGGGTGGTGCGATCGGCGGACTCGGTCGAGGAGACTCTGACTCGCCTCGGCGACGAACTCGCGTCGAGACCTGCTGCGCTGCTTGCCGTCACGGGTGCCTCCAACGTGACGGGCGAGGTCCTGCCCCTCGATCGACTCGCGGATCTGGCGCACCGACACGGTGCCCGCATCCTCGTCGACGGTGCGCAACTCGTTCCGCACCGCGCCGTGGACATCACCGCGGCGGGCATCGACTACCTGGCTTTCAGTGGTCACAAGCTGTACGCGCCCTTCGGAGCGGGAGTGCTCGTGGGACGGCGTGACTGGCTCGATGTGGCCGAGCCGTACCTCGCGGGCGGTGGAGCCACCCGGCACGTGTCCGTCCTCGGTGCGTCGGTCGACATCGACTGGGCGCCGTCCCCGGCGCGGCACGAGGCCGGCACACCCAATCTCCTCGGCGCCGTCGCGATCGCCGCGGCGTGCGACGAGATCGGCGCGATCGGCCACGGTGCCATCGCCACTCACGATCAGGAGTGCACGGACGCCCTGCTCGGCGGGCTCACCGCTCTGGCCGGTGTGTCGGTCCTCCGCCTGTGGAGCGACTCCGCCGACATCGTCGGCATCGTGTCCTTCACCGTAGACGGTGTCGACGCGGGTGCACTCGCCACCGCGCTGGCCGACGATCACGGCATCGCGGTGCGGGCCGGGAAGTTCTGCGCCCACCCCCTCCTCTCGCGGGTCGGCGCGGCCGACGGTGCCGTGCGGGCGAGCATCGGGCTGGGGACCACCGCCGACGATGTCGACCGGTTCGTGGAGGCGGTGCGTGTGACGTGCCTCTCACTGCGGGATCGCGTCACCACCGGATCGTTAGCATCAGCATCATGACGAGGAGCAGGTTGTGGGGTCGACGACACGTCGACCTCTGCCGTGCGACCTCGACCGCCTGTCCGGTCCGGTGATCGTGCGACTCACTTCACCCCACAGCCTCCGCTGCACCCACGACTGACTGGACAACTCATGACCACGGTGTCTTCCGACTCCCTCGTCTTCCTCGACGGCGTCTCCGGTACCTCCCCGGACGTCGTCCGGTTCTCCGCCGCCGATCTCTCCGAGGCCCAGAGCCGCTACGCGACCCTCAAGGCCGAGCACCCCGGTGCTCGTGTCGTGGTGGACATCGACGTGCACATCGCCGCCGACGCCCGGACCGCCCGCCGCGAGGTGCTGGCGTCGGACAGCAAGCCTCGCCCCGGCACGCTGCAGTACGTCGGGACCGCGTCGGGTCTCGCAGGCCTTGTCGCCGACATCGTGACGGTCGACGTGGCGGACGGCGTGACCCTGCGTCCGGTGGTGGAGCAGACGCGGGAGTCCGTCGTCCGGGCGATCACCACCGAGGTGGTGCCCGCCCTGGAGGTTCGGCGTCTGCGCGCGTCCTGAGGCTCAGCCCTCGCGGGTCTCGGGGCCCATGTCCACAGCGAGCCCGGCGGTGATGCGCAGCAGTTCGGGGTAGGTCGTGCGGAAGAGGGTCGCGGGGTGACCCGCTGCAGCCCACAGCCGTTCGAAGCGTTCCAGCGCCGTGTCGACGAACGTCGGCAGATTCGTCGGGTGGCCCACGGGAGCGATCCCGCCCACCGGTTGCCCGGTGGCGTGTTCGACCACGTCGATCGGTGCGCGGGTCAGCGTGCCCTCGAGACGTCGACCGGTGGCATCGAGGTCCACGTTGTGTGAACCCGACACCAGCAGCAACACCGGGTCGTCGTCGAGCAGGAACACCAGCGACTTGCAGACGGCACCGAGCGGAACCCCGCTCACCGCCGCGGCCTGACGCGCCGTGTGCGTCGGCTCGGACTGCGTCACGATCACGCCGTGATGACCTCGGGCGATCAGAACGTCCGACACGTGTGCCGCAGCGGGATGGTGGATCCGCGTCATGGTCGCAGGATAGTCAGTCCACGCCGCCGGGACATCCGGTGAGCGGGAGCGCTGGCTATCCTGACCGGATGACACACACGGATGCGTGGAAAGCCTTCACGGTGACGACCGACGCCCATGTCGCGACGGTGACCCTCATCGGCCCGAACAAGGGCAATGCGATGGGTCCCGACTTCTGGTCGGAACTGCCTCTCGTCTTCTCCGCGCTCGACGCGGACCCCGAGGTACGCGCCATCGTGCTCGCCGGCTCGGGCCGCAACTTCAGCTACGGTCTCGACCTGCCCGCCATGGCAGGCGATTTCGGTGCGGTCATGGGGGACAAGGCACAGGCCGGTCCGCGCAGCACGTTCCACGACATGATCAAGCGCATGCAGGCGTCGATCAACGCGGTGGCCGACTGCCGCAAGCCCGTGGTGGCCGCCGTGCAGGGGTGGTGCATCGGCGGTGGGATCGATCTCATCTCGGCCGCCGACATCCGCTACGCCAGCACGGACGCGAAGTTCAGTGTGCGCGAGGTGAAGGTCGCCATCGTGGCGGACATGGGGTCGTTCGCCCGTCTACCCGCGATCATCGGCGACGGTCATCTTCGCGAACTCGCGTTGACCGGAAAGGACATCGACAGTGCCCGGGCGCAGCAGATCGGTCTGGTCAACGACGTGTTCGACGACGCGGAGGCCGTGCTCGCCGCAGCGCGTGCCACGGCCACCGAGATCGCGGCGAACCCGCCTCTCGTGGTGCATGGGATCAAGGCGGTTCTCGACCACGGTCGCGTTGCGGCAGTGGAGGATTCGCTGCGCTACGTCGCCGCGTGGAACGCTGCTTTCCTGCCGTCCGAGGATCTGACGGAGGCCATCACCTCGGTGTTCGAGAAGCGCCCCGCGTCGTTCCAGGGCAAGTAGTAGAGACCCTGGTGGAACGGCCCGATCAGCGGAAGGCGCTCTTCGGGTCGTTCCACAGCTGATCGGTGAAGTCCTCGAGGACGACGAGCACCACCGAGTCCTCAGCGCGACGCAGGATCGACTTGCTCGCCCGGACCTGGAGGATGTCGCCCTTCGAGTCCGTCATGCGCCAGAGCGAGTCGGCGCGGGTGGCGACGGTGGTCAGGAACGTCTCGGCGATGTTGACTCCGAGCGGTTCGTTGGCCGGGAAGATGTCCTGCAGTGTGAGGGTCTCGTTCGACCGGGGGGACTCCTCGTCGAAGCCCATCAGTTCGTCGAAGGCCTCGTTGGCGAAGACGACCGTGCCGCCGGGCTCGACGGCGAGGACGGCCAACGGAATGCGGTCGAGCACGACGGTCACCGGCAGTGACGGGAACTGCGTCGTGGTCGAGACCGCCTCGGACGTGGGATTTCTCCGGTCGCTCACAGCGTCACTCATCGGTGGTACCGCACCCTTACGTCGTGGCTCGTTCGTCCTGACACGGCCCGGGGGACCGCGGATGCGATGCTATCAGCGGACAGCACCGCATCCGGGTTTCCGACGGTCTCTAGTGGTCGCCCTGGTTCTTCAGGCGCTCGACCGATGCCTCGAACTCCGCCTCGGCCTCGGCGCGGCCGACCCAGTTGGACCCGGTGACGTGCTTGTTCGGCTCGAGATCCTTGTAGTGCAGGAAGAAGTGCTCGATCGCGTCGAGCTCGAACTGCGAGACGTCCGAGAGATCCTGGATGTGGTCCCACCGCGGATCGCCCGCCGGGACGCACAGCACCTTGTCGTCGCCGCCGGCCTCGTCGACCATCTTGAACATCGCCACGGGGCGGGCCTCGACGAGGACGCCGGGGAACACGGACTCCGGCAGCAGGACGAACGCGTCGAGCGGATCGCCGTCCTCACCGAGGGTGTTCTCGATGAAGCCGTAGTCCGCGGGGTAGCCCATCGCCGTGTAGAGGTAGCGGTCCAGGCGCACTCGCCCGGACTCGTGGTCGACCTCGTACTTGTTGCGCTGACCCTTGGGGATCTCGATGGTCACGTCGAACTTCACGTCCACTGTCCTTTGCTCGGTGGCCCGGCTACCTGCTCGGCGGCCACGTACTGTCGTGCAGTCGTCTGTCGGGCGCATCGAAGGACGCGCCGGTGGTCAGACAGTAACCGGCCGCGTCGATAGGGTGCGAGGAGAGGTGCATCGCCGGAGAACGGCCACGGACCCGCGAGTGGAGGAGAGACGTGAGCTCAGGGAAGCGGCCGTCCGGCACGCCGTTACGCACGCGCGTGCTGCTGATCGGAGCCTCGGTCGTGGTGCTCGTGCTGGCGATCGTCGGCGTCGCGCTGATCACCCCCACGCTCTCCGAGGACTCGACACCCGTGGCGACCTCACCCGAGCCGTCGCCCGTTCTGCCCGCCCCGCAGGTGGTTCCGGTCTCACCCGACGCGCCGAAACCGAGCCCGGCGGGCCTCGAGGCGGTGCTCGCCGCACCCCTGCGCAATCCCGATCTGGGCCGCTTCACCGGATCCGTCGCGGACGCGATCACCGGCGAGGTGTTGTGGAGCGCCGATGCGGACACCCCCATGACGCCGGCGTCGACCACCAAGATCCTCACGGCCGCGGCCGCCATGATGGCGCTGCCGGCCGACCACCGTGTGACCACCAAGGTCGTGGCGGGCGACGCGGCCGGTCAGGTGGTGCTCGTCGGTGACGGCGACCCCACGCTCACGGCGGAGCCGGTCGGACGACCCGGGTTCTACGACGGGGGAGCCCGCATCGACGACCTCGCCGAACAGATCCGCAGGTCCGGCACGACCGTCACGTCCATCGCCGTGGACGGCGGCGCGTACTCGGGGCCTGCGCAGGCGCAGGGCTGGTTCCCCGGCGACGTGGCCGCCGGATACATCGCACCCATCGAACCGATCACCCTCGACGGGGGTCGCTCGGTGCCGACGGTCGACGAGTCGCCGCGCAGCGCCACTCCCGGTCTCGACGCCGGTAGGGCGTTGGCGCGTGCTCTCGGCCTGGACCCGGCCGTCGTGACGGACGGTCGCGCGCAGTCCGGTGCCGGATCTCTCGCGACGGTGCAGTCCGCGCCTCTGCGGCAGCGGCTCGGGCAGATGTTGGGGTTCTCGGACAACGTGCTCGCGGAGGCCGTCGGTCGCGAGATCGCCGAGGAGGTGGGCCGGCCCGCGTCGTTCGACGGGGCCACGGACGCCGTCCTGGAGACACTGCAGAAGAACGGCGTCGACGTCACCGGAGTCACGCTCGAGGACACCAGCGGACTCTCCGTCGACAATCTCATCCCTGCCCGGGTGCTGGGCGCGCTCGTCACGCGGGCCGCCGGGTCCGGCACCGAGAACCTGCGGCCGATGCTCGACTACCTGCCCGTCGCCGGTGCCACGGGCACGCTCGCCGCCCGCTACGCGTCGGGTGACCGCACGGCCGCGGGGTGGCTGCGCGCCAAGACGGGAACGCTCTCGACCGCCAGTGCGTTGGCCGGATACGTGACCGACGAGAGCGGCCGGGTGTTGACGTTCGCGTTGATGTCCAACGACAGGCCGCCCGAGGTCGGTCGTCCGGCCCTGGACGCACTCGCGTCGACGCTCCGCTCCTGCGGCTGCACCTGACCGGTCGATTCCGAGAGAGAACAGGGGTGAGGGCATGTCCGACACTGGTGTGATCGATTGGGGTCTGGCGGCCCGGACGGGTGCCCGGCTCGCACCACGGGGGCCGAAGACGTCGCGGTACACCGCCGACGCGGCGCTGCGCGAACTGGCCGACGCGTCGGTACGCGCCGAGGGCCCCGTGCGCGAGGTCACGGGACTCGCCGACGGTCTGCCCGTCCCGGCGGCGCGCGTGCTCGATCGGCCGGAGTGGATCGCCGCCGCGTCCGAGTCGATGCGGCACCTGGTCAGTGATTCCGACGGCGACGACAGTTCGTTCCTCGGCGGCAAGCCCGGCGGCGTGCAGGCGGGCGCGATGCTGGCGTTCCTGTCGACGGCCATTCTCGGGCAGTACGACCCCTTCACCGGTCCGGACGGAACGCTGTTGCTGGTGGCCCCGAACATCGTGTCCGTGGAGCGATCGCTTCGCCTGCGGCCCAGCGACTTCCGACTGTGGGTGTGTCTGCACGAGGTGACGCACCGCGTGCAGTTCTCGTCGTCGCCGTGGCTCGCGGGCTACATGAAGGACAACGTCACCACGCTGCAGGGCGGCGCGGACGAGCCCCTGGCCGACGTCGTGGGACGCCTCGCGGCGGCGGTGCGGTCCCGCGGGCAGGACGGCGGCGACGGCGGCATCATCGGTCTGCTCCGGGCGACGCAGGCACCCGCGCAGCAGGAGGCACTCGATCGTCTGCTGGTGCTCGGAACGCTGCTCGAAGGCCATGCCGACCACGTGATGGACGCGGTGGGTCCCGCGGTGGTGCCGTCGGTCTCGGCGATCCGCAAGGCCTTCGACGCCCGTCGCACGCGGAAGCAGAACCCGGTGCAGCGCGTGATCCGCGCGCTGCTCGGGATGGACGCGAAGATGGCGCAGTACGTCCGCGGCAAGGCGTTCGTCGACGCCGTCGTCGGCCAGGTCGGCATGGAGCGTTTCAACACCGTGTGGACCGACGCGGACACGTTGCCGCTGCTCTCCGAGATCGAGGCGCCGGAGAAGTGGACGCAGCGAGTTCTGGGATGACCGGCGTCCCGGCATGACCGGGGCACGCCCGATGCCGGAGGGCCCGCACCTGCTCACGGTGCGGCGGGCGGTGCGCGCCTGGTTCGGGGAGCACTGCCCGGAGCGCGCCGTCGTCGTCGGGCTGTCGGGTGGTGCGGACTCGCTGGCGCTCACCGCCGCCTGTGTGGCCGAGGGCGCGCAGGTGCACGCCGTGGTCGTCGACCACGCGCTGCAGGCGGGTTCGGCCGAGGTGGCGCACAGGGCCGCCGAGCAGGCACGAGACCTCGGGTGTTCCCGCGCCGAGGTGAGGACCGTGTCGGTGACCGGGGCGGGTGGACCCGAGGCCGCGGCCCGGCGCGCCCGGTACGCCGCTCTCGACTCGGTCCGCGGTGACCGCCCGATCTTGCTGGGCCACACGCTGGACGACCAGGCCGAGACCGTCCTGCTCGGACTCGCCCGCGGATCCGGGTCCCGATCGCTGCGGGGGATGGCGGCCTGGGACCCGCCGCGAGGTCGGCCGCTGTTGACCGTGCGCCGCGAGTCCACCGTCGGCGCGTGCGCCGAACTGGGTCTCGCCGCGTGGGACGACCCGCACAACCTCGACCCGTCCTTCGTTCGGGTCCGACTCCGCGGCGAGGTGCTCCCGCTGCTGGAGGACGTCCTGCACGGCGGTGTCGCCGCCGCGCTCGCGCGCACCGCCGACCAGCTGCGCGAGGACGGCGCCGTTCTCGACGCACTCGCCGCGGACATCGCCGTGTCCGCCCGCGTCGGCGACGCGCTGGAGGTGTCCGCCCTCGTGGAGGTACCGGGTGCACTCCGTCGGCGGGTGATCCGCGAGTGGCTGGCCGACCGGGGAGTGCCGTTGCGCAACGAGGCGCAGGTGCGCGCCGTGGACGATCTCGTCGGCGCGTGGCGCGGGCAGGGCGGCGTCGCGGTGGCCGGGGGCGGCCCGGTCGAGAGGTTGGTCGTCGAGAGACGACGTGGCAAGCTCGACCTGGTTCGGTGGACCGGCCGGGCCGCGAGCGAGTGAAGGGACACCCGTGTACGAGGGCGACATCGCATCGATCCTGATCTCCCGAGAGGAGATCGACAAGCGTATCGCCGAGCTGGCCGAGGAGATCGCCGCTCGCTATCCGGTGGGGGCTCCCGAGGGTGATCTGCTGCTCGTCGGAGTTCTCAAGGGCGCCATCATGTTCATGACGGATTTCGCACGCGCACTGCCGATCCCGAGCCAGCTCGAGTTCATGGCGGTCAGTTCGTACGGATCGTCCACGTCCTCGTCGGGCGTCGTCCGCATCCTCAAGGACCTCGACCGCGACATCCACGGCCGCCACGTCCTCATCGTGGAGGACATCATCGACTCCGGTCTGACGCTGTCGTGGTTGATGAAGAACCTCGCCACGCGCCAGCCCGCGTCGCTCGAGGTGGTCACCCTGCTCCGCAAGCCCGACGCGGTGAAGGTGGACGTCGACGTCGCGAACGTCGGCTTCGACATCCCGAACGAGTTCGTCGTGGGCTACGGCCTCGACTACGACGAGCGTTACCGCGACCTTCCCTACATCGGACTGCTGGAACCCCGGGTCTACGGAGGCTGATCGAATGTCGCGCGAACAGGTCGGCCCCACCGCCACGTCCATCGCGGACGACGTCCGGAACGGGCGGGTCCAACCTGCCGCGGTAGCCCGAGAAGCGTTGGACCGCATCGCCGCTCGGAACGACGACCTGCACGCGTTCGTCGTGGTGCGTCCCGACGAGGTGCTCCGGGAAGCGGACGCGATCGCCGTCCGAGCGGATCTGCGCGCCCTGCCGCTCGCCGGCGTCCCGGTGGCGATCAAGGACAACGTCCCGGTGACGGGCTACCCGATGCGCAATGGTTCGCTCGCGACGTCCGACACTCCCGCCGCCGCGGATCACCCGGTGGTCGCGCGCCTGCGCGGCGCGGGCGCCGTGGTCGTCGGTCTCACCTCGGTTCCCGAGCTGTGCCTGTGGGGCGCGACGGACGGTGCCGACGGCATCGCCCGCAATCCGTGGAACCGTGACCTCACCCCGGGCGGATCGTCCGGTGGCGCCGCCGCCGCGGTCTCCTCGGGCATGGTGCCCGTCGCCCACGGCAACGACGGCATGGGGTCCATCCGGATCCCCGCCGCGAACTGCGGACTGGTCGGCATCAAGCCGGGGCTCGGCCTCGTCCCGTCCGAACTGGGCAACGGCTCGTGGTTCGGCATGTCGGAGAACGGTCCGTTGACCACGACCGTCGCCGACGCGGCGCTCCTGCTCTCGGTCATGGCGGACGATCCGGATCTCGCCTACGTCGACGCTCCCGAGACCACGCGCATCGGGGTCGCCGTGGAGTCGCCGTCGCCCGTCGTGCGAGTGGATCCCCACTTCCGGCAGGCCGCACTCGACGTCGCCCGGGAGCTCGAGCGGATCGGGCACCGCACCAGCACGGCAGCGCTGCCCTACCCGGCCAGTCCACTCGGGCAGCTCGCCCGCTGGACGGCCGGCGGAGCCGCGGACGCCGCCGGGCTCGACGTGTCGGCGCTGCAGAAGCGAACCCGTCGCCACATCGCGGTGGGTCGGCGAGCGGCACGGTTCGTGCGGCCGTCGCAGACCGAGACGCTCACGCGACGCATGCGCTCGTACTTCGAGAGTGTCGACGTGGTGCTGACGCCGGCGCTCGCCGCGCCGCCGATCCGTGCGGACCGGTGGAGCGAGCGCGGGTGGGCAGCCAACATGGCGGCAAACATTCGCTACGCACCCTTCGCGGCACCGTGGAACTTGCTGGGGTGGCCCGCCGTGAGTGTGCCCGCGGGACTCCATCCCGAGTCGGGGACTCCGCTGGCCGTGCAGCTGGCGGGCCCTCCCGGGTCCGAGCGTCGACTGCTGGCGCTCGCGGCACAGATCGAACAGCATCGGCCCTGGCCACGCACCGCGGCCGACCGGTAACACCCGTCACGCGCAGCTGGGCGCGGGAACCTCACCGCGTGTCGGCGCGTTGACCGAGATGTGCGCGCCGCCCGGCCGTCCGCATCCGCGGTAACCTGGCTTGTCCGGTGCGCAACCGGCAACGATCGAGAATTGCTGCCGGCCGACCGACGCGAACCATGACCACCTGCCTGTGAGTCCGACTGCCATCGAGGGCGACGCTGTATGAACCGCAAGACTTTGTTCCGCAACCTGGCGATAGTCGCCGGCATCCTGTTGGTGATCTTCGCCTTCAGCTACTTCGGCGACGACACGCGGGGGTGGAAGAGTGTCGACACGTCGGTCGCCGTCGCGCAGCTCGACGACCAGAACGTGCAGACCGCGCAGATCGACGACCGTGAGCAGCAGGTTCGTCTGACGCTGAAGAGCGGCAACGACGCCACCGGCAACGAGACGCAGATCATCTCGCAGTACCCGGACGCCGCGTCGCAGCAGATCTTCGACAAGGTCGCCGCGTCGGGTGCCGAGAGCTACGACACCGAGGTGACGCAGGACAGCTGGTTCACGTCGATCCTGGTGTTCCTGCTCCCGATGATCATCCTGCTGGGCATCTTCATCTTCGTGATGTCGCGCATGCAGGGCGGCGGGCGTGGCGGTGTGATGGGCTTCGGCAAGTCCAAGGCCAAGCAGCTCACCAAGGACATGCCGAAGACGACGTTCGCGGACGTGGCAGGCGCGAACGAAGCGGTCGAAGAGCTGTACGAGATCAAGGACTTCCTGCAGAACCCGGCCCGCTACCAGGCACTCGGCGCGAAGATCCCCCGCGGCGTGCTGCTGTACGGCCCTCCCGGAACCGGCAAGACGCTGCTCGCCCGCGCCGTCGCCGGTGAGGCCGGCGTGCCGTTCTTCACCATCTCCGGTTCCGACTTCGTCGAGATGTTCGTCGGCGTCGGTGCCTCACGTGTGCGCGACCTGTTCGAGCAGGCCAAGCAGAACAGCCCCTGCATCATCTTCGTCGACGAGATCGACGCCGTCGGTCGCCAGCGCGGGGCCGGTCTGGGCGGCGGACACGACGAGCGCGAGCAGACTCTCAACCAGCTGCTGGTCGAGATGGACGGCTTCGGTGAGCGCACCGGCGTCATCCTCATCGCTGCGACCAACCGCCCCGACATCCTCGATCCCGCCCTGCTGCGCCCTGGCCGTTTCGACAGGCAGATCCCGGTCGGCGCCCCCGACCTCGCAGGACGCCGCGCGATTCTCGCGGTGCACTCGAAGGGCAAGCCGATCGCGCAGGACGCCGACCTCGAGGGTCTGGCCAAGCGCACCGTCGGCATGTCGGGCGCGGATCTCGCGAACGTCATCAACGAGGCCGCACTGCTCACGGCGCGGGAGAACGGCACCGTGGTCACCGAGGCCGCCCTCGAGGAGTCGGTGGACCGCGTCATCGGCGGACCTCGACGCAAGAGCCGCATCATCAGCGAGCACGAGCGCAAGATCACGGCGTACCACGAGGGCGGTCACACCCTCGCGGCGTGGGCGATGCCCGACATCGAGCCGATCTACAAGGTCACCATCCTCGCCCGCGGCCGCACCGGTGGTCACGCGATGACGGTGCCGGAGGACGACAAGGGCCTGATGACGCGCTCCGAGATGATCGCGCGCCTCGTCATGGCGATGGGCGGCCGTGCTGCCGAGGAGCTCGTCTTCCACGAGCCGACCACGGGAGCGTCGTCCGACATCGACCAGGCGACCAAGATCGCTCGCGCCATGGTCACCGAGTACGGCATGAGCAGCAAGCTCGGCGCCGTCCGGTACGGCCAGGAGCAGGGCGATCCGTTCCTGGGCCGCTCGATGGGCGTCCAGTCCGACTACTCGCACGAAGTCGCCCGGGAGATCGACGGGGAGGTGCGCAACCTCATCGAGGCCGCGCACACCGAGGCGTGGGCCATCCTGAACGACTACCGCGACGTCCTCGACATCCTGGCCACCGAGCTGCTCGAGCGCGAGACACTCACGCGCAAGGATCTGGAGAAGATCTTCACCGGCGTCGAGAAGCGTCCCCGCATCACCGCGTTCAACGACTTCGGTGATCGAGTTCCGTCGTCGAAGCCCCCGGTGAAGACGCCGCGCGAGCTCGCGACCGAGCGCGGGGAGCCGTGGCCCCCCGTCTCGATCGTCAAGGAGCCGAGCTACGCCGGCCAGGCCCAGAACGGCCAGGCACAGAACGGCCAGAACGGCCACGCCCAGAACGGGCACGGCCAGAACGGTCACGGTCAGAACGGGCAGGGCCAGAACGGGTCGACCCCGAACGGTCAGGGTGGCGCACATCGCGGCGGCCGTCCCGGGTCCTCGATGCCCGACTACGGCGCACCGGCCGGCTGGTCCGCACCGGGATGGCCTCCTCGCGAGAACGAGGCACCTCGGTACCCGGAGCCGCAGGGTTACGGCCAGCCGCAGGGCTACGGCCAGCCGCAGGGCTACGGCCAGCCCCAGGGTTACGGGCAGCCTCAGGGTCAGGGTGACCCGCAGGGCTACCAGGGTCCGCGTGGGTACCAGGAACCGCGCGGGTACGACGAGCCCCAGCCCTACCAGGAACCGCAGCCATACCAGGAGCCGCAGCCCTATCGGGAACCGCAGGCCTACCGGGACCCGCAGCCCTATCAGGAGCCGTACCAGGATCCGCAGCCGTACGGGCAGTACCCCGGTTCGGGTGTGGGGGAGCCGGCTCAGCCCGAGCCGCGTTACCGCAACCCGCAGAACCCGGAGGGGCAGTACCAACCTCCGCGTGACGAGGCCGAGGATCCCCAGCTGCCGCCGAACACCCAGCGGTGGGAGGGCCCGGACGCGCGCTAGAGTCGCTCGTCCGACCCTCTCGTCCGTGCGGCCGCACCCGCCCGCACATCACCTCCGGCTGCTCGGATCCATCGGCAGCGCGGCCGTCAGCGAAGGGACCTCCCGTGTCCGTCAACCAAGCCGATCAGTCGATCGACGAGCCTGTGTCCGTGGTGTCCGGTCGGACGTTCGATCAGGAGCGCGCCGAGGCGGCCGTCCGTGAGCTGCTGCTCGCGGTGGGTGAGGACCCCGAGCGCGAGGGGCTGAAGGACACCCCGGCTCGAGTGGCGCGTGCATACAGGGAGATGTTCGGCGGACTGTTCGTCGATCCTGACGAGGTGTTGGGAACGACGTTCGACGAGGCGCACCGCGAGCTCGTCCTCGTGCGGGACATTCCGATGTACTCGACGTGCGAGCACCACCTGGTGTCCTTCCACGGCGTCGCGCACGTCGGCTACATCCCGGGTAAGTCGGGCCGGGTGACGGGCCTGTCGAAGTTGGCGCGGGTCGTCGACCTGTACGCGAAGCGGCCACAGGTGCAGGAACGTCTCACCTCGCAGGTCGCCGACGCGATGATGCGCAAGCTCGAACCGCGCGGAGTCATCGTGGTGATGGAGGCCGAGCACCTCTGCATGGCGATGCGGGGAATTCGTAAGCCGGGCGCCAGCACCACCACCTCCGCCGTGCGCGGTGTGTTCCAGTCCAGCGCGGTGTCCCGGTCCGAGGCGCTGGATCTCATTCTTCGCAAGTAGGCACCGCTCGTGTTCACGCTTCCGCACGCCGACGGGCCCGTGGTGATGGGCGTCGTCAACGTCACGGCCGACTCGTTCTCGGACGGCGGCCGTTACCTGGACGTCGACGCCGCGGTGCGGCACGGCCTCGAACTGCACGCCGCGGGTGTCGACATCGTCGATGTGGGGGGCGAGTCGACACGTCCGGGAGCCGACCGCGTCGACCCGTCCGTCGAGGCGGAGCGCGTCGCACCGGTGATCGCGGAGCTAGTCGCCCACGGCGTGTGCGTCAGCGTCGACACGATGCGGGCATCCGTGGCGACTGCGGCGATCGGTGCGGGCGTGTCCATCGTCAACGACGTCTCCGGTGGCCGCGCCGATCCCGACATGGCGGGTGTCGTCGCCGATGCCGGTGTCGCCTGGGTGCTCATGCACTGGCGTTCCACCGTCGACTGGACCCACCGACCCGGTGCCGCCGAGGAGCACGACTACGGCGACATCGTCGAGGACGTGCGCAGCGGACTGCTCCGTCAGGTCGACGCGGCCGTTGCCGCCGGGGTGGACAGTTCCCGCATCGTCCTCGATCCGGGGCTCGGCTTCGCCAAGAACGCGGAGCACAACTGGGCGTTGCTCCGCCGACTCGATCGTCTCGTCGACACGGGCATTCCCGTGCTGGTGGGTGCGTCCCGCAAACGATTCCTCGGCACTCTGCTCGCCCGCGACGGGCAGCCTCGCCCTCCGCACGGCCGCGACGCTGCGACGGCCGCGATCTCGGTGCTGTCCGCCGTGGCGGGCGCCTGGGGGGTGCGCGTCCACGACGCCGTCGGCACTCTCGACGCTCTCGCCGTGCACCGGCAATGGCACGGCCCGACCGAACTGAAAGGCACGACATGACCGATCGCATCGAGCTGCGCGGGTTGACCGTGCGCGGCAATCACGGTGTCTTCGACCACGAGAAGCGCGACGGGCAGGATTTCCTCGTCGACCTCGTCGTCCACATGGATCTCGCCCCGGCCGCGGCATCGGACGACCTGACGAAGACGGCGCACTACGGCGAGTTGGCCGAGGCCGCCGCCGCGGTCGTCGCGGGGCCGAGTCGCGATCTCATCGAGACGGTCGCGAGCGAGATCGCCGACGGTGTCCTGACGGATCCGCGCGTGGAACGCGTCGAGGTCACCCTGCACAAGCCGTCGGCTCCGATCCCCCTGACCTTCACGGACGTGGCCGTCGTGGTGACCCGATCGAGGTCTGCGTGACCCGCGCGGTGCTCTCGATCGGGAGCAACATCGGGGACAGCGAACAGCAGTTGCGGGCCGTGGTCGAGGGTCTCGGTGACGCCGTCGTCGCGGTGTCGACCGTGTTCGCCACCGCCCCGTGGGGCGGCATCGACCAGCAGGACTTCCTCAACGCCGTCGTGATCGTGGACGACGAGAACACCGACTGCCGGGGCTGGTTGCGACGGGGACAGCAGTTGGAGACGGCCGCTCACCGCGAGCGGGTGCAGCGCTGGGGACCGCGGACCGTCGACGTGGACATCGTCGTGTGCGACGACGTCGTCAGCGACGACCCCGAGCTGATTCTTCCGCACCCACTGGCGCACGAGCGCGCCTTCGTCCTCGCACCGTGGCTGGACGCCGATCCCGACGCCGTGCTGCGTGGCCGATCGGTGCGCGACCTGCTGGCCGAGCTGCCGGAGTCCGAACGTGCCGGTGTGCGTCGCACCGAGACACGGCTGTGGGACCCGGTGCGCTGCGGGCGGGCCGGCGGTGACTCCACGTGAGCCCGACGCGCGTGCGCGACCTCGTCGCGCTCGCTGCGTTCGCCGTGGTGGCCACCTGGATCCTTGCCTCCTCGTTCTACGGGTCTGTTCCGCCGATCTCGACGTTCGCCGGAGCGTCGCTGTATCCGGTGGCGGTCGTCCTCGTGGTCGTGGGTCTGCTGGTGCGGTCCCGATTGCGCACCCGCAGGATCGGCCCCGGGCCCGGCCAGCTGCATCCGATCACGGTCGCGCGCGCCGTCGCACTGGCGAAGGCCGCGGCCCTCGTCGGTGCAGCGGCGGCGGGAGTGTGGGCCGGTCTGCTGATCCATCTGCTGCCCCTGCGGTCCTCGGTGCGCGCGGCGTCGGAGGACACGCCGGGAGCGCTGATCGGCCTCGTCGCCGGGATCGTCGCCGTGGCCGCTGCCCTGTGGCTCGAGCACTGCTGCCGGACACCGGACGACGGAGCCGACGAGCCCGCCCACTGACCCGATCGCGGCCGTCCTCGGACACCCCGTCCGTGCATGGTGAAGTGCGACAGCCGCCCGAGCCGTTACCCTGGGATTCATGACGGACACCGGCAGGAGCAAGGCGAACCGTCGCACGAAACGCGGCGGCAACCACACGGCTCTCGCCGGTCTGGTTCTGCTGGGCGTGGTGGCCAGCGTTCTGATGATCCTCAGCGACAGCGTTCCGCTGCTGCGCGTGGGCATCGTGGCAGCGCTGTGGGCCGCCGTTCTCGGCGCGTTCGCGATGACGAAGTACCGCCGCGACGCCGCGGTGGATCAGATGAAAGCGCGCGATCTGCAGACCGTCTACGAGCTCCAACTGGAGCGGGAGATTGCCGCGCGCCGCGAGTACGAGCTCGGCGTCGAGTCGCGGGTGCGCGCCGAGATCGGTGCCGACGGAGACGAGATGCGTGCTCTCCGAGCCGAACTCGCGTCGCTGCGCCGCAGCCTCGAGATGCTGTTCGACGGCGAGTTGCCGGACGACCGCGCTGCCATCGCCGGCGAGGCGATGCGGATGCGGGAGCTGGCCGAGCGCTCCTACAGCGGCTACGAGCCGGCGCCGTCCGGTCTGTACGTTCCCGGATCGCGCACCCGCCCGCCGAGCTTCGCCCCCGATCCGACCTACTCCCGGCCCGGCTTCGCCACTCCCTTCGACGACCCGGTCACGGCGGAGACGTCGGTCATCGGCGGCGAGTTCGATCACGACGGCACCTTCCATCCGGCACCCGCACCGCAGTCGCCGCGCACCCCCGAATGGAACCCGTCGAGTCACCGCGCCGACAGCATTCCCGTCGCCCCCGAGCCGGAACCGCTGCCGGAACCCGAACCCGAGCCCGAGCCGGAACCGCTGCCGGAACCCGAGCCCGAACCCCTGCCGGAGCCCGAGCCGCTCCCCGAACCCGAGCCGCAGCCCGAACCCGATCCGCTGCCGACCCTGGACGTCGAGCCCGAACCCGAGCCGGAAGAGCCCGAGCTTCCGGAACCCGCGCCCGTCGCACCCGTGCAGTCGGGCGGTCGACGACGCGCTGCGGATCCGGACGACGAGTCCGACGCACCGGTCGACGCAGGATCGGGAGCACATTCGAGTGGGCGCTCCGTCGCGGACATCCTCGCGGGGATGGGCACCGCGGACGCGTCGACAGGATCGGGTCGCCGGCGCCGCCGTGCCGAGTAGACACCGCGCCGAGTGAGAGCTTCGTCGAGTGAGATCTGCGCCGCGGGTGTGACCGGCGTCGCATGGCGGTCGGTCGACGCCGGACACTAGTGTGGGCGTCGATGAGTCCGGTACCCGCCGAGCGGGACTGGAACTGTATCCCCGAGAGGACCCTTCTTGTCCCCCGATCGAGTCACGTCCGACCCCGCCCCGGCGCGCCTGTCCGTCGGTGTCGTGTCCGCAGGCCGGGTCGGTACCGCGCTGGGTGAGGCGCTCGAACGCGTCGGCCACGTCGTGTTCGGCTGCGCCGCCGTCTCCGACGCGTCCCGGCGTCGCGCCGAGACCCGCCTCCCCGACGCGGAGATCATGCCGGCCACGGATGTGGCGCGGCGCAGTGAACTGCTGATCCTGGCGGTGCCGGATCAGGAACTGGACGCGCTGGTCCGCGGGTTGGCGCGCACCGATGCGGTGTCGCCCGGAACTCTCGTGCTGCACACGTCCGGCGCCAACGGTGTCGGCATCCTCGCGCCGCTGGCGGGCCGAGGAGTGGTGACGATGGCCGTGCACCCCGCGATGACCTTCAGCGGCAAATTCGAGGACACCGACCGTCTGGCGACCGCATGCTTCGGCATCACGGCGGCCGACGAGATCGGCCTCGCGATCGCGCAGGGACTGGTGCTCGAGATCGGCGGCGAGCCCGTGGGTGTGCCCGAGGAGGCGCGCACGCTGTACCACGCGGCGCTCGCCCACGGGTCGAACCACCTGGTCACTCTGGTCGTCGACGCCCTGGACGCGCTGCGGGACGCGTTGGCCCACGAGGAACTTCCCGGCCAACAGCCGGTGGAACAGCGTCCCGGTGGTGTGGCGGAGCGGGTTCTCGCGCCACTGCTGTCGGCGGCGTTGGACAACGTGCTGCGCAGCGGACAGGGCGCGTTGACCGGTCCGGTGGCGCGCGGCGACGGGGCGACGGTGTCCAGGCATCTCGACGCGTTGACCGATCTCGACCCGCGGATCGCCGCGGGCTATCGCGCGATGTCACTGCGTACGGCCGAGCGGGCCGGCGCGGACGACACCGTCATGAACGCTCTGCGGGACAACGAATGAGGAGGCAGCCGTGAGTGCACTCGACGGCGCGTACACACCGGGTGAACTGACGGTGCATCACGCACCCGATGTGGTCCGGTCGGTCACCCGAGCCCTGCGCTCGGCGGGACGCCGAGTCGCGCTCGTGCCCACCATGGGTGCGTTGCACGCCGGTCACGTCCAGCTCGTGGAGATGGCGAAGCGGAGCGGCGCTGTCGTCGTGGTGTCGATCTTCGTCAACCCGCTGCAGTTCGGGGCGGGGGAGGATCTCGACGCGTACCCGCGCACCCTCGACGCCGACCTGGACGTGCTGCGCGCAGCCGGGGTGGAACTGGCCTTCGTCCCGAGTGTGCAGGACATGTACCCGCACGGTCCGCGGACGACGGTGCACCCCGGTCCGCTCGGTGCCGAACTCGAAGGCGCCTCGAGGCCCGGCCATTTCGCCGGGATGCTGACGGTGGTCGCGAAGCTGCTCGGCATCGTCGCACCCACCACGGCCTACTTCGGGGAGAAGGACTACCAGCAGCTGGTCCTCATCGACCAGATGGTGCGCGACCTGAACATCGACGTCGAGATCCGCGGCGTCCCCATCGTCCGCGAGTCCGACGGTCTCGCCCTGTCCTCGCGCAACCGGTACCTCGACGAGCACCAGCGGTCCCTCGCGGTGGCCTTGTCGGCGGCGCTGATCGCCGGCACCCATGCTGCCGAGGGTGGTTCGGATGCCGTTCTGGCGGCGGCACAGTCGGTGCTCGACACGGTGCCGGAGGTGGACGTCGACTACCTCGAGGTACGCGGAGCCGATCTCCGTGACGCACCCGAGGAGGGAGACGGCCGGTTGCTGGTCGCCGCCCGCGTGGGCACCACGCGCCTGCTCGACAACGTGGGCGTCGCTCTCGGTACCGGATTCCAGGGTCGCGATCCGGAATCCGCAGCCGGACAACGCCATCTCGGCCACTCCTGACTCCACTTCGACCGGCCTGCCCGCAACTCCGCCCGGCTCCAGACAGGTAAGGACCCACCATGCTCCGCACGATGATGACCTCGAAGATCCACCGCGCCACCGTGACCCACGCCGATCTGCACTACGTGGGGTCGGTGACCATCGATCAGGACCTGCTCGACGCCGCCGCGCTGCTCGAGGGTGAGCAGGTGACCATCGTGGACATCGACAACGGTGCTCGGCTCGAGACCTACGTCATCGCGGGGCAGCGTGGTTCGGGAGTGGTCGGGATCAACGGCGCCGCAGCGCATCTCGTGCACCCGGGTGATCTGGTGATCATCATCGCCTACGGCATCCTCGATCCGGCCGAGGTCGCCGAGTACGCGCCGAACGTGGTGTTCGTCGACGCCGACAACCGCCCCGTCCAGGTTGGCTCCGATCCGGCGGACAGCCCGGCCGGCTCCGGACTGATCTCGCCGCGCACACTCACCGCGGACACGCGTGACACGGTCTCGGTCTGATGCTGCTCACCGTCGACGTCCGCAACACCAACATCGTGTTGGGCGTGTTCACCGGCAGCGGTGACCACGCGCGGCTCACGCGGCAACGCCGGATGCGGACGGACGCGTCGATGACGGCGGACGAGCTCGCGTTGACCTTTCGCGGTCTCCTCGGTCCCGACGTGGAGACCATCACGGGTGTCGCGGCGCTCTCGACGGTCCCGTCGGTGCTGCGCGAGATCCGGACGATGCTGGGGCGGTACTGGTCGCACGTTCCCCACGTGGTCGTCGAGCCCGGCGTGCGCACGGGAGTGCCTCTGCTGGTGGACAATCCGAAGGAGGTGGGCGCCGACCGCATCGTCAACAGCCTCGCGGCCCACCACCTGTACGACGCGCCGTGCATCATCGTCGACTTCGGGACGTCCACGTGTGTCGACGTCGTGTCGGCCAAGGGGGAGTTCCTGGGCGGATCGATCGCACCCGGACTCGAGATCTCCATGGACGCGCTCGCGTCCCGCTCCGCGGCGCTGCGCAAGGTCGAACTGGTCCGGCCTCGAGGCGTTCTCGGCAAGAACACCGTCGAGGCCATGCAGTCGGGTGCGATCTTCGGCTTCGCCGGTCTCGTCGACGGCATCGTCGACCGGGTGTGCCGCGAGGTGCCCGGCTTCGACGGCGACGACGTCGTCGTGGTGGCCACCGGCGACACGGCGTCGCTCGTCATGGACGACTCCTCGTCGATCGATCGCATCGAGCCGGACCTCACGTTGGCGGGACTGCGGCTGGTCTACGAGCGCAATCAGGCCCGTCGCCGCTGATCGAGGCCACGACGGTCGAGGTGGCGCGCTGCCGAACTGTGTGCCACACTTTCGGGGTGACTGATCGCACGGGTGCTCGGGAGTGTTGTCGGGGCTGACGCCTGCCCTGACTGTCATCACACCTCCCTGGAGTCCTGTCGTGCTCTCGCTCTCTGCTGTCGCCCCCACCTCTCTGCGTCCCGCCGATCTGCTGCGCCTCACCGATCAAGGTGCGGCGGACGTGCTCGACGGTCGCCATGATGCGCTTCTCCCGCCCGGTGGAGTGTTCCCAGCCGGTGAACGGTGGTGTGCCCGTCTGCATTCGGACGATCTGGTCGACCTGTGGCTCATCAGCTGGGTGCCGGACAAGTCCACCGAACTGCACGACCACGCCGGATCGCTCGGCGCGCTGACCGTCCTGAGCGGCTCGCTCAGCGAATACCGTTGGAACGGTGAGGGTCTGCATCACCGCCGCCTGGACGCGGGTGATCAGGCGTCCTTCCCGCTGGGGTGGGTCCACGACGTCACCCACGCACCGGCCCCGACATCGGACCCGGTGACCGTGAGCGGTCCGACACTGAGCGTGCACGCGTACTCGCCGCCGCTGACGGCCATGTCCTACTACGAGATCGGCGAGCGCGGTGCTCTGCGCCGCACCCGGTCCGTCCTGACCGACCTGCCCGAGGGAGACGCGTGATGACGACTCGACCCACCACCCGATCGAGCATCGACGACATGCTCGAGCGCGCACGGTCCACGTACCGCCGCACGGACGTCTCCGAGCTGGCCGATGCCGTCGCCCGCGGCGCGGTGCTCGTCGACATCCGCCCCCAGGCACAGCGCGCGCTGGAGGGAACCATGCCGGGGGCACTGGCCGTCGAGCGCAACGTCCTCGAGTGGCGGTGCGACCCCACGAGCAGCGCACGCCTGGCCATCGCGGTGGATCACGACGTCGAGTGGATCGTGCTGTGCTCCGAGGGCTACACCTCCTCGCTGGCCGCCGCGGCGCTGCAGGAACTGGGGCTCACGCGAGCGTCCGACGTCATCGGTGGGTACCGCGCCATCGTCGTCGCCGGGCTCACCGGCGTCGTGGGGAGCGCACGGCACTGCCTGCGCGAAGGGCGCACTCTCGTCGCGCACTGACCTCTCTATAGGCTGGGCAGTCGTGACCGAGACACCACGAGCAGACACCGACCCCGCCGCCGTTCCCACCGACGACACCCCGGAACAGGTGCGCATCCGCCGCGAGAAGCGCGCCCGGCTGCTGGAGTCCGGGCGCGAGGCGTATCCGGTGTCGGTCGCGAGGACGCACTCGCTGGCCGAGGTCCGGGCTGCGCATCCCGCGCTCGAGCCGGACACACACACCGGCGAGCAGGTGGGGGTGGCCGGTCGCGTCATCTTCCTGCGCAACACCGGCAAACTCTGCTTCGCGACGCTGCAGGACGGGGACGGCACGCAGCTCCAGGCCATGATCTCCCTCGCCGGTGTCGGCGAGGACGCGCTGGCGCTGTGGAAGTCGGACGTCGATCTCGGCGACATGATCTTCGTGCACGGCGAGGTGATCAGCTCCCGACGCGGCGAGCTGAGCGTCATGGCGGACGAGTGGCAGATGGCGTCCAAGTCGCTGCGGCCCCTGCCCGTCGCCCACAAGGAGATGAACGAGGAGTCCCGCGTCCGCCAGCGGTACGTCGACCTCATCGTGCGTCCCGAGGCGCGGGAGAACGCCCGCCGCCGCGTCGCCGCGCTGCGCGCACTGCGTGACGGGCTCGAGCGCCGCGGATTCCTGGAGATCGAGACCCCGATGCTCCAGACGCTGCACGGTGGCGCCGCGGCCCGACCGTTCACGACGCACTCGAACGCGCTCGACATCGACCTGTTCCTCCGCATCGCTCCCGAACTGTTCCTCAAGCGGGCGGTCGTGGGCGGCATCGACCGGGTCTTCGAGATCAACCGCAACTTCCGCAACGAGGGCATCGACTCCACGCACTCCCCGGAGTTCGCGATGCTCGAGACGTACGAGGCCTACGGCACGTACGACGACTCCGCGGTGATGACGCGCGAGCTCGTGCAGGAAGTCGTCCAGGCCGTGTACGGGTCGCTCCAGGTCACCCTCGCGGACGGTTCCGCGTACGACTTCGCGGGCGAGTGGACCACCATCGAGATGTACCCGTCGTTGTCGGCCGCCGTCGGTATCGAGGTGACACCGGAGACGAGCCCGGACGACCTGCGTGCGCTGGCCGATCGGGTGGGTCTCGCCGTGCCGACGGACAAGGGGTGGGGCCACGGCAAGCTGGTCGAGGAGCTGTGGGAGCACAGCTGCGGGGACCAGCTCCACACTCCGACGTTCGTCCGCAACTTCCCCGTGGAGACGTCGCCTCTGGTCCGGGCCCATCGCAGCATCCCCGGTGTGGTGGAGAAGTGGGACCTCTACGTGCGGGGCTTCGAGCTCGCCACCGGCTACTCGGAGCTCGTCGATCCCGTCGTGCAGCGCGAGCGCTTCGTCGATCAGGCCCGGCTGGCGTCGGCCGGCGACGACGAGGCCATGGTCCTCGACGAGGACTTCCTCACCGCCATGGAGTACGCGATGCCGCCCACAACGGGTACGGGAATGGGCATCGACCGCCTTCTGATGGCGCTCACAGGGCTGGGTATTCGCGAGACCATCCTCTTTCCATTGGTGCGTCCCGACCGCGGCTGACGCCCGAATGGAACATTCCACTCGGTACGCTGCAAGGCCTCGGTAATGCGCGCTATTATCGATCCTGCTCGGCGAAAAGTGTCGCTGTGTTCGGAGGGGGGAATGCGTCGAATGGTCAAGAAGGTGACGGTCACGCTGGTCGACGACGTCGACAACGTGCCGGCTGACGAGACGGTGTCGATCGGGTTGGACGGCACGTGGTTCGAGTTGGATCTGTCCAACTCGAACGCCGATGAGCTGCGGAAAGTCATGGATCAGTGGATCCAGCACGCGCGGCGGGTGTCGACGCGGACGACCGGGGGAGGGTCGGCCGCGAGCTCGTCCGGGGGCACGCGGACACGCGGAGCGGCCGATCGGGCGCGCAGTGCTGCAATACGGGAATGGGCGCGCACGCAAGGTTTCGAGATCAGCGCGCGGGGCCGCATATCGTCCGAGATCGTGCGGGCCTGGGAACTTTCTTCGTGATTCTGTCCTGTCTGTCGGAGTCATTGTCATTCGATTGAATGACAATGACTCCAATGGATGGGCGGAATGTCCGTCACGTCTCATCACGCCGACCCATTGCCGTGGGTGCCGATCAGGAGTAGGCCGTTCGCTGCGGGCGAAGGCGGGAACGGTGAATCCGCTGTCGCTCGTGGTAACGAATCTCCGGTGCAGTGCGTTGTGACTGCATACAAGGGTGCCGGTGTCGTCCCGATGGACGCGCCGAGGGCGTGGGAGCCACCGTTCGCCGTCGGATGAACTTCCCCGGCGGAGCGGCACTCGAAGGTCACGGCAACTAGAGTGAGAGTCGGGCTCGAGGTTCGGACTAGAGGGTCCGACGCCTGCCCCGTCATCAGTGTGAGGGAGAGCGATGTTCGAGAGGTTCACCGACCGCGCACGGCGCGTCGTCGTCCTGGCCCAAGAAGAGGCCCGGATGCTCAACCACAACTACATCGGCACGGAGCACATCCTGCTGGGTCTCATCCACGAGGGTGAAGGCGTGGCGGCGAAGTCTCTGGAGTCGCTCGGGATCTCCCTCGAAGGTGTACGCAGCCAGGTCGAGGAGATCATCGGCCAGGGCCAGCAGGCACCGTCCGGGCACATCCCGTTCACTCCGCGTGCCAAGAAGGTCCTCGAGCTCAGCCTGCGTGAGGCGCTGCAGCTCGGACACAACTACATCGGCACGGAGCACATCCTGCTCGGCCTCATCCGTGAGGGTGAGGGCGTGGCGGCCCAGGTGCTGGTCAAGCTCGGCGCCGACCTCAACCGCGTGCGCCAGCAGGTCATCCAGCTGCTGTCGGGCTACCAGGGCAAGGAGCCCAGCGAGTCCGGCAGCAGCCGCGGCGAGGCGGGCACCCCGTCCACGTCGCTGGTCCTGGACCAGTTCGGCCGCAACCTCACGCAGGCCGCACTCGAAGGCAAGCTCGACCCGGTCATCGGTCGTGCGAAGGAAATCGAGCGCGTCATGCAGGTGCTCAGCCGTCGTACCAAGAACAACCCGGTGCTCATCGGTGAGCCCGGCGTCGGCAAGACCGCCGTCGTCGAAGGTCTCGCGCAGGCCATCGTCAACGGCGAGGTCCCCGAGACACTCAAGGACAAGCAGCTCTACACCCTGGACCTCGGTTCACTGGTGGCCGGCAGCCGGTACCGCGGTGACTTCGAGGAGCGCCTGAAGAAGGTGCTCAAGGAGATCAACACCCGCGGCGACATCATCCTGTTCATCGACGAGCTGCACACGCTCGTCGGCGCAGGTGCTGCCGAGGGCGCCATCGACGCTGCGTCGATCCTCAAGCCGAAGCTGGCTCGCGGTGAGCTGCAGACCATCGGTGCGACGACGCTCGACGAGTACCGCAAGTACATCGAGAAGGACGCCGCACTCGAGCGTCGTTTCCAGCCCGTCCAGGTGGGCGAGCCGTCCGTCGATCACACCATCGAGATCCTCAAGGGTCTGCGTGACCGGTACGAGGCGCATCACCGCGTCTCGATCACCGACAGCGCGCTCGTCGCCGCGGCGACGCTGGCCGACCGGTACATCAACGACCGGTTCCTGCCCGACAAGGCGATCGACCTCATCGACGAGGCAGGTGCGCGCATGCGCATCCGCCGGATGACTGCACCGCCGGACCTGCGCGAGTTCGACGACAAGATCGCCGATGCCCGTCGTGAGAAGGAATCCGCGATCGACGCGCAGGACTTCGAGAAGGCCGCGAACCTGCGCGACAAGGAGAAGCAGCTCGTCGCGCAGCGCGCCGAGCGCGAGAAGCAGTGGCGTAGCGGAGACCTCGACGTCATCGCCGAGGTCGACGACAACGAGATCGCCGAGGTCCTGGGCAACTGGACCGGCATCCCCGTGTTCAAGCTGACCGAGGAGGAGACCACTCGTCTCCTGCGCATGGAGGACGAACTCCACAAGCGCATCATCGGGCAGGTCGAGGCGGTCAAGGCGGTCTCGAAGGCCATCCGCCGTACCCGCGCAGGACTGAAGGACCCGAAGCGTCCGTCCGGCTCGTTCATCTTCGCCGGCCCGTCCGGTGTGGGTAAGACGGAGCTGTCGAAGGCTCTGGCGAACTTCCTGTTCGGCGAGGACGACGCGCTCATCCAGATCGACATGGGCGAGTTCCACGACCGGTTCACCGCATCGCGTCTGTTCGGTGCGCCCCCCGGATACGTGGGCTACGAAGAGGGTGGCCAGCTCACCGAGAAGGTGCGCCGCAAGCCGTTCTCCGTGGTGCTGTTCGACGAAATCGAGAAGGCTCACCAGGAGATCTACAACACGCTCCTGCAGGTGCTCGAGGACGGCCGTCTCACCGACGGTCAGGGTCGTACGGTCGACTTCAAGAACACCGTGCTGATCTTCACCTCGAACCTCGGTACGTCGGACATCTCCAAGGCAGTCGGGCTGGGCTTCTCCTCGGGTGAGGGCAGTGGCTCCAACTACGAGCGCATGAAGCTCAAGGTGCACGACGAGCTGAAGAAGCACTTCCGCCCCGAGTTCCTGAACCGCATCGACGACATCGTCGTCTTCCACCAGCTCACCAAGGACGAGATCATCCAGATGGTCGATCTCATGCTGGCGCGAGTGGAGGTTGCGCTCAAGAACAAGGACATGGCCATCGAGGTCACGGACAAGGGCAAGGCGCTCCTGGCGAAGCGTGGATTCGACCCGGTGTTGGGTGCGCGTCCGCTGCGTCGCACGATCCAGCGCGAGATCGAGGACCAGCTGTCCGAGAAGATCCTGTTCGGCGAGATCGAGCCGGGTCAGATCGTGCTCGTCGACGTCGACAACTGGGACGGCGAAGGACAGGGCGAGGACGCAGTCTTCACCTTCCGCGGCGAGAAGAAGCCGATCAGCCTCCCCGACGAGTTGACCGTCGACCTGGCGAAGTCGGGCGAGAGCTCCGAGTAGTACATACGCACGGCAACGGGCGGGACCCTCACGGGTCTCGCCCGTTCTGCGTTCGTGGTGTCTCTCGCGATGAGTTCGGCCGCACCGCCCGGTCTGTACCGGTATGGCTACTGCAACCGTGAACTCGATGCTCCTGTCCAGCCCCGATCCCGAAGCGCTCGCCCGGTGGTACGGGGAGGTGTTCGAGGCGCCGCCGATGTCGATGGGCCCGTACACCGTGATCGACCTCGACGGCTTCTTCGTCATGTTCGACAAGCGTGACGACGTGACGGGCCCGAATCGAGCGGGTGCGCGCGTCGTCCTGAACGTGGAACCGGACGACCCGGAGGCGGTCGCCGGTCGAATCGACGCGCTCGGCGGCGAGTGGGTGAGTCCCCTCGAGGGCCGCGACGGGGACCTGTTCGCCACCGCGAAGGATCCCGACGGCAACTGGATCCAGCTGGTCCGTCTGCGGGACGAGATGGAAGCGCAGATGGGCGCTCCGACGACGCCGTTCTCCGGCATCGCGGTCCGAGACATGGAGGACACCACGCGCTTCTACCGCAATGTCCTGGGCATGCGCGTACTGCCGTCCGAGATGGGTACTTCCTGGATTCGCATCGACCGACGCACCAGCATGCTCGCCTACCCCAAGCCGGATCACGTACCGGCCACGCACACCGTGCTGAACATCCCGACGCGTGACATCGACGCCACGGTCGCCGACCTCACAGCGCGAGGTGTCGAGTTCGTCCGATACGACGGGGCACCGCAGGACGACAAGGGTGTCATGCGGGGGAACGGCCCGGACATCGCGTGGTTCACCGACCCGTCCGGCAACGTCCTTGCGGTGATCGCCGTCGACCCGAGCGTCTGACCTGGCATCGGTTCGAAGTCGACAGCCGCTGGATACTCTGAACGAGTCAAGAGTTCCCCAGCGACAAGGATGGCTGATGCCTACTCGTACAGCACGGACAGCATGGAACGGTTCACTCGAGGAAGGCTCGGGACAGGTCGAGCTCTCCAGCTCGAAGGTCGGCACGTACGACGTGTCGTTCCCCAAGCGTGCGGCGGACGACGCGGGCGGCACCACCAGCCCCGAGGAGCTCATCGCCGCAGCGCACTCGTCCTGCTACGCCATGCAGCTCTCGGCCGTCATCGCCGAGGCCGGTGGCACTCCGCAGAGCCTCGACGTCACCGCCGAGGTGTCGCTCGGACCGGACGAGGTCGGCTTCAAGCTGACCGGCATCACGATCACGGTGCGCGGTGAGGTCGACGGTCTGGACGCCGACGGCTTCGCGAAGGCAGCGCAGAACGCCAAGGAGACCTGCCCGGTGAGCAAGGCCCTGACGGGCGTCGAGATCACGCTCGACGCCGCTCTCGAGAGCTAACGCAACAGCGCGAACGTCCCCTGGACGACGGCGAACGCGTAGGCGTTGTCCAGGGGGCCGATCGCCTCGTCGGACTGCAGTTGGGTGGCCACCACCCAGTCCTGGCCCGTCGCATCCGTCAGCAACCACGACCCGGACACGTCGCCCGCGGCGTTGCCGTTCTTGTAGCCCACGTACGGCCAGCGAGCGGGATCGACCTCGGCGCCGGGGTTCAGCGCGAGGACCTGGCGCACGACGTCGCTCTGCGGACCCGTGATCAACGCCGCGTACGCGCGGCAGATGTCGTTCGCGCTGCCGAACCACTCGACTCCGTCCGGCGTACCGGGCCTCGTCGCGATTCCCTGGTAGTCGAGGTCGGCGGTCACCGGATCGACGGGCTCGCTGTCGATGGTGCGATTCTCGATTCCGGCAAGGATGCCGCGGCGGGTCTGCGTGTCGGCGTCGCGCCACTGCGCCCGCAGGTCCGGCCGTCCCCACCCGAGCACGAAGAACTCGCGTGTCGTCGGAAAGGGCGTCAGCGCCGCAGGATTCGCGGCGCCCATGATGGTGACCTCGGACTCGACCGCGTCCCGGCCGATGCGATCCATCAGCAGATCGGTGGCCGTGTTGTCGCTGATCGCGATCATCGCGTCGGTCGCCTCGCGCACCGTCACCGGTGTTCCCTCGGGAGCGAACTGCAACTGTCCCGACGGGGCCGACTTGCGTGCGTCGGTCACGGTCAACTGCTCGTCCCACGACAGCGTCCCGTTGTCGACGGCCCGCGCGACCGCGCCGAGCACGTACAGCTTCGCGACAGAGGCGAGCGGCAGGGAGTCGTCCGCGTTCAGGCTGTGGACGGGAGTACAGGTGCCGTCGGCGACGCGGGAGGCGACGTAGGACGTGCGGGCACCGAGAGCGCTGAGCGCAGCGTCCGACGAGGCGAAGGAGTCGACGCCCTCGGTGTCGGGCAGAGCCTGGATCCCGGACAGCAGGCCGTCCTCGGTGGCGCGCAGTCGCAGCGTCACGGGCGCGTTCCGGCCGGTGCTCAGTTGCACGGTGGACTCGAGGCCGTCCTCGGTCCGTTCGCCCACGGTGAGGGGGCCACTCGCCAGGATCTGCGCGACGGGACCGAGCAGCCCGCCGACCTGAGCCAGTGCCTGCGCCAGCTCGGGCGCCGCGAAGGAGTCGATCGCGGCCGGGTCGAGCGTGGTGGGGTCCGGCGTCGTGATCCAACCGAGGACGGTGTCGGTGACCGCCGTGATCGGCGCGCCGGCGGCCGGGGCAGCGGTCGTGTCGGCGGGTTCCGTCGTGGATCCGTCGCCGCGCGCGGCTCCCGACTCGAGCAGCGGATCGACGCCTGCGGAGCATCCGGCGAGCGTGAGAGTCGCGGTGACGGCAGCGGCCAGAATGGCGTACCTGCGTGACGTGGGCATGTGTCGCCGACCTCGTTCCCGCTCGAACTGCTGTGGCTCGAACTGCCGTGAAAAACCGACCTTACCTACAGTCATGTCCGGGTTTACCGGTCGGCCGGTCCGTCTCGACGGGCCGGAACGTCCAGGACGACGTCGAACTCCAGCAACGAGGCACCCGAGGCGACCGGCTTCGCCCGCTCACCGGAATGGGCCTCGCGAGCCGGTCCACCCGACCAGGCCTGGAACGACTCCTCGTCCTCCCACTGCGTGACGACGAAGTAGCGGCTCTCGCCCTTGACCGGGCGGAGCAGCTGGAAACCGAGGAAACCGGGTGAGCCGTCGACCGATCCGGCGCGGGCGGCGAAGCGCTTCTCGAGTTCGGGGCCGGCGCCCTCGGGCACCTCGATGGCGTTGATCTTGACCACTGGCATGGACCCGAGGCTACCTGCGACGGTTACGGTCGAGCGATGCTGGACGACCACGGCGGCTCCGGAGTGCCCCTCGTGCTGCTGCACGGCCTGATGGGCGGCCCGGACACGTGGCGGCGGCAGGTGCCCTGGTTGCGGGAGCACGGCCACGTCCTCGCCGCCCGGGCGGCGGGACACGGGCGTGCTGCTCCGGCGACCCTCACCACGGAGGCGTTCGTCGACGAGCTGCGCGAGGCGCTGGCGCCGTTCGAGTCCGTGATCCTGATCGGTCACTCCATGGGCGCGCTCCACGCGTGGTGCCTCGCGGCGCGCGAACCGGATCGGGTGCGCGGGATCGTCGTCGAGGACATGGCTCCCGACTTCCGCGGTCGCACCTCCGACGGGTGGGCCGCCGTCATCCGTGCGTGGCCCCAGCCGTTCCCCGACGAGGCCGCGGTTCTGGCGTACTTCGGTGACGTCGCGGGGCAGTACTTCCTCGACTCCTTCGAGCGGACGCCGGACGGGCTGCACCTGCACGGAGACGTGGACACGTTCGCGGCGATCTCGGACGAATGGGGACGACGCGACTTCTGGGACGAGTGGCGAGCAGTGCGTGCTCCCGCGCTGCTGCTCGAGGCGGAGCACACGGTCACTCCAGCGGGTCAGATGGCGAGAATGGCTGCACTGCATCACGACTCGACGTACGAGGTGGTCGCCGGCGCCGGGCATCTGGTGCACGACGATCGGCCGGGGGAGTACCGGCGCGCTGTCGAGTCGTTCCTACGAGCCCTCCCCGGCGAGCGCGAAGGCGCCGGCGGACGTCTGCTCGACGAGCCCGTCGACCAGTAGCGAGTTCAGGGCACGGTCACGTTGGCCGGGATCGGTCGTCCACACCAGATCGAGCTCGGACTTATCCACCGGACCCATCGTGGAGCGCAGTACGTCCATCAGTTTTCCGCGCACCTGCCGATCGGTTCCGGCGAACTTCTGCACCTTCCTCGGCGGTCCGTCGTGCGCCGGCCGACCGGCCTCGACCCACGCGCACGACGGGAGCGGGCAGTCCGCGCAGGCGGGATTGCGTGCGGTGCAGATGACGGCGCCGAGCTCCATCAGTGCCGCCGACAGAGTGGCCGCGGTGGCGACGTCCTCGGGCAGCAAGGCCTCGGTGTCTGCGAGATCTCGTGTGGTGCTGGGGTTTCCGGGCTCGGCGCGGCCGTGGACCGCACGGGCGACGACGCGCCGCACGTTGGTGTCGACGACGGGGACCCGCTGCCCGTAGGCGAAGCAGGCGACGGCGCGCGCGGTGTACGCCCCGACACCCGGCAGGGTCAGCAGCGTCTCGACATCCGACGGCGTCTCGTCGCCGTGGTGCTCGGCGAGGACGGCGGCGCAGTCGTGCAGGCGTGCGGCGCGACGGGGATAGCCGAGCTTGCCCCAGGCCCGCAGGACGTCGGCCCGCGACGACGCGGCCATGGCGGACGGCACCGGCCAACGCTGTACCCACTCGACCCAGATCGGAGCGACCCGCGCCACCGGAGTCTGCTGCAGCATCACCTCGCTCATCAGGATCTGCCACCCGCTGACACCGCTACGGCGCCAGGGCAGATCCCTGGCCTCGCGTCGGTACCACGAGACCAGAACCTCGCTGTCCATGTCTGTGATCCTTCCCGGAAGTCGGGGCCGCCACCGGCGGGTGACTCATGTTTCGGTAACAATGAGGCCATGCCTAATTCGAGTCCCCGCTCAGCATGGAACGCACTCGTCGAGGGTAATCGCCGTTTCGTCGACGGCCGCCCGGAGCATCCCAGCCAGGGGGTGGATCACCGCGCGTCGCTCGTCGACGGTCAACACCCCACCGCGATCGTCTTCGGGTGCTCCGATTCCCGGGTGGCAGCCGAGATCATCTTCGACCAGGGCCTCGGCGACATGTTCGTCGTCCGCACGGCCGGCCAGGTCGTCGACTCGGCCGTTCTGGGTTCCCTGGAGTTCGGCGCCGAGGTCCTCGAAGCGCCCCTGATCGTCATTCTCGGCCACGACAGCTGTGGCGCCGTCAAGGCGACCATCAACGCGCTGGACGAGGGCACCGTCCCCGGTGGCTTCATCCGCGACATCGTCGAGCGGGTCACGCCGTCCGTCCTCAACGCCCACCGACTGGGGTACACGCGCGCCGACGACGTCGAGGCGCGCCACGTCCTCGAGACCGGGAAGCTGCTGATCGATCGGTCGTCGATCCTCGAGAAGCGCGTCGCCGCGGGAAAACTCGCCATCGTCGGCCTGACGTACAAGCTGGCCGAGGGCAAGGTGGAGTTCCAGGGCGCGCTGGGCGACATCGGACACGTCGAGATGGGGTCGACCGACCGCACCGATGCGAGTGATCTGCTCACCTCGTCAGCGACGGCGAGCGACACGCCGTAGTAGGTGCCGCTCGGTCACCGCGTCGGCACATACGGTTGACCTGTGCTCGAGCCGAACGGACCCTTGCCTCCCGAGATCTACTGGCGACGCCGCGCGCTCGCGATCGGTGGCGCAGTGGTGGTCATCGGACTCGTGGTGTGGCTGGTGGTGTCGCTCGCCGGTGGCGGGTCGCAGGATTCCGAGTCCACCGCGGCGTCCGCCTCGCTCGCACCGTCCGCTGCCACGACGTACCGCCCCGACGCGTCCGCGACCGGAGGCTCCGCTCCGGCAGGAGGTTCCGGTGGTGGCAGCGAGGGCGGCGACGCCGCGTCCTCGTCGTCGGCGACGTCCACGTCCGCCACGACGTCCTCTGCGCCTGTCGCTCCCGGTCAGTGCGCGGATCAGTCTCTCGCCGTGAAGGCCTCGCCCGATCAGCCGTCCTACCCCGCTGGGCAGGAGCCGGCGTTCACCGTCGTCGTCACCAACATCGGAACCTCGGCGTGCGAGCGCGATCTGGGTTCGGGTCTGCAGCAGGTGCTGGTCTACACGCTGGAGGGGCAGCGACTCTGGTCGAACGTCGACTGCTTCCCCACCACGACTCCCGACATCCGCACGCTGCAGCCCGGTGAGCAGGCGCCGTTCGCCGTGAAGTGGTCCGCGACCACCTCCGAGCCCGGGTGCGCGGCGCCGCGGAACCCGGTGGGACCCGGCGGATACAGCGTGGTCGGCCAGCTCGGCCAGCTGCGCAGCGCGCCGGAGACGTTCAACATCACGTAGCGCACGTCCGTTCCGCCTCAGCGAGGTCGGTTCCCGCGGCAGTTCCGCGTTCCGGCAGGTGCTGCAGTCGCAGCGCGAACACGAAACCCCTCCGGGAAGACCGGCCGATTAGTCGAACGGGAAGGCCGGAGGCCGGCCGATTAGTCGAAGGGCCCCGAGATGCTGGCCTCGGCCATGCGGGACAGGCCTTCTCTGATGTGCCGGGCCCACAGCCCACCGATGCCCTCGACGGACTGCAGGTCGGCTGCGGTGGCGGCCAGCAGTGTCTGCAGGGTGCCGAAGTGCCCGACCAGTCGGTGGATCTGCGTGAACTGCAGCCGCGGAACGCGGGTGAGCAACCGGTACCCGCGGGGACTCATCGGTGCGTCGAGCGCCTCGATGGTGCCGGGGTAGCCGAAGGCACGAGCGATCACCGTGAGGTCGAGCAGGTCGACGTCGGTGAGCCGGTCGAGTGCCGCGAGGGAGCGTTCGACGGCCGCGGTGGTGGGTGTGTCGGTGCCGGCGAGGTAGTCGCGGACGACGAGTTGGCGCGCAGAGTCGTTGTCGCCCACCAGTTCTTCGAGCTGCAGGGCGAGCTGGCGCCCGTCGATACCGAGCTCGAGAACGTTCTGTTCGATCTCGACGGACACGCGCCGGACCATCTCGAGGCGCTGCGCGACGGTGAGCGCATCGCGCAACGTCACCGAGTCCTCGATCTCCGTGACGGACAGTTGACGGCTGACCTCGTCGAGGCGCGCCTTGTACCGCTCGAGGGTGGCCACGGCCTGGTTGGCGCGGGACAGGATGGTCGCGGAACCCTCGATGACGTGCCGGGTTCCGCCGACGTAGACGCTGAGGATGCTCATCGACTGGCTGACGGACACCACGGGGTAGCCGGTGTGGATCGCGGTGCGCTCGGCGGCCCGGTGGCGGGTACCGGACTCGACCGTGGGGATGGTGTGGTCGGGGACGAGCTGCACGTTGGCGCGGACGATGCGCGAACCGTCGGTGGACAACACGACGGCGCCGTCCATCTTGGACAGTTCGCGGAGCCGGGTGGGGGCGAACTCGACATCGAGATCGAAGCCGCCGTCGCAGATGCTCTCGACCTGTTCGTCGTACCCGAGGACGATCAGTCCGCCGGTGCGGCCGCGCAGGATGCGCTCGAGACCGTCGCGCAACGTGGTGCCCGGGGCGAGGTCGGCGATGGCGTCACGCAGGGACGAGTGGGGTACCGGGAAGCCGAGGGAGATGTCCGGAGTCGTCACGGTGTCGGTCACTGGTCCCCCTCCCACGTCGTTCCCGGTTGCCGGTGGTGCAGAGTCAGGGTACCGGTACTCACCGCACCGGCGTTCCGTCCGCGGGTCGAGTGGTCTACTTCCGTCGTCGCTCGAAGGCTCCCTGCATCGCGCCGGCGACGTCGGTGACCCGGACGACCCGCATGCCCGGTGGATCTCCGGCCGTGTCGTCCTTCACGCCGCGACGCTGGTCGGACGGGACGATCGCGGAGGTGAACCCCAGCCGCGCGGCCTCGGCGAGGCGCCGGTCGACGCCGACCACGCGCCGGACCTCTCCGGCCAGCCCCACCTCGCCGAGCACCACCATTCCCGGGGGCAGGGCGGTGTCACGGGCCGCGGAGGCGACCGCGAGTGCCAACGCGAGATCGACGACGGGCTCGGTGGTCCGCATACCGCCGATGGTGGCGGCGTAGACCTCCCGGCTGCTGAGCTGCACGCCGCAGCGACGTTCGAGGACCGCGAGGATCATCGATACCCGGGCGGCGTCCAGACCGCTGACGGCCCGGCGGGGCGTGGGCATGTGCGACGGCGCGACGAGCGCCTGGACCTCCGCGAGCAGGGCCCGCTTGCCGTCCATCGTGACGGTGACGGCGGTGCCGGGGACCGAGTCGGCGCGGTGGTGCAGGAACAGGCCGGACGGATCGCTGACGCCGTGGATGCCGCCCTCGCGCAGTTCGAAGCAGCCCACCTCGTCGGCGGCGCCGAAGCGGTTCTTGACGCCCCGGACCATGCGCAGGGTGGAGTGCTTGTCGCCCTCGAAGTGCAGGACGACGTCGACGAGGTGCTCGAGCGAGCGCGGCCCGGCGACCGCGCCGTCCTTCGTGACGTGGCCGACGAGGATGACGGCCGTGCCGCTGCCCTTGGCGAGGGACGTCAGCGCCGAGGTGATGGCACGGACCTGGGTGACGCCGCCGATGACGCCGTCCACGTCGGACGCCTGCATGGTCTGCACGGAGTCGACGACGACGAGGGTGGGCGCGACCTGGTCGACGTGGCCGAAGATGGTGGCCAGGTCGTTCTCCGCGGCGAGGAACACGCGCTCGTGCACGGCGCCCGTCCGGTCGGCGCGCAGACGCACCTGCCCCGCCGACTCCTCACCCGTGACGTAGAGCGCGATGTCCTGCGGGCTGCGCTCGGCCCACTGCTTGACCACCTCGAGCAGGAGGGTGGACTTGCCGACGCCCGGTTCACCCGCGAGCAGCACCACCGAGCCGGGCACGATGCCGCCGCCGAGCACGCGGTCGAGCTCGTCGACCCCGGTGGGACGGGCGATGGAGGACGTGCTGGAGACCTGTGTGAGCGGAAGTGCCGGCGACGTCGGGATCATCGACGCGCCGCCCGCCCGAACGGCGCTCGCACCCGGGCGGGACGACACGGAGGCGAGGAGGGTGACCTCGTCCATCGAGCCCCACGTCTCGCACTCGGGGCAGCGGCCGACCCACTTGGCCACGGTGTGCTGACAGGCCGAACAGCGATAACTGGTACGAGTCTTGGCCACTCGCGAAGACTAGAGGTGTCTACCGACAGGAATGCTCGGCCGACGGGGGACCGTCAGCCGTTGGCCTCGTCGTCGAGGCGCGGGGTGACGGGGCCCGGATCGACGGGCACGCTGACGGTGACGTCGCCGGCCTGCTGGAACGTGAAGGTGACCGGGACGGTGAGTCCGGGGCGCACGTTCTCGGAGAGGTCCTCCATCACGGCGGTGATGGACTGCGACCCCTCGGGGGCGGTGGGGTCCTGGTCCGCGGGCACTCCGGACGCGACGGACGCCTGCGCCGGGATCTCGATGGAGGTGCCACCGGTGGCACCGGTGACGACGACCTCGGCGGCACCCTCGGTCTCGATGCCGGTGATGCGGTCCGGTGTGGTCTCGCTGGTGTTGATCGCCGTGAAGATCAGCTCCGCGCGGCCACCGGGCTCGAGCACGAACTCGTCGGAGGAGGGGTAGGCGACGTGCACGTTGCGCAGGGAGACGGTGCCCTGGTCCGCGCCGTTACCGTTGACCGCGGCGACCTGCGTCGCCGTCTGGGAGATCTGCCCGGCGCTGCACGCGGAGAGGCTGATCACCGTGCCGAGAGCGAGCGCGACGCCGGTCGCGACTCGGGCCGGCCGGATCCGGGCGGTAGATGCGGTCACTGGTCGTCCTCCACTGGTCGTCATCGAGAGTTGTGCCGACGGGCGGCCACCACCACGCAGCGTAGTAGTTCGCCGTCCGGACGTGTGGATCGGGTGACGCCAGTCGGTGCCGCCGCGGGCCGAACAGCCTGCTCGATACATGTATCCCGCCCCCTGTCAAGAGCGTCCCCACCAGCCCTGTGCCCCTGACCTGCACCGTTGGAACGACCCCGGATCGGAGGCGTGTTAAACTGGCCATATCGAAAGGGGCACCGAACACATGATTTTCAAGGTCGGAGACACCGTCGTTTACCCGCACCACGGAGCGGCGCTGATCGAAAATATCGAGACACGCACCATCAAGGGCGAGGCCAAGGAATATCTCGTTCTCAAGGTAGCCCAGGGTGATCTCACCGTTCGAGTTCCTGCCGACAACGCCGAGTACGTGGGTGTCCGGGACGTCGTCGGCCAGGAGGGTCTGGACAAGGTGTTCCAGGTTCTCCGCGCGCCGCACACCGAGGAGCCCACCAACTGGTCGCGCCGGTACAAGGCCAACCTGGAGAAGCTCGCGTCGGGTGACGTGAACAAGGTGGCCGAGGTCGTGCGCGATCTGTGGCGTCGTGAGCAGGACCGCGGCCTGTCCGCTGGTGAGAAGCGCATGCTGGCGAAGGCACGTCAGATCCTGGTCGGCGAGCTCGCACTCGCCGAGGGAACCGACGAGGTCAGGGCGGACTCCATGCTGGACGAGGTTCTGGCCGCGGCGTCCTGACGCGCGTGTGACGGACGTCGTCGCGCTCGTTCCGGCAGCCGGATCGGGCGTACGCCTCGGGGAGAACATGCCCAAGGCGTTCGTGGAACTCGCGGGACGCACTCTGCTCGAGTGGGCGCTGGACGGCCTGTCGGCCTCCGGCGCCCTTTCTCGTGTCGTGGTGGTGGTCCCGAACATTCTGCAGGACACGACCTCTCGTCTGGTCGAGTCCTGCGTCCTGCCGGTCGACGTCGTCGTCGGCGGAGCCGAGCGCACCGATTCGGTGCGGGCCGGCCTGGCAGTGGCCGGTGCGGCGGACATCGTGCTCGTGCACGACGCCGCACGCTGCCTGACGCCGCCGAGCCTGATCACCCGCGTCGTCGAGGCGGTCGGCGCCGGCGCGTCGGCCGTGGTGCCGGTGCTGCCCGTCGTCGACACGATGAAGTCCGTCGATGCCGCCGGTGTGGTCACCGGAACGGTCGACCGGGCCACGCTGCGCTCGGTGCAGACGCCGCAGGGATTCGACGGGGTGACCCTGAGGCGTGCCTACGATTCCTTTCCCGATACGGCCACCGACGACGCCGGCCTGGTCGAACGTCTGGGAGTCGACGTGCACACGGTCGTCGGCGACGCCGAGGCCTTCAAGATCACCACCCCGATGGATCTGGTCCTGGCTCGCGCACTCGTCGCCCGCCGGACACAGTCGTGAGAGGGAGACCATGCGCGTAGGGATCGGTTCCGATGTCCACCCCGTCGAGGTGGGGCGTGAGTGCTGGATCGCCGGACTGTTGTTCGAGGACGCCGACGGCTGTGCCGGGCATTCCGACGGCGACGTCGCGGCGCACGCACTCTGCGACGCGCTGCTGTCCGCGGCCGGTCTGGGAGATCTGGGCTCGGTGTTCGGCACGGGTCGCCCAGAATGGGACGGCGTCAGCGGCGCCACCATGCTCATGCACGTCCGCGAACTGCTCGCGCAGCAGTCGATGCGCGTGGGCAACGCCGCGGTCCAGGTCATCGGCAATCGTCCGCGCGTCGGCCCACGTCGGGTGGAGGCGCAGACACTGCTCACGAACATCCTGGGGGCGCCCGTCTCCGTCTCGGCCACCACGACCGACGGGCTCGGCCTGACCGGCCGCGGCGAGGGTGTGGCCGCGATCGCCACCGCTCTCGTGCTGGAGAGCGCGGTCCCGGACGACGCTCGCGTGGTACAGGGCGAGTCGAATCCCCGGTAGGATCGGCCGTCGTGACCCTGCGCTTCTACGACACCGCGACCAGGGCCGTGCGTGAGTTCACTCCGCTGGCCCCCGGACACGCCTCGGTGTATCTGTGCGGGGCCACGGTCCAGGGACATCCCCACATCGGTCACGTGCGCAGCGGCGTCGCGTTCGACGTCCTTCGGCGGTGGCTGACGGCCGCCGGCTACGACGTCGCCTTCGTCCGCAACGTCACCGACATCGACGACAAGATCCTGAACAAGGCCGCCGACGCCGGCCGTCCGTGGTGGGAGTGGGCGGCGACGTACGAGCGCTCCTTCACCGCGGCCTACGACGCCCTCGGTGTGCTTCCCCCGTCGGCCGAACCGCGCGCCACGGGTCACATCACGCAGATGGTCGAGCTGATCGGTCGGTTGATCGACGCGGGTCACGCGTACGCGGCCGCCGGCGACGTCTACTTCGACGTGCGGAGCTGGGGCGAGTACGGCGCTCTGTCCGGGCACAGGCTCGACGACGTCCACCAGGGTGAGAGCGTCGGTGCGGGCAAGCGCGATCCACGCGACTTCACGCTGTGGAAGACGGCCAAGCCCGGCGAGCCGTCGTGGCCCACCCCGTGGGGACCCGGCCGGCCCGGGTGGCACATCGAGTGCTCCGCGATGGCGGAGACCTACCTCGGGTCCGCGTTCGACATCCATTGCGGTGGACTGGATCTGGTGTTCCCGCACCACGAGAACGAGCTGGCCCAGTCCCGCGCCGCGGGGGACGGTTTCGCGCAGTACTGGCTGCACAACGGCTGGGTCACCATGAGCGGCGAGAAGATGTCGAAGTCGCTCGGCAACGTCGTCTCCATCCCGACGATGCTCGAGACCGTGCGTCCGCAGGAACTGCGCTACTACCTCGGCAGCGCGCACTACCGGTCGATGCTCGAGTACTCCGCCGAGGCACTGCAGGAAGCGGCATCGGCGTACCGGAGCATCGAGGCGTTCGTGACGAAGACCGCGGAGCGCGCGGGCGAGGTGCCGATCGGTACCTGGACGCCCGCGTTCGCCGAGGCGCTCGACGACGATCTCTCGGTGCCCAAGGCGCTCGCCGAGATCCACGGACTCCGCCGCGAGGGCAACAGTGCGTTGGCCGCGGGGAAGCTGGACGAGGCCGTCGAGGCCGCGTCGTCCGTCCGCGCCATGACGTCGATCCTCGGTGTGGATCCCCTCGATCCGCACTGGGCGTCCGGCTCGGCCGACGCGTCGGCGGAACGGGCAGCGCTCGATCTGCTCATCGCGGACGACCTCGAGCTGCGCAGCGCCGCCAAGGCAGGCAAGGACTGGCCGACGGCCGACCGTATTCGTGACCGCCTCGCCCGCGCGGGCGTGGAGGTCACCGACACCCCGAACGGCCCGGAATGGTCGATCGCACAGCCGGAAGGCACGGAGAAGTAATGGCAGGCAATTCGAGTCGACGCGGAGCGGTGCGCAAGACCGGCACCAAGAAGGGCCAGACAGTCGGGTCCGGCGGCAAGCGCAGCAAGGGCCTCGAGGGCCGCGGCGCGACCCCGCCGGCGGCCGAGCGCACCAAGCACGCCCGGCGCGCACGGCCGACCAGCCGGGACGCGTCCGGCTCGGGTCGCGGCCGTCCGCCGGTCCGCAAGACCGAGGACGGTCCGGAGAACGTGCTGGGCCGCAACCCGGTGCTGGAGTGCCTGCGCGCGGGAGTGCCGGCGACGGCGCTGTACGTCGCGTCGGGCACCGAGGCCGACGATCGGCTGAAGGAGAGCGTCCAGATCGCCGCGGACAAGGGCATCTCGATCCTGGAGGTCTCCCGCACCGATCTCGATCGGATGAGTGCCAACGGCATGCACCAGGGCATCGCGCTCCAGGTGCCGCCGTACCGGTACGCCCACCCCGACGATCTCCTCTCGCAGGCGCGCCAGCGTCAGGAGCCGCCGCTGCTGGTCGCTCTCGACAACATCACCGACCCCCGCAACCTCGGTGCCGTCGTCCGGTCGGTCGCAGCATTCGGTGGGCACGGCGTGGTCATCCCGCAGCGACGCAGCGCGAGTGTCACGGCCGTCGCGTGGCGCACCAGTGCCGGAGCGGCAGCGCGTCTCCCCGTCGCCCGTGCGACCAATCTGACTCGGACGCTGAAGGACTGGGCCGACAAGGGTGTGATGGTGGTCGGTCTCGACGCCGACGGTGACACTTCGCTGGACGACTTCGACGGCACCGGGCCGATCGTGGTGGTCGTCGGGTCCGAGGGCAAGGGTCTGTCCCGCCTCGTCCGCGACAACTGCGACAGCATCCTGTCGATCCCCATGGCCGGTCCGGTGGAGTCGCTCAACGCGTCCGTCGCAGCCGGAGTCGTGCTCGCGGGCATCGCGCGGCAGCGCCGGGGCTGAACCCGGCTCAGTGGACGCGAACCGACTCGATGAACGGGGCCGGCGGCTGAGCGCCAGTCTGGGTCGGATGGGGTGCGCACACCCCTCGCTTGAACCGCACACCCTGTGCAGTCGGCGGTGAGGGGTGTGCGCTCACCGGAGAGGGTGTGCACACCCACCGCAACGTGCCCGGCCGCAAGCGCGATCGGTGTCGGTGGTCGGGTGCAGAATCGCCCTGTGACCAGGACCACCTACTTCACCGCCAGCACCCTCGACGGCTACCTCGCCGACGAGAACGACTCTCTCGAGTGGCTCTTCCGTCAGGACATCGACGAGCACGGCCCGATGAACTACGGCGACTTCATCGCGGACATCGGCGCGATCGTCATGGGAGCCACGACCTACGCCTGGGTCCTCGACCACAACGCGTCGACCGGGGAGGCATGGTCGTACGACATGCCGGCGTGGGTGGTGACCCATCGAGACTTCGCAGACTCCGAGCACGACGTTCGATTCGCCGCCGGAGACGTCGCCGACCTCTGGCCGGCGATCGAGGAGTCCGCCGGCGGCAAGGACGTCTGGATCGTGGGGGGCGGTGATCTGGCAGCGCAGTTCGCCGAGGCCGGACACCTGGATCGGATCGTCGTCTCGATCGCGCCGGTCACCCTCGGCGCCGGCAGGCCGCTGTTCCCGCGTCGGTTCGATCTCCGACTCGTGGACTTCGCGCGCAACGGCGCGTTCCTCTGCGCGGAGTACGACGTCGTGGAACCACACGCGCAGACCTGAGTCCTGTCATCATCTGTCCATGACAGCGGCGGGTCGCAGAGTGCGCGGTGTGGTCCTGGTGGCCGTGGTGATCGCCGCGTACGTCGCGGTGGTGCTCACCTACGCGCTGGGAAGCCCGCCGAACGGCCCCGACCTCCGTGAGGCCGCACCCGACGCCGCGCTCGTCTACCTCGACGTGGACACCGTCTCCGGTGAGAACTTCTCGCTCGACGCCCGCGTGTCCGTGTATCCGGGGACCGAGTTGACCGATGCCGACGGCAACCTGGTCGACGACCTGATCGTCGACGTGACGCCGACCGCGAGTGCCGGCACCCTGACGTTCCCCAGCGGGACCCGTGTGGGCCCGCTCCCGGTCTCCCTGTACGCGGACGGCGACATCCGGCGATGGCCGTTCGACACCTACGACGCGTCGTCGATCCAGGTGCGGGTGTTCTCCGGCGCCGGCGCGGACCGGCAGCCCGTACCCGCCGAGATCGTGGTGACCGACTCGCTCACGTCCTGGGCGGTGGAGGCCGTCGACATCGACTCCTCCTCGGCGCAGGCCTTCGACATCCGCGTCGCGCGCACGGTGGGCACCACGATCTTCGACATCGCGATCTGTGTGGTCCTGGTAGTGCTGCCGCTGTGCACGCTGTTCGTGTCGATCCAGACGCTGCGCCGCCGCAAGCAGTTCCTGCCGCCGATCATGACATGGTTCGCGGTGACGCTCTTCGCGGTGCTGCCCATCCGCAACCTGTTCCCCGGCGCCCCGCCGATCGGGTCGTGGGTCGACTACACCGTGGTGCTGTGGGTGGTGGCGGGTCTGGTGACGGCGATGGTGCTCTACGTCGTCGCGTGGTGGCGCCAGGGCCCCTAGGTCGAGCGCGACCGGGGTGGGGCTCGTCCGCGCGTACCGTCGAGTCATGATCGAACGGCTGAGGACGACGGTGACACAGGTGGCCGAGGCCGCACTGGGAATCGTGGGGGTTCGGGTGGGTACCGAGGAACCACCCCACACCACCGAGTCGCTCACGGGGGCGGTCGAGATTCGCCGATACGAACCCCGGATCGCGGCGGAGACCGTCGTGGACGCCGACGAGGAACGCGCCCGTAACGAAGGCTTCCGCCGGCTGGCCGGGTACATCTTCGGGGGCAATCAGGGATCCGACAGGATCGCGATGACGGCTCCCGTTGGGCAGTCGGCGTCGCGCGGGCAGACCATCGCGATGACCGCACCCGTGTCGCGCGCCGCGAGCGACGAGGGATGGGTCGTCCGGTTCTTCATGCCGTCGCGATGGACGATGGACACTCTGCCGGCGCCGAAGGACGATCGGGTGCGCCTGGTGGAGGTGCCGGCCGAGACGGTGGCGGTGCTGCGGTTCAGCGGTGACCGCGGTGCGCGGGCCGTGGCCGAGCGCACCACGGAGCTGCTGGAGATCCTGAAGTCCCGCGGCATCGACACGACCGGCGAGCCGATGTCCTGGTTCTACGACCCGCCCTGGACGGTGTCGTTCCGCCGCCGCAACGAGATCGCCGTTCCTGTCTCCCGATGATCAGACACTGAAGCGGATCGTCTGTCCCGGCGCACACTGCGCCGCGGATCCGAGGTCCGCCGACACCACGACGGCGATCACCGGGTAGCCGCCGGTCACCGGATGGTCGACGAGGAACAACACGGGCAGTCCCGACGGCGGTACCTGCAGTGCGCCGGTCACCATGCCCTCGCTCGGGAGTTCGTCCTCCCGCGATCGCGACAGTGGCTCGGCGCCCTGGAGTTTCATGCCGACGCGGTCCGAATCCGTCCGCACCGTCCAAGGTTGGGCGAGCAGCAGGTCGAGCGCGTCGTCGGTGAACCGGTCCGCGCGCGGGCCGGGAATCACCCGCAGGGTCGTACGGTGCTCGAACGGGTAAGGATTCACGTCGACCCCGGGCCAGTCCTCGGCGTCGTGACCGATCGGCAGCACGGCGCCGGGCGCCACTCGCTCGGGTCCGATACCGGACAGGGAGTCGGTCGATCGGCTCCCGAGAACCCGGGGCACGTCGATGCCGCCGCGGACGGCGACGTACGTGCGCAGTCCCACCGGTGCCCAGTCGAGGCGGATCTCGGCGCCCGACCCCACCACGACCACGGCGCCGTGCCCCTGCGGTACGCCGTCCACCGTGAACGGGGTCGGAGCCCCCGTCACCGCCAGAACCACCGCGGTGCGTGCGCGCAGCACCAGTCCGCCGAGTGTCACCTCGAGCGTCGCGGCGTCGATCGTGTTCCCCACCAACCGATTCGCCGCGTCATGCGAGCGTCGATCGGCTGCGCCGGACGTGCCGACGCCGAGCGAGGACCACCCGGTGCGTCCGAGATCCTGCACAGTCGTCAGCGGCCCGGTTGCCGATACCTCGAGCATCACGTCACCGCGCGGAACTGCACGCGCGTGCCGGGCGCGAGCAGCGCGGGGTCGTCCCGGTTCACGTCCCACAGCGCCGCGTCGGTGCTGCCGATGATCTGCCACCCGCCGGGCGACGAGGTCGGGTACACCCCGGTGTACTCGCCGGCCAGCGCCACGGATCCCGCCGGCACCGAGGTGCGCGGATCGGCGCGGCGCGGGATCGACAACGGATCGGAACCGACCAGGTACGCGAAGCCGGGGGAGAAGCCGCAGAACGCGGCGGTCCACACCTGACCGGTGTGCACGGCGACGATGTCCAGTCCCGTTGTCGCACAGACCTCGTCGAGATCGGGCCCGTCGTATCGGACGTCGATCGTGATCGTCTCACCGGAGTAGCCGAGCACCTGCGCCGGTGGCGTCTCGCGGAGCCACGCCGACACCCGTGCGGGTTCCGCGTCATCGGTGAGGATCACCAGCACGGTGGCGGCGGCGGGGATCATCTCGGCGATTCCCGGGTGCCCGACGGCCCACCCGGCGTGGTGCGCCGCGACTGTGCGGACGTCGTCGAGATCGACCAGCAGGGCGCGGTCGCCCGCCGGGGCGATCCTCACGACACGAACGGGGTCAGGGTGACGCCGTTGCGGGACAACACCGCACGCACGGCCAGGGCCATGTCCACCGCGGCGGGGGTGTCGCCGTGCAGGCACACCGAGTCGGCGTTCACCGGCACCGTCACCCCGTCGACGGAGTCCACGACGCCCTCGGTGACCATCCGCAGCACGCGTCGTGCCACCGCCTCGACGTCGGACAGGACCGCACCGGGGTCGCGGCGGGAGACGAGGGTTCCCGCTGCCGTGTAGCCGCGATCGGCGAACGCCTCGGTGACGGTCCGCAGGCCCGCCCGCGCGGCGATCTCGAGGAATGCCGAGCCGGGCAGCCCCAGGACGGGCAGGCCGGGGTCGTACGCGGCGACGGCGTCGACGACCGCCTGTGCCTGTACTCGGTGGTGCACGATCGTGTTGTACAGCGCTCCATGTGGTTTGACGTACCGCACGCGTCCGCCGACGGAGCGGGCCAGGCCGTCGAGAGCCCCGATCTGGTAGATCACGTCGGCGCGCAGGTCCTCCGCGGTGATGTCGAGGAAGCGCCTGCCGAAGCCCACGAGGTCCCGGTACCCCACCTGGGCGCCGATACGCACGTCGGACCGGACGGCGTCGGCGCACGTCCGCAGCAGCGTGGCCGGATCACCCGCATGGAAGCCGCACGCGATGTTGGCGCTGGTGACCACACGCAGCATCGCCGCGTCGTCACCGAGCGTCCAGGTGCCGAAGCCCTCGCCGAGATCGGAGTTCAGATCGACCATCCACACGAGGGTAACGGTCAGGCGTGGACGACGGTGCGGGACGGTGTGCGTCGACCGACCGCCCGGCAGACGAGGTAGATGACGAACGAGATGGTGGTGACGAAGGTCGAGACCGGCACTCCGGGAGCGAGCGAGAGCAGGATGCCGCCCACGGCCGCGACCTCGGCGAAGAGAATCGAGAGCCACGTCGCCGTGACGGGGTTGGCGGTGACGCGGGACGCCGCTGCCGCGGGCGTGATGAGAAGCGAGAGCACCAGCAGGGCGCCGACGATCTGGACGCCGAGCGCACACGCGACACCGACGAGGATCGCGAACACGATGGACAGCAGTCGCATCGGTACGCCGCGCGCCTCGGCGCCCTCGGGATCGGTGCTGGCGAACAGCAGGGGCCGGTAGACCACGAAGAGCACGACGATGACGACGAGCGCCACCGCGAGCAGCAGGCCGAGGCCCGTGCTGCCGACACCGACGATCTGCCCGACCAGCAGCGAGAAACTGGTGCCGGTGCGGCCGGGATACGCCCACAGGAAGAGCACCGACAGGCCGAGCCCGAAGCTCATGATGACGCCGATGACGGAGTCGCGTTCGCGCGCACGACGGCCCAGCAGGGCGAACAGGACGGCCGCGATGACGGATCCCAGGATGGCGCCGACCCCGACGGCCAACCCCACCAGCAGCGCCGCGGACGCACCGGTGAGGGACAGCTCGGACGAGCCGTGGACGGCGAACGACCACTGTCGACTGACGATGAGGGGGCCGAGCGCCCCGGCGAGCACACCGAGGATCGCCGCGGCGATCAGCGCCTGCTGCACGAAGTCGTAGGTGAGGAGATCGGCCGTCGTACCGAAGTCGAATGCCTTGCTCAGGGCGTCGAGAACCTTGTCCATGCCTACTCCGACTCGTCCACGTGGTGCATGCCGCCGGCGCTCCCGAGGGCGTCCATGGCGTCTCCGGTGCCGACGACCACCAGCCGCCCGCGGACGCGCAGGACCTCGACGTCGGTGTCGTACAGCTCGGAGAGCACCTCGGAGGTCATCACCTCCTCGGTGGTGCCGATGCGGAACTTCCCGTCGACGAGGTAGACCACCCGGTCGACGATCGGCAGGATCGGGTTGAGCTCGTGCGTCACGAACACCACCGAGGTGCCGTGCGAGCGCCGACGCTGGTCGATCAGGTGCGCGACGACCTGCTGGTTGGCGAGGTCGAGGCTCAGCAGCGGTTCGTCGCAGAGCAGCACGTCCGGATCGCCGACGAGTGCCTGCGCGACGCGTAGCCGCTGCTGCTCACCGCCGCTCATCTGCCCCAGGGGCGCGTCGGCGAACGCGTCCGCACCGACGGAGGCGACGGCGATGTCGACGGCCTCGCGACGGGCGTGGCGCCCACGGAAGCCGATGCCCCAGCGGTGTCCGTCCCACCCGAGGCCCACGAAGTCGCGCCCGCGCAGCGGAACGCCCTCGTCGATGGCCTTCTGCTGGGGGATGTAGCCGACGGAGGATCGACCGCCGGCGATGGTCGCGGTGCCGGCGGTGAGGTGGGCCTGCCCGAGCAGCACCTTGAGGAGCGACGTCTTGCCGGAGCCGTTCGGGCCCAGCACGGCGACGAACTCGCCCGGTGCGACCTCGAGGTCGAGATCGGACCAGAGCACCCGGTCGCCGTAGGCGAGGGTGGCTCCGGTCAGTCGGACAGCGGTCACACGACCCCCAGCGCGTCGGCGAGATCCTGCGCCGCCGTGCGCTGCCAGGAGACGTAGTCCTGCCCTGCGGGCAGGGTCTCGGTGACCTCGACGACGCGGATGCCGTTCTCCTCGGCGATGCGGCGCACGTCCTCGGTCACGGCGTCCTCCGTCTGAATGTTGTAGACCAGTACGTCGACGCCCTTGCCGGTGAACAGGTCACGCGTCGCGGCGACGGCGGCGGGCGAGGGATCGTTGCCCTCCTCGATCGCGTCCTCGAAGTCCTCGGGGGTCTTGTCGTCCACCCCGGCTCCTTCCAGCAGGTAGTGCGCGATCGGCTCCGTCTGCGCGACGGGTGCGCCCGGCTTCTGCTGGGCGATGCGATCCGTGATGTCGGTGATCTCGTGGATGTCGTCGTGGAACGCCTCGGCGTTCTCGGTGTAGTACGCCGCGTTGTCGGGGTCGACCTTACCGAGCTCGGTGGCGATCGCCTCGGCGGTGGCCGCCGCGATCTCCGGGTCGTACCAGACGTGCTCGTTGGTCTCGCCCGAATGGTCGTGGGCACCCGCCTCGTCGGCATGGTCGGCGTCGTCCGCGTGCCCCTCGAGCAGCGAGTACGCGTCGACGTAGGGCACGTCGCCCGCGGAGCCGAGCACGTCGTCGACGAACTCGTCGTAGCCGCCGCCGTTGTACACGACGAGCGAGGCCTCGGACAGTGCCGCGGCGTCGCCGGGGCTGGCCTCGTAGGAGTGCGGATCCGCGGACGGATCCGAGATGATCGCCGTGACGTCCGCTCGGTCTCCGACGACGGCCTCGGCGACCGAGCCCCACACGTTCGTCGACGCGACGACGGTGGGCCGACCGGACTCGGCCGTCGCGGTGTCGTCGGAGCTGCATCCCACCAGGGCGGTCGCCGTCAGGGCGGTCATACCCAGGGCGGTGACGAGCGTGCGGAGGGGAATTCGGGCGGGTGCGTACACGAGGGGTGCTCCTGGGTCGGTCGAACGTTATCGTTAATGGAAACCGTTGTCGTGACCTTACCGCCCCACCACCCCGACGGCGAAACCGTGCCGGAGCCGACGTGCGCGACCCCGACCGGATACCGTCTCTTCATGGCGAGGTCGACGGAACCGCGACGAATGGCCACGCTCGCGTCGCTGGCCGCCGAACTGAACGTCTCGCGCACCACCGTGTCCAACGCCTACAACCGCCCGGACCAGCTCTCACCCGAGATGCGGGAACGTGTGCTCGACGCGGCCAGGGCCCGCGGTTATCCGGGGCCCGATCCGGTCGCCCGCTCGCTGCGCACCCGGCGCGCCGGTGCGGTGGGGCTCGTCCTCACCGAGGCGCTCAGCTACTCGTTCTCCGATCCCGCCGCCGTGCAGTTCCTCACCGGCCTCGCCGAGTCGTGCGAGCGGGCCGGACGCGGTCTGCTGCTCATTCCCGCGGGGCCCGCCTCGACGCCGGAGGACGCCGCGGCCGTCGTGCAGCAGGCCGGGGTCGACGCATTCGTCGTCTACTCGGTGTCCGACGACGATCCGCACCTGACGGCGGTCCGTGACCGTCATCTGCCGACGGTCGTGTGCGACCAGCCTCGGGACGCGGAGGACACCTCGCTCGTCGGAATCGACGACAGGGTGGCGATGCGACGGATGGCCGAGGAGGTGCTCGCGCGGGGCCACACTCGCATCAGCGTGGTCTGCATGCGGCTGCGCCGCGACCGGCACGACGGACTCGTCGATCCGGAACGCCGGAGCGGCATCACCTTCCACGTCCAGCGCGAGCGTCTCGCCGGCATCCGCGACGCGATGATCGCGGCCGGCGTCGATCCCGACATCGTGATCGTCGAGCGCTTCGACCACACGCGGGAGGCCGGACGGTCGGCGGCCGCCGAAGCGCTCCGGGCGGCGCCGGACACCACCGCGCTGGTGTGCACGTCCGACGTGCTGGCTCTGGGTGCGCTCGATCACTGTGCCGCACAGGGTGTCTCGGTACCCGAACAGATGTCGGTCACCGGTTTCGACGGGGTCGACGAGGCGCGCCGCATCGGCCTGACGTCGGTCCAGCAGCCGGTCCTCGAGAAGGGTCGGCTCGTCGGTGAGATCGTGCTGGGCGTCAGCCATTCCGGGGTGGACCGGACCGAGCACCTCCCGACGCATCTGCTCGCCGGGGTGACGCTCGGCCCGGTGCGGACCGGCTAGCGGGCCAGCAGCTGTGCGCAGCGCAGCAGGCCGAGGTGGCTGTAGGCCTGCGGGTGGTTGCCCAGCGAGCGCTCGGCCACGGGGTCGTACTCCTCGCTCAGCAGGCCCGTCGGGCCTGCCGCGGCGACGAGCTGGGTGAAGAGCGCTTCGGCCGGAAGTCGCTGCCCGATCAGAAGATACGCCTCGACGAGCCAGGCCGCGCACAGGTGGAACCCGCCCTCGCCACCGGGGAGGCCGTCGTCGTGGTGGTAGCGGTACACCGTGGCGCCGCTGCGCAACTCGGCCTCGGTCGCGGTGACCGTCGCCGCGAAGCGCGGGTCGCTCGGATCGATGAGACCGGACAGGCCGATGTGCAGGGTGGCCGCATCGAGATCGGTTCCGCCGTACGCGGCCGTGAAGGACTGCGCCTCGTCGCTCCAGCCCTTGTCGAGCACCTGACGACGGATGACGTCACGCAACGTGCTCCAGCCGAGCTGCGCCTCGCGGCCGTACGCCTCGGCCAGGGTGATGGCGCGATCGACGGTGAGCCAGCACATCACCTTGGAGTAGACGTGGTGGCGCGGGTTGCCGCGGATCTCCCAGATGCCGTTGTCCGGCTCGGACCAGCGTCGCTCGACGGCGTCGACCATGGCGCACACCAGGTCCCAGTCCTGATCGGTGAGCACCTCGGCGTTCGCGGTGACGCCGCTCGCGGTGCGGGCGCGGGCCAGTGTCGCGATGAGATCGACGATGGGTCCGAAGACGTCGAGCTGCACCTGCTGGTTGGCCGCGTTGCCCACCCGCACGGGGCGGGATCCCGCGTACCCGGGCAGGGCGTCGATGACGGCCTCGGGAGGCAGCGACTGCCCCCACAGCGTGTAGAGCGGGTGCAGGCGTTCCGGTCCGGGGACCGTCTCGAGCACGTCGTGCACCCAGTGCAGGTAGTTCTCCGCCTCGGACAGCGAGCCCAGGGACACCAGCGCGGACGCCGTCAGGGCCGCGTCGCGCAGCCAGCAGTAGCGGTAGTCCCAGTTGCGGACACCGCCGATCTCCTCGGGCAGCGACGTCGTGGCCGCGGCCATGATCGACCCGGAGTCGGCGTGCACCAGGCCGCGCAGGGTGAGCGCGGACCGCTTCATCAGATCGGGCTTGAGCTGGGGGAGGGTCAACCCGGCCGCCCAGTCGTGCCAGTAGGACTCGGCCTCGGCGCGACGCTCGGCTTCGGGCACCTCGGACGGGCCCAGATCCGACGTCCCGCAGCGCAGTTCGAGGATCACGGGACCGGTGGACGGATCGATCTCCGCCCGCGCGGTCTCCTGGCCGTGCTCGCTGGTGACGGTCCAGGTGATGCCCGGCGCGCGCAGCACCATCGGGTCGTTGGTGCCGAACACGCGGAGGCCGTCGTCCTCGGCCTCGAGCCGGACGCGTGCCTGCCCGAACTCGGGGCGCGGCGCGAACGTGACCACGGCCTTCGCCTTGCCGGTGATCACGCGGGTGAAGTCGGTGCGATCGCTCGGCACGTCGTGCGCGAGGTAGTCGTCGACCTGCAGGCTGGCCCAGCGGGTCTGCACCGTCATGGTGCTGTCGATGTACTGCTGGCTCAGCGGGAGGGACGGACGCAGCGGGCCGACGGTGAAGTGGCCCGCCTCGTCGCCGCCGAGCAGGTGTGCGAAGACGGCGGCGGAGTCGGGTTCGGGGTGACACAGCCACGTGAGGCCGGCCTCGGGCGTCAGGAGTGCCACCGATCGTGGGCTCGCCATCATGGTGAGACGCTCGATGCGCGGGGCGTCCGCACCGGAGAGCCAGGTGCGGCGCTCCTCCAACAGGAACGCGAGCGCCGCGGCCACCTGCTCGAGGGTGTCGACGCGGTAGCCGGCGAGCGACTCACCGTCGCCGACCTTGACGCCGATGTCCGGCCCGTGCAGCCGTCGGAACGCCTTCTCGTCGGTGACGTCGTCGCCGAAGAAGACGGCGGCGGAGGCGCCGCCCTGGTGCCGCAGGATGTCGAGGGCCTGGCCCTTGTCGGTCGCGATGACGGCGAGCTCGATCACGGACTTGCCCTCGGTGACCTGCACGCCGTCCCAGGTGGCTGCGCCCGCACGGACCTCGTCGAGGGCGCGCTGTCCGGCCTCGGGGTCGGCGTTGCGCACGTGCAGAGCGGCGCTGGCGGGCTTGGTCTCGACGCTGATGTTCGCGCCGCGGGACGCGACCGTGCGGAGCTCGGCGACCACGCGCTCGAGCAGTGCCGTCGCCTCGCCGCCGAGCTCGGTGACGAAGCCGGCGTCGAACTCGGACCCGTGGCTGCCCACGAGCTGTACCTCGACGGGCAGGCGGGAGAGGATCGCCAGGTCACGCAGCGCGCGCCCCGAGATCACAGCAGCCTGGGTGCCGTCGAGACCAGCGAGAGCGCGGAGTGCGCGGACCGATTCGGGCAGCGGGAACGCCTTCTGCGGGTCGGAGACGAACGGCGCCATGGTGCCGTCGTAGTCGGAGGCGACCAGCAGTCTCGGCACCCGCGCGACGCCGACGAGGGCGCGGCGAAGGTCGAGGGGGAGGTCCACAGCGCTCACAGCGCACGACCTGGACGGTGACCGGGGCTTCTCACTCGGTCAAACCTAGGCGACGGGGGCCCTGCTCGCCTCATCGGGGAGAGAGGTCCGAGGAGCGGCCGTGAGGGTGTCTGTGACTCGCGATGACTGGAAATCGTGTGTCACGACTATTCGCATTAACTTTTTGGACGATTGTTCGTAATGTAATACTGAGAGCGTGACGTCGCATACGAGGCGAACAACGAGGAGCGTCATGTCGAAGCCCGTCCAGTTACCCGAGCCGATTGCCACGACGTGGGAGTGGCAGTTGAACGGTTTGTGCCGCGGTATGGATTCTGCCGTCTTCTTCCATCCGGAAGGTGAACGGGGACATAAGAGAACAGCCCGCGAGGAGCAGGCCAAACGGGTCTGCGAGCAGTGCCCCGTGCTGATGCGGTGCCGTGATTACGCGGTGGCCGCCGGTGAGCCGTACGGCGTCTGGGGTGGTTTGTCGGCGCCCGAGCGGATGCTGGGAAATGCGCTTTCCGATCAGCGCGCAATCGGTTGAACAGATTATTTCACGGTGATCGAAAACTGCACGAAGCTTGAATTGGTGGACATTATCCGACGCGGTGCCTGTACAGCGTAAAGCTCTTCGGGTGTTCCCCTCGGACGGCGCCCGGTCTACCGTGATTCGCATGTGCCGAAACATCACCGAACTGCGCGGCCTCGAGCCTGCGGCGACGGACGAGGAGATCGAGGCGGCCGCGCGTCAGTACGTGCGCAAGGTCAGCGGACTCCGCACACTGTCGGACGCGAACCGGGACGCCTTCGAGACCGCCGTGGCCGAGGTCACCGCGTCGACCACCCGGTTGCTGAGCGTGCTCCCGCCCCGCAAGCAGCCGCCGCAGACGGTGCCGCCCCTACGCCGCCTGGCGCACGCGCACCCTCACTGACCCAGGGGATCGTGCTGCACGTTCTGCATCGGCGTCCCCACCTTGCGCAGTGCGTACAGGGTGGTGCGCACCATCGACGGTGACCCACACACCTGGATCTGCCGATCGGCCCACGATCCGAACCGCGTGACCACCTGCCCGAGCTTGCCCACCATGGTGTGGTTCATGCCCGGCGGGAACTCGCGTGCCGGACCGGGCCGCCACCACGGCTCCTCGGGCTGCTCCACGACCGGCACGATGGTGAGCCACGGGTTGGTGCGTGCCAGGTTCCACAGCGTGTCCAGGTCGTAGAGGTCGCTCGGATACTCGCCGCCCACGAACAGATGCACCCGCGGATTACGGCTCCGCATCGCCATGTCCATCAGCTGCGCACGCAGGGGGGCGATGCCGGTGCCACCCGCGATCATGAGCACGTCCTCGCTGCCAGGCGACGTGTCCACACTGAGTCCGCCCAGCGGCGGCCCGAGCAGCCAGCGGTCGCCCACCGTGGTCTCCGAGACGATGGCCGGACTCACCCAGCCGGCCGACACCCGCCGGACGTGGAACTCGATGCCGCGGTAGTCGTTGGGTGCGATCGCGGGGGAGAGGTACCGCCACATCCGTGGACGCTGCGGGATCTGCACGCTGAGGTACTGGCCGGCGGCGAAGGGAATGTCGGCGTCCGTCTGCAGGCGCACGATCGCGAGGTCGTCGAGCACGCGATGGTGCTCGACCACCGTCGCTCCCCAGTACGGCGGCAGGTCCTCGGTGTCGGCCCCGACGGCCATCGAGTTGCAGATCATCGACACCACGCGGCGCCACGCCGCGTCGGTCTCGTCTGTCCAGACGTCCGGGTCCGCCGTGGTGCGGAACGCGTCGACCAGCGCGTTCTGGGCGGCGAGAAAGTGCGCGCTGGTCAGGCCGTGCTTGCGGTGGTCACGCCCGAGTTGATGCAGGAAGGGCAGGAAGTCGCGGTCGTCGAGGTGCCGGACGACGTGGTCGACGGCGCGCAGGAGGCGGTGCCGCTGCTGATCCATGGCGGCGGGGAAGAAGCCGCGGAAATCGGGGTACTCGGCGAACAGCCGAGCGTAGAAGGCGCCGGCCACGGTGTCCGCGCCGTCGTCGGACAGCGCGGAGGCAACTCCGGCGCGCACTCGCGCCAGGGCCTGCGGGTCCAGCAATGGGCACCTTCGATAGTCGTGGCGGGTGACGGGTTCGTGCGCGAGTGGTGTGTCCGAGAGTAGTGGTCGTTTCCGGTCACGGCCAGCGCGCTGGGCGGCGCCCTCCTGCGTGATGCGGCGTCAACAAACTTGAGCGGAATAGACTCAAGTCGACTAAGGTTGTTCTCGTCGACACACCCGTTCGACCCGAAGGAAGGTGACCGGTGGACTCGTTCACTCCCACCACGAAGACCCAGGCAGCGTTGACCGCTGCACTGCAGTCGGCATCCGCAGCGGGCAACCCGGACATCCGGCCGGCTCACCTGCTCGTCGCACTGCTCGACCAGACGGACGGCATCGCCGCGCCGTTGCTGAAGGCTGTCGGCGTCGACCCGAGCGCGATCCGCTCGCAGGCGCAGACTCTGGTGGACCGTATGCCGTCGGCCACCGGCTCCACCACCCAGCCGCAGCTCGGACGTGACGCGCTGGGCGCGATCACCGCCGCTCAACAGCTGGCCACCGAACTCGACGACGAGTACGTCTCGACCGAGCACCTGGTGGTCGGACTCTCGACGGGCGATTCCGATGTCGCGACGCTGCTCCAGAGGAACGGGGCGACACCGGCGGCGCTGCGCGAGGCGTTCACCACCGTGCGTGGCAGTGCCCGCGTCACGAGCCCGGACCCGGAGGCCACGTACCAGGCTCTGGAGAAGTACTCGACCGACCTCACCGAGGCCGCACGCAGCGGCAAGCTCGATCCGGTCATCGGTCGCGACACCGAGATCCGTCGTGTGGTGCAGGTGCTCTCGCGCCGTACCAAGAACAACCCGGTGCTCATCGGTGAGCCCGGCGTCGGCAAGACCGCGATCGTCGAGGGCCTCGCGCAGCGCATCGTCGCCGGCGACGTCCCGGAGAGCCTGCGCGGCAAGACCGTCGTGTCGCTCGACCTGGGATCGATGGTCGCGGGCGCCAAGTACCGCGGTGAGTTCGAGGAGCGGCTCAAGGCCGTGCTCGACGACATCAAGAACTCGGCCGGCCAGGTCATCACGTTCATCGACGAGCTGCACACCATCGTCGGTGCGGGCGCGACGGGCGAGTCCGCCATGGACGCGGGCAACATGATCAAGCCGATGCTCGCGCGTGGTGAGCTGCGGTTGGTGGGCGCCACGACGCTCGACGAGTACCGCAAGTACATCGAGAAGGACGCCGCACTCGAGCGCCGGTTCCAGCAGGTGCTGGTCGGTGAGCCGTCCGTGCACGACGCGGTCGGCATCCTGCGCGGCCTCAAGGAGCGGTACGAGGTGCACCACGGTGTGCGCATCACAGACTCCGCCCTGGTCGCCGCCGCCACACTGTCGGATCGCTACATCACCTCACGGTTCCTGCCGGACAAGGCCATCGACCTCGTCGACGAGGCCGCGTCCCGCCTCCGCATGGAGATCGACTCGCGTCCGGTCGAGATCGACGAGATCGAGCGTGTCGTGCGCCGACTCGAGATCGAGGAGATGGCGCTGGCCAAGGAGACCGACGACGCGTCGAAGACTCGTCTCGAGAAGCTGCGCGGTGAGCTGGCGGACAGCAAGGAAAAGCTGGCCGAACTGAGCACGCGCTGGCAGAACGAGAAGAACGCCATCGATTCGGTGCGCGACCTCAAGGAGCAGCTCGAAGCGCTGCGCGGCGAGTCCGAGCGGGCCGAGCGCGACGGTGATCTGGGCAAGGCCGCGGAGCTGCGCTACGGACGCATCCCGTCGCTGGAGAAGGAGCTCGCGGAGAAGACCGCGGCCACCGTTCCCCAGGGTGACGTGATGTTGAAGGAGGAGGTCGGTCCGGACGACGTCGCGGACGTGGTCGCGGCGTGGACCGGTATCCCCGCGGGCCGGATGCTCGAGGGTGAGACGGCGAAGCTCCTCCGCATGGAGGACGAGCTGGGCAGGCGTGTCGTCGGTCAGGACGACGCGGTCCAGGCCGTGTCCGACGCGGTGCGCCGCGCTCGTGCCGGGGTGTCCGATCCGAACCGGCCCACCGGGTCGTTCCTGTTCCTCGGACCGACGGGCGTCGGCAAGACAGAGCTCGCGAAGTCGTTGGCGGACTTCCTGTTCGACGACGAGCGTGCCATGATCCGCATCGACATGAGCGAGTACAGCGAGAAGCACTCGGTGGCTCGACTGGTAGGTGCCCCGCCCGGATACGTCGGGTACGAGGCCGGTGGTCAGCTGACCGAGGCCGTGCGTCGTCGGCCGTACACGGTGGTGCTGTTCGACGAGGTCGAGAAGGCGCATCCGGACGTGTTCGACATCCTGCTCGCCGTGCTCGACGAGGGCCGTCTGACCGACGGTCAGGGCCGAACGGTGGACTTCCGCAACACGATCCTGATCCTCACCTCGAATCTCGGTGCGGGTGGCGACAGGGACCATGTGATGGCGGCGGTGCGTAGCGCATTCAAGCCGGAGTTCGTGAACCGGCTCGACGACGTGGTCGTCTTCGACGCCCTGAGCGAGGAGCAGCTGCAGTCCATCGTCGACATCCAGCTGCTGCAACTGCAGCGCCGCCTTTCGGCTCGTCGACTCACGCTGGACGTCACGCCGTCGGCCCGGTTCTGGTTGGCCGTACGGGGTTACGACCCGCAGTACGGGGCCCGGCCGCTGCGTCGGCTCATCCAGCAGGCCATCGGCGATCAGTTGGCCAAGCTGTTGCTGGCGGGCAAGGTCGTCGACGGTGACACGGTCACGGTGGACACGTCGGAGGACGGTGCGACGCTCGAGCTGAGTTGAGACGTCCACGCGGGCAGCGGGTCCGGACAGCCTCACGGGCGTCCGGGCCCGCTGCCGTCTGCGCGTCACGCGGTGGGGTGGGGGGTGTCCCTCACGAGCAGTTCCGAGGCGGGTGCGGGGCGGCCGAGCAGGTATCCCTGCACCAGATCCGCTCCCACCTCGCGCGCCGTGGCGAGTTCCTCGGCGGTCTCCACGCCCTCGAAGATGCAGACGGCACCGATCTCCCGCGAGAACGTGACGATGCTGACGGCGGCGGCACGACGCATGGGGTCGGTATCGATGCCGCGCACGATCGAGGCGTCGAGTTTGACCACGCCGGGACGTAGTTCCACCAGTTGGCGCAGACCCGAGTAGCCGGTTCCCACGTCGTCCACCGAGATGAGGACGCCCGCCGAGCGCAACATCTCGACGGCGACGCCCATCCCGTCGTAGTCGTCGATGCGGTCGTGTTCGGTCACCTCCACGATCCAGCGCCTGCCCCTGTCGCCGCGCCCGATCAGGTCCGCGGCGAGATCGCTGGACAGGATGGTGTCCGCCGAGGTGTTGACCGCCACGAAGGCGCCCGATGGCAGCACGCTGGACGCGGTGATCGCCGCGTGGATGGCACTGAGTTCGAGGTCCACGCGCAGGCCGACGGTCGACGCGTCGGTGAACCACGTCTGCGGTGAGCCGTACCCGTCGGGGAATCGCGACAATGCCTCGTAGCCGACGACGGCTCCCGTGTCGGTGGTGCAGACGGGCTGGAAGACGATGCTCGGGCCGCCCGACGCGATGAGCGCCGCGATGCGGTCGCGGAGGTCCGCCGACGCGGACGCCCGACTGGCGTGGCGACGCTGCATCGTCGCCTCCGCGCGCGTCATCAGGTGGTGCAGGGTGGTGCCCACGTCGGCATGCGGGTCGACGGTCTCCGCCACCGAGCCCGTCAGAACCGTGACCGGTGCGCTGCGCAGAGGGGTGCTCTCGAGTCCGGTGGCCAGATCCCGCATCGCGCGATCGGCGGAACCGTCCGGGCCGACGAGAAGCACACACAGGAACTGCGAGGTGCTCAACCGTGCCGCGACGGCGTCCGCCGGAGCCTCGGTGGTGAGCCGCTCGGCGATCTCCTCGAGCACCTCCCGGCCCGAGCCGCGGCCGAAACGCTGCTCGACGTCCGCGAAGTCGGCGATCTCGACGAAGACGCCGAGAGCGGTGCGGCGACTCTGCACGGACTGCGATTGCGACGTCACCCGGTTGTAGAGCCCGCGTCGCGTCAGCAACCCCGTGAGTGGATCGCGTTGCGAGGCCTCGACCTGTCGGCGGAGGTAGGAGACGTACATGCGGATGACGAAGGGCGTGGCGAACATGCTCATCAGCGCGAGCGTGCGTGACAGCACGAGCCAGATCTCCGTGCCCTGCTCGACCGAGACGGCGGCGAGCACGACGAGCAGGCCGCAGGAGAAGGCGACATGCAATGAGAGGGTGAGGGTGTCGGTGAACGCCGCTGCGAACAGGGAGACCAGCACCAGTACGGCGCATGCCGGCATCGACAGGAACGCGGAGTCGTACATCGTCACGACGGTGAGCACGCCCACGTCGGCGTAGACGACGTAGGCGGTCTCGAAGTGCCTCGGACGCGTGGTCGTGAACCAGGCGACCGCGACGGGAACGGTCGTGGCGGAGAACAGAAGTATCCACACCGCGCCGCCCGGTCGGAGGGCGTCGGAGGGCAGGAGCAGCAGGCCGGCGACGCCGACGAGCACCGTGATGCCCGCGATGACGGCGCGAGATCGTTCTGCTGGTCTCGGCGTCAACGCGAGAAACGACAGAACCGGATCAGGACTGATCCGCTGTGATCTCACGACGACTCGTTTCGACGGTCTGCGGCGCCGGAGTGCGCTGGGAATCAGCACACTCCGACGTCAGACTACCGGCGGCGAGTTCGTGCTGCGGCCAGAACCGAGTCGGCGGCGGGCTTCCACGGCATGCAGATCGCGACGGCCACGGCGCACGCCAGGCACGCGGACACCGTGACGTACGAGGCGAACTGGAATCCCTCGAGGCTTGCGGACTTCATCGCCAGAATCAGTTCCGCCTTCTGCTGTTCGAACAGCGACGGCGTGGGACGCTTCGCCATCTCGATCACCGCGATGACGGTTTCGGACGCGAAACCCTTCTCGCCGTCCGTCATCAGCGACGAGGGCACCGCATCGACCAAGGGGGTGACCCGCGCGGAGTAGACCGAGGCGACGATCGAACCCAGTACCGCCACACCGAGTGTGCCGCCGATCTCGCGTGTCGTGTCGTTGACCGCCGACCCGGCGCCTGCGCCGTCCAGGTCGACCGCGGACATGATGGAGTCGGTCGCGGGTCCCTGGACGACGGCCAGTCCCAGCCCCATGAGGACCATCGACAGCAATACCGGGCCGACGTAGGGCGTGTCCACGGTGGTCTGGCCGGCTATGGCCATCCCCGTGCTGACGATGAGCAGTCCCAGCACGATGACGGCGGTGGCACCGAAGCGCTGAGCGATCAGCGTGGCGATCGGTGCGCCCACGCCCACGGCCACCGCGAACGGCAGTGAGTGCAGGCCGAACTCGAGCGGTGAGTACTCACGGACGCCCTGGAAGTACTGGGTGATCATGAACAGGAAGCCGAACATGGAGAAGTAGCCGACGGCGATCGACAGGGCCGGGAGCGAGAAGCGACGGTTCGCGAACAGAGTCAGATCGAGAACCGGAGCGGCTGTGCGCTTCTCCCACGCGAGGAAGCCGGCGATCGCCACGGCGGAGAGCGCGTAGCCGGCGAGGGAGGTGGCCGACAGCCATCCGCGATGCGGGGCCTCGATGATCGTCCACACCAGTGCCGTGATCGCCACCAGTGAGGACACGAGTCCGACGACGTCGAAGCGGCCGACGTGCTCGGCGCGCGACTCCGGGACCAGAACCCGAGCGGCGAGGGCCACGACGAGTGCCACGGGCACGTTGATCCAGAAGACCGAGTGCCACGAGAAGTGTTCCAGCAGATAGCCACCCGCGGTCGGACCGATCGCGATGGCGAAGCCGGCCATGGCCGTCCAGGCGGCGATGGCCAGTGCCTTCTCACGGGGGTCGGTGAAGATGGTGATGATCATGGCCAGCGTCGCCGGGAACACTGCCGCCGCGAAGACGCCCATGACGGCGCGTGCCGCGATGACCTGACCGAGGTCACCCGACAGCGCCCCCACCACAGACAGTGCCGCCACCCCGAGCAGGCCGATGATCATGACGCGGCGGCGTCCGTACCGATCGCCGAAGTGCCCGAGCGCCAACAGGAAGCCGGCGAACGTCAGTGTGTAGGCGTCGACCACCCACTGCAGGCCGGACATCGAGGTCTGGAGCTCGACGCCGATGGACGGCAGCGCGACGTTGACGATGGTGTTGTCGAGGACCACCAGCAACTCGGCCGCGCAGATGACGAGGAGCGCCAGCGCGCGGCCTCGCCCTGACAGCGAGGTGGTGGGTGGTGCCTGATGCAGTGCCATGGAACCCCGCTCCGTCGGTTCTATGCGGTAGCGCATAGAAGGTGGACAGAAGGTAACTGTGTCACTGCGTCACGGTCAATCGAGTGTGGTGGCCGTCACGCTCGGGTCAGTCGACGGGGGCGACCCGGACACTCGTGGTACGGCTGGTCGCAGACGTCGATCAGATACTCGACCATCGAGGGGGTACGGCAACTGCTGCAGTTCGCCGATCACCTCGAGGTGGTGGAGCCGCACGAGGCGCGGACACGCGTCGCGGAACTGGCGGCAGACCTCGCTCGTCGACATTCCTGACGGTGTCGGTGGCTCCTGTTATCTTCGCACACATGTTCGAGTCGGGGTGGGCGCAGCAGGATCCGGAGGCCATGGGCCTTCCGGTGGCGCTGACCGATGCGTCGATCGAGGAGGCTCTGGACACCGTCGTTCACGCGACCGCCGGCCTCGGCTTCCTGGAGTGGACTCGCTACCGGGCGGCCGCGCACCTCCACGCCCTGATCGTCGCGCCGGTCGAGGCCTCGGACCGCCGACGCCTGGACGCGGCGACGCAGTGCGCCGCCCGCATCGCCACCGTGCTGTCCGTCAGTCAGGGTGCCGCCGACGGCATTCTCTTTCGCGCCCTCGTGTTGCGCGATCGCCTGCCGCGTGTCGCAGAGTGTCTGCGGGACGGGCTGCTCGCGCCGAAACACCTGCACACCATCGTCACTCGTACCGATCTGGTCGACGGCCGCGACTACGCCGACGAGGTCGACGCCGAGATCGCTGCCGCCCTTCGGCGTCGCCGTTCGTGGTCCGACACCCGGCTTCGGGACATGGTCGACTGCATCGTTCATCGTCATGATCCGGATGCGGTGCGTGAGAGGCGCATCAAGGCCAAGGAGAATCGCTCCTTCTGGGTCGAGAACGCTCCGGACGGCATGGCGGCCGTCGGTGCCACCCTGGCGGCCGAGGACGCGCTGCTCGTCGCAACCCGTGTCGAGGCTCTTGCTGCGAACGTCTGCTCGCGCGATCCGCGCAGCCGCAACGCTCGCGCGTCCGACGCACTGTTCGCGCTCGTCACCGGCACCGGATTCGGTTGTCAGTGCGGCGATCCCACGTGCACACACACGGAGACCGACCCCGACTCGATCAGCGCGACCACCGTCGTCGTGCACGTGGTCGGTGACGCGGCCACCCTGGATGCGGCCACCCCAGCAGCATCGAGCCCGGAAGGTGCAGCCCCCGACACCTCCGGCCGCTCCGGCTTCCTGCACGGTCACGGTGTCATCTCGCCCGACCACCTGCGGGATCTGGCGAACCGTTCCGATGCCGTGCGTCGACCGATGGATGCGACGCCCGCCGCCCATCAGCCGGCCGACCCGTACCGGCCCAGCGCGGCACTCGAGACGTTCGTCCGTGCCCGCGACCAGTACTGCACGTGGCCTGGATGCAACAACCCGGCGGTGACGGCGGACCTCGACCACGTCACCGAGTACGACCACGACGACCCGGCCGCCGGTGGACAGACCACGGCGGTGAATCTCAACGGCAAGTGCCGCTTTCACCACACTCTGAAGACGTTCACCGACTTCCTCGACGATCAGTACCCCGATCCGGAGCTACCCGGCAGAGTCCTCTCGACCGTCACCACCCCGGAGGGTCGCACCGTTCCCGGTCCGGCTCACAACGGATACGACCTCCACCCGGAACTGGCCGACGTCACCTTCGGCGACCCAGTGGTGCACCCGCCGCCCGGGACCGAGTCGCCACCGACGAGACGACGCACTCGCCTTGCGGCCGTTCATGCGCGGCGACGCGCCGAACGCGCACGCAACCGCCGAGCTCGAGAAGCCGCAGCGATCGACGACCCGCCACCGTTCTGAACGACGGTGGCGGGGCTGTCAGACGCGCGCGGATTCGGCGGCGGTCACGCGTCGCTGACGTAGGACACCGGCCACGACAGTGACCGCTGCCAGCACCGCGGAGAAGCCGATGGCCGTCCGCTGCTCCGGCATGATCACCATCATCACGAGGACGACGACGATGAAGCCGATCGCCAGATACGTCAGCCACGGATACAGCCACATGCGCACCGGAGGTCGGCGACCCTCCCGGTCGAGCGTGCGCCGCAACACCAACTGGCTGGCCGCGATGGCGAGGTACACGAAGAGAGCCACGGCACCGGTGGTCGCGAGCAGGTACCCGAACAGTTTCTCCGGCAGCGCGTAGTTGCCGACGACGGCCACGAATCCGAGTGCGGTGGAGGCCAGTACGGCGACGTAGGGCACGCCGCGGCTCGACACCTTGCGTACCGCCGCGGGGGCGTCCCCACGCTCGGACAGCGAGAACAACATGCGGCTCGCCGTGTACAGCGCGGAATTCAGGCACGATGCGACGGCGGTGAGGATGACGACGTCCATGATGCGGTCAGCGTGCGGAATGTTCATCTGCCCCAACACGAACTGGTACGAGCCGGTCTCGGCGTCGAGCTCCGCGGCCGGCACCAGGGCGACGACGATGAAGATCGAGCCGAGGTAGAAGATCATGATGCGCCAGATCACCGAGTTGACTGCGCGGGTGATGCCCTTCTTCGGATCGGGCGACTCCGCGGCGGCGATGGTGACGATCTCGGTGCCCATGAACGAGAACATCGTCGTGAGCATGGCGGCGATGACCGCACCGAAACCGAAGGGCATGAACCCGCCGTCCGACCACAGGTGCGACACCCCGCTGACGTCGCTGCCCGGCAGCAGACCCAGGATCGCGAGCACGCCGAGCGCGATGAACCCGATGATCGCGACCACCTTGATGAGAGCGAACCAGAACTCGAACTCGCCGTAGTTGCCCACGCTCAGCAGGTTGGTGACGGTGAGGATCAGCGTGATGGCGAGCGCCCAGATCCACTGGTCACCGCCGATCCACGACGACATGATCAGCGCACCGGCCGTGGCCTCGACCGGGATGACCAGCACCCAGAACCACCAGTAGAGCCACCCGACGGAGAACCCGGCCCAGTGGCCGAGCGCGCGGGTCGCATACGTGGAGAACGATCCGGTGTCGGGGTTGGCGGTCGCCATCTCCCCGAGCATGCGCATCACCAGGACGACGAGGATGCCGGCGAACAGATACGACAACAGCACGGCGGGGCCGGCCAGGTTGATCGCGGTCGCGGATCCGACGAACAGTCCGGCGCCGATGACGCCGGCGATCGAGATCATGGTGATGTGACGTGGTTTCAGGCTGGTTCCCAGAGCGCCGGGTTGTCCGGTCGCGCTGACTGGGTCCGCGTCCTTGTTGTCGATCGACATGTCAGTTCTCCTCGTGAGATGCGAACCTACCGAGTCGATCACAACGGTCGGTTCGGTGCCCGGCGCACGGCACATCTCGTCCGATTTGCCCGGTCTTTTCGGGGACTATCCTGAGGTCATGACGACGCCGACCGGACCGCGCGACAACGACGACTCGGCTCGCGACCGCGACCAGCCGACGGAGTACCTCGGCACTCCCGGTCACACGTCGGATCCGGGCCAGGCCTACGGGCAGTCCGGTTACAACCCGACCGAGGCGCTCCCGGCAGGCGACTGGTACGCCCAGCAACCGCCGTACGAGCAGGGCTACCCCCAGCAGCAGCAGTATCCGACTCAGGGCTACCCGGCACAGCAGGGTTATCCACAGCAGCAGGGCTACCCGACACAGGGCTATCCCCAGTACCAGCAGCCCCCGTACCAGCAGAACCAGTACGGCGAGGCGCCCTTCCTCGAGAACGGCGACAGCAAGCCCCCGCGCGGTCCGAAGACCGCACTCATCGTCGTGGCGGCGCTCGTCGTGATCGCACTCATTGGCACCGGGGCCTATCTGCTGTACGACTCGACGTCGTCCTCGCGCACCGCGGCGCCCGCCATCACGCCGCGCTCCGCCCCGCCCACGACCACGGCGCCGCCGTCGACGAGTGTCCCGCCGCTCGGCTCGCTGCCGGGTCTGGAGCAGATTCCCGGGGGAGTGGGGGAGGCGCTGGGGTCCCAGGGGGCCTCCGTGGGCACGATCATCTCGAACGACGGCACCACCATCGTCATGGACGGGATCGGCGGGTCCACCGTCACTGTGGTGACGAACGCGAACACGCAGATCCTCGCGCTCGGTGCCGCCACGGTGGCGGACCTCGCGCCCGGCACCTCGATCGTGGTGCAGGGCACCCCGCTGGCCGACGGGTCCATCACCGCCGAGGTCATCGTCAGCGCCGGTATCGGCTTCAACTGACGCCGGGGCGTCGACCGACACCACCGAACGAGAGACACCCTCCCTCGCACACGCGGGGGAGGGTGTCTCTCTGTCGATCAGGTCAGGCCTGGCGGGCCATTCCGCGCTCGATCGCCGCGACGATCTGCGGGCGCAGTTCGGCGGCCGCCACTATGTGGTGCACCGAACCGACGGTCCGCGCTCGCTCGATGTTGTGCACCGCCTCGAACTCGGACGCCACCTCACCGAGCTTCTCCGAGCGCACCGCGGTGCGGGTGGCCGACAGCTCCACCTGCAACCGCGCCCGCTCCGTGTCGTCCTCGGAGGAGTTCATGCGTGCCTCCAGATCGCGGACGGACGGGTCGGATGCGGTGCGCTTGTTGACGTCTCGCGTGAAGACCACTGCTGCGGCCGGTGCACCACCGAGGACGGACGCGAACGATCCCTCGACGGCCAGCACCTCCATGTTCTCGTTGAGCGCTCCGGAGAACACCACGAACGCGCCGCCGTGATACCGGGAGACCACGCAGAACACGATCGGTCCGTCGAAGTTGACGATGGCACGGCCGATCTCGGCGCCGTACTCGAGCTGCAGGTTGCGCAGCGACTCCGGTGACCCGTCGAAGCCGGACAGGTTGGCCAGCACCACCAGCGGGCGGTTGCCGCTGGCTGCGTTGATCGCACGGGCCGTCTTCTTGGACGAGCGGGGGAACAGCGTTCCCGACGTCCACTGGTCGGGGCCGTCGGACGGGAACCATCCCTTGCGCGAGATGGCACGCGATTCGATGCCGATCACCGACACCGGGTAACCGGCGAGGTGGGCGTCGAAGACGACGGACGTGTCCGCGTCGGCCATGTCGGCCCATCGCTCGAGCACGGCGTGGTCCTGATCGACCACGGCGCGCATGACGGTGCGGATGTCGAACGGCTTCTTGCGCTCCGGGTTGGTGGCCGAGGAGAAGATGTCGCCGACGGTCTTGAAGTCGCTCGACGGGTGGACGTGCGGGTAGGTCCGCACGTCGCGGTCGACCGGGTCGACGGTCGTGGTGCGGCGCGGGAAGCGTTCTCCCGGTGCGCGATACGCGTGATCGTAGTGCGCGAAGAGGACGTCGCACGCAGCTCCGAGGTTCGGAGCCCAGTACTGCGCCTGCCCGTTGGGGCCCATGACGCGGTCGTAGCCACCGATGCCGAAGTTGTCCTCCGCGGAGACGCCACCGGAGTAGTCCAGGGACTGCTTGCCGGTGAGCACCATCGCGCTCTCCGGCGTCATCACCAGGATGCCCTTGGTGTGCATGAGCATCGTGGCCTCGGCGTTCCAGTACGGCTGCGCGCCGACGTTGATGCCCGCGACGATCACGTTGATCTCGTGACCGGCCTGCGTGAAGGTGATGATGCGGCGCAGAGCCCGCGACACCCAGTCCATGTTCTCCGTGCCGCTGCCCATGGAGATGGTCGCGCCGGAGGAGAGCGCGAACCACTCGACCGGGACGTTCATCTCCTCGGCCAGGTCGATCGCGGCGACGACGCGCGCACACTCGGCCTCGGCCACCGTGCCCAACGCCTTGGTCGGATCGCCGAACAGGGCGACGCGGGTCATGCCCTCCGGGTAGAGCGCCGTCGGCGTGGACACCAGGCCCACGATGATGCCCGCGGTGTTCTGACCGTACGGACGCGAGATGGGCTGCAGCGCACCGGACTCGTCCAGGTCGTACTCGACGAAGGAACCGTCGCGCTTGGTCAGCACGGGGATCAGCTCGTACGGGTAGACGGTGCCGCGTGCCTGCGAGCGCTGCACGTTCTGCGTGTACGTGTCCAGCGGGCGCATGGGCTCGGTGGGCGGGTCGGTGATCTTGGTGACCACTCCGGTACCGGGTCGGTACGAGAAGCGCAGTGCCTGCATGGTGGGCTCCGCGCCGGGGCGCACCACGACGCGGGCCATCATGGTGATCTCCTCGAGACCGGCGGCCACGGTGAGCGGCGCGAGATGCCGGGCCACGATGCGCAGCTTGTCGAGCGGCAGGTTCAGCACCGGCCACACGTAGAGGACGACGCGATTGTGGTCGAGGCGGCGGTTGCCGCGGCGAGCCTGGGCGCGGCGGATGCCGTCGAGGCACGCGGAGAGCGTGCGCTCGATGGCGGGAACCGAGACCACGTTGCCCTGGGCGTCGAACTGCACTGCGGCGTCGCGGATCTCGGCCAGGGCGACCAGTCGCTCGTCCTTGGGGTTGTCCTTCGCCACCAGATCGAACAGGTACGTGCCGGGTGCGGAGGGGATGCGGGTGCCGTCGAAGTTCTTGAGGCGCCACAGGTCCAGTCGCTGACCGGTGAGCGGATGCAGGTCGCGGAGCGAGACGTCCTCTGTCAGAACGCCTGCCTGCGGCCGGAACGTCACCTGGCGCGAGATGCCGGTGCCGCGTCCGAAGACGGTGACCGTGACGCGACGCCACGACGTGGTCGCCGGGTGTGCGGCGATCTCGGTGCGCAGCTCCTCGACCACCTGGTCGCCGTCCTCGGGAGCTGTCGGCCACGAGAGGTACAGATCCACCGCGAGGTTCTCGGGTGCCGGCCCCGCGGTCTCGGTGAGCGCCACCAGCGTCGACGAGAGGCCCGCGCGATCGGTCATCGTCGAGAGCAGGTTGACCTTGCCGCCGACGAGGGTGAAGGTGCCCGAGACATAGTGCTGCCCTTCGCGATCGAAGGCCTTCACGTCCTCGAAGTCACGGATCTCGTAGTACTGGCGGGTGATCACCTCGAGCAGGGCACCCGGATCGGACATGCGCTGGGAGAGCAGCTCCACGAGCGGCTCCTCCGTGGCGACCAGGGCGTCGATGCGCTCCTGGTGATCGTCGGCGTCGGGCCGCTCGGCCAGGTACTGCAGACTGCCGCGGACACCGTCGTAGACCTGCTCGCGCGCCTTACGGATCTGCGGCTCGTCGAACAACTGGAAGCGGAGGTTGCGGGCGACGTCGCCGATCACCGGGTACCGCACCTGGGTCGCGACGACGAGGCGGTCGAGCACCTCACCGACGGCGCTGTCCGCGTCGGGGGCGACCGACGGGTCGGCGATCCACCGATCGAGGAGCGCCGCGATGGCCGGGACCTGGTTCTCGATGCGCTGCTGCGCCAGGAAGAGTCGGTAGACGGCCTCCTCGAGATCGGTGCCGCGATCGAGATCGTTCTTGTCGTAGTGCCGCAGTGCGCGAGCCAGCTTGTCGCGGAACTCGTCCGGCAGGCCCTGGACGTCGGCGTCGAGCGACTGCAGGAACGCGTGGAAGTGCTCGCGCGGACTGTGGACGCGCTCGTCGGTGCCCTCCTCGTCCATGGTCGGACGGTTACGCGTCAGCTCGCACATGTCGGCGAAGGTGGTGAGCAGGTCCAGCTCGGCGCGGACCAGCTCGCCGTCCTTGCGCGGGAGTGCCCCGCGCAGAGCGTCGTACTCGGCGATGGTGGCGAGCGCACGGGACGCGCTGACGTCGAATCCGCTGAGGAGAGCCCGCAGTTCGTCGAGACGGGCCAGTGCGTCGATGCGGTCGTCGCGGTCGGCGTCGCCGCACGGCGAGCGGAACTCGACCCGGGCGGTGGTGGAGGCGGCGGCCGTCTCACCGATCGGGTCGACGCGCAGCAACGCCGCGCCGTTGTCGACCTGTGCGTTGACGACGGCGAGCACCTCGCTCACCCGACCGGCAGAGGCGGCGCGCACCGCGGTCTCCATCTTCATGGCCTCGAGGACCACGAGCGTCTGTCCCGCCTCGACCTCGTCACCCACGGCGACCGGCACGGCGACGACGACGGCGGGGGCAGGTGCGCGCACCAGGCCGGCCTCGTCCTGGCTGATCTGGTGGCTCACGCCGTCGACCTCGACGAGATACCCGGCGGGGCCGGGCACGGTGACGACGGAGTAGCGGGTGCCGTCGATCTCGGCGCGACGCTCGAAGGTGCCGAGCCGCTCGATGTCGATGGTGATCTCGTGGTCGTCGACCGCGACCAGGTAGCGGTGCGGTCCCACCTGGCCGACGGTCAGGCGGTAGCCCTGGCCCTGGTAGTTGAGCTCGACCGTGCGGCCGATGTCGTGGCTGGCGCGGGGACGGCCGCCGCGGGCGGACAGCAGGAACTTGGCGCGCTCACGGGCCTCGTCCGCGTCGTAGGCGTCGACGGCCGCGGCGATCAGTGCGACGTCGGCGACGCGGGTGGGGCCCTCCGCGGTGCCCGCGCCGGTGCGGTCGAGCCAGCCGGTGTCGGCAGTGGCGTCGATGAGCTCCTCGCGGTCGAGCAGGTCGAGCAGGAACGACTTCGTGGTGGTGCCGCCGTCGATGACGACTGTGGTCTCGCGAAGCGCCGTGCGCAGCCGGGCGAGGGCCTCGGAACGGTCACGGCCCCAGGCGATCACCTTCGCGACCATGGAGTCGTAGTCGGGCGGGATGACGTCGCCCTGGGCGATGCCCGTGTCGACGCGCAGGCCCGATCCGAGCGGGAACTTCAGCAACCGGACGGTGCCGGGCGCCGGTGCGAAACCGTTGTCGGCGTCCTCGGCGTTGAGTCGTGCCTCGACGGCGTGACCGAACTCGGTCGGGCAGTCGCCCTCGAGCACGTGGCCGCCCGCGACGAGGATCTGCAGCTTGACCAAATCGAGGCCCGTCGTCACCTCGGTGATGGGGTGCTCGACCTGCAGGCGCGTGTTGACCTCGAGGAACGTGAAGATCTTCTGCTCGGGCTGGTAGAGGTACTCCACCGTGCCGGCGCCGTGATACCCGGCGGCGCGGACCAGCTCCGCGGAGGCGGCGCGCAGCTCGTCGGCCTGCTCCCGGGTCAGAACGGCCGAACTGGACTCCTCGATGACCTTCTGGTTGCGACGCTGGATCGAGCAGTCGCGGACGCCGGGTGCCCACACGTTGCCGTGGGTGTCGGCGATGACCTGGACCTCGACGTGGCGCGCCTCGGTGACGAGCCGCTCGAGGAAGACGACCGGGTCGCCGAACGATCGTTCGGCCTCACCCTGGGTGCGCTCGAGTGCGAGCTCGAGCTCGTCCTCGGCGAAGACCTTGCGGATACCGCGACCGCCACCGCCGCTGCGCGCCTTGATGATCAGGGGATAACCGATGGCGGCGGCGTGCCGACGTGCATCGGCGCGGGTCTCGACGGGACCACCGCTCCACGGCGCGACCGGGACGCCCACCTTCTCGGCGAGGATCTTGGCCTCGACCTTGTCGCCGAGCAGGCGCATCGAGGCAGCGGACGGACCGATGAACGTGATGCCCAGGCGAGCGCAGATGTCGGCGAAGGTCGGGTCCTCGGCGACGAAGCCCCAGCCGACCCACACGGCGTCGGCGCGGGCCTCGACGAGTGCGCGCTCGAGCTCGACGTAGTCGAGGTACGGGTTCTGCACGCCCGTCTTGCGGAGCGTGACGGCCTCGTCGGCCTGGCGGACGAACATCGCCTTCCGCTCGGCGTCGGTGTGCAGAGCGATGACGCGCAGAGGCTCGGCGGACCGCGATTCGTTGTTCAGCTCGCGTACCGCTCGGATGAGGCGAACAGCTGCTTCGCCTCGGTTGACTACTGCTATGCGTGTGAACATGCGCTCCGCCGTCTCGAAGGGAAAGTGTCTTCCGAGCCAGTGTGACGGTCCACGAGCGTACTGGCGAGTACATCTCACCAACGCCCGAAAGGGTCGTGATCGGTCACTGACCTGTGGCGATGCGCTACCCATGGGTATACCGGCGGGTAATGACACGATGGGCCGACGACGGCGCCGTGCCCCGGGAAAAGTACAGTGGAGAGCGATGACAGCGATGTGGTTCGGCCTTGCTCTGATCGCACTCCTCGGTGCGGTGGCACTGCTGTACATCGATCGCGCCCGCCGCGGACAGCAGGGCCGGGTGCGTCAGATCTGGGCGAAAGCGCAGGGCTACCACTACGTTCCCGCCGATCCCGACCTGCCGTCGACCTTCTCGCGCGCGGCCATGGCGAACCAGGAGTTCCTCGGTGCCGTCGACGTGGTCGAGGGTGTGCGACGCGGCGAGGAGTTCGTCCTGTTCGACCTCGAGGACGCCGCGACCGTCGTGGCGGTGCGCCGCGAGGTGGGATCCGACGTCGACCTCGATCTGCGGTCCCGCACGACGCCGCCGCCGAAGGAGGCCGACATGCAGCTCCTCGGCTCGCTGGGTCCGCGCATCATCTTCGCGACCGACCTCGACGTGGCACGGCGAGTCTGTGACCAGCGCATGGTCGCCTTCACGCACTCGGTGCCCGATGTGGTGCAGCTGCTGTGGAGCGAGGGTCCGTGGACGCTGGGCACCGTTCCGGTGGGCAGTTCGGGACGCGACTGGGACGCCGCGATCGACGCCGTCACGCGCCTGTCCGGCCTTCTGCACGTGTTGCCGCCCTCGCGACGCCGCGCAGCACCCGGACGCGACGACTGATCGTTTCATCAGCCACGTGCTGCCGTGAGGAACCTCACCCGTTAGTCTCGTGCGCATGTCGACTCCAACACCGCGGCCCATCGCCCTCGTCACCGGTCCGACGTCCGGCATCGGCGGCGGGTTCGCCCGCCGTCTCGCCGCCAGTGACCACGACCTCGTCCTGGTCGCCCGCGACACCGTCAGGCTCGAGGCACTGGCCGGCGAGCTACGCGCGTCGTACGGCACCTCGTCGGAGATCCTGGGCGCGGACCTCGCGACCGAGGAGGGCCGCGCTGCCGTGGTCGCCCGACTGCAGGAGGGCGTGCAGGTCCTGATCAACAACGCGGGCTTCGGCACGTCCGGCGAGTTCTGGACGGCGGATCCCGCGCTGCTGCAGTCGCAGCTCGACGTCAACGTCACCGCCGTCATGCAGTTCACCCGCGCGGCGCTGCCGTCGATGATCGCGGGTGCGAAGGGCTCGGTGATCAACGTGGCGAGCGTCGCCGGCCTGATGTCGGGTCGCGGTTCCACGTACTCCGCATCGAAGGCGTACGTCGTCTCGTTCAGCGAGGGTCTCGCGGGCGGTCTCGCCGGCACCGGCGTCCGTATCCAGGCTCTGTGCCCGGGCTTCGTGCGGACCGAGTTCCACGAGCGCGCCGGCATCGAGATGTCGTCGATTCCGTCGTTCATGTACCTCTCCGTGGACCAGGTCGTCGACGCCTCGCTCGCCGACCTGGAGAAGAACACCGTGCTGAGTGTGCCTGGGCTTCAGTACAAGTCACTGACTTCGGTATCGCGTCTGGTGCCCCGTACCATCGCTCGCCGCGTGGTCTCCCTGGTCGGCAGCGCGCGCGGTCGCACGTAGGCTCCAGCGGCCGGGGCGAACCCTCGACCTCGGGTCGACGTTCACACTCGACGGCGCTATGTTTCTGGTGTGACTGTTGTGGCCCTGGTGGCGTTCGTGATGATCATCGGTATCGGCTGGATCGTGTCGGTCGTCCGGCGGACACGTCGGTCGGCCGACTCCGTCGCTGCCGGACTGAACCTGCTCGAAATCGAGCTCGATCGACGACGGGCCGTGATCCCCGATCTCGTGCGCGCTGCCGTCGACGCCGATCTCGACCGCGCCGCCGTGAACCAACTCGTCGGAGCGCGGTCGCTGTCGGCCATGATGCGGGATCGGCGCGCCGAGCTCGGCGCCCGGGCCGGCGCCGAGAACGCGCTGTCGGTCGCGCTGCACGAGGTGCTCTTCGACGGTCGGGCCAGTGGGCCTCTCGGGTGGGACTTCAGCTCGCCCGCAACGGAACTCGATCGCATCGAGCATCGCGTCGCCGGGGCCGTCCGCGTGTACAACACGCAGGCCTCGTCATTGGCCTCGCTCGCCGACTCGCCGTTGTCCGGACCCGTCGTCCGGCTGTTGGGCGTCCGGGCGCCCGAGGTGTTCGCCGAGACCGCGGACGCCGACACGGCATGGTTGCGGGCGCCGCAGCACGCCGCCTGAGCGCACCCGATAGATTCACTGCTCGTGGCAGCTACCGAGAAGTCCGAACTGGCAGAACTGGTCCGCGAGTTGGCCGTCGTGCACGGGAAGGTGACGCTGTCGTCGGGCACGGAAGCCGACTACTACGTCGACCTCCGCCGTGCGACACTGCACCACCGCGCCGGTGCGCTCATCGGGCAGCTCATGCGAGAACTGGTGTCGGACTGGGATTTCGACGCCGTGGGCGGACTCACCATGGGTGCCGACCCCGTCGCGTTGGCGGTGATGCACGCGCCGGGCCGTCCCATCGACGCGTTCGTCGTCCGCAAGGCGGCCAAGGCCCACGGCATGCAGCGCCAGATCGAGGGCCCGGACATCGTGGGCAAACGGGTCCTGGTCGTCGAGGACACCACCACCACCGGCAACTCCCCGCTCACGGCCGTCGCGGCTCTGCGTGACGCCGGTGCCGTCGTGGTGGGCGTCGCTACGGTGGTGGACCGCGCCACCGGCGCCGACGCGGTCATCGCGGCCGAGGGTCTCGAGTACCGGTCCCTCCTCGGTCTGGGCGACCTGAACCTCTGAGCTCTACTGCCAGCCGACGGCGGTGAAGGGCGCGTTCGTCGTCACGCGGCCGACGATGCCGGCGTGCGCGAAGTCCTTGGCCGTGGCCACCGCGTCCTGGACCGAGGAACCCTTCGCCAGCTCGGCGGTGATGGCGGCGGCGAAGATGCAGCCGGCTCCGGAGACGCGCTCCTCGCCGATCTTCGGCGCACGGAACACCGAGACGTCGGTACCGTCGAACAGGACGTCGACGGCCTCGTCGCCGGGCAGACCCGCGCCGCCCTTGACCACCACGTAGCGCGGTCCGAGGTCCGCGATGCGGCGGGCGGCCTCCGACAGATCGTCGACGGACTCGATCGAGTCCATTCCCGACAAGGTCTGCGCCTCGAAGAGATTGGGCGTGACGACGGTCGCGAGCGGGAGGATCTCGGCGCGCAGGGCGTTGTCCGTGTCCAGCGCCGCGCCCGGCTCCTGGCCCTTGCAGATGAGGACGGGATCCACGACGACGTGTCGCCACGGCTGCTGACGGAGCGACTCGGCGACGGTGGCAACGGTCTCGGGTGTGCCGAGCATGCCGATCTTCACGACGTCCAGTGAGTGGGCAGCCGTCGCCGCCTGGATCTGGTCGGCGATCACCGGTCCCGCGATGGGGACGAAACGGTGGCCCCACCCGGCCTTCGGATCGAACGAGACGATGCAGGTGATGGTGCCGACGCCGTAGACCCCGAGCCGCTCGAACGTCTTGAGGTCGGCCTGCAGGCCGGCGCCTCCCGTGGCTTCGGATCCGGCGATGACGTAGGCGAGTGTCGGCATGTCTTCATCATCCCAAAACGCCGAGAGCGCGTGGGTGCGGGGCCGAGAGAGCCCCCGCACCCACGCGCTCGGTCGTCAGGAGCGAGTGCCCTTGCGACGCGAGAGTGCGAACGCACCGACACCCGCGACGGCGACGACGGCCACGCCGGTGCCGATCGCGGCGACGGGCAGTCCGCCCTCGTCGTTCGAGGCACTCGCCTGATCCGACCCCGCGAGGCTCGACTCGGACGACACGAGACCGATCTCCGGCAGTTCGCCGGCGACGATGACGTTGCCCTCCTCGTCGTCGGTGAAGTAGTCGACCACCTTGAACGTGCGCGTCGGGCCGTCGACGTAGAAGCCGATGAGACGGATTCCGGAGGCGGTGACCTCGACCGTGGTGGAGTCGATGGTCGCGACCTCGACGTCCTCCTTCTTCTCGTCGCCGACCTCGACCGTGACGGTCTCCTTGGCGGCGTTCTCCGCGGCAGCCTCGTCGGCGGCCTTCTTGTCCGCGGCATCCTTCGCAGCTGCCTCGGCCTCGGCCTTCGCTGCTGCGGCGGCCTCGGCTGCTGCTGCCGCCTCGGCGTCACCGGCTGCTTCGAGCCGCTTCGCGTTCTCCTCGGCGACCGTGGCGGCCACCTGCGTCGTCGCTGCCTTGACGACAGCGGCGAAGAGCGTCGACGCCTTCGCGTACGCGGCCTGGATCGCCGTGGTGACCTTGGCGGCGTCGAGCGTCGCGAACGCGTCACCGACGGCCTTCAGCGACTCCTCGGCAGCCTTCGTGGCCTCCTCCGCGGCGGTGCGCGCGGCGGCTGCGGCCTCGGCCTTCGCATCGGCGTCCGCACGCGCGGACTCTGCCTCGGTCGGATCCGCGGCAGCGTCGCCCTCGAGCTCGTCGGCCTTGTCCTTCGCAGCGTCGGCCTCGGCCTGAGCGGCGTCCGCCTTGCTCTTCTCCTCGTCCGCTGCAGCCTTGGCGGCGTCCGCCTCTTCCTGCGCCTTGGCGGCGACACCGGCGGCGACGATGCTCTCCTGCTCGGCGACCGACGCCGATTCCTCGGCCTTGGATGCCTCGAGCTCGGCCTTCGCTTCGTCGACCTCGGCCTCGGCAGCGGCGTCGCCGCCCTGCGCTGCGGCGATGGCGTCGTCGAGGAATGCCTGCGCCTTTTTGATGGCGTCGACGGCGGCCTTGGTGGCGTCCTTGGCCACCTGCAGTGCCTTCTTCTCGTCCTCGGTCAGCTTCGCGTCGATGTCGACCTTGATGGAGGAGTTGCCCTCGTCGTCGACCACGACGGAACCGGTGACCTGCGGCAGCGGCCGGGCCGGGGGAGCGGTGGTGGGCACGGTGGTGACCGGCGGCGCATCCGTCGCCGAGGGAGCCTGCTCGGTGCTCGACGTGGCGGGAGCCTCGGTGGTGGTACTCGAGGAGGACTCGCTGCTCTCCGAGCTGTCCGGCGGATCCTGCTGGGCGACGGCCACGGCGGGTGCGGCGACAGCCAGCGACACGGCGAGCACGGCGCCTGCTGCAGCGAGCCGCGTCCTGCGGGCACGGGTGATGGACTTGTCCGACATGAATGGCCTTTCGATACCGAAGACGGCATTCCTGCCGTATCCGAGAAGCGGTGAAGAATGGTGTACGCGTCCCCCGACCGAACAGAACGTACCTTCCGGTCCGCCTAGACCTTTACTTCAGAGTTACTTCGTCATCGAAGTGTGACCTTTGGTGCAGATGGTGTTCATGCGGTGAATGTGACTGGTGTGATTCGGTTTTCCCTGGTCAGTCGCCGACGGTGAGCGCTGTCGCCTCGTCGACGCTGTGCGGTGCCGGGTCGTGGTCGTCGACGTGTGCGAGGACCTTCCGGCCGGTCGCCAGGACGCCGATGGCCAGGAAGGTGCAGGCGGCGCCCACCCAGAACGGCACGTGCACATTGGATTCACCGAGCTTGCCGGCGAGGTACGGGGCGGCAGCGCCGCCGGCGAACCGCACGAAGCTGTAGGCCGCCGAGGCGGTGGACCGTTCGACCGGCGCCGAGATCATGACGGTCTCGGTGATGAGGGTGTTGTTGACGCCGAGGAACAGTCCGGCAAGGACGACGCACACGATCAGAACCGGCTTGCTCTCCGTGAACAGAGCCATCGCGGCGAGGTCGGCGGCGAAGAGGAGCAGCGCGAGCATCATCATGTTCAGCGTCCCGAACCGGCGCTGCAGGCGCGGTGCGAGGAACACCGAGGCCACCGCGAGCGCGAGTCCCCAGCCGAAGAAGATGAAGCCGATCGCGTAGGTGCCGAGGTCGAGCGGGAACGGCGTGTAGGCGAGCAGGGTGAAGAATCCGTAGTTGTACAGCAGTGCCGTGATGCCGACCGTGAGCAGCCCGCGGTGCCGCAGTGCGCGGAAGGGGTCCGCGAGAGAGGTTCGGTGCGTGGGCTTCTCGCCCTCCGGCAGCATGACGACGAGCAGCACGACGGCCACGGCCATCAGGACGGCGACGCCGAAGAACGGGCCCCGCCAGCTGATGCTGCCCAGGACGCCGCCGACCAGTGGGCCGGTGGCGATGCCGATGCCCAGTGCGGCCTCGTACAGGATGATGGCCCGCGCGACGCCACCGCTCGCGGCGCCGACGATCGTCGCCAGGGCGGTCGCGATGAAGAGTGCGTTGCCCAGTCCCCAGCCGGCGCGGAATCCGACGATCTGGGTGATGGTGCTCGACGAGCCTGCGAGCGCGGCGAACACGATGATGATCGCGAGACCGGCCAGCAGTGTCTTCTTCGGGCCGAAGCGCGACGAGACGACGCCCGTGACGAGCATCGCCACGCCCGTCACCAGCATGTAGGACGTGAACAGGAGAGACACCTGCGACGGTGTCGCGTTCAACTGTTCGCCGATGGGCTTGAGAATGGGATCGACGAGGCCGATCCCCATGAAGGCGATGACACTGGCGAACGCCACTGCCCACACGGCCTTCGGTTGCTGCAGAAGGCTCGGCTGGGACGCGTCCTTCTTCTCCTCGATCGTCGTCACGGGTGTTCCTTTCGTGCTGTGTTCTTGAGTACCGAGCGCAGGTCGTCGAGGCCCTCGACGATGCGTCGGAGTTGGTCGGGATCGGGCTCGCCCAGGTGGCGGAGCAGTCCGTCGCCGATGGCGCGACGCGAGTCGGCGAGCCAGGTGCGTCCGCGGTCCGAGATCGACACGACCACGGCGCGGGAGTCGGTCGGATCCGTCATGCGGTCGACGAGACCGTTCTCGTGGAGCGTGCGCAGCAGGGCTGTCGCCGAGGGTTGCGAGCATCGGTCGAGGCGGGCGAACTCGCTGATCCGGATCGCGCCGTACTCGTCGAGCAGGGAGAGCGCGCGCGACCACGTACGGGGATGCTCCGCGGGCGCGACCGAGGCCGCGAGCCGGGTGAAGCGCGAGGTCGTGGTGACCAGTTCGGACAGCAGTGTCCGCAGTTCGTCGGTTCGCATCGCCGTGGTCTGCACTCCCTTAACGTTACATAAGCTAACTATCGAAATCCAGTGTGGGGTCGGTTACGGTGTCCGCATGCCGTCCGGGTCGTCCGCCACGCTGGTCCGCAGGGCCACGGCCCTGGCCTACGCCGTCGCTGCGGCGGGCACCATCGTCGGTGCCGCCACGCACCGACCCGTCGTGCAGACGGTGTGCAAGCCGCTCCTCATGCCGATTCTCGCGGTGCGATCCGGCGCCCACCGCTCGCCACTGCTGGCTGCGGGGCTCTCGGCGGCGACGCTCGGCGACGTCGCGATGATCGATCCGGACGACGATCGCCGGTTCACCGCGGGGGCGTCGTCGTTCGCCGTCATGCAGGGGTGCTGGTCGGTACTGTTGCATCGCAACGGTTCTCGCGCGCGGCCGCACCATGCTCTGCTTCGAGCGGCGGGATGGGCGGGCGGCGCCGTGCTGGCCACGAGACGCGCCCCGACCATTGCACCGATCTCCATGGCCTACGGCGTCGCCCTCGGTGCCATGTCCGTTCTCGGTGCGGACGGCGACACCCGTGCCGTCGTCGGATCGACGCTGTTCACCGTCTCCGACGGCATGGTGCTCGTGCGGCGGACCACGGCCGACGCGCGCCTGCGCGACGTCCTCGAGGTCGCGGTGCTCGCGACCTACATCGGCGCTCAGTACGCGCTCGTCGACTCCCTCACGGGAACAGTGTCGGGGTTCCCGACTCGAGATCGAGCAGCAGGCGTTTGCGCTCGACGCCGCCGGCGAAACCCGTGAGGCTGCCGGACATTCCGATGACGCGGTGGCACGGCACGACGATCGACAACGGGTTCCGGGCGTTGGCCGACGCCACCGCTCGCACCGAGGTGGGCCGGCCGACGGCGACTGCCAGAGCGGAGTACGTCCACGTCTCGCCGTAGGGGATCGTGCGGAGCGCGGCCCACACCTCGTTCTGGAATTCGGTGCCCACCGGGGCCAGCTCGAGATCGAAGCGGCGCCGCCGGCCGCCGAAGTACTCCGCCAACTGATCGCGGATCTCGTCGAACCCGTCCGCCCGGGCGGTGCCGATCCGGCCGGGAGCCGGTGCCGGACGGTGACCGGGAAAGTAGACGCCCGACAGCGCCGTCCCGGTGCGCACGACGGTGAGAGGACCCACCGGGGTGTCGAGAACGGTGTGGTGCCGGGTCGAGTCGGTCGGTGTCACAACCGGATCCGCGTCCGGTCGTCGGGATCGACGACGACGGGAACGGTCGCGCCGACCTCGTACCGAACGGACCCCGTGCGTCGGACAGTGCCCGGGTAGGACCCCGTCCCGGGCACGGTGATCGTGAGGTCGACCTCCGTCTCGGCTCCGACCTCCCGTACCTCGTCGACGACGGTCCACCCCTCGAGCCCGTGGTCGCGCATGCGGCGTTCGTCGGCGGTGGGGCGCCCGGCAGCCATCATCGCGAGTCCCAGTGCCGCGCCGAAGCCCGCGACCAGGGCAGCGATCTGATACGGAACGGTGCCGTCCGGGGCCTTGGGGAGCAGCACGAGCGCCCAGACCGCCAGCACGACGACGTAGATGGCGGTGACCACGGCCACCGCCCGACCCACTCTCTCGTGGTCCATCGACTCGGATCCCTCCCGTGAGCGCCTCCGAGGACGCCGGAAGCTACTCGGCGGTAAGTTTTCGGCTCACCGCTCTGTTGCAGCTCAGCCCGACCCTTTACTCTTCAGACATGTCTCAACCTACTGTCTTCATCACCGGCGCAGCAGCCGGCATCGGGCGGGCCACCGCACTCACGTTCGCCGCCGCCGGGTACCACGTCGGTGCGTACGACATCGACGAGACGGGACTGGCCTCTCTCGCGAAGGAGATCGCGGCGAAGGGCTCGACGTCGACGACGGGAATCCTCGACGTCACCGACACCGCACAGTTCACCGAGCGACTGAAGGAGTTCGACGAGGCGGCGGGCGGGCGACTCGACGTGCTCATCAACAACGCGGGCATCCTCATCGCGGGCCAGTTCGCCGAGCAGGCCATCGAGACGCACCGCAAGCAGTTCGACATCAACGTCGGCGGCGTGCTCAACGGTCTTCTCGAAGCGTTCCCGTACCTGAAGAAGACGCGCGGCGCCCAGGTGGTGAACCTGTGCTCCGCCTCCGCCATCTACGGCCAGCCCGAGCTCGCCACGTACGGCGCGACCAAGTTCGCGGTGCGCGGGCTCACCGAGGCGCTCGACCTCGAGTGGCACAAGCACGACATCGCCGTGAAGGCCATGTGGCCGCTCTTCGTGCAGACCGCCATGACCAAGGGGATCCAGACCGGTACCACCGGTTCGCTGGGCATCAAGTTGACCGCGCAGGACGTCGCCGACGCGATCTTCAAGTCGACGCAGCCCGCCAAGCGGATCTACCACAAGGTGCACTTCCCGGTGGGGCTCCCGTCCAAGGCGCTGTCCATGGGCTCGCGGTTCTCCCCGGTCTGGCTGACCCGCGAGGTCAACCGCCGTCTGTCGCATTCCTGAGTTGACCGAGAACGACCGCAGCGACGAGGCGGGTGCCACCGAGTGGGGTGAGCACCCGCGCGGCGTACCCGCCTGGGACGTCGAGCGTGACGGGCCTCGGCCCACCGATCCCCGCTACGACCCGGAACTCCTCGACGAGGGGGATCGGCGCAACGTCGTCGACGCGTACCGGTACTGGACGCGCGAGGCCATCGTCGCGGACCTGGACACGCGCCGGCATCCGATGCACGTGGCCATCGAGAACTTCGCGCACGACGCCAACATCGGGACGGTCGTCCGCACGGCCAACGCGTTCGGCGCCGCCGCGGTGCACATCGTCGGGCGTCGGCGTTGGAACCGTCGCGGTGCGATGGTCACCGACCGCTACCAACACATCGAGCACCACGCCGACGTCGGCGGACTGATGGCCTACGCCGCCGAGGCCGGTCTGACCGTCGTCGCCGTCGACAACGTGCCCGGGTCCGTCCCGCTCGAGACTGCCGTTCTCCCGCGGAATGCGCTGCTGCTCTTCGGTCAGGAGGGCCCGGGCGTGACCGACGACGCGCGCGCCGCCGCGTCGATGACGGTGTCCATCGCGCAGTTCGGCTCCACCCGCAGTATCAATGCCGGTGTCGCAGCCGGGATCACGATGCACGCCTGGATCCGGCAGCACGCGGATCCCGACCTGGCCTGGTGACCGTGCCCGACGGCTCCCGAGCCGAGGGGTACTGGCAGGATCGAATCATGCACGACACGTGGTCCTCCAGGGCGGACGCCGCCGAGGAGGCCGTCTTCTCTCGCCACGTCCGCCGTCTGTGGGGACTGCCGGGGACGGCTCTGGGTGTCGTGGCGTGGCCGCCGGTCCGACGGGAGCGGTTGTTCTTCCGCTGGCACTACTGGTGGCAGGCGCACCTCATCGACTGTGTGGTCGACGCCGAGGAGCGGGCGCCGTCGGCGCGCCGCCGACGACGGCTGGCCCGGATCGCGCGCACCCACCGGCTGCGCAACCTCACCGGCTGGACCAACTCGTACTACGACGACATGGCGTGGCTGGGGCTGTCCCTCGAGCGAGCGCAACGTCTGCACCTCGTCGACAATCGCACCGCGATCGCGGCCCTGGAGTCGGAGCTGTTCGACGCCTGGGATCCGGCGCACGGGGGCGGTATCCGCTGGTCCAGGAAGAGCGACTTCTTCAACGTGCCGGCCAACGGCCCGGCGGCGGTGCTGCTCGCACGGACCGGCAAGCTGTGGCGCGCCCAGGCCATGGCCGACTGGATCGACGCGACTCTCGTCGATCCGACGACCCATCTCGTGCTCGACGGCATCCACGCCGACGGCCGCGTCGAGACGCCGATCTACTCCTACTGCCAGGGCGTCGTGCTCGGCGCCGAGACCGAACTCGCGATCAGCCTCGGTGACGACAAGCACCGCGAGCGCGTGCATCGACTCGTCGCCGCCGTGCAGCAGCACCTCACGAAGGACGGCGTGATCATCGGCGGCGGGGGAGGGGACGGCGGCCTGTTCAACGGGATCCTCGCCCGGTACCTCGCACTGGTGGCGACGTCGTTGCCCGGAGACGACGACGAGGACCACGAGGCGCGCTCGGTCGCCGCCGACATCGTCCTGGCGTCGGCGGAGGCCGCGTGGGACAACTGCCTGTCCATCGAGGGCCTGCCGCTGTTCGGGAGCGACTGGTCCGCCATCGCCAAGCTGCCCTCGTTCGGTGCGTCGATCGCCCGGTTCAGCGCCGGCACCGTCACGTCGTCGTCCGTGCCGGAGCGCGACTTCTCCGTCCAGCTCGGCGGCTGGATGTTGATGGAGGCGGCGCACAGCCTCGGCTGAACGTCAGCCGTCAGAGATCGTGCACTTCGGTGGTCTCCACCGGCTTCTTCATCTCCTTGCGGTACTGGTACAGACCGAAGATGGTGCCGACCACGATCGAGACGATCATCAGCGTGAGCACGGTGGGGAACAGCCACGACACCTTGTCGAGCACCGCTCCGAAGTAGAAGCCGATCAGCAGCAGCACGGGTGCCCAGATGAGCGCACCCAGCGTGCTGGCGATGGTGTAGCGGCGGTGGTTCATCCCACCGGCACCGGCGACCATCGGGCACAGGGTCCGCACCCACGGGATCCAGCGCGCGACGAGCACCGCCCAGAAGCCGTGCTTCTCGAGAAGTCGGTTGACCTTCTCCAGATTCGCGGTGTTGACGTACTTGCCGTTCTTGCGCGCCACGAGGCGATGACCGGTGCGTTTACCGATCATGTACCCCACCTGATTACCGGCGATGGCGGCCAGGAACGCGCCCGCGGACAGCGCCCACACGTGCGAGGTGCCCGAGGCGTGGGCGGCCAGTCCGATGCCGGCGGTGATCAGCAGCGAGTCGCCGGGAAGGAAGAGGCCCACGATGACGGCGCACTCGAGGAACACGAAGGACACCACGATGAGCCAGACCAGGGTGGGCCCGGCCGATTCGAGGAATCCCATCGCGCCGCCTTCGGCGAGCACGGTGCTACCGGCGAGAAGCATGAACGGGGGACCGATCTACGAGGACGAGTCGCGCGGAGCGGGCTCGGTGCGCTGGACGGGCTCGGACCACTGAGCTGGTTCCGACCGCTGAGCAGTGTCCGACCTCTGGGCCGGCTCGGACCACTTGGACGGCTCGATCTTGCCGTCGATCTTGCCGTCGAACGCGTCGACGGCCTCACCGAGCGGGGTGCGGCGCGAGGAGACGATCCGCTTGCCGACCTCCCAGGCGATGGGCAGGACGGAGACGGCGACGATGAGCAGGAAGATGATGTCGACGTTGTCGCGGATGACGGCGATCTGGCCCAGCAGGTAGCCGAGCAGCGTGACGCCCGAGCCCCAGACGATGCCGCCGACGACGTTGTAGGTGATGAATGTGCGGTAGCGCATGCCCGAGGCGCCGGCCACGACCGGCGCGAACGTACGCACGATGGGCACGAAGCGCGCCAGGAAGATGGTGATGGGACCGTGCTTCTCGAAGAACGCGTGCGACTCGTCGATGTAGCGCTTCTTGAGGAAGCGGGCGTCGTCCGTGAACAGGCCCGTGCCGGCCTTCTTGCCGATCAGATATCCCGCCTGATCACCCAGCACCGCGGCGATCGGAATGGTCACCAACAGCACCCACAGCGGCGCGAACGGCTCGATCTCCGCGCTCTTAGACGCGGCGATCAGACCGGCCGTGAACAGCAGCGAATCGCCTGGGAGCAGCGGGAACAGCAGGCCCGACTCGATGAACACCACCAGCAGCAGACCGACCAGGACCCAGGTGCCGAACGAGTTCAGCAGGTTGACGGGATCGAGGAACCCCGGCAGCAGGGCGAGGTCGGTCACGGAGGCGGCCACGGTAGTCACAAGCGCCCACAGTACCGGCGAGAGCAGCCGATACCCGCACGCCGAGTGGCGGGTAGTACAACTCACGAGCAACTCTCAGCAACTACCGGCGAGTAGATCGGGCAGGGCGCGACCGGCGTCACCTCGGTTGACATACTGCTAGTGACCGCACCTGATCGGGTGCCCCGTTCGCTCACCGTGGAGGTTTCTTCGTGCCGATCGCAACTCCCGAGGTGTACGCCGAGATGCTCGGCCGCGCCAAGGAACACAAGTTCGCTTTTCCCGCCATCAACTGCGTGGGATCCGAGTCCGTCAACGCGGCCATCAAGGGCTTCGCCGACGCGGGCAGCGACGGCATCATCCAGTTTTCCACCGGTGGCGCGGAGTTCGCGTCCGGCCTCGGTGTGAAGGACATGGTCACCGGCGCCGTCGCGCTCGCCGAGTTCGCCCACGTCGTCGCCGCGAAGTACGACGTCACCATCGCGCTGCACACCGACCATTGCCCCAAGGACAAGCTGGACACCTACGTGCGTCCGCTCCTCGCGGTGTCGCAGGAGCGCGTCGACGCCGGGAAGAACCCCCTCTTCCAGTCGCACATGTGGGACGGCTCCGCGGTGCCGATCGACGAGAACCTCGAGATCGCCAAGGATCTGCTGGCCCGGGCCGCCGCGGCGCGCATCATCCTGGAGATCGAGATCGGCGTGGTCGGCGGCGAGGAGGACGGCGTCGAGGCGGAGATCAACGACAAGCTGTACACCTCGAACGAGGACTTCCTGAAGACGGTCGAGGCGCTCGGTGCCGGCGATGCCGGATCGCGCTACCTGTTGGCCGCGACGTTCGGCAACGTCCACGGCGTCTACAAGCCGGGCAACGTCAAGCTCAAGCCGTCGGTGCTCGCGGACGGCCAGCGCGTCGCCACCGAGAAGCTCGGACTCGCTGCCGGCTCCAAGCCCTTCGACTTCGTCTTCCACGGCGGCTCGGGCTCGGCCAAGAGTGAGATCGAGGAGGCCCTCGAGTACGGCGTCGTGAAGATGAACGTCGACACCGACACCCAGTACGCGTTCAGTCGGCCCATCGCCGGCCACTTCTTCAGCAACTACGACGGCGTGCTGAAGGTCGACGGCGAGGTGGGTAACAAGAAGGCCTACGACCCGCGCAGCTACCTCAAGAAGGCCGAGGCCGGTATGACGGCGCGCGTCGTCGAGGCGTGCAACGACCTGAAGTCCGCCGGTCGGAGTGTGTCAGCGGGCTGACGCCCGTGCGCCTCTTGCGCATCCCCGGATGCGCAAGAGGCGCACGAGCGCGGTCAGGCGCAGACCTTCCAGGTCTCGCCGTCCAGCGCGAGGTCGAACGTGCGCGCCGAGGGCTCCGCGCCCTCGGTGCGCGCGGTGACCTGTGCGATCGCCGTCGTCTGATCCGGCGGTTCCGCTTCGGTGATCTGAATGGTGTCGACGCTCTGTACCACCGGCACCGTTCCGGATGCGACGGCGGCGTCGTGCGTCGCGGCGAAGTCGGCCTCGGAGATGCCGCCGTAGAAGGACGCCAGCGCGCCGCACGTGACGCCGCGCAGAGCGGTCAGGTCGCCGTCACGCAACGCCGTGGTGAAGGTGTCGATCGAGGTGCGGATCTTCTCGTCGTCGCTCGGACCCGTGACGCTCGTGCCGCCCCGCAGCAGTGCGAACGCCACGACACCCGCGATCGCCAGCAGGGCCACGAGGGCCGCCGCGATCCACGGTCCGCGCCGCCGTCCACCGGAGCGTGTCGACACCTTCTTCGGTGCGGCGCTGGGTTCGATGCGGCGCGGTGCGGCGGGGCGCGAGTTATCCGGGGACACGCGTGCACCTTATCCAGCGCCCGACGTCTCCCGCGCGCTCCGTGGGAGACTGTCGTCATGACTTCCTTCGGTGATCTCCTCGGTCCCCAGCCCACCCTGCTGCCCGGCGACGACGAGGCCGAGTCCGCTCTGCTGAACCACACGGCCCCCGAGGAGGTGGCCGCGGCGCACCCCACCGCGTCGATCGCGTGGGCCTACCTCGCCGAGGCCGCCCTGTCCGACGGCCGCACCATCACCGCGTACGCCTACGCACGCACCGGCTACCACCGCGGGCTCGACCAGCTGCGTCGCAACGGCTGGAAGGGCTTCGGACCCGTGCCGTACAGCCACGAGCCCAACCGCGGCTTCCTGCGCTGCGTGGCCGTCCTGGCCCGCGCCGCGCAGTCGATCGGGGAGACGGACGAGTACGCCCGCTGCCTCGACCTGCTCGAGGACTGCGATCCGCGCGCCGCGGACGAACTCGGCGTCGGCTAGCACCAGCTTGATGGGCCGATTCGGGAGCTACCCACGATTCACGGCCCCGCATCTCGGCCTGCGCACCCGCGGCTCCGCGCGGATCGACGCCTCGTTGCGGCGACTGAGTGTCTCCGGGTTGCCGATCATCCAGTGCGCGCTCGCCGCGGGCATCGCGTGGTTCGTGGCGACGGACGTCGTCGGGCACGTCACGCCCTTCTTCGCACCGATCGCGGCCGTCGTCTCGCTCGGTGTGTCCCTCGGGGCGCGGATGCGACGCTCGGCCGAACTCGTCGTCGGCGTCACGGTCGGTATCGGTGTCGGTGACGCGATCATCGCCCTCATCGGGACCGGACCGTGGCAGATCGCCCTGGTCGTCGCGCTCGCGATGTCGACCGCCGTCTTCCTCGACAGCGGCGCCATCATCGCGATGCAGGCGGGATCGTCGGCCGTGCTGGTGGCGACGCTCATCCCGCCGGGCAACGCCGGCGGACTCAACCGCATGGTCGACGCGTTGATCGGCGGTCTGGTGGGACTCGCCGTCGTCGCCGTCGTGCCGACGCACCCCGTGCGCCGCGCACGCAAGGACGCGGCCACCGTCATCGCCACGTCGGGCCGGGTACTGCAACTCGTCGCGGACGGTCTCCTGGCCAACGACGCGGAACCGATCGCCAAGGCACTGAAGGCTGCGCGCGCCACACAACCGGCCATCGACGCGATGCGCACCGATCTCAAGGGCGGGCGCGAGATCAGCCGCATCTCCCCGCTGTACTGGAACAGCAAGCAGCGCCTGGCCGAGCTGGCAGCGACGGCGGATCCGCTGGACAACGCGGTGCGCAACATCCGGGTTCTCGCCAGGCGCTCCCTGTCCCTGGTGCGCGACGACGAAATTCTCGACCCCCGACTGGTCGACCTCGTCGAGAAGCTCGCGCAGGCCACCGAGGTGGTGCGGAAGATGATGCTCGCTGATCCCGGCGAGCAACCCGACCGAGCAGAGGCAGCGCGGGTTCTCCGGCACGTGGCGGTCGGTGCGAAGGCGGAGCTCATGCAGGACGCCGGCCTGTCCGCGGTGGTGGTGCTCGCGCAGATCCGGTCCATCGTCGTCGACCTGCTCCAGGTGGCGGGGCTCTCGCGTATCTCCGCGCTGGCGACCCTGCCCCCGACCGTCGACCACCCCGCCGTGCCGCCGGAGCTCGATTACTAGGGTTCCCGCTGCCGTTCCATGTTCCCGCGGAAGCTGCAACCCCTCCTCGAGTACGGAAGCCCTGCGGGAGCTGCCGGTACACAGGACGAGGGTGCTCCACAGGCGGGCGCCAGGAAGGCGTGTCCCCGTCCGCGCGTGATCGACACTCACCGCCATGGACCTGCACCGCCGCGCGACCGGTGACGTGACAGATGCGGCGCTGCGCGGTCTGGTGAGGCGCGGCGAACTGGTCCGCGTGAGCCGCGGTTCCCACGGCCCCGGCTCGGAGTGGGCGTCGGCATCACCAGACGAGCGCTACCGCCTGCGCGTGCTCGGAGTCATGGCGGGACGCACCGCGGTGGCCGTCGCCAGTCACGAGTCTGCGGCGGCGCTGCATCGGCTCCCCCTTCTCGCTCCCGACCGAGACCGGGTGCACGTGAGCGTCGACGGTCGAGGAGGTGGTGCGTCGACGAGGAGGGTCGCCGAGCACCGGGTGCCGCTGTCCCCGCTGGACGTCACCACCGTCGACGGTGTGCAGGTCACGACGCCGACGCGGACGGCGCTCGACATCGCGTGCACGGTGGGACTCGATCGTGCGCTGTGCGCTGTCGAGTCCGCACTCCGCACGGAGGCGCCGGATCTGCAGGAGTGCCTCGCACGGCTCGGGCGCCGTCGCGGCATCGCCACCGCCCGCCGCGCGGTGGACCTCGCGAGCCCTCTCACCGAGAGCATCGGCGAATCGTGGAGCCGAGCCCTGATGATGCAGTGGCCCGAGATTGCCTCGCCGAGGCTGCAGCATCGCTTCCTCGACGATCGTGGTCGCATCGTGGCCCGCACCGATTTCGACTGGGACGGTCGGCTGGTGGGCGAGTTCGACGGGCTGATGAAGTATCGCGGCGGAGCACAGTCGGTGATCGACGAGAAGCTGCGCGAGGACGCCCTCCGCGCGCTCGGCTGCCATGTGGTGCGGTGGACGTGGGACGACCTGCGTCATCCCGAACGGCTACGGCGTCTGCTCGCGGCCGGGATGGCCATCGCGTTCCGCTGACGCCGGAGGTCTCTGGGTTCCCGCAGCCGTTCCGTGTTCCCGCGGAGGCTGCAACCCCTCCTCGAGTACGGAAGCCCCGCGGGAAGCGTGACTCACCATATGCACACATTCGCATGTATGGTCTCGATCATGGGAGCGGGGCACGGACATGCGCACACACCGGCGGCTGGTGAGGCCGGCACCGGGCGGCTGCGACGCATGGGGATCGCGTGGTTCGTGCTCGTCGCGTTCTTCGCCCTCGAGCTGACCGTCGGCCTGATCATCAATTCGCTGGGCCTGCTCGCCGATGCCGGGCACATGCTCACCGACATCATCGGCATGTCGATGGGCCTCGTCGCGCTCACGATGGCCCGGCGCGGATCGAGTTCCGCTGCACGGACATTCGGGTGGCACCGGGCCGAGGTCCTCACCGCTGTCGCCAACGCGGTACTGCTGCTCGGGGTCGCGGTCTTCATCTTCGTCGAGGCGATCCGCCGCATCGGGGACCAGCCGGACATCCCGGGCCTCGCGATGGTGCTGACGGCCGCCGCGGGACTCGTCGCCAACATCGTCGTCATGCTGCTCATCCGCGCCGACGCGAAGGACTCCATCGCGGTACGCGGGGCCTATCTCGAGGTGCTCGCGGACACCGTGGGCAGCGTCGGGGTGCTCGTCGCCGGTGTGCTGCTCCTGGCGTTCGACTGGACGTGGGCGGACATCGTCGTGGGTATCGCCATCTCGCTGTGGGTGGTGCCGCGGGCACTCTCGCTCGCCGGCCAGTCGTTGCGCATCCTCACGCAGGCCAGCCCGTCGTCGGTGGACATCGGTGCGCTCGAGGCCGATCTGCGGGCGCTGCCCGGAGTCGTCGACGTCCACGACCTGCACGTCTGGACCCTCACCACCGGCATGGACGTCGCCACGGTGCACATCACGTCGGACGGTTCCGGATCGGTGATGCTGGCCCGCGGGAAGGAAGTGCTCTCGGCCTACGGCCTGGACCACGCCACCGTGCAGGTCGAGCCCGCGGTGCACGGTGCCACCTGCCGCGACGAGCTCACCTGGTAGCAGGCCGGCCGGGATGGTGACAGGCATCGGAACACCTGTGCGACCATGACACGGCAGGTCAGTACCTGCGACGTGCTGGCGAGGGGAATCCGGTGAGAATCCGGAACGGTCGCGCCACTGTGAGCGGGCCTCGTCGCCCGTGAGTCAGATCGCCGATCCGGCACGTGAGACTCGAATCGGACGCGCAATCTGAGGAGTTCCACTCGTGCACATCGCCGAGGGTTTTCTGCCACCCGTTCACGCGGCAGTCTGGACGTGCGCCGCGGCGCCGTTCGTCGTTCACGGCGCTCGCGCCGTCGTCGTCCAGGTCCGGGAGAACCCCCGCAGCCGTCTGCTGCTGGGTGCTGCCGGTGCCTTCACCTTCGTTCTCTCCGCCATCAAGCTGCCGTCCGTCACGGGCAGCTCGAGTCATCCCACCGGAACCGGCCTGGGGGCGGTGTTGTTCAAGCCGCCGGTCATGGCGTTCCTCGGCACGGTGGTGTTGCTCTTCCAGGCGTTGCTGCTCGCGCACGGCGGCCTGACGACGCTGGGCGCCAACGCGTTCTCCATGGCGATCGTCGGCCCGTGGGTGGGGTACGCCGCGTTCCGTCTCACCGGCAGGCTGGGCGGTGGTCTGTCGCTGTCGGTGTTCTTCGCGATGATGCTGGCCGACCTGTCGACGTACTGCACGACGTCGGTGCAGATCGCGCTCGCGTTCCCGGATCCGCAGAGCGGCGTACTCGGAGCCGTCACCAAGTTCCTGTCCATCTTCGCTGTCACCCAGATTCCGCTCGCCATCGCGGAGGGCCTGCTGGGTGTGCTGGTGTTCCGCGTCCTGCGGACCGTGGCGACGCCGGAGCTGCGGGACCTCGGAGTGCTCCGCCGCGAGAAGGGTGCCGTCGATGCGTAGGAACGTGGTGATCAACCTGCTGCTCGTCCTCGGGATCGTCCTCATCGTCGGCGCCGCGCTGGTGCTCGACGCGGGACGCAGCGGCGACGAGGAGCGGTTCGTCGGTACCGATTCGGCCGCCACGTCGCAGATCGAGGAGGACCACCCGGACTACGTGCCGTGGTTCGAGTCGGTGTTCTCGCCGACGTCGGGCGAGGTGGAGTCGGGACTCTTCGCGCTGCAGGCCGCGCTGGGTGGACTCGTCCTCGGGTACGTGCTGGCGGCGCTGCGCGGTCGGCGCAAGCTCGACGCGCTCCGCACCGAACTCGAACGGACGTAGGTGCAGGGTCTCGCGGTCGACGACGCGGCCTGGGCCAGTCCGTGGCGCACGCGCGCGGTGGGGGACAAGGCAGTACTCTCGCTGGGCCTCGTGCTGTGCGCGCTGCTGCTCCCGCCGTGGCCCGGCGCGCTGATCGTCACGGTGGTCGCGCTCGGTGCGGCCGTCGGGGCTGCCCGCACACCGCTCCGGCCGGTGCTGCGTGCGCTCACCGCACCGGCGGCCTTCATCGCCCTCGGCGCCGTCTCCGTCGCCGTCACGGTGACCGCCACGCCGGACTGGAGTGTCGGGGTCACGGCCGACAGCGCGCGACGAGCGCTGGAGGTGTCCGGTCACGCGATCGCCGGGACGTCGGCCGTGCTCCTGCTGGCCGTCACGACACCGATGATCGACATCCTGTCCGGGCTGCGACGGCTGCGGGTACCGCAGGCATGCATCGAAGTCGCCGCCGTGATGTACCGCTTCCTGTTCGTGCTGCTGTCGTCGGTACGCACGATCCGCCAGTCGCAGACCGCCCGCCTCGGCTACTCGTCGCCGCGCCGGTCACTGCATTCCGCGGGTCTGCTGACGGCCGCTGTGCTGATCAAGTCGTGGGACCGGGCCTCGCGGCTCGAGGCGGGGCTGGCGGGTCGCGAGTTCGGCGACGCGGTCTCGGCGGATCCGGTCGACCGGCAGCGCAGTTCGCCGAGCTTCCTGGTGACCGTCGTGGCGGTGCTGGGAGCCGTGGTGGCGCTGTCCCTGCTGGGACATCGCGCATGAGCCACCGCACGCTCACCGCCCGCGACCTCGAGGTGCGGTATCAGGGCGGGCCGCCGGTGCTGGCCGGAGCGAGCCTGAGCGTTCCCGCCGCCGCCAGGGTGGCGCTCCTGGGCGCCAACGGCTCGGGCAAGACGACCCTGCTGCGGTGCCTGTCCGGAGCGATCGTTCCTGACGGCGGACGGGTGGAGATCGACGACGTCGCACTGCGCCACAGCCGGTCGGGCCTGCGGGCACATCGCCAGGAAGTGCAACTGGTGCTGCAGGATCCGGACGATCAGTTGTTCTCGGTCGACGTGTACCGAGACGTCGCCTACGGTCCGGTGAACCTCGGCCTGGGGCCCGACGAGGTGCGCGAGCGCACGGAGGCGGCGCTCGAGGTGATGGGCATCGACCATCTGCGGTCGCGGCCGACGCACCAGCTGTCCTACGGTGAGCGCAAGCGCGTCGCGACGGCCGGCGCCGTGGCCATGCGGCCGTGCATCCTGTTGCTCGACGAACCGACGGCCGGGCTCGATCCGCAGGGCGTCGACGAGATGTTCGCCGCGCTGCACCGCCTGGAGAATCACCACACGACCGTGGTGCTGTCGACACACGACGTGGCCCTGGCGCTGGAGTGGTCGCACTCGGTCGCCGTGGTCGTGGACGGCGCTGTGGTGCAGGGGGATCCGGTGACGTTGCTGTCGGACACCGACCTGCTGGGACGGGCCAGGTTGCGGACACCGTGGCCGTTGGCGCTCGCGGCGGACCTCGTCCGGGACGGAATGCTCGAACCGGGATCGCGACCACGGGACGCCGAAGAACTACGAAAGATGTTGAGCAGCAGTATCAGTCGGCGCTAACGTACGAGCAACCACTGCTTGTCGTGGCGGTAGATGGTGGACCGGGTGGTCTCACGGGGGATGTCGATGCCGTCCTTCGTCAGACGCGCCGCCGTGGCTCCGAGTTGCATCGCCCGGCCGGTGATCCAGCGGCGGCGGAACAGTCCGCGCTTGCCCTGCACCCGAGCTCGGAGTCCCGGCATCTCGAGCGTCGGGGTGACCTCGATGCCCGGCACCTCACCGGAGAAGAGCTTGGTGTCGTCGACGTAGGCCTCGCCGACGAGGTGGCCCGACGGCCCCGAGACGGTGGCGAGTCCGACGACGGCCGATCCGGCGTCGTCACGGATGAGGGGAGTGGGGGAGGCGGTGCCGGACAGCGCGACCTTGGCGGCGCGCGATCCGGTGCCGACGCGGAAGAGGTGGCTGGCCTCGCTGGCGGTCTCGGCGACGTAGGCGAGCTCGATGTCGAGTCGGTCGCGCCGCATCAACCGGGTGAGGACGGCGGCGAGCGAGGCGTCGGTGCCGAGCACGATCAGCCGGGGGTCGTGTACCGCGTCGAGTTCGGCGAGCAGGGCGTCGCACTCCTCCTTCGACGGCACCTCGGGTACCGCGGTGAGCGGTAGCGAGGACAGCGCGATGGGCAGCAAGGGCCTGCCGCACTGCAAGACGAACGGAGTCACGCGAATTCCTTCTCAGCCGGATGGGTCTGCCCCACCCTAATCAGGACACGGTCGTCGTGGACCCCGGGAAGGCGCTTGCCCGGTCTCGATTTCGCGTCGCTTTGACCGTGCCGCCGCGACAGAAGACCAGGCAGTACGGTGTGCGGTCGGCTGTGAGCGGCACGTGTCGTCTCGGGCGGTACACTGTGTCACCGGTCATGGTCGGTGCGCGTTCCGCACGTCACGAAGTGCGTTCCGACACGTGCCACAGCCCGGGATGGTCCGGCTGTCCACCCGAGTGATGGAGCAACACATGCCGGCAATCGTCCTCATCGGCGCCCAGTGGGGCGACGAGGGCAAGGGCAAGGCCACGGATCTGTTCGGCGAGCGACTGCAGTGGGTGGTGCGCTACCAGGGTGGCAACAACGCCGGCCACACCGTGGTGCTGCCGAACGGCGACAAGTTCGCGCTTCACCTCATCCCGTCGGGCATCCTCTCGCCCGGTGTGAACAACGTGATCGGCAACGGCGTCGTCGTGGATCCGGGTGTGCTGCTCACCGAACTCGACGGCCTCGAGAAGCGCGACGTGGACACGTCGAAACTGCTGCTCAGCGCCGATGCGCACCTGATCATGCCGTACCACGTGGCCATCGACAAGGTCACCGAACGTTTCCTCGGTGCCCGCAAGATCGGCACCACCGGACGCGGCATCGGCCCGTGCTACCAGGACAAGATCGCCCGCGTCGGAGTGCGCGCGGCGGATGTCCTGGACGAGAAGATCCTGACCCAGAAGGTCGAGGCCGCACTGGAATTCAAGAACCAGGTGCTCGCCAAGATCTACAACCGGCGCGCCCTCGAGTCGAAGAAGGTCGTGGAGGAGGTGCTCGGCCAGGCCGAGGGCTTCAAGCACCGCATCGCCGACACCCGGCTCGCGTTGAACCAGGCGCTCGAGCGCGGCGAGACGGTGCTGCTCGAGGGTTCGCAGGGCACGCTCCTCGACGTCGATCACGGCACCTATCCGTTCGTCACGTCGTCCAACCCGACGGCGGGCGGCGCGGCCGTGGGCTCGGGCGTCGGCCCGGGTCGGATCACCACCGTCCTCGGCATCCTGAAGGCGTACACCACGCGCGTCGGCTCGGGCCCGTTCCCGACGGAGCTGTTCGACGAGTCGGGCGAGTACCTGGCCAAGCAGGGCGGCGAGGTGGGTGTCACCACCGGCCGCGCCCGGCGCACCGGCTGGTTCGACGCCGTCATCGCGCGGTACGCCACGCGCGTCAACGGCATCACCGACTACTTCCTCACCAAGCTCGACGTACTGTCCTCGCTCGACACCATCCCGATCTGCGTCGCGTACGACGTGGACGGCGTGCGTCACGACGACATGCCGATGACGCAGACCGGGTTCCATCACGCGAAGCCGATCTACGAGGAGATGCCCGGGTGGTGGGAGGACATCTCGGGGGCGCGGACCTTCGAGGAGTTGCCCGTCAACGCCCAGAGGTACGTGCTGCGTCTCGAGGAGCTCTCGGGGTCGTACATGTCGTACATCGGCGTCGGTCCGGGCCGTGACCAGACCATCGTGCGGCGCGACATCCTGTCCTGACACGGTCGAGATATCACAAATGGCGTGACGATAACGCCAGGATGGCTCATACTGTGGCTCAGGTTCGCTATGAGGTGGAACAAAACGGATCCCCCTCTCGGCGAGAGCAGGTCAGTGGAGGACCGCTATGGACAGCACCTACGTCGGGCTCGAGGTCTTCCAGTGCCAGTTCGAGCGTTTCAGCTTCGAGCACTCGTGGATCGGTGACCGTGTCGGCGAGCTGATGCTGGGGCCGCGCGGCGGTGGGATGCTCGAGTTCCAGCACGCCATGGTCTTCGCGCTCCCCGAGGGCGGCGCGCACGAGGTGCACGGCGACATCCTCGCCTGGTACCTCGCGCACGGCGGCCCGAGTGGATCGCTCGGCTACCCGCTCACCGATGAGAAGCGCACTCCGACGGGCCACGGCCGCTACAACGTGTTCGAGAACGGCACCGTCGGATGGCTCCCGGGTACCGGGGCATTCCTCATGGGATCCGTCCGCACCGCCTGAACTGGACTGCACCCCGGTGTCCACCGAGGTGGATACTGGACCTCATGGTGACTCGCGTGATCGGTGCGTCGACTCTCTCGCGGGACCTCGGGCACTGGCGGCCGTCGGGGCGGCACCGGCCGGTCTACCGGGCACTCGCCGACGGGATCCGGCTCCTGGTGCACGACGGCCGCATCCCCCTGGGCGTCGCCCTGCCCAGTGAGCGCGATCTGGCGGGAGCCCTGTCGCTGTCCCGCACCACCGTCACCAACACGTACGCGGCACTGCGTGACGAGGGGTACCTGTTGAGCAGGCAGGGTTCCCGCAGCACGGTCGCACTGCCGCGGACCACCCTGGCGGGGCGGCCGGCCCGCGCGGCGGCGTCGGTGATCGATCTGACCCATGCCGCCGTCACCGCCCCGTCCGACGAGGTGACACAGGCGTACGCCGCTGCGCTGGAGGCACTTCCGGCCTACTACACGGGTCACGGTATCGAGCCGGTCGGTCTCGCGACACTGCGGCAGGCCCTGGCTCGCCGGTACGACGAGCGGGGGCTGCCCACGTCGCCGGACCAGATCATGGTGACGTCCGGCGCGCAGCAGGCCTGGCGGCTGCTGCTCGAGGTGCTGGTGTCGCCAGGTGACCGGGTGGTGGTCGATCACCCGACGTATCCCAATGCGCTGGAGGCGATTCGACGAACTGCGGCGCGCGCGGTGCCCGTTCCGTTGAGGCCGCGGGAGTACTCGACCCCTGGATCGGCGCGCTCGTCGCGGCGGTGGGACCTCGACGCGATTCGCGACGCGACGGTGCAGACGGGGGCGCGAATGGCGTACGTGCTGCCCGACTTCCACAATCCGACGGGTGCTCTGCTCGATGTCGCCGGCCGCGCGGAACTGGCGTCGAACGCCCGCCGGACCGGCACCACGTTGGTGGTGGACGAGTCGATGGCCGACCTGTGGCTGGACGAGGCGCCGCCCGCTCCGGTCGCGGCGGTGGGGCATCCCGGCACCGTCGTCACCGTGGGGTCCGCGTCGAAGGCGTACTGGGGTGGTCTGCGGGTCGGCTGGATCAGGGCGTCGCCGTCGCTGATCTCTCGCTTGGCGACATCGCGGGCCGCCGTCGACATCGGCACGCCGATCATGGATCAGCTCGCGTGCGCGGCACTGATCGAGCGGCACGAGGAGATCTTGGTTCCCCGCCGCGCGGAACTCCGTGGTAACCGGGATGCGCTGACGGCGGCTCTGGCGCGGCACCTTCCGGACTGGTCGTACGACCCGGCGCCGGGCGGCCTGTCGTTGTGGGTTCAGATGCCTGCCGCGGCGTCCACGGCTCTCGCCGCGATCGCGCCGGCGCACGGGGTGGCGCTGGCGGCGGGGCCGCGGTTCGGGGTGGAGGGGGCGTTCGAGCGCCACGTGCGCCTGCCGTACACGGAGGGTGCCGATCGATTGGAGGCTGCGATCGACCGAATTGCGTTCGCGTACCAATCCCTGAAACCGACCGACGGGGATTATTCTGCCGTCGTGCTGTGACTTGGGGCGGCCGACGGAGAATGGTCGGCCAGTCAGCGGGAGCCGAAGACCTCGTGATCGAGTTCGGCCATGTCCCACTGGAGCTCGGAGCCGAGTTCCTCGTGGTCCGCGCGCGATGCGGCGCGTCCGAGCAGCACTGCGGCACCCGCGGCGACCAGCAGCCACACCACTCCGACAACCACGACGACTATCACGATTCCGTTTGTAGCACCTCGAACTGAAAACATTCTGTGAAACGCGAGACTTGGATCGGTTTCTTACGGAGTAAACCGGAATGAATCTCGATCGGCGCGCTCGGCGGCTGCCTGCTCGCCGATTCGCGTCGGTTTGCGCGGAGGTACTCGTGGGTACAGTCGAACGTATGAGCGATGCGAATGACACCACCAAGACAGGCAATGCGGACGTCGACCAGAGCGCGGAGAAGGATCCGTCCGACTGGGTCACCGGTGACGAGCCGCCCACCGGCCCCCAGTTGAGCTACCTCGAGACGCTGGCCCGCGAGGCCGGTGAAGAGGTGCCGTCGGACCTGACCAAGGCGCAGGCGTCCGAGATGATCGACAAGCTGCAGTCCGAGACGGGCCGCGGAACCAGCTAGACCCCGTCCGTGCCGCGCGCGTCGTACTCGGCGCGCGCGGCCGTCACGGTCGGAAGAGTCGACTCGACGAACTCGATGAGGCCGACGAGCCGGGTCGCCGTCTCGCGCCCGAGGTCGGTGAGTGCGTACTCCACCTTCGGCGGAATCTGTTCGAGCACGGTGCGGGTGATCAGCCCGTCACGCTCCAGCCGCTGCAGTGTCTGCGACAGCATCCTCTCGCTGACCCCGTCCACGCGCCGCCGAAGCGCTCCGAACCGGTACGGCCCCTCGTGCAGCGCGGCGAGCGCCAGCAGGCCCCAGCGACTGGTGATGTCCTGCATCGTGTCGCGGGACGAGCAGTGGCGAGAGAACACGTCGGCTTCGAGTGTCGGGTCGGTGTCGGGCACGAGTGCCATCCTACCAGCTGGTCCGTAAGTGATTACGAGGAATGTTGCACTGCACGAACAGTAAGTGCATAGTGGTGCCGACGGCCGGATCGGTCGCAGCGGCACACCCTCGTGGTGCGCCGGACGACGCTCACTCTCCAGGGAGACATGCTCATGACCACGACAGCGGTGACCGGCGCGACCGGACAACTCGGCAGCGCAGTGATTCGATCGCTCCTCGATCACGGGGTCGCCGCGGGCGACATCGTGGCCGTGGTGCGCGACGAGGCCAAGGCCGCCGACCTGGCGGCGCGCGGTGTCGTCGTCCGCGTCGCCGACTACGCGGATCCCGCTGCGTTGCGCGCCGCTCTCGACGGGGTGGACAAGCTCCTGCTCGTGTCGGGTTCCGAGCCCGGGAAGCGAATCCCGCAGCACACCAACGTCATCGAGGCCGCCGAGGCGGCCGGTGTCTCGCTCATCGCATACACCAGTGTGCTGAAGGCGCCGACGAGCGGCATCAGTCTCGCGCCCGAGCACGTCGCCACCGAGGAGCGCCTCGCGTCGTCCTCCGTGCCGTCCGTGCTGCTGCGCAACGGGTGGTACTGGGAGAACTACGCGGCGTCGATCGGCCAGGCACAGCACACCGGCGCCATCATCGGGAGCGGCGGGTCGGGTGTCGTGGCCGGTGCTGCTCGGGCCGACTACGCGGCGGCCGCGGCCGCGGTGCTGATCGCCGACGACCAGGCGGGCGCCGTATACGAGCTGGGCGGCGAGCGTCTGACGTACGAGGGTCTGGCGGGTGCGATCTCCGAGATCATCGGCGCGCCGGTGGAGTACCAGGATCTGAGCACCGACGAGCACATCGGCGCGCTCGAGGGTGCGGGACTGCCCGCGCCCGTCGCGCAGATGCTGGCGAGCGCCGACGCGGGCATCGCCCGCGGCGACCTCGACACCGAGTCGGGAGATCTGACTCGACTGCTCGAGCGTGAGCCGGTCTCGGCCGTCGACGCGCTGCGCGCCACGCTGAGCTGAGCCGACAGGTCAGGACCCCGGCGCCAGCGCCGCGAACCAGCGCAGCGCGTCGGGGTCGTCGACCGACTCCGGATCGGCCACCGTCGACGGGTCCGCACCCGACAGGATCTTCTTGACCGGGATCTCGAGCTTCTTCCCGGTCCGCGTGTGCGGCACGGCGCGGATCTCGATGATGTCGTCCGGGACGTGACGCGGCGAGGCCTCCCTCCGCAGCGCCGCCGAGATGTGTTCGCGCAGATCGTCGTCGAGCTCCACGTCGTCGGACGTGACGACGAACAGCGGCATCCAGTAGCTGCCGTCCGGGCGTTCGAGACCCACGACGAGACTCTCTGCGATGCCGGGCAGGCGCTCGACCACGCCGTAGATGTCGGCGCTGCCCATGCGCACACCGTTGCGGTTGAGCGTGGCGTCCGATCGTCCGTGGATCACCACGCTGCCCCTGCTGGTCACGGTGATCGAGTCGCCGTGCCGCCAGACGCCGGGGAATGTGGAGAAGTACGCGTCGGCGTAGCGGTCACCGCTCGGGTCCTTCCAGAACCCGACGGGCATGGACGGCATCGGCGCGACGATGACCATCTCACCCGGTTCGTCCACCAGCGGGGTCCCCTCGTCGCTCCACGCCTCCAGAGCGACACCGAGATTCACGGCAGGAATCTCGCCGGGGACCACGGGCACCCCGGTGGGCGCTCCCACGAATCCGCTGACGACGTCCGTGCCGCCCGACACCGGCGCGAGGTGCACCGACCGCCCCACGTGCTCCGCCACCCAGCCGTGCGCCGCGGCGGGGAGGACCGACCCGGTGACCCCGAGAATGCGCAGTGCCGAGAGGTCCTGTGCCCAAGCCGGTTCGACTCCGACACTCTCGCAGTGCAGGAGGTACCCGGGACTGGTGCCGAGCACGGTCACGCGGTGCCGCGCCGCGAGCTCCCACAGTGCGCCGGCGTCCGGATGGCCGGGGCTGCCGTCGTAGCAGACGACGGTCGAGCCCACGAGCAGCCCGGCCAGCAGGTAGTTCCACATCATCCAGCTGGGTGAGGTGTACCAGAGGAACACGTCGTCCTCGGTCATGTCCGACTGCAGCGCAGCAGATTTGAGGTGCTCGAGCAGAACACCGCCGTGGCCGTGAACGATGCCCTTGGGGCGCCCGGTGGTGCCGGAGGAGAACAGCACCCACAGTGGGTGGTCGAACGGGACAGGCTCGGGGAGCACCCGTGGGCCACCGCGCACCTCGTCGAGCAGATCGTCCCATCGGACGGCTCCGGGTACGTCGGTGCCGAGTCGGGAGAAGGCGATCACCGCGCGCAGGGAGGGAATCGAGGCCTGCAGTACCGCCACCTGGTCCCGGCGGTCGCGGTCCACACCGGCGAAGCGGTAGCCGTCGGCGGTCACCAGCACCGTCGGTTCGAGCTGTCCGAGCCGGTCCACCGCTGCGGCCGCGGAGTAGTCCTGCCCGCACGAGGTCCAGACGGCGCCGAGTGCGGCGGTGGCGAGGAACGCGACGGCGGCCTCGGTCGTGTTCGGGACGTAACCGGCCACCCGGTCGCCGCTCCGCACGCCGAGGCGGTGCAGCGCGGCGGCGATCGAGGAGATCTGCTCGGCCAGTTCCGCGTACGACGATGTGCGGGTGCCGAGCCCGCCCGGTTCGGTGTCGTCGATGATCGCCACGGACTCGGGTGACCGGTCGCACCACGCCAGTACGCGATCCACGTAGTTCACGCTGGCACCCCGGAACCACTGCCGCCCGCTGAACACGCGGGGGTCCTCCGAGGGGGACAGGACGGACTCGTGACCGGTGAGCGGCACGTCGAAGAAGGTGCTGACGCCGGCCCAGAACTGTTCCGGCTCGTCGATCGACCAGCGATGCAGTGCGCCGTAGTCGGAAGACGAGCGTCCCGTGAACGTGACGACCGAGTCCGAGAACCGGGCGAGAGGGCGGGGGTTCATGAGGACAGTCTGATGAACCCGCTCGGCGAGCCCGGCGCCGTGATCATTCCGTTACCCGCCGTGACCTGATCGTGATGTTCCGGTTCGCCGAACCGCGATGTCGATCGATCAGAGTTGTCTGCAAGGCGGTCCAGCCCAGGGCCCTTCGCTACACCCTCGGTACCGGTGCGAGACACCGCGTCCGAGCAGCGCCGCAGAAGGAACATGATGACCACGGTTGCTCCTTCCCACCACTCCTCCAGCCCGTTCGACGTCGTCGTCCACGCAGGCCACGACGGCCGCCGCATCGTCGCCGTCCGTGGCGACGTCGACCTCGTCACCGCGCGCGACCTGACCCGCTGCCTCCGAGCGGCCGTCTCGGACGGCCCCGTCACGGTCGACCTCACCGACGTCCGGTTCTTCAGCTCGGCCGGCGTGACCGCGATCGAGGACGTCCTGTCGGACGCCCCGACCGCGATCGACGTCGTGATCTCGCCGTCACCTCGGGTGCGGCGCACTCTCGGTGTCCTCGGCCTCACCCGTCTCGTGCCGGTCGTGGCTTCGGTGGAACCGGAGCCGCTCGCGAGCTGACCCGCTCGTCACGGACGCAGGATGATCTTCACGGCTCCGTCCTGCTTCTTCTGGAAGATCTCGTAGGCGTGCGGCGCCTGCGTCAACGGCAGGGTGTGGGTCGCGAAATCGTCCACGCCCAACGGATCGTCGTCCGTCAGCAACGGCATGATGTCGTCGACCCACCTCTTGACGTTCGCCTGACCCATGCGCAGTTGGATCTGCTTGTCGAACATGGTCATCATCGGCATCGGATCCGCCGCGCCGCCGTACACGCCGGACAGTGAGATCGTGCCGCCCCGGCGGACGATGTCGACCGCCGAGTAGACCGCGTCGAGGCGGTCCACTCCGGCCTTCTCCATGAACGGTTTCGCGAGGGCGTCCGGGAGCAGACCCGCCACCTGCTGCGCGGCCTTCGCCACCGGTGAGCCGTGGGCCTCCATTCCGACCGCGTCGACGACCGAGTCGGTACCGCGGCCGTCGGTCAGTTCGCGGACGACGTCTCCGACCTGCCCTCCGTGGGCCCGGAGATCCACCGTCTCGATGCCGCGAGCGCGAGCACGCTCGAGCCGCTCGGGTACGCGGTCGACGCCGATGACGCGGTATCCGAGATGGGTGCCGATGCGTGCCGCCATGTCGCCGATCGGACCGAGGCCCAGCACGGTCAGCGAGCCGCCCTCGGGCACCCCCGCGTACTGCACGGCCTGCCACGCGGTGGGCAGTACGTCGGACAGGTAGACGAATCGCTCGTCGCTCGGGCCCTCCGGGACCTTGATGTGGGTGAAGTCGGCGTGCGGCACCCTCAGGTACTGCGCCTGGCCGCCCGGCACCGATCCGTAGAGCTCGGAGTAGCCGAACAGTGCTGCGCCCATACCGGTCTCGCGTACCTGGGTGGTCTCGCACTGGGTGTACAGCGACTGATCGCACATGAAGCACGAGCCGCACGAGATCTGGAACGGGACGACGATGCGGTCGCCCACCGCCAGCGTCGACACGGCGCTGCCGACCTCGCGCACGATGCCCATCGGTTCGTGGCCGAGGATGTCACCGACGTTCATGAACGGCCCGAGCACCTCGTAGAGGTGCAGATCGGAGCCGCAGATGTTGGTGGACGTCACCTCGATGATGGCGTCCGTCGGATCCTGGATCGTCGGATCCGGGACGTTGTCGACGCGGACGTCGCGCTTGCCGTGCCAGGTCACTGCTCTCATGATGTGCCTTTCGTGTCGTGCGGATGCGGGAATGCTCAGGTGATCGGGGAACCGCCGGTCACGCCGATGACCTGCCCGGTGATGTAGCTGGACTCGCCCGAGGCGAGGAACACGTACGCGGGTGCGAGTTCCGCGGGCTGTCCCGGACGTCCGAGCGGCACCTGGTCGCCGAAACCGTCGACACTGTCCGACGGCATCGTGGCCGGGATCAGCGGTGTCCAGATGGGTCCGGGTGCCACGACGTTCACGCGGATGCCCTGCTGGGCGACGTCGCTCGCGAGCCCCTTGGAGAAATTGATGATGCCGGCCTTGGTGGTGGCGTAGTCGAGCAGTTCGGGTGAGGCGCTCACGCCCTGGACGGAGGAGGTGTTGACGATGGTCGAGCCCGGATCCATCACGGCCACAGCCTTCTTGGACAACCAGAACAACGCGTACAGGTTGGTCTTCAGTACGCGGTCGAACTGCTCGGTGGTGATGTCGGCGATACCGCCGCTCTGGGCCATCTGGAACGCCGCGTTGTTCACGAGAATGTCGAGACCACCCAGTTCGCGCACCGCGGTGTCGATCAGGGCGTCGCAGTGCGCCTCGTCGCGGATGTCACCGGGGACGCTGACGGCCCGGCGGCCGGCCTCCTCGACGAGCCGCACCGTCTCGCGCGCATCGGGCTCCTCGGACTCGAGGTACGACAGCACGACGTCGGCGCCCTCGCGCGCGAACGCCAGGGCGACGGCGCGGCCGATGCCGCTGTCCGCTCCGGTGATCAGTGCCTTCCGGCCGGTGAGCCGCCCTGATCCGCGGTAGGTGGACTCCCCGTGGTCGGGGGTGGTCCGCATGTCCTCGGTCAGCCCGGGATGCGAGATCGGTTGCTGCCCCTCGCGATCCGGAGTCGGGTAGGCGGTACGTGGGTCTCTCTTGGTGTATTGGTCGATCGAGCCGTTCGACGAAGTCATACCGGCCGGGTACCCGCGTTCCCGACCGGGAATCCTGGTCCCGCCTCAGGAACGCGGGTGCAACAGCGCTCGCGAGAATCGTCCGGACACGTCGTGACGCACCCGTCCGTCTCGGCCGATCGACACGACGCCGCCGGCCCACGAGGGGTCGGTGTCCGCCGCGGACTGCGGGTCGGTGGTGCCCTCGGCGTCGGTGCCGTCGTGCGAGCTGACCGTCAGCGACCGCCTGATGGACTCGTCGATACCCACGAGAGAGTCGACGGCGTGCGCGAACGTGTCCGTGGCCGCGTTGCCGCGACGGACGATCATGTCGTGATGCAGGCTGTCCACCAACGAGATCACGGTGCCGGGCGGCATCTGTGTGATGGCGGCGACGGCTCGCCCGACGATCGGTGTGGGAACCAGCGGCACGCGGAACTGGGGCCGCGACAGTTCGGCGATGGTCGCGTAGCGGGTGAGCAACTCGGGGTAGGTGAGCACCTCGGTCCCGCCGATGTCGTACGACCCCGGAATGGGCTCGTCACCGAGAGCGGCGGCGATGATGTGCAGGACGTCGGTCGTCGCGATCGGCTGCACCTTCTTCACCATCCAGCTCGGCACGGGAGTGACCGGGAGACGTTCGACCATCCTGCGTACGAGCTCGAACGAGGTGGAGCCGGACCCGAGGATGATGGCCGCCCGGAACACCGTCGCCGGGACGGACGAGTTGAGGAACACCTCCTCGACCTGCAGGCGCGACGTGATGTGGTCGGAGAGGTCCTCGTCGTCGTCGGGCACGTGGCCGGACAGGTAGACGATGCGGCCCACGCCGTGCTTCTCCGCGGCGCGCGCGACGGCCTGCGCGGCCTCGCGATCCTTGGTCACGAAGTCGCCGTCGTCCATCGAGTGCACGAGGTAGACGACCGCGTCCGCACCCTCGAGCGCGGCGTCGATGGACTTCTCGTCGGTGATGTCGAAGTGGACCGGCGTCACGTCGTCCTCCCAGCTGAAGGAGGACGCCTTGCTGTCGTCGCGCATGGCGGCGAGCACGTCGTGACCGTCGCCCAGCAGGATGGGAACGAGACGTGAGCCGATGTAGCCGGTGGACCCGGTGACCAGGATGCGCAAGACATGCCTTTCGAGTGAGTGATCCTGGTTTACCCGTCCCCGGTCGCGGTCAATCTGTGCCGAGTGTCATGCCCGCTGCTGCTCGAGGAGGTCGGATGAACGCGTCTCGAGAACGGGAGCCGTCGGACATCGCGTCGGCGCTGGCGGCGTTCGCTCGCGACCTGACGGCACACACCGATCTCGACGACACGTTGCGCAGGGTCACCGAGGCGGCCCTCGATCTGGTTCCCGGAACGGACGCCGCCGACGTGGTGGCGATCTCGGGCAGGTCGTCGTTCACCTCGCACGGGCCCACGTCGTCTCTTCCGCCGCGGCTCGACGCAGCTCAGATCGAGTTCGGGGAGGGCCCGTGCCTGGACGCGGCGACCACCACCGCGGTGGTGCGGGCCGACGATCTGACCACCGACACCCGGTGGCCGAAGTATGCGCCGATCGCCCTGGCGGAGGGCGTGCGGAGCTCGCTCTCCTTTCAGCTCTTCACCCACCGCGACACCTTCGGTGCCCTGAACCTGTTCGCGTTCGAGCCCCGAGCCTTCACCGACGACGCGATCATGGTCGGGGAGGCGCTCGCCACCCACGCCGCGATCGCTCTGACCGCGGGTCGGGTCGAGGATCAACTGCATTCGGCCCTGGCGTCCCGGGACGTCATCGGGCAGGCCAAGGGCATGATCATGGAGCGTTTCGGCGTCGACGCCCAGCAGGCCTTCACCCTGCTGACCAGGCTGTCCCAGGACTCCAACACCCCGATCGGCCGGTTGTCGGTCCAACTGGTGGAGAAGGGGTCCGAGTCGGCTCGCTGAGGTGCCGGGTCACGAGAACTCGGCGTGCAGTTCGGGGAGGAACGCCGCGAGGTGGTTCATCTCCTGCCCGCAGTGCATCAGCAGATCACGACCGAGGTCGAGGCTCAGCTGCAGATCGGTCGGATCGACCGACGCACCACGGGCCACCGCACACGCGGCCTGCGTCACGTTCGGTACGTGCAGGCCGCGGAGGTTCAGGTGGAACCGGCTGCGCATCTCGGCGCCGCCCTCGATCGGGCGGACCTGGTGGGCGAGCCACCCCAGGTCCACGGGGGCGATGCTGCTCCCGACGCGGCCGAGGACGATGGTCTGATCCGACGGCACGGTGAACCCGTGCGCCACCGGGTCTCGGAAGTTGATCCCGAGCTGCTGCAGTTTCGGCCCCACGTACTCGTCGACGTAGGTGGTGTTGCCGATGTACTTCTGCCGGTCCGTGAGGTCGGCGGTGGTGAGGTCGGTGTCCAGGGCGGCGAACTGGTGCGCGTCGGGATGCCACAACTTGTAGCGCGCGGCCTCGCTGGAGTGCCACCCGAACCACCAGTCCCACATGGCCGCAGTGACTCTCGGCATGACGGTGCGCACCGCCACGAAGACCACCCCGTCGGCGCCCTGGCCGTACCCGGTCTCCACGGCGGACGTCCCGGTCGGGCCGAGATCGCGCGTGATGTCCTCGAACCGAGGTACCGCTCCCGGCGGTAGCGCCGGGCCGGCGAAGGCGTCGGTCACGATCTGCGGCGCGGGGGCGGTCCGGGCCTGCATGTAGTGGGCGTACGGGAGCGCGAAGTCGGCGCCGCGGTAGCCGGGGTAGCGAACGGCGCAGGCCGCCGAGGGGAGTGTCGGCGCTGCGCGGACGCGCGGGGCGATCCCCACCGTGACCGCTCCCGCGGCGACGGCGGCCGCTCCCAACATCCCGCGACGACTCATGGCCCGATTCCTCAACATCTGTACAGAAAAGACGCCGGCGACCCCGGTGTCAAGCACGAGCGGACGTGCCGAGACGGGTGTATCCTCAACGCCTGTCATGACAGTGACGCGGCAGTCGGGGGACGGTGGAGCGGGCTCGATCAGCCCGTTCCGCCGGCGCGATCATCGTGAGCCGACCGTGACCGGTGATGGTGGTACCGGCACGTCAGGGCCGTAACATCTCACCAATGAGTGATGGTGAGACGGTGGAGAAGCCCAGAAGTCGGCGCTCACTCATCTCTGCCGCCGCGGTGCAGGTGCTCGCCGAACGCGGTCCCCGTGGGTTCACTCATCGTGCGGTCGATCAGGCCACCGGTCTCGGTGCCGGCGCCGTCAACTATCACGCGCCCGATCGAGCCACCCTGCTCTCGCTGGCGCTCGACGAGGTGTTCCGGAGAGATCTCGAGGTCGCCGGTCGGCACTTCGCACTCGACACCTGGCATCACGACGCCGTGGTCGACGCCGTCGTCGGGTTCGTCCGCGACATGTGCAGCGAGGAGCATCGCGGCCGCGTCGTCGCACGGCACCACCTTCTCGGCGAGGGTCTGGTGCGGCCCGAACTCAAGGCGGCGTTCGACGCCCAATTGGCCGCGTTCGTCGGCCTGGTGTCGTCCAAGATGAGCGAGGCGGGCTACCCCGCGACCGTGGCGTCGGCGGAACTGTTCGCCATGTCCGTGGACGGTCTGCTCACCCGCCAGGTGGTCATCGGGGTCGAACCGCTTGCCGACGAGGAGATTCCGCGCATCGTCTCCATCATCGCCCGGAGGTGGTGACGCGCCGGTCCCGCGTTTGAATCGCGTCCGTTCGGGAATGCCATTCCTGAAGAAAGGCGGCAGATGCTGCCAGCGCATCTGCGCCGACGGAAGGTTCTCGTGTGACGACGATTCATCGCGACACGATCGGCATGGTGCGTGCACACCCCGGTGTGTACGCCCCCCAGGACGATTCGAGACTGCTCTGCGAGGTCATGCCGGTGGCGGCGTCGCCCCTGGGTGCTCGCGCCCTCGATCTGTGTACGGGTACCGGAGTGCTCGCACTCCAGGCTGCGTGTCTCGGTGCACGTGAGGTGCTCGCCTACGACCTGGATGCTCGCGCCGTCGCGTGCGCCCTGGACAACGCCGAGCGCATCGGTGTCGAGGTCGATGCGCGACAGGGCACGCTCATCGACGCCCTCGCCGAGGCGCCGTTCGACCTCGTGGTCTCCAATCCGCCGTACGTGCCGTCGCCGACCGCGCCGGAGGGGCGCGGTGTGCACCGTGCGTGGGACGCCGGCGCCGACGGTCGCATCGTCCTGGACCCGTTGTGCGACAATGCCTTCGATCTCCTCACTCCGGGCGGCACCATGCTGATCGTGCAGTCCGAGTTCGCCGGTGTGGACCGCACGATCGAGCGTCTGATGCGGTCCGGCACCACGGTCGACGTGGTGGCTCGCCGTCGGATCGCGTTCGGTCCCGTCATGCACGCGCGCGCCGAGTGGCTCGAGGCCACGGGCGCCCTGCAGCCGGGTCGGCGCTCCGAGGAATTGGTGGTCGTCCGTGCCCGACGCGCCTGACGCTGCTCCCGCAGCACGGCTCGTCCGTGTTGTTCCGGGCGGGCCGGTGATGGTGGAGGGGCCCGTCGACGTGGAGATGGAGGACGGCACCCGCGTGCGGTCCGACCGCTTCATGGTGGCGCTCTGCGCGTGTCGACGCAGCAAGAACTACCCCTTCTGCGACACCAGCCATCGCCGCAAGATCCGTGCGTCCACCACCGAGGACCGGGGTCGCGACGACTGACACGGCCCGGACGTTTCACGGCGCCCTGCGGGGGCACTCCGGCGTCGTGGACACCAGGGAACAGCCGACGGTCGTCTCGTCGGAAGAGCAGTGGCGTCGGGTACTGCGTGAGCGCGGGCTGCGCGTGACCCGTCCGCGCCTTCGCGTGCTGAACGTCGTGGCGCGGCACCCACACGTCGACGCCGGCTACGTGGCCCGCACGCTGAAGAGTCAGGGGATGTCGCGGCAGACCGTCTACGGCAACCTCGACGCACTCGTGTCGGTGGATCTCCTGCGCCGGATCGAGCCCGCCAATTCGCCCGCGCTGTACGAACTTCGGGTCGACGGCGACGACCACCACCATCTGATGTGTCGGCAGTGCCGCCGAGTGTTCGACACGGCCCTCACCTCCGATGTGCGTCGACGTGCTCCCGAGCCGGAGGACGACGACTTCGACATCGACGGCGTCGACGTCTTCTTCTGGGGTGTGTGCCGTGACTGCCGGACGGGTAACCGGCAGGTATGAGCGATGATCGCGAGAAGATGCTGACGGACCACCACCGTCCGGACGGGTCCGACGATGCCACGGTGTCCGCCGTCGGTTCGGTCTCGGAGGCCCTCGAGTGGGTGGAACGCGCCCGCGGCCACCTGTACACGTTCCACCAGCTGATGGGCCACGCCGATCTCCAGTTCGGCTCTGCCGCGGACGAGCTGCGCGACGCAGGGCACGGTGACGCAGCGGACGCACTGGAGCGAGAGGTGGTCGGCCGCAACGTCATCGAGGGTCGGTGGACGTTCCAGATGGTCGAGGACTTCGACGACGGGTACTGGACCACCGCGCGTGAGCACGAACGCCGGATCCGCGACGACCTGATGGACGGCCGCCGTCACGTCTTCGAGGCGGAGATGAAGGAGGACCGACGCACGCACGGCAAGCGCGGTCACGAGGCAACACCCTGACAGGAGGATCGACACGATGACGATGACGAGCGACACGGTGCGCGGCGTGCTCGACGCACCCGACGGAACGCTGCTGGTGATGCGGGACGGCGAATTGACGATGACCGACGACGATTCGGGTGCCGTTCTGGTGACCACCAAGGCCGCACTCGTCGAGCAACTGGGAGACGACAGGTCACCCGAGCGACTCGAGACGGCGGCCACCGCGTTGAACGACATGATCGACAAGCTCGGGGCGTGATCATGTCGACGTCCGACGAGAAGCACTCGGAGCCGTCCGGTTTCGCGGAGGCGTCGGGGCCACCCGACTTCGGGATCGAGCCGACGCGCCGCGACTCCGGCGACGACCGCCTAGCGGACCCGGCCGAGCAGAGCGCGACCGGTCGAGACGGTGAGCCCGAGCAGCCCTCGGACACCTGACACCGACAGGGCCGAGGACCACACGGTCTCGGTGGTGTTCGGGGGCACCGGGCGGTCGGCGATGCGATCGGCGAGCCAGTTCAGCGTCGCAGGTGCGGCGATGGGGTGCAGCGACAGGTGCTCGCTGAGCCGGTCGCGCACGTACGTCACGTGGGCGCCGGCGGTGCGGTACCGCTCCACCTGCCCGTCCACGTCGTCGACGGCGATGATGGGGTCGTGCACCGCCTGCATGATGAGGAGCGGGAAGCTCGGTGCGGACTTGCCCGGCTGGATGTCCTGGAAGATCTGCACCAGCTCGGGGGTCGCCATGACGTCGGCGAGCGGGATGTCGGTGTAGCGCTCGAGGTCGTGCATCAGCAGCGTCAGAACGGCGTGCACCGTGGTCTTGCGCTCGAGCGAGGACAGAATGGTCATGCCGGGCTGCGCGACGTGATCGCGGATCGTCCGGTCCAGATCGGGGTAGGTGCGGCGCAGACCCTCGACCACCATGGTGGGCAACGCGGCGAAGATCGTGCCGTTGAGGCGGGAGAACGCCGACGCCGGATCACCGACGGGCGAGCCCAGCGCGGCACCGACGACGTTCAGCTCCGGCGCGTACTCGTCGGCGGCCTCGGCGGCCCACGACGTGGCCAGGCCGCCGCCCGAATACCCCCACAGTGCGACGGGCGCCGAGTCGTCGAGCTCCAGAGGTGCGAACGACAGGGCGGCGCGGATGCCGTCGAGAGTGCAGTATCCGGGTTCGATCGGTGCACCCCAGCGGCCGTCCATGCCCTCGTGATCCGGCAGGGACAGCGCCCACCCGCGGCGCAGCGCGTACAGGATGATGAGCAGCTCGAACTGGGGCACGGCGCCGTGGGCGTGTGCTCCGTCCCGCAGCGCGTACGACGGGAAGCAGCGGTCCGAGACGGCGTCGATGGCGCACTGGTAGGACAGCAGCGGCCTGCTCCGACCCGGGACCGCGCCGGCCGGCAGCAGGATCGTGGTGACACCCGTGCGCGGTTCGCCGTGCATGTCGGACGTCCGGTAGAGCAGCTGCCATGCCGACACGCGCTGGCGGATGGTGCCGAACAGGGCGATCTCGACACGGCGCGACCGCAGCACGGTCCCCAGCTCGGCCTTCTCGAACCCGGCGGGGGAGCGGTAGAACGGGTCCTTGTTCGGCGTCGTCGTCAGCCGCTCGACGGCATCGTCGGAGTCGTTGCTCCGGTCCGCCGCCGTCCCTCGCCCACCCGTGAACGCTGCATCTCGTTCGATGCTCATGTGCGTCTCGCTTCCTGATTCGTCGAGTCACAGTAACCCGACGACGCAGGAGGCGACCGACGCATGCGCCGGATCAGGTGAGGGAGACCAGCTCGTGGATGTCGTCCTTCGGCAGGCCGTCGGTCGCCACGGCCGTGACCGTGGAGCTGTTCAGCGTGATCGAACCCTTGTGGTTGTCGAGGAACGCGGTGTCGGCCGCATCGCGTCCGGTCGCGATCCGGACCAGCGTCGATCGAGGTGCGAGGCACGTCGCGTCCACGACGTGCCAGGTGTCGTTCACCAGGGCCTCCGCGACGGCGTGGAAGTCCATCGGGTCGCATCCGGGTGCGTAGACGGCGACCAGACGAGCCGGAACGTTCAGCGCGCGCAGCATCGCGACGACCAGGTGCGCGTAATCACGGCACACGCCGGCACCGGCGAGCAGCGTGTCCGCCGCACCGTCGATGGGATCGCTGCTCCCCGGGACGTAGTGCAGTCGACGGCCGACCCAGTCGGACACCTCCGACAGCAGGACCGCGTCGTCCGTCTCGCTGCCGAACTCCGTGGCCGCGAAGCCGAAGAACTTGTCGGCCTCCGCGTACCGGCTCGGACGGAGGTAGACCGAGCGATCGAGATCCGTGACGGGGGACGGCTCCGCGTTCCCGGTGACGGTCGCGTCGTAGTAGACCTGCAGGTTGCCCACCGGCGCCTCGAGGACGTGGATCCGGTTGCCGTGGGCTCCGCTGACCTCGCGGGCCTCGACCGTCTTCCCGTCCAGGACGAACGAGAGGGTCTCGGCGACCTGCGCGCCGGGATGCGGGGCCACGGCGATCTGGAACTCCAGGGTGCTGGCGGCCGTGATGTCGACATCGAGGCGTGCGGAGACGACGCGTTCGGTCATGGAGGTGCTCGTTTCCGGGGGGAGAGGGGGTGTGCGCGGAGGTGTACCCAGCCTGACCAGGAACGACGCGTGTCGCTGGACACAGTGGGACGACCGCGAGTGTGGATCGTGGAATGTAGGCCCCGGAATCCGGGGTCTGGATTCCACCATCGCCCGGCGGTGAGGGCGTTCGTGGAGCCGATGACGGGAATCGAACCCGCGTATTCAGCTTGGGAAGCTGATGTTCTGCCATTGAACTACATCGGCCGGTGGTGCTGCCCTGAAGATTAGCAGGGCGCCCGGGTGGCCTCGGCGGGCTCGGTCGATAGTCTCTGTGCGTGCTGCTCTCCGATCGCGACATCAAGGCCGAGGTGGATGCCGGAACGCTCGGCATCGAACCGTTCGACGAGGCGATGGTGCAGCCGTCGAGTGTGGACGTGCGCCTGGACGGGCTGTTCCGGGTGTTCGACAACTCGCGCTACACCCACATCGATCCGAAGCTGCAGCAGGACGAGCTGACCACGTTGGTGGAGCCCGCCGAGGGGGAGCCGTTCGTTCTGCATCCGGGCGAGTTCGTGCTCGGGTCGACGCTCGAGCTGACGACGCTGCCGAACGATCTCGCGGGGCGACTCGAGGGCAAGTCGAGTCTGGGCCGGCTGGGACTTCTCACACACTCGACGGCGGGTTTCATCGATCCGGGCTTCAGCGGACACATCACGCTGGAGCTCTCGAATGTCGCCAATCTGCCCATCACGTTGTGGCCGGGCATGAAGATCGGGCAGCTCTGCTTGTTCCGTCTCTCCAGTCCGGCGATCAATCCTTATGGCAGCTCAGCGCTGGGATCGAAGTATCAGGGACAGCGCGGTCCGACCCCGTCGAAGGCTTATTTGAACTTTCTCCAGTAGACCTACGGTCGGTTTTCGCCGTCGTATACGTTGCTATGCCCGGTTTGACGCTCTACTATCGGTCTGTCTAAAACTCCGACAGCCGATGGTGGTGATCCATGATGCGAACCGAGACGGAAACGTTCGGTGTCTCCATGAGCACCGGGTGCGTGCGCGGAGTCGTGATGGACCCGGAGGGCCGGGTCGTCGAGGTGCGCTCGCTCGCCACCGGATCCGACCATCCTCTGTCCGCGGCCGCTGCGGCAGCGTTCGAGATGGCCGCGGATCTGTGCGTCGGTCCGGACGCGCCGGTGATCGCCGTGGGGGGAGACCCCGAGAGCACCTACGGTCCCGGCGGAGTCCGACTCGTCGCCGAGTGCGACGCGCTGCTGGCCGCCGCACGGATGGAGGGCTGCGTCGACGCGGCTCGCACCCTCGCGATCGTCGACCTCGGTCGGGTCGGCACGCGCGTGCACGTCCTGGACACACAGACCGGTGACCTGTACTCGAGCGTGGGCATCACCGAGCTGTCCGGTGACGCGATCGACGCCGCGGTCGCCGATCACCTGTCCACCACCTTCGGTGCTGCCGAGAAGATGAGCCCCGCCGCCGTGCGCACCCTGGCGCGAGACAGTCTCGCGGCCAAGGAGATGTTGTCCGACGAGCGTGCGGTCGACCTGTCGGGGCCGTTCGTCACCGATTCGGTTCGCCTGCGCCGCACCGACTTCGAACTTCTCATCGCCCAGCCCACCGCGATGCTCGTCGACCTCGTGGACGACGCCGTGGCCCGCGGAGCCGACGCCGTGCTCCTGGTCGGCGGCGGCGCGCACATCCCGTCGGTGCGCCGCGACATCGCCGCTCGCGTCGCGGTCCCCGTCATCACGCCGCGCTGGCCGCAGTTCTTCGCGGCCATGGGCGCCGCACATCTCTCCACCGTCGTGCCCCCCGCCGTGGACGCCGTGCCGTTGCCCGTCGTCACCGCACCGCCGGCGGACGACGAGGTCACGGCCGCCTTCACCACGGTGGCGGAGCCGGCTCACACCCCAGCGGCGGAGCCGGTTCCCACCCCGGAACCCGAGGTGGCACCGGAGCCGGAGACCGCTCGACCACCGCTGCCCACGCCGCGCGTCGTCACCGGTGCGCCTCGACGCGCCCGCTCCACGCGGCGACGTCGGTCCCGTGCCGGTGTCGTGGTGGGAACCACGGCGCTCGTCGCCGCGGTCACCCTCGGCGCAGCCGCCGGTGCGTCGGGCCGGTCGGAGACCGAGGCCGTGCAGGCGACGGATCGCGTCGTCGTCACGTCGTCCGTCGACGCCACGCCCACCGCCACCACCGTGCCCAGCACTGCCCCGCGCGTCGACGCGGCGCCGGCCTCGCCCTCGGCGGCGTCGTCGAGCGCCACCGCCACCGCCGCGCCGGCGCCGTCCACGGAGACGCCCGTCGCAGCACCGTCGAGCGTCACCCCGTCGACCTCGATCTCCCAGCGCCCGACGCTCGCCCCGGCACCCTCCACCGCGGTACAGGACGAGCCGGAGGAGACGCCGGAGCTCACCACGACACGGCGGCCGAACTCGAACACCAGCACGACGACGACATCTGCGGCTCCGTCGCCGACGCCCACGACGACTCGGACGACCACGCCCGCGGCAACCAGCGCCCAGCCCTCCACGGCGCACTGATCCATCGGGCGGGACCGTACGAGACCACGCATCATCGAGAACGAACAGGCGGACGACGACGACATGCACATCGTGCTGGGAATCTCGGCGACGAGCGACGAGGTGACGGCGGCTCTCGTCGACGTCGAGCTGCCTCGGCTCGGTCCGGTCGACGAGCGCACCATCCCGATGCAGAGCGGGTCCCCGGCCGAGGTGGCCGCGGCGGTCGCGACGTCCATCGGTGTCATGCGGCTCCGGGCTGCCCGCGCCGATCTGCTGCTCACCGGTGCCGCCGTCGTCCTCGAGTCATCGCATCTGCGTGAGCCCGTCGAGTCCGCGCTGCGCGACGGTCACGTTCGCGACGTGGTCGTCGTCGACGCGGTGGACGTCGATCCGTCCCTCGAACCGGCGGTCGCCGTCGCGCTGTGGGCCGACCACGACGCCGGCGACGCGATCACCGGTCCGATCCCGGTGGTGCTGCCCGAGCCGGTCGACGCGTCCTCGCGCGAGACGCGCCGGGGATTCGCCGTCGTGGGTGCGGGAGTCGCTGCCGCCGTCCTGGCGGGATCGTTCGCGGTCTGGGCCGTGACGGGACCGCGGGCTCCCGAGGCCGCCGGTGTCGCGGAACCTCTGTCCACGTCGGCCACCGACTCGGCCGAGGCGGGCACCGGTATCGCCCCCAATCCCGCAGCGCCCGCCGGATCGAGCCCCACGGCCGTTCCGGCACCCGTGCCCGGCGGCACCACGGCCGCGGACGCCCTCACCGGCATCCGCCCCGGTGTCACGCAGCAGAACGGCGCCGCGTCGGTGCCCGCCGCACCCGGTGCCGCGACCACGCGACCGGGAACCTCGTCGGCGGCGCCGTCCAGCGGCGGATCGACGAGCGGCGGTTCCACGAGCGGTGGATCGCCGACGAGTGGTTCCACGAGCGGTGGTTCGACGAGTGGAGGCTCGACCAGCGGTGGTTCGACCAGCGGTGGTTCGACCAGCGGAGGTTCGACCAGTGGTGGCTCCACCGGCGGCGGATCGACCAGCGGCGGCGGAACCGGCACGGGTGGTACCGATCCCGGCACCGGTACGGGCGGTGGTTCCGGCGGCGACGAGACACCCGGATCGACGGGAGGCTCGTCGTCCGAGCCGCCGACGGATTCCGAGCCGCCTAGCCAGCCGTCCGAGCCCGACCCGACGCCGGACACGTCCGGTACCGCGTCGGTCGAGTGACTCCCCGGTTACTAGTGAAACCAACCAAACTTTGCCAATAGCCACTGAGAACCGACCTTTTCCCTGTTCGAGCGCCTAGGCTTCGTCGCGGAACACCAGGAACGGGGCGGGTCATGCGAGCAGTGGTAGGAATTTCCCTCGGAGCGTCGGCGATACGAGCCGCGGTGATGGATCCCATGGGCCGTGCGTTGCTCGGTACCGAGTCCGTCACGGTGGCACGCGGTCGTGATCGACTGGAAGCCGCTGTCGACGTGGTGGATTCGGTCTGTGCGCGCCACGGCGCCGATCGTGAGACCGCCGTGCTGGTGGTTCCGGACGAGCCCCGGTCACGCGTGGGAACCATCTCCCTGTCCGTGCACACCGGCGGATGTGTCCGTCTCGCTTCGGAACTCGGCGCCCAGCTGATGTATCTGAGAATGCGCGGCCTGGTCGAGTCGGGATCCACGATCGCCGTCGTCGACATGGGGAAGAGCGGTACGTCGGTGTCCGTCGTCGACGTGGCCACGGGCTTCGTCAAGGATGCGACGTGGACCGACCGCTACCGGGGCAGCGCCTTCGCGGACAGTGTCCGCGAGCACCTCCTGGCTGCCTACGGCACAGCGGAACCGCTGTCGCCGAACGACTCTCAGCTACTGACCGAGGGCGTCGAGTGGGCGATGGAGATGATCGCCCTGCATCGCGTCGTGCGCGTCGGCGGACCGTTCGTCGGGGGCACTGTGAACGTCTGGCGGACCACGGTGGACCGGCTGATGCTGGACTACGTCACCGAGGCTGCCGACTGGGTGAGCGATGTGGTGCGCCGGGGTGCGCATCGTGTCGACGCCGTGGTGCTGGCCGGCGGACCGGCGAACCTCCCTCTGCTGCGCGGTGTGTTCGCGCGCGAGTGGGGTTCCGCTCTGGTGATGCCGCAGGATCCGCAGTCCATCGCCGCGACGGGGGCTGCCCTCCTCGCCGCACGGCGGTCGGAGTCTCCGTTCAGCGCGCCGCTGCCGGTGGTACCGACGCGGTCGGAACCGGTGCCCGCGGTGACGACGCAGTCGCGGCACGCACTGGTCTGACCGTCAGGCCGCGTTCCACCGCATCCGGACGGTCGTGCCGTCCTCCGAGGAATCCACCGACGCCTCGTGCGCGAGCGCATGAATGAGGGGAAGCCCTCGACCTCGGCGCGGATCGTTGCCGTTGTCGACCCAGGATCCCCGATCGGTCACGTCGATGGTCACCTCGCCGGCCCGCGGAGTACGCACCTCGAGTCCGACGGTGCGCACCACGGTGTCCGCGGAGCGCTCGTAGGCGTGCTCGACGCTGTTGGCCAGTGCCTCGTACGTGGCCAGGGTGATGTCCTGGCACAGGTCCTCGTCGAGGCCTCGGTCGCGCAGCCATGCGAGCACCGTCGTACGCACACCGGTCAGCGCCCGCGGCTCGGCGGGGATGTCCTGCAGGATCAGATCGCGGGTCGCGTCATCACGGTCGGTGACCGGCATGTCGTCGGCGACGTCGGTGATCATGGAACCCCTGTACCCACTGCGCGCAGATTTTGCACATCCATGGTCGAGATCACTCGGTCGAATCGGACCGATCGTTCACCGGACCCAGCCGGCGGCGCAACGACACGGGCAGTACGAGGCAGACCGAGACGAACAGGGTGGCCGCCACTGCGCACGCGATGATGCCCGCGGTGGGACCCACCACCAGGTCGAAGATGAGCAGCGGTACGCCGGACATCGCGATGCCCAGCAGGACGAAACCGGCGAGAGCGAACCGGTTCGCGTGGTCGACGAGCTGACGCAGTGCCCGTCGACGGAACAGGATCCTGTGCAGAGCCACCGGCGCGACCAGAAGGATGGTGGCGGTGACCGATGCTCCGAGCGTCACGAGGTACACGGCCTGCTCGTACGTCTCGAGTTCCGGGAACCGGGCCTGGAACGGGAGGGTGAGCAGGAAGCCGGTGAGCAACTGGATACCGGTCTGCACCACGCGCAGCTCCTGCAGGAGGTTCGACCAGTTGCGGTCGAGGCGCTCGGTCTCGGTCTCGTGCCGCTCGCGTGCGTTCCAGTCCGACCCGGTCAGGGGCCCGTCTGCTGTCATTCGGTGATACTACGGCCGAACCTCCGATACCCGGCGTCGTGCCTGTTTGACGGCTTGTACGATGACTCGACTGTGGAATGGATGAAACTTTTTCCTGCCCGTGAACGATACGGGGCTGGAACAGGTACGAATCACTGACGATCCGGGGGGTCACGGTGTCGGGACACGCCACGTCGGAACCATCCGACGGTGGCCTCGTAGAACGGACACGTCATGCCGAGGAGCGCACTCCGGCGCCAGAGTGAGTCGGCGCGGCACTATGTCGATTTCTCGGCCACGGACCCCACGCTCCAGACCCTCACAGCTCTCGCGGCGACCACGCTGGGATTCTCCGCCGCGCAGCTCAACATCCTCGACGAGGACGTGCAGTACACCCGTGCTCAGCACGGGGGACCGTTCCCGCACACACTGCCGCGCTCGGACACTGCTTGTCAGCACGTGGTCGCGTCGGCGGCGCCGGTCGCGGTCTCGGACTCCGGCCTCGACCGATTCTCGAACGATCCGGTCCGGGCAGCCACCGCGCAGGCGCTGCACGCCCTGTCCCTCGGGTCCTACGTCGCGGTACCGCTCCGCGGTCGCGAGGGGCTGATCATCGGCACCCTCTGTGTGCTGGACACCGAGCCGCACCCCGCGAACGAGTACACGGTCACCACCCTCACCGAGTTCGGCCGGGTGGTCGAGACCCATCTCGAGGCGCTGCGTGGTCACGGCCGTGCGAAGACCGCCGGGTGCGTCCGCGCTGTCGCGGCCGCGATCGAGCGGGGCGAGATCACCCCCTGGTATCAGCCGATCGTGGACGTGTCGTCCGGCGCCGTCACCGCGGTCGAGGCTCTCGCCCGCTGGACGCGTCCGGGCGACGGCACCACTGCGCCGTCGATGGTGAGTCCCGCGGACTTCCTGCCCACCATCGAGGGCAGCGACCTCGAGATCGACGTCGACCACGCGGTCCTCGTCCGCGCGCTCGTCGACTTCGAGCGGTGGATGGTCGACGCTCCCGAGATGGACCTGCACGTCAACCTGTCCGCGCGGCATCTCGCGGCCCCCGACGCGGTGCGCCACCTGATCGAGATCGTCGCCGCGTCCGCGGTGCCGGCGGCGCGCGTGGTCTTCGAACTGACCGAGACCGTGTCGCACGCACGTCCGGCGCGGGCCCACGAGTTCGTCAGCGCCCTGCAGGCCGTCGGGTTCCGGGTGCTGCTCGACGACATCGGCATCGGCTTCTCGTCGCTCGAACGCCTCGTCGACTTCCCCGTCGACGGATTCAAGATCGACGCTGGCATCGCGCGCACGCTCGGTACAGCCGCGGGCGACTCGTTGGTCCGCGCACTGGCCGGATTCGCGGTCGACACCGGCCGTGCCCTGGTCGTGGAGGGAATCGAAAGCGACCACCAGGTCGCGGCCGCCCGCCATACTGGGTGCACTCGCGTCCAAGGATTTCTCTACTCTCGTGCGGTGCCCGCGCGCGATGTTCGCTCTCTGCTCGATTAGGGGGCGCTCTCGTGGGTACTCCCCATCGTCGCGTCCTCCGGGACGCGTCGGCGGGACGGCCAGAATCGGGGACATCATGCGCAACGCGTACACAGCTCAACTCGAGGGATTGAACGACGATCTGTGCGCTCTCGCGCAGGCGGCGGAGACCGCCATGCGCGACGCCAGCATCGCTCTGCTCGACGGCGACCTGCAGGCTGCGGAGTCCGTCATCGCCCGCGGCGAGGCACTCGGAGAACTCGGTGCCCGCTGCGAGGATCAGGCTGTCACCGTACTGGCGCTGCAGGCACCCGTCGCGGCGGACCTCCGCCGAGTGTTCTCGGCCGTGCGCATCAGCAGTGACCTCTCACGGATGGTCGGCCTCGCGGTGCACATCGCCGAAGCCGCACGCCGACGCTTTCCCGAGCCGATCGTTCCCGATCATCTGATGCCGCAGTTTCGTGAGATGAGCGAATTGTGTCTCGACATGTCCGGTCGAATAGTCGACGCACTGCGTACGAGTGATCTCGGGCGTATCGATTGTCTGAGTTCACAGAACGATCGGGTCGATTCTCTGAAGACAACGGTCGTGGACACCGTGTCGGCGGACGATCACGGGCACAACGTGATGAATGCCGTGGACATCGCACTGCTGGGACGGTATTTCGAGCGCTACGCCGACCAGATCATCGATGTCGCGTCGCGGATCGTCTTCTTCGTGAGCGGCCGCAAACAAATGGCCTGAGGGTCCTCTGAAATCGTGTCGTTCGAACACGCTAAATCTGTGTGAACTCACCGTGTGATTCACCGCACTGTGGTTGTCTGAGCGAGCCTTGCGGGAAGGCAATAAGCTACCGACTGCCCTGATACACGAATCAGCGGTCGAGTCCCAGGCGGATCCAGTCGAACGGAACGAGGTACACGTGTCTGCTCCCAGCCCGGCGGAGAGCGAGTCGGCCGAGCGCCGCGACGTCGCACTGCCGCGGGCTCGGCGATCGCGGAGGGCGACCTCGCGACGCGACTGGGAGCGCGCGTACATGGACCGGCTCCGGGTGACCGACGTGCTCGTCGTCGTCGCCGCCGTCGCCTGCGCACAGGTGGTGCGCTTCGGTCGGCCGGATCTCGAGGTACCGCGCGCGGCGTTCAACTACACGTTGGTCTCGGTCACCCTCGCGCTGACGTGGATCGCATTCCTCGCGATCTTCCGCACCCGCTCGCCGCGTGTGCTCGGCGGGGGAGCCGAGGAGTACAGGCGTCTGCTGTCCGCCACCTTCCGCCTCTTCGGGCTCGTGGCCATCATCTCGTTGCTCTTCCGCTTCGAACTGGCGCGTGGCTACCTGGCCATCGCACTGCCGGTCGGGCTGATCGGGCTCCTGGTCTCGCGGTGGCTCTTCCGCAAGCACGTGGCTCGCGGACGTCGTCGCGGCGACTATCAGACGTCGGTCGTCATCGTCGGCAGTCACAGCTCGGCCCTCTCCATGGCGCGGTCGTTCAACCGCGACGGGAGTGCCGGATACGCCGTGGTCGGGGTGTGCCTGCCGCGCACCCAGTCGGTCACCGAGGATCAGCTGTCCGTCGACGGTCTCGAGATTCCCGTCCTCGGCAACGAGAACGACGTGCTCGATGCCATCGAGGCCACGGGCGCGGACACCGTCGCCGTCACCGCGACGGACCACATCGGCCACGAGGGCATCCGCCGCATGGTCTGGGACCTCGAGAAGAAGAACGTCGATCTGGTCGTGGCTCCCGGCGTCGTCGACGTCGCCGGCCCGCGCCTGCACATGCGGCCGGTCGCCGGCCTCCCGCTCATCCACGTGGAGAAGCCGCAGTACAACGGTGCGAGCCGCTTCGGGAAGACGGCGTTCGACATGGTGTTCGCCGTGGTCGCCCTCGTCGCCGTGGCCCCGCTGTTCCTCCTCGCCGCCCTTCTCGTCAAGGCCACCAGCAAGGGTCCGGTGTTCTACCGATCCGAGCGCATGGGCCTCGACGGCACACCGTTCCAGATGATCAAGTTCCGCTCGATGGTGCAGGACGCGGACGCTCGGGTGTCGGAGTTGTTGGCGCTCAACGACAGCGAGGGCGGCGTCCTGTTCAAGATGCGCGAGGATCCGCGTGTCACCAAGGTCGGCCGCGTGATGCGGCGGCTGAGCATCGACGAGCTGCCGCAGTTCTTCAACGTGCTGCGCCGCGAGATGTCGATCGTGGGCCCGCGGCCGCCGCTGCGCCGCGAGGTGGAGACCTACGACGGCGACGTGCGCCGCCGGCTGCTGGTCAAACCCGGTCTGACGGGCCTGTGGCAGGTGAGTGGCCGCTCCGACCTGTCCTGGGAGGAATCGGTGCGCCTCGACCTGAGCTACGTCGAGAACTGGTCCATGACAGGTGATCTGCTCATCGTGCTGAAGACCCTCAAGGCCGTCGTCGGCAGCGACGGCGCGTACTGAGTCGACCGCTCATCGGATGGTCGCGAGCACCTCGGCGGCGATCTCGGGCATCGTGGCGGACCGCGACGACGCCGTCGACGCCAGTCGCGCGACCGCGGCAGGTGCCTCGCATCCGTGCCGCACCATCAGTGCACCCACGGCGAGATCGATCGCGGCGCGCGCATCGAGGGACAGCCGGATGCGCTAGGTGACCACGGCCCCGAGTCGCTCGAGCAATACGAGCTCGTCTGCGGCCGCACGGATGCGTTCATACAACGACTGCTCCGGGTCGCTCGTCATGGGTCTCCGTGTTCTCGGTCGTTCGCCCGTTCACGAGTGCAACGGTGCGGGAAAACTCTACGCCGGTCGCCCGCGCGGTCCAGACTTGTCGCTGCGGTTGACTCGCGGCACACGGGGCATTCCTCGGGTCGCGGACAACGGTGTGGACGTCGATCGACGAGGAGTGAGTGCAGGTCATGACGACGCGATCGGGTGGTGACGACGACGCGCACGCACCGTTGTCCATCACCGACATCGCCGATCTGTGCCGCAGTGTCGTGCAGTTGGTCGAGGTGGACGGCGCCGCCATCACCGTCATGAGCGGCACCACGCGCGAGTTGGTCTACGCCACCGACGCCGTGTCGCAGTACCTCGACGAACTGCAGTTCACCACCGGTCAGGGTCCCTGCGTCGACGCCTTCCACCGTGGCCGGACCGTGTTCGTCGCCGATCTCGACAGCGAGGCGGAGGAGCACTGGCCCGGATTCGCCGCCGACGCGTCGGACGGGGGCGCGGCCGCTCTGTTCGCCTTCCCGCTGCGCGGCGGCAACACCGTGTTCGGCGTGCTCGAGCTGTATCGCGCATCCGTCGGTGAACTCAGCGACGAGTTCGCCGCTGTCGCCCAGCTGACCGCGGACGCGGCAGCCATCAGCCTGCTGGAAGCCTTCGCGCCCGGCCTCGGCGCGGGACAGTCGCTCGGCGACGCCTCGGACGACTCGCCGCTGGGCGACCATCGCACCCGGCCCTACGTCAATCTGGCCGTCGGCATGATCACGGTGCAGATGCGGGTGTCGCCGACCGAGGCGCTCGCCCGGCTGCGCGCCGCGGCGTACTCGGCCCGACGCCCCGTCGACGACATCGCCCGCGAGGTGGTCGAGCGCAAGGTGCGCTTCTCCACCGACGACACCGCGTCGGACTCGACGACGAAAGGACAGCCGTCGTGACTTTCCCGCCCACTTTCGATCCGCCCGGCACCGGCCCCGTCGGTGACACCGACGTGCCGTCGCCCGTCGTCGTCCTCGCCGAGTTGACGGGCCATCTGGCCGCCGGGGTCGACGCCCCCTATCTGCTCCACCTCCTCGCCACCCGTACCCGCGAGGCCCTGCGGGCCGCTGCGGTGTCGGTGGTGTTCGACGGGTCCGGGTCGGTCGACCTCGACCTGGTCGCTGCGGCCTCGACCGGGTTGCTCGACCGATCGCTGTCCGTGGGCGGACCGGTGGCGATGTGCGTGCGTACCGGCGCGGCCGTGCTGCTCGACGATCTGGAGAACGCTCCGGGGCGCTGGCAGGACCACGCCCGCGAGGCGCGTGCGGCCGGCATCGGCGGTATGCGTGCCTACCCGGCTCGGATCGCGAACCGGGTCATCGGCGCCGTCGTGGTCCACACGTCGGGGCCGTGGCGGGCACCGGGTCACGCGGCGGCGTTCGTTCAGGCCGTCGCGGATCTGGCGGCGTTGGCCGTCAGCGTCGACACCGAGGGCGACGTGCGCCTGTCGGTCGAGGCGACGCGTCGACAGCAGGTCCTCGAGGACGCCGCCGTGATCGATCAGGCCATCGGTGTGCTCGCCGAGACCCATGGTCTCGCCATCGGCCCCGCGACCGACCTGCTCGTCACCGACGCCCGCCGCTCACGGACCTCGCTCGCAGATCGGGCGCGTGCGGTGATCGATGCCCTGAGCTGACCGGGCTCGTTCCCGCCACACGGGGCGCACTACTCGGCTGGAGTGACCTGACCCGACGGCACGCGCGTGTGCGCTGTCATCAGCAGCTTGCCGAGTTCGGTGGACAGAGCGTCCGGTGCATCGCCGAGCGAGCCGATGTCGCGGACCAGTTGCTCGGCGAGAGTCCGTACCTTGATGTTCGTGGTCTGCGAGCGCCAGAGCAGCAGGTCGAAGGCTTTGTCGGCCGACACGTTGAGTCCCAGCATCAGGGCGCCCTTGGCCTGTTCGATCGCGGCCCGGGACTCCATCGCGGCGGCATAGGTCTCGACCTGTCTCGCGGCGTGCTCGGAGTTCTCCGCTCCGGTCAGGGCCGACTGGGCGGCCTGCACGAACACCCGCATCGCCGACTCGTCGACGGAATCGAACCGGTGGCCGGTGTGGCTGTAGAGATTGAGGGCACCGCCCGAGGTGACGGGCGCGGACAGGAAACTCGCGACGTCGAGGTGATCGATCGCCTTCGCGAACACGGGCCAGCGCTGGGACACGTCGTCGAGATCGGCACGCACCACCTCGTGGGTCAACGCCGACTCGATGCACGGTCCCTGCTCGCTGCGATACTGGGCCTGGTCCACCTCGAGGACGAACGTCTCGGTGCTCGCGGCGGTCTGCGGCCTGCCGCGGCGGAAGACAGTGACGCCCGCTGCGTCGGCGTCGGGAATCGCCGTCACGACGCGCGCGCAGATCGTGTCGAGCGCGCCGTCGGCCGTGTGGGAGACGGCGAGCGCACTGTCCAGGTCTGTCAGGGCCTCCGCCAACAGGGCCAACGCCCGTCGTTCGGCCGTGGTGTCCGCGCTGTCGGTCATTCCCGCATCTCCCGCCTTCGCCGATTCATCACTCGACGACCCGTACGCGGAGTGCGAGACCACCGTACCGCTGTCGGGGTGTCCGGTTATAGTTGCGCGGAAGGCGATACCCCGCCCGGCGTCCAGCAGTAGGCGTCGGCACTGGTGGGTGTCGCCTTTTGTCGTCCGGTCTGCGACGACCGAGTGACGACGGATGATGAGAGAACCGAAGGGATCAGCACCACACATGAGCAACGACGGTCGGCCGCCGAGCTCCGAGCACCTCGATCTGGTGCGCACTCTGGCCGAGCTGGCGCGCGAGTTCGCCGGGTCGCGCCAGGTCCGGACGATCGACGAGGTTCTCGATCACGTCCTCGCGGTGTCGGTCGATCTGATCGACGCCGCGGATCACGCGTCGGTGCGGCTGGCGGCCGAGGTATCGGGGCCTGCGGAGCCCAGCCGCACGAGCAGCGACATCGCGTCCGCACTCGACCGGGTGCAGAGGCGGCCGGGGGACGGACCGACCGTCGATCTGCTGCATCGGTCCTCCGAGGCGGACGTGGACCTCGCTGCCGTCGTCGCCGGTCCGGTGCATCGGTGGCCCGATCTGGCGGAGGTGGCCGACGACGTCGGTGTCCGGGCGCTGGCCGCCCTTCCGTTGGCGATGCACGAGCGCACGCTGGGAGTGCTCACGCTGTACTCCTCGTCGACCGCGGCGTTCGACGAGGACAGCCTGACCGTGGCGACGGCGATCGCGGCGCACGCCGCCATCGCGGTGCAGAGTCTGCAGAAGGAAGCGCAGTTCCGGTCCGGTCTCGCGTCCCGTGACATCATCGGTCAGGCCAAGGGCATGCTGATGGAGCGGTTCGAGGTGGACTCGGTCCAGGCGTTCGAGATGCTCTCGAAGTTGTCGCAGAACAACAATCGTCCGCTGCACAGACTCGCTGCGGACATCGTCGAGGCGGGCGCCAAGCTGCGCTACCCGTCCGCCTGAGGCAGGGTGGCGGCGAGTCGGTCGAGCAGGGCCTCGAGCGCCCTCTCGAACTCGGGCAGCCCGAGATCGCGCGCCAGCTCCGCCCTCATCCGCACCACGGTGGGGAACTCCGTCGGGTCGATGTCGTCTCCGGGCTGGGCGGTGGCGCGCGGATCGTCGGGATCGTTGGGGTCCGTCGGACCGATCGAGACTCCCTGCGCCGAGACCTCGAGCAGCAGCTGTCCGAGCAGGAAACTCGTGTACGAGCGATACGCGGCGGCCGCGGCCGCGTCGTCGAATCCCCATTCCTTCAAGCTGGAGAGGAAGTTCTCGAGCCACCGGACGCTGCGGAGCGGGGGCCGTACCCACGGTGCGCTGTTGGGCCGGGTCGCGATGAGGGGGAACACCTCAGGATGTTCGAGAGCCATCCGGCGCACGCCGTGCGCCAGCCGCTGCAGGTAGTCCTGCCAGCTCGAGGCGCCTTTCATCAGCACCTGCGGGTCGCTCCCCAGATCGTCGATGACCTGGTCGACGATGCCGTCGAGCAGTTCTTCCTTGCCACCGAAGTAGTGGTAGAGCGCCATCGCCTCGACCCCGAGACGCCCGCCGAGTCGGCGCATCGTCAGATCCCGCGCGCCGTTGTCGTCGATGAAGGCGATGCCCGCGCGCAGGATGACGGCGCGGGTGAGCTGACCTCTACCGGGCGGTGGCGTGGTGCCGGGTGTCGAACCCACGATGAAACGCCCCCCCGTTGTCTCGAGACTCGGACGCACCGAGTGGTGTCGACACTAGGCGTGTTCTGGCACGGTCACCACATGAGCACCGAGCACCTGTCCGTGTACGACGCCATCGCCGCACGTCGGGACGTCCGCAGTGAGTTCAGCGGTGAGGTGGTGGACGACGCCGTCCTCACCAGGATCCTCACCGCCGCCCACCGGGCTCCGAGCGTCGGGAACACCCAGCCGTGGGACTTCGTGATCGTCCGACACCCCGAGACGCTGGGTCGATTCGCCGCGCACGTGGCACAGTGCCGCGCCGATTTCGCGGCATCACTGCCCGCCGACCGCGCCGAGACCTTCGACCCGATCCGCGTCGAGGGAATCGAGACCAGTGGCACCGGCATCGTCGTGACGTACGACGACTCCCGCGGTGGTGAGCACGTCCTGGGCCGGGCCACGGTGCGGGACACGGGACTGCTCTCCGTGGCCCTCGCCATCGAGAACCTGTGGCTCGCAGCGGTGTCCGAGGGCGTCGGCGTCGGGTGGGTGTCGTTCTACGACGAGGCGGTGCTGCGGGACATCATCGGCCTGACCGGCGACGACGCCGTGCGTCCCGTCGCGTGGCTGTGCGTCGGTCCGGTGACGCAGTTCCAGGAGGTTCCGGACCTCGAGCGGTTCGGGTGGCGTCCGCGTCGGCCCCTGTCCGACGCCGTGCACCGGGAACAGTGGGGCCGTCGGGGTTAACGTGGCCGGGTGACCTCCTCGCGTCGGCGTTCCCCGGTGAGCGCGCTGACGCGTCGCGGTGTCCCGATCGGTCGAGCCGACATCACCGTCGCGGAGGCAGCCGACGCGATGACCCGGGCGCGGTCGAGCACCCTCGTCGTGCAGTGCCCGGGCTCGGTGTGGGGAGTGGTGACCGACGGCGACCTGCGCCGACGCGTGATCGCCGCGGGCCTGAGCACCGCGGCACCGGTATCGGCCGTCGCGTCCGTTCCTGCCGTCACTGTCGACGCCGAGGTGCCCGTCGCGGAGGCGGCGGCCCTCGCGCTCACTGCGGGTGTCCGCCGACTGGTGGTGCTGGATGCGAGTGGGGGCGTGCTCGGCATCGCCCTCGAACAGGACCTGCTCTCGCCGGCGCTGCGTGCGGGCACAGCGCTGCGCACCGCGGTGGAGCGCTCGGCGAGTGTCGACGATCTGGTCGAGGCATGCGGGCGGCTTGCCTCGGTGACGTTGTCGCTGAACGATTCCCGCGTCCCGTCGGCCGACGTGACGGCAGTGCGATCGTCCGTGGTGACGGCCACCGTGCGCCGGGCCGCCGAACTGCTGGGCGACGACGCGTCCACCTGGCTCGTCTCCGGAAGCGTCGCTCGGCGCGAATCGGTCCCGTCGTCCGATGTCGAGACGGCGCGGGTGGGCGGCCCGTCCCCGATGGGGTCGGACGTGCACGCCGTACTCGAACGCTGCGGTCTCGCAGCCGATCCCCATCACGCGAGTGCCGCGTCGCCGCGCTTCGTGCGGACGGTCGACGAGTGGTCCGACGCGGTGGCAGGCTGGGTGGCCGATCCGTACGAGGACACCGGTGTGGTGATGCTCTCGCTCGCGCTCGATACGCGTCCGGTGGTGCCTGGCGGATGGACACCGGCGGAGCCCGCGCGCGCCGCGCTGGCCGACGCCGCTCACTCGCGACTGCTGATGTTGCGTGAGGCGGCGACGGTCAAGGCGCGGGTGACGCTGCGAGACAAGCTCTTCCGTCGTGCGGACATGATGGACGTGAAGGCGGGGATCCTGACTCCCATCGTGGACATCGCGCGCTGGGCCGGTGTCTCCGCCGGGCACGACGCCGTGGGCACGCCGGCTCGGCTCGAGCACGGTGCTCGCGCGCAGGTGCTGTCCGAGGACGACGCCGCGGTGCTCGCGGAATCGTTCGACGTCGTCCAGCGCATCCGGCTGCGGCACCAGTGCGAGGCACTGCGCGACGGCCGCCCCGTCGACGACCTGGTGCGCCCGTCGGACCTCACGCCCCTCGACCGGAGCCTGCTCGACGCGGCTGCGCGGGAAGTGGCGGGCGTGCAACGGGCCTCGGCGTACCTGGCTCGATGAGGCCGTCCGAGGAACATCCCGACACCTTCGCCGGGCTCACCCCGGAGCAGTGCCACGCCGTCGATCAGGCCGTCGCCGCCGAACGGCTCGAGGGATGGCGTCCCACGCCGGCGGACCTCGCACTCCTCGTCGCCGAGTGTCGCGGCGAGACGGTGCTGCCGTCGGTGCGCGAGGGGCTCGTCGGCGACGGACCGAAGCGTGAATCACGCTGGGCGGCACTGCGTCCGCGGCACACCCCGTACCTGCTGCCCGGGTCGACGACGCTGCGCAACGTGCTGGGCATCGTCGACGCGGCCGCGTTGCACCGCGCGGAGAGCATCCTCACCGCACTCCGTCTGGTCCGCTGTCACACCGGGCGGGCCGACCTCGGGGGCGCCGTCGGTGTGCACCGCCTGCTGAGCGTGCACCGCTACGTCTTCCAGGACGTCTACGTGTGGGCAGGCGACGTGCGCACCGTGGAACTGTCGAAGAACGGCACCGCGTTCGCGAGGTGCTCCGTCGTGTGGGACGGCCTCATGGGCGTGCACGAGACCATCCTGAGTGCCGACTGGGCGGCCGCCGACCGGGGCGAGCTCGCGTACCTCCTGAGCCGCACCTACGCCGACGTCAATCAGGTGCATCCCTTCCGTGAAGGCAACGGACGGGCCGCGACCATGCTGCTGCATCTGCTCGTCGCGCCGACCGGGTTCCGGCTGGATCTGACCGACGTCGAGCGGCGGGACTGGATCGCCGCATCGCAGGACTCGGCACCGTTCCGCCAGGCCGGCGCACCGTCCGCACGCCCCTTCCTCCCCCTCTTCCTGCGCGCCCTGAGCTCGTAACGCACTCGCAACATCTCGATACATCACGGACACCACCGCGGCCGCTGCGTCCGATTAACTATCACTCGACAGATACACCCCTCCCGTCGATGGAGAACACCCATGAGCCAGGCCGTGCTCCCACCCCCGTCGGACCGTCACGCGGACGGCGACTCCGACGATCTCCTCGAGTTCGGGTACGAACAACAGCTGCATCGCAAGCTGGGGAAGTTCGCGTCCTTCGCGGCGGGCTTCTCGTTCGTCTCGATCCTGACGACGATCTTCCAGCTGTTCGGCCTGGGCTTCAGCTTCGCCGGCCCGGCGTTCTTCTGGGCGTGGCCGGTGGTGTTCGTCGGCCAGTTCATGGTGGCGCTGTGCTTCGCCGAACTGGCCGCGCGCTACCCCATCTCCGGGGCCATCTACCAGTGGTCACGCCGCGTCGGCGGTGAGATCACCGGCTGGTTCGCCGGATGGTTCATGATCATCGCGCAGATCGTGACGGCCTCCGCCGCCGCCATCGCACTGCAGGTGGTGCTGCCGAACGTCTGGAGCGGCTTCCAGATCGTCGGCACCGACACCGCACTGACCTCGTCGGACGGCGCCACCAACGCCGTCGTGCTGGGCACCGCGCTGCTGGTGATCACCACGACCATCAACTCCATCGGTGTCAATGCCATGGCGCGCATCAACTCGATCGGCGTGACCTGCGAGATCGTCGGTGTCATCGCGGTGATCGGCGTGTTCTTCACTCATGCTCAGCGCGGACCGGACGTCGTGTTCGACACCGGCGGCGTGCCCGTCGATTCCGGCTACATCGGGGCGTGGATCGTCTCGGGACTCATGGCCGCCTACGTCATGGTGGGATTCGGCTCCGCCGGCGAACTGGCCGAGGAGACGAAGAATCCCCGTCGGGTCGCACCGCGCACCATCCGTCTCGCGCTGTCCGTCTCCGCGCTGGGCGGCGGGCTCATGATCATCGGTGCGCTCATGGCGGCACCCAGCCTCACCGACGGTGAACTCGCGACGCAGGGCCTGCCGTACGTGCTGAACTCCGTGCTCTCGTCCCCGTGGGGCACCGTGCTCCTGATCGACGTGGCCATCGCGATCCTCATCTGCACGTTGGCCATTCAGACCGCCGCGTCCCGGCTCATGTTCTCGATGGCCCGCGACGGCCGGCTCCCCGCGTCCCGTGTTCTCGGATCGGTCAACAAGACCACGGGCACGCCCATCGCCCCGGCCGTCGTCATCGGACTGGGCTGCGTCCTGGTGCTCGTGGTCAACGTCGGCAACTCGGCGATCTTTTCCACCCTCGCCAGCGTGTGCATCGTGCTCATCTACCTCGCCTACATGATGGTCACCGTGCCGCTGCTCCTCCAGCGGCTGAAGGGCTGGCCCCACAACACCACCGGCGCACCGAAGGTCGACTCCGAGGGCAAGCCGCTGTTCACCCTCGGCCGACTCGGCCTGCCCGTCAACCTTCTCGCCGTCGTCTACGGCGCTGCCATGGTGGTCAACCTGTCCTGGCCGCGCCCCGAGATCTACGACCCCTCCGGCGATTTCCCGCTACTGCGCTGGGCCGCGCCCCTCACCGTGCTGGCCGTCGTCGCCGTCGGTGCGCTGTGCTTCCCGCGCGGCAAGGCCCACCCCAACCCCGTCACCACAGGAGTGTCCGCATGACCGCCACCACCACAGCCGCCCGCGAGCACGCCCGGTCGCAGGCTCGGGAGATCACCGACTCGATGCCGGTGGTCCCACCCTCCCTGTGGCCGCACGAGGTTCCCGGAACCGATGCCTCGTCGCTCGTCTGGGCCGAGACGGTTCCCGGCGGGCGGTACACGACGAAGGTGCTCCAGCGCGGAACCCGAGTCCGGTTGCGCGACATCGACGGAGCGGCCTGCGCGCACGTCCTGCTGCACCGTGCCGACGCACCGTGGGAACGCCTGAACACCGCCGACACCGTCAAGGTGCCGTGGCAGGCGTACATGGGGGTGGGTCATCCGCTGCTGTCCGACCAGGGGCGGGTGCTCGCCACCGTGCTGGCCGACTCGTCCGGACACCACGACGCACTGTGCGGTACGACGACGCTGCTCACCAACACCGCGAAGTACGGTGACGGCAGCGCGTACTCGGCGTCGCCCGCGGGCCGCGAGTTGCTGATCCTGGCCGCCCTGAAGAACGGACTCGGTCCCCGCGACGTGCCGCCGACACTCAGCTTCTTCCACGGCGTCACCGTCGATCCCGACGGGGCGCTCCGCAGCACGGGTTCCGCGGGTGCCGGCCGCGAGGTCGACCTGATCCTGCACCTGCCGGTGATCGTGAGCATCGCCAACACGGCGCACCCGATCGATCCGTCGCCCACCTTCGACACCACGTCGCTCGAGGTGCTGGCCTGGCCGTCGCCGCAGGATCTCGACGCGCTGCCGAACACCGACCCCGAATACCTCCGTGCCGTCGCCAACACGGAGGACACGTACGCAGCAGGAGGCTCGAAATGACCACAGCAGTACAGGAACTGGCGCTGGTGGCCGGCCGGGTGATCCTCGACGAGGTCGCACCTGCCCGTGGCCCGTGGTCCGCCGTCGTGCGCGCCGGTGACGTCCTCACCATCCTCGACCTGGAGGGCAACCAGGCCGTCGACACCCTGGTCTACGGCGCCGACGACCACACCGTCCGCTACAGCGCACCGGCCACCATGGTGGGTCAGGGCAACGTCTACCTCACCACGGGAACGGTGCTGCGCGACAGTGAGTCCCGGCCGATGATGACCATCGTCGCCGACGAGGTGGGCAATCACGACACGATCGGCGGCGCGTGCTCGCAGGAGTCGAACACGCTGCGCTACGGCCACCACACCAAGCACCAGCACGCGTGTGTCGAGAACTTCGTGCTCGAGGGGTCGCGGTGGGGTCTGGGCAAGCGCGACATCGTCTCCAACATCAACTTCTTCATGAACGTCCCGGTCGACGCGGACGGCAGCCTGGGCATCGTCGACGGACTGTCCGCGCCGGGCAAGCGGATCGCGCTGCGCGCGGAGATCGACTCGCTGGTCCTGATCTCGAACTGCCCGCAGATCAACAACCCGTGCAACGGTTTCGACCCGACACCGGTTCGCCTGATCGTGACGCGGCCCGCATGAGCATCCACGTCGAGCGCCCCGGCATGCTCACCACCATTCAGGACTGGCCCGGCCGGGTGGGGTACTGGAAGGTGGGAGTACCCCCGTCCGGGCCGATGGACGACCTGTCGCTGCGGTTGGCCAACGTCGCCGTCGGCAACCCGGAGGGAGCGCCGGCGCTCGAGACCACGATGAGCGGTCCCGCACTGCGTTTCGCCGATGAGACCGTCGTGTGCGTCACCGGTGCGGACGCACCCGTCACGGTGAACGGCGAACCCGCCGAGCGCTGGACGCCGATCACGGTGCCCGCGGGCGGGGTGCTGGACGTGGGTGCGGTGTCCGGGGCCGGTCTGCGGATGTACGTCGCGATCCGCGGCAGCGTCCTGGCCGAGGAGTACCTCGGCAGTGCGTCGACCTTCACGCTCGGGACGTTCGGCGGGCTCGACGGCCGTGTGCTGCAGGCGGACGACGACCTCGCCCCGGCGGATCGCGCGACCGGCACGCCCGCACCCGTGCCGATGGAACACGTTCCGGCGCTGACGCACTCGTGGCAGCTCGCCGTCACGGAGGGCCCGCACGGAGCACCCGAGTTCTTCACCCGCACCGACATGGACACCATTCTCGGCACCGACTACGAGGTGCACTTCAACTCCGATCGCACCGGCGTGCGGCTGGTCGGACCCCGCCCGGACTGGGCGCGCACCGACGGGGGAGAGGCGGGTCTGCACCCGTCGAACATCCACGACAACGCGTATTCGGTCGGGGCGCTGGACTTCACGGGCGACACTCCCATCCTACTCGGTCCCGACGGCCCGAGCCTGGGCGGCTTCGTGTGCCCGGTGACGGTGGTCGCGGCCGATCGCTGGAAGCTCGGTCAGCTGCGCCCCGGCGACACGGTGCGCTTCGTCGCGCTCGAGGCCGCTGCGGCCGCCTCGAAGAACACGCTGGGCGTCGGCCGGCGCGCCGGCCTGCCCGTGGTGTTCTCGCGCGGCGGCGACGGGGACGACGGTGTCATCGCGCGCCGCGACGGTGCCACGCCGGTCACCTACCGACGTTCCGGTGACGACAACATCCTGGTCGAGTACGGCGAGATGTCCCTCGACCTGGCACTGCGGGCCCGCGCGCACGCACTGCACGAGGCCGTCGAGGCCATCGCCCCCGCCGGACTGGTCGATCTGACGCCCGGTATCCGGTCGTTGCAGGTGAAGGTCGACCCCGACGTGCTGCCGACTGCGAAACTCCTCGATCTGCTGCTCGAGGCCGAGGACGCGCTGCCGGACACCTCCGAGCTCACGGTGCCCAGTCGGCAGGTGCGGCTGCCGCTCTCGTGGGACGACCCGTCCACGCGCGAGGCGATCCAGCGCTACATGCACGGCGTACGCTCCGACGCGCCGTGGTGCCCGTGGAACATCGAGTTCATCCGCCGGATGAACGGGCTCGAGTCCGTCGACGACGTGTACGACACGGTCTTCGACGCCGAGTACATGGTGCTGGGCCTGGGCGACGTGTATCTCGGTGCACCGGTGGCGACTCCGCTGGATCCACGGCACCGCCTCGTCACGACGAAGTACAACCCGGCCCGCACGTGGACACCGGAGAACGCCGTGGGGATCGGCGGCGCGTATCTGTGCATCTACGGCATGGAGGGACCCGGCGGCTACCAGTTCGTCGGTCGCACCACGCAGGTCTGGAACCACCGTCATCCTCTGACCACGAAGGGGTTCGAAGAGGGCACGCCCTGGCTGCTGCGCTTCTTCGACCGCATCTCCTGGTACCCCGTCAGCACCGAGGAACTCGCCGACATGCGCGCCGATCTCGCGGCCGGGCGCGGAGCGGGTGTCGAGATCACCGACGGCACCTTCTCTCTGGCCGACCACGACGAGTTCCTGGCCGAGAACGACAGCTCCATCGCCGAGTTCCGCAAGAAGCAGGCCGAGGCGTTCGGCATCGAGCGCGATGCCTGGTCCGCGGCCGGGGAGTTCGCCCTCACCACAGCACAGGGAGCATGATGACGACCGTCACCGACCGAGTGTTGCTCGCGTACAAGCGCATCGCCGAGGTCGATCGCCCCGAGGTGTGGATCACGCTGCGCGACGAGGCGGAGGTCCTCGCGGAGGCCGCCGGACTGGACGAGAGCCTGCCGCTGTACGGGACCGTGCTCGCGGTCAAGGACAACATCGACGTCGCGGGTCTCCCGACGACGGCGGCGTGCCCCGAGTTCGCCCGTACCCCGGACGCCGATGCGACCGTGGTCGCGCGACTCCGCGCCGCCGGCGCTCTGGTGGTGGGCAAGACCAATCTCGACCAGTTCGCCACCGGACTCGTGGGAACGCGCAGCCCGTACGGCGCGGTGCGGCACGCGCACGACCCCGAGAAGATCTCGGGCGGCTCGAGTTCCGGCTCCGCGACCGCGGTCGCGCTGGGCATCGTGGACATCGCCCTCGGAACGGACACGGCAGGGTCGGGCCGAGTTCCTGCGGCCTTCGCCTCCCTGGTGGGCATCAAGCCGACGCTGGGACTGGTGCCGAACACCGGCGTCGTCCCGGCGTGCGTGGACTACGACGCCGTGACGGTCTTCGCCGCCGACATCACCACGGCCACAGCAGCCATGGCGATCATGATCGGTGCGGACTCGGCGGATCCGCGGAGTCGTGCGTGGCCCGCGACGGTGCCGTTGTCGGCCCCGCCGCGCCCCCGTGTCGCCGTTCCACGCACCGAGGATCTCCGCGCGCTGTGCCCCGAGTACGCGGAGGCGTTCGAGCGCACGGTGTCGGGACTGGACGCTGTGGGGATCGACCACGAGATCGTCGACATCTCCGTGCTGCTGGACGCGGCCGTGCTGTTGTACGACGGGGCGATCGTGGCGCAGCGCTACGCGGCGGTCGGCGAGTTCCTGTCGACATCGCCCGAGCACGCCGACCCGACCGTCTCCCGCATCGTGCTGGGCGCGAAGGATCCGGCAGCGCACGCGTACGTCGACGACCTCTCGACGCTGCTGGCGGCCAAGGCGCACGCGGCGTCGATTCTCGACGGGCTCGACGGCCTGGTGCTGCCGACGACCACCGAGCACCCCACCATCGCTGCGGTACAGGCGGATCCGCTCGGCATCAATCGCAGGCTCGGCACGTTCACCAACTTCTGCAACCTTCTCGACATGGCGGCGGTCGCGGTGCCGGGTGCGCGCACGACGGCGGGGGATCCCTGCGGCGTCATGGTCGTGGGCCCCGCGTTCACCGATCAGGTACTGCTCGACATCGGCGCCGCGGTGGCGGATCAGGACACGGCGGTACTCGTGGAGGACGGCGTGGACGTGCTCGTCGTCGGCGCGCACCTGCGAGGGTTCCCGCTGAACGGTCAGCTGGTCGAGCGTGGTGCGCGGTTCGTCGGTGAGGTGAGCACCTCCGCCGACTACCGCCTGGTCGATCTGGGCACCACACCGCCCAAGCCCGGACTGGTGCGCGGCGGCAGCGCCTCCATCCCGGGCGAGCTGTATCGGATGGCCCCGGCGCACCTCGGCACGTTCCTGGCCGGGCTGCCCGCACCGATGGGCCTGGGATCGGTGACGCTGTCCGACGGTCGGGAGGTGGTCGGTTTCATGTGCGCCGCCGATGCGGCGGAGGCGGGCACCGACATCACCGAGTTCGGCGGCTGGCGGGCCTACACCGCGAATAGTGGAGTCTGAACCCCGGATTCCGGGGTCTGAGTTCCACGATCAGCTCGAGCGTGGCCGGTTCTCGTCGATGAGCCGTTCGAGTTCGCGAGGGTTCCTGGTCTGCAGCAGGACGCGGCCCGGACCGGTGAAGTCGAACACCAGCCCCTCGCCGGACTTCAGCGTCTGCATCGTCTTCCCCTGTACCGCTCGACGCACGTCGAACGTCATCGCGAGGTGGTACGCCACCACGTGACCGGTGTCGATGGTGACGCGTTCCCCGGGACCGAGGTCCATGACGTCGATGGCGCCGTACACACCCAGCAGCACGTGCCCGCGTCCCGACGCCTTGTAGCCGAAGGCGCCCTGGCCGCCGAACATCTGCTTCATTCCGCCGAACTGCGGGTCGACGGTGACGTCGGGGGAGTTGCCGAGCCACGAACCGTGGCCCACGAACCACTCCTGCCCGTCGGCGACGTCGACGGTGATGACGTCGCCGGGCAGCTTGCCGGCCAGGTCGATCCAGCCGCCCTGGTCCGGTGCCGTGTACGTGGTGATGTAGAAGGATCCGGCGCTCAGCGCGCTGCGTTTGAGTCCGCCGAGGAATCCGCCCGGGGTGCTGCTCCGGATGTCCACACCGGCCGAACACGCGAGCATCGCCCCGCCCTCGGTGTTCAGCGATTCCCGTGGCGCGAGGCGGCATCGGGCGACGGTGTTGGAAGGGTTGTGCCGGAGTTCGACGTCCATGCGCAGACGATAGAGCAGCGACGACCGCCGCGTGCGGCACGTGAGAGTGCCCGAGAAATTACTTTCGGGTAGCTCTGGTGTCGACGCCCGGTTACAGACATAATCCGATGCGTGAACAATGTAGGTGTTACCTCGAGTAACCTGATCGCACAGGCGCCGGCCGGTGGCGGCGCCGCGCTCGATCAGGTCTTCGGCATGACCGCGGCAGCCGGTGTCATCTCGCTGTTCCTGCTGTATCTGGCCGTGATGCACCGGACGAGGCGCATCACGTGGCTGCAGCGCCTCGCGGACTACGCGGGCGAGAAGCTGCACCGCCCCGGGTGGGTGGCGCTGCCGCTCGTCATGTTCATCTCGACGATCCTCACCGCGTTCTTCGGCTTCATCTGGGACGTCAGCCTGCACATCGGACGGGGTCGCGACGAGGGCCCGTTGGCCAATCCGGCGCACTACTTCATCCTGGTGGGCCTGTTCTTCCTGTTCATCGCCGGTGCGCTGGCGATCATCCTGCCGCGCGACGAGAAGCCCGGTCCGGCAGCCATCAAGATCACCCGGACCTGGTACGCCCCCACCGGCGGGCTGCTCATCGCCGGCTCGGGCCTGTACGCGCTCATCGGCTTCCCGCTCGACGACATCTGGCACCGCATGTTCGGCCAGGACGTGACGCTGTGGGGACCGACGCACCTCATGCTCATCGGCGGGGCCGGGCTCTCGCTCGTCGGCGTGCTGCTGCTCGAGCACGAGGGTCGCGTCGCGATGGCCTCCACCGCCGTGACCACCGCCGCCACCGCCGGTGAGCCCGACGGCGAGACGAAGGCGGACCCGGCGCAGGCCGTCGACTCGCGCAAGCGCTCGATCATCACCTGGTTCATGCGCAGCTCCGCCTTCGGTGGTCTCGTCATCGGCCTGTCCGTCTTCCAGATCGAGTACGACTTCGGTGTCGAACAGTTCCGGCTCGTCTTCCAACCGCTGCTCATGACGGCTGCCGGTGCCTTCGCGCTCATTGCTGCGCGGCTCATGGTCGGTCGTGGATCCGCTCTGTTCGCCGTCGCGTTCGCCGCGGTGATCCGCGAGATCACCGCGCTGATCGTCGGTCCCGTCCTCGGTGAGCCGCACAGCGTGTTCACGCTCTACCTGGGCATGGCCGTGGTCGTCGAGATCATGGGTCTGACCAGTCTCGTCCACCGCCGCCTCCTGTTCGGTGCCGTCACCGGTGTCGCCGTGGGCACCGTCGGCCTGTACCTGGAGTCCATGTGGGTCGACGCCGTCTTCCTCTACCCGTGGCCGAACAGCATGTGGGTCGAGGCGCTCGCCACCTGCATCCCCGCCGGCCTCGTCGTCGGTCTCACCGCGGGTCTCTTCGCGCAGGCGCTCAGCGGTGACGGACTCCCGCGTCCCGCCGTCCGGCGTTCCGTCGTCGTCGCGATGGTGCTGGTGCTCGGCGGCAGCGTCGCCAACGGCTTGATGATCGACGTTCCGCAGGGCGCGAACGCGACCGTGAGTCTCACCGACGCTCCCCGCGAGGACGGCTTCCGCATGGTCACCGCCACGGTGAGCATCGACCCGAGCGACCTGGTGTCCGACGATCCCGAGTGGGTCTCCATCCTCGCCTGGCAGGGCGCAGGCGACTCGCTGCACGGACTCGTCGTCGACAACCTCGAGCGCACCGGCCCGGGTGAGTACCGCTCCACGCGTGCCATGCCGGTCGACGGGACGTGGAAGACGTTCCTGCGCATCCAGGACGGCCGCACCATGGCCGGTGCGCCCATCTTCATGGCGGCGGACGAGGGCATCGGCGCCGAGGAGGTCCCCGCGACCACCGAGTTCACCCGCGAATTCCAGTACGAGACCAAGCTGCTGCAGCGCGAGCGCTCGTTCGACCACCCGGCATGGCTGTTCACGGCGGCGTGCCTCGTGGTGCTGGCCTGCTCGCTGGCCCTCATCTGGTCGCTGTCCTGGGGCGCCGCACGCATCAGCCTGGCCACCCCCGGCAACACCGCGACGAAGGGCAGCAAGGAGCGCAGTCGCGTATGACGCCCGACCCGAACGTGATCTACCTCGCGGATCACTCTGTCGTGCTGGCACTTCCGGCCGTCATCCCCGCAGTGCTCATCGCTCTCGTGGTGATCGTCATCGTCGTGCGCGACCGGCGGGCCGAGCGGGCGGAGAACGCCGAGAACGACCTGAAGGACGCGAACGAGAGGGAGGGCACGGAGTGAGGCGGGTAGTGGTGGTCGGGCTGGCGGTACTGGCGCTGGCGGGGTGCTCGCAGGCGGAGCCGGAGACCGAGGCGACGCCCGAGCAGGTCTCCTCGACACCGGCCACGTCCGTAGCGGCGTCCGACGTCCCACGCATCACGCCGACCACCACGCTCGACGTCTCCATCGCGGGCGGTGAGGTCACCCCGGTCGACCAGCGTCTCGAGGGCAGGGTCGGCGAGGAGATCCTCGTGACCGTGTCCAGCGACGCGGAGGACGAGATCCACGTGCATTCCGTTCCGGAGCACAGCTTCCCGGTGGCGGTAGGTGACGATCAGCAGTTCCGCTTCACGGTCGACGTGCCGGGCTCGGTCGACATCGAGTTGCACGAGGTCGACGTCACCGTGGCGACGGTGCTCGTCCGGTCGTGAGCAGCGAGCTCCTCGCGCACGGTCTCGGCGGGTCGACCGACCTGCCGATCCCGGTGACGTACGCCCTCATCGGGGGCGCCTGGGCGCTGGCAGCGTCCTTCGCGGTCCTGTTGTTGGCATGGAAGACTCCGCGTCTGACGCCCGATCGACACCTGGTCCGGACGCCGCTGGCGCGACTCGTGGACGCTGCCGCGTTCCGGGGCGTCGTCGGCACCGCGTCGGTGGCGCTGGCCGTGTGGGTCGGTGCGGCGTCGGTGCTGGGTCCGCAGGATGCATCCAACGCGCTGCTCGGCGTGTTCTACGTGCTGGTGTGGGTCGGGCTGGTTCCGGCATCGCTGGTCTTCGGGCCGGTGTGGCGCATCGTGTCCCCGGTCCGCGCGCTGTATCGCGTTCTGCCGCACGGCCGGCCGCGGACCCTGCCCGACGGCATCGGGGTGGTCCCGGCGGTGCTGGGCCTGTTGGCCTTCGTGTGGCTCGAACTGGCGTCGAGTGATCCCGGTTCGGTCGCCGCCGTGCGTACCTGGTGTCTGCTGTACGTGGTGGTCCTGCTCGGCGGCGCCCTGATCTTCGGCGAGGAATGGTTCGCGCGCGCGGATCCGTTCGAGGTGTTCAGCGACACCGTGGCGCGGTTGTCGATCCTGGCGCGCGACAGGGAGTCACGCGCCCTCGTGGTGCGCAACCCGCTCGACGGCGCCGCCACCCTCCCCGTACGACGCGGAACCGTCGCCGTGACGGCCACGCTGCTCGGCTCCACCGCGTTCGACTCGCTGGCGCAGACGCCGAGTTGGAAGTCGTTCGCGCGTGACCTCGGTGACCCGGTGCTGATCCGCACGGCCGGCGTGCTGGCGTGTGTCGCACTGGTGGGCACCGTGTTCTGGCTCGCGGCGCGCACCACCGGCGGCGTGACGAGGGAGCGTCGCGCGCAGTTGCCCGGCTTGCTGGCGCACTCGCTGATCCCGATCGTCGTCGGGTACTTCTTCGCCCATTACCTCACCTATCTCGTGGAGAAAGGTCAGCAGAGCGTCTTCACGTTGTTCGATCCGTTCGACCGAGGATGGAATCCGCTCGGCATCGCGGACGCGTCGGTGAACTACGCGTTGTCCTCGCACCCGTCGGTGGTCGCGTCGATCACGGTGCTGTGCGTGGTGATCGGGCACATCGTCGGAGTGACACTGGCGCACGACGCGGCTCTGCGGCTCTTACCGAAAAAGGATGCGCTGCTCGGCGAACTGGCACTGATGCTGGTGATGGTGCTGTACACCTTCCTCGGTCTCTTCTTGTTGTTCGGCGCATGAATGGTCGTTGACCTTTCCGTGACCGTAGGTTACCGTCCGGTAGGTTAGTGGCGCCCATCACAGGGGAGGGTGCCGATCAGAGCATGGGGGCTCGTGTGCGGCGTCGTTCCACGGTCATCTCGGGCGTTCTCGTCGCCCTCCTCGTCGCATCCGGTACCGCGGTGCCGGCCACGGCGGATCCCACCGGCGGCGCGGACGCCGTCGCCTGGACCGCCGCGGCCGATGCGCCGCCGCACTACCCGCAGGTGGCCATCGACTGGGACGTCCCCATCACGATGAGTGACGGAACGGTGTTGCAGGCCAACATCTACCGGCCCGCCGATGCGTCCGGTCGCCCGGTGGAGACCGACCTCCCGACCGTCCTGAACATCACGCCGTACACCAAGCTCGTGGGCAACCTGATCGACTCGATCCAGCAGATCCCCGGAGTGAGCGAGCCGGTGCTCGACTTCCTGGCGAGCCTCAACTTCGCGGGTACGCCGTTCGACGGCATCACCGATCTCACGCAGGCGGTCGACGGCGGGGGCCTGCGTCTCTTCGCCGTCAACCGGAACCTGGTCCAGAACGGCTACGCCCAGGTGGTCGTCGACGCCCGCGGCACCGGGTTCTCGCAGGGCACGTGGGACGTGTTGGGTCCACGCGAGCAACAGGATTCGGCGGAGATCATCGACTGGACGTCACGGCAGTCCTGGTCCGACGGTCAGGTCGGCATGTCGGGCATCTCCTACTCGGCCATCAACTCCGTGCAGGCCGCGGCGCTGCGTCCGCCGGCGCTGAAGGCCATCTTCCCGGTCGAGCCCGGCAACGACCTGCTGCGCGACATCGTGGGTACCGGCGGCGCGTTGGGTGTCGGGTTCATGCCGCTGTGGCTCACATTGGTCAACGTGCTGAAGTTCGTCCCGAACGTGCAGTCGATCCTGCAGGGGCAGTTCGACACTCGGTGGCTCGCCGATCGATTGGCCGATCCGGCGATCCTGATCCCCGAACTCGCCAACGCCTTCACGGCGCCGACCATTGCCGACATCCGGCCCGAGACACTCGGTGTCGCGCAGGACGGCGAGTTCTACGCCGACCGTTCGGCGGATCTGTCGCAGATCGAGGTACCCACCATGGTCTACGGCGGCTGGCACGACATCTTCACCAACAGCGAGCCGCGCATCTACAACGACATCCCGGTCGCGCCCGGACGCAAGCAGCTGATCATGGGCGACGGGTACCACGTCAATCCGGGCGCGGGCTTCGGACGCCCGGGCAACCCGCCGCGACTCGATGCACTCGAACGCGCGTGGTTCGACCACTGGCTCAAGGGCGTCGACAACGGTGTCGAGAAGTACGGCCCCGTGACGCTGTTCCAGCAGGGCGGCGGGTGGACCACCACCGATCAGTTCCCCCGTGCCGGAGCGCAGTCACAGCGCACCTACCTCTCCGCCGCCCCCAGCGGCACCGCCGGGCACAGCCTCCACGACGGCTCGCTGTCCTCGTCGCCGACGTCCGACACCGCACGCCTCACCGTCGCGCCGGGCCTGCGCGGGGTCTGTTCCCGCGACGCCGCGGTCGGTACTGCGGGTGCGGCGGCGATCCTGGGGTCCGTGTGCACGAAGGACTCCCGGTTCAACGAGGCCGAGGCCCTGACGTTCACCAGCGCGCCGGCCGAGAAGCCCACCCAGATCTCGGGTGCCACCAACCTGCATCTCAACACGGTGCTCGATCGGCCCGACGGCTTCTGGGCCGCGACGATGAACGACGTCGCGCCGGACGGCACGTCCACCCCGATCAGCCACGGCGCTCTCACCGCATCGCTGCGCCAGATCGACGAGGCGACGAGCACCCGCTCGGCCAACGGCGACTACGTCGACGCGAAGCCGGCGCTCACGCTCGCGAGCCGGCAGCCGCTCGTACCCGGCGTCCCGACCACGGTGGACATCAACCTGCTCCCCACGGATGCCGTGATCGCGCCGGGCCACCGGATCCGCATCGACGTCTACGCCGCCAGCGTGCCGCGCTACCTGCCACTGGGGCCGATGCTCGTCGACTCCGCGCTGGCACCTCAGCACGTGCAACTCGACCCCGCGAACCCCAGCTTCGTGAACATTCCGTATGTGAACTGAGCGGATACCGTGACCATGTCGCGTCCTCGCAGGCGGTTCGGTCGCCGGTATCGGTGGAACACTTCGTGACATGTGGTGGTTCGTCATCGGCTTCGTGGCCGTCTGGATGGTGGTGTCGGTCGTTCTCGGCGTCCGAGTCGGCCATGCCATTCATGTGGCCGACGTCGAGGAAGACGTCGAGCACGCACACGACGTCGACGGTGACGCGCCACTCGCTCCCACGAGGTGATGGGGACCGAGATCTGATTGTGATCGAGCACGGCAATCCTCGCGAATGGCCGTGACGAAAACTCGTCGTGACAACACCGCACCACCTCGGGACCCGCTCGTGACCACGGGCTGGATGCTCGTGGTCGGCATTGCGGTCGCGTGGCTTCTCATGGCGGTCCTCATCGGTGTCTGGATCGGTCGCGCCGTCCGCAAGGCGGAGCGCGACGAGCGCGACGCACGTCGGCAGGAGTCGACTCCCGAACACCGCCGCGACTCGGCGGCCTGACGACCGACCGTTAGAGTGACCCTCGAACAGTCGTTCAGCGAGGGAACCCGGTGCGATTCCGGGACTGGCGCGCAACGGTGACGAGCTTCGGCTCGAAGTCCGATCGCTTGCTGTCCGGCACCACCCTCGAAGCTCCGCGCACGGGCTCCCAGCAGGACGGCACAACCGAACATGACCCCACGCCTAGCGATCGCCGCTGTCGTCACGACAGTCGGCCTCCTCGCCACAGGATGCTCCACCGGCCCGACCACGACGGCTGCGGCCGAGGCCGGAAGCAACTATCCCGTCACCCTCGAGAACTGCGGCCGCACCGTCACCATCGACGCGCCGCCGCAGCGCGCCGTCTCCCTCAACCAGGGATCCACCGAGATTCTGCTGTCCCTCGGGCTGGAAGATCGGATGGTCGGTACCGCCACCTGGACCGACCCGGTACGGGCCGACCTCGCGGACGCCGACGCGCAGGTTCCTCGGCTGGCGGACAACAAGCCCTCGCTCGAGGTGGTGCTGGACACCGAGCCCGATCTGGTCACCGCGTCGTTCGGCGGAACGCTGGGAGAGGGTGGAGTCGCGGACCGCGACCGGTTCGATGCCCTCGGCGTCCCGACGTACCTGTCGCCGACCGACTGCATCGGTAAGTCGGCCACCAGCGTCAACGCCGACGGTGCCCGGGACGAGCCACTGAGCATCGAGACGGTGTTCGAGGAGGTGCGCGATCTCGCGGCGATCTTCGATGTCCGCGACCGAGGGGATGCCCTCGTCGACGAGCTGCGAACGCGCTACGACGCGGCATCCACGCCGGTGTCGGAGGCGTCGCTCGCGTACTGGTTCGCCGACACCACTGCCCCCTACATGGCCGGGTGCTGCGGAGCGTCCGGTGTCATCTCGAACGCGGTGGGCGTGCGCAACGTCTTCGCGGACACGAAGGACGAATGGCCGCAGGTGAGTTGGGAGAGTGTCGCCGACCGCAACCCCTCCGCACTCGTGCTGGCCGACCTCAGCCGGCGCAGCATCGACGGTGACGCGCTGGCGAGCAAGATCGCATTCCTCGAGAGCAACCCGGTGACGAGTCGTATGCAGGCGGTGATCGACAAGCGCTACATCGTCGTGAACGGAGCCGACCTCAATCCGTCGATCCGGACCATCGACGGTATCGAGAAAGTGGCTGCGGCACTGCAGGAGTGGTCGAACGGGTGAGGGTGCGACCGGCATTGGCGGTCGTGGCCACGCTGCTGGCGGTCGTCGCGTCGGTGGCGGTGTCCATCGCGCTGGGCCCGGCGAACGTGACGGTGCCCGACGTGGTCGCCGTCGTCGTCGCGCATCTCGGTGGCCCGCCGGCGGACGTCAGCCGCATCCAGGACGGCATCGTCTGGGAACTGCGGCTTCCCCGTGCACTTCTCGCGGCGATCTGCGGGTGCGGCCTGGCGCTGTGTGGCGCGATCATGCAGTCGCTGCTGCGTAACCGCTTGGCGGATCCGTTCGTTCTCGGCATCTCGTCCGGTGCCTCGACGGGCGCCGTGTCGGTGGCGGTGCTCGGTGTGGGTGCGGGCGCACTGTCGCTGTCGACCGGCGCCTTCGTCGGTGCTCTCGTGTCCTTCGTGCTGGTGATGATGCTGGCCACCGGCGCCGGCGGTGGAACTGGGCCGGTGATCTTGGCGGGAGTGGCCGGTACGCAGTTGTTCTCGGCCCTCACCTCGTTCATCGTGCTGTCCTCCGCCGACGCCGAGCAGACGCGCGGGGTGCTGTTCTGGTTGCTGGGCTCGCTCGCCGGTGCCGGGTGGAGCGATGTCGCGGTGTGCGCCGGCGCCGTCGGGATCGGGGCGGTGGCGTGCGTGGTGGCGGCGCCGTCGCTCGACGCGGTCACGCTGGGATCGGACACGGCCCGCGCGCTCGGTGTCTCGATGCTCCGCCTGTCCGTCGTCCTGCTCGGAGTCACTGCACTGATGACCGCGACCATCGTGGCGTCGGCGGGAGCCATCGGGTTCGTCGGGCTGGTCATCCCGCACGCGGCTCGCATCCTCGTCGGCACCGCCCATCACCGCGTGCTGCCGGTGTCCATGGCGATCGGTGCCGTGTTCATGGTGTGGGCGGACACCCTGGCGCGCAGCGTCTTCGCTCCTCAGGAGATCCCGGTGGGGGTCGTGACGGCGCTCGTGGGTGTGCCGGCGTTCGCGATCATCCTGTTGCGTGGAAAACGCTGATAGTGGAATCTGGACCCCGGAATCCGGGGCGCCGATTCCACTATCGACGCAGTGCCCGACGTACTTCGGCGATCACGGCATCGGGCTCTCGGATCAGCCGGTGGTAGGTGAACCGGAGCACCGTCCAGCCGTCGTTCACGAGCGCGTTCTGACGCACCGCGTCGTGTGCCATGCGCTCGGGCGTGCGGTGATACGCCCAGCCGTCGATCTCGATCGCCACCCGCCGGTCGACGAAGGCCACGTCGATCACGTAGCCGCACGATCGCACGGCGCACTCCCATCCCGTGATGCGAAAGGTGCGCAGCAGTCGAAGGAAGATTCGCTCCGCCTCGGATTCGCCGCCGGTCGCCGCGTGCACGAGCATCGCCGCGGCGCGAGGGCTGCCGACACGTCCGGGGTTGCGAGCGTGGGCACTCTGCAGCCGGTCCAGTGACGTGCGGGTCTGCAGTGCGCGGTCGAGGAACTGGGTTCCGTCGCCGGGTCGTGCCTCCTCCAGGATCACCGCGGTCTCCAGCACAGTCAGAGCGAGGCCGGTGACGCGGAGATCGCGGGCCACCGCCACGTCGACTGCAGGAACGTCGCGTCGTCGCACGGTGACCGACCGATCGAGGTAGCGCCGAGCACGCGGAATGGTCACCCAGGAGTGGGCGGGCGGCCGCTCGAGCAGGCCGAGCCACCACGCGGCGGTGGGCCCACTCGCCAGTGCTCCGCGACCGCATCGGAGCACCGCGATGCGCACCATCGCCTGCTGGGTGACCGGTTGACCTGCCGGCATGTAGATTCCCGACGCCATGCGGGTCCAGCGTCCTGCGGACACGCGGCGTTCGAGCGCAGTGGACGACAGCCCCAGTGCGAGGGCCTGCGCCCGGCTGATGACGCCGTCGTGCCGACCAGCGAATCTGTCCAGTTCGTCCACGCACTGTTGGACGGTCGTGGGCCCACCGGGGATCCCCGCAGGAACAGTGGAACCAGGACCCCGGAAACCGGGGTCTGACATCCACGATCAACACCCCCGCGGCGGCGGCTCCACGAGGTGATCGCGTGCCCGCGCGACGACGAACGCCTGCGCCGCCGTCTCCGTGCCGTGGGCGGATCGCACGGCGTCCCGGTGCAGCACGTACCCGCTGTCGATGAGCAGCGACTGCACCTCGTCGACGTCGTGGCGGAGGTAGTCGAGGTGCACGTCCCGCCCGAACGCGGTGCGCAGTTCGCGGGTGGGTGCGGCGGTCTGGAATGCCAGCAGCAGCCAGCCGTCCGGGACGGTGACGCGGCGGAACTCGGAGAACAGAGCGGGCAGATCGGCGGTGGGGGTGTGCACGATCGAGTACCAGGCGCACACGCCGTGAACAGAACCGTCGGCCAGGGGGAGCGCGGTCATGTCGCCCACCACCCAGGAGGCCGGCCCCGATGCTGCGGCGATCATGCCCTTCGACGCGTCGAGGCCCAGGACGTCGAGGCCGGCACCCGCGAGCTCGCGTGCCGCCTGGCCGGGCCCGCACCCGGCGTCGAGCACCGTCGTGCCGCGCGAGGACCGCACCGAGCGAGCGAACGACGACAGGAACCCGCGGTCGAAGGGGCGCGAGCCGAGCTCGTCGGCGAAGGCTGCCGCGTAGTCCGGGGCGATCGCGTCGTACTCCGAGTGCATGCGGGACAGCGTAATTGCCTGGCCCCGAGGTACCCACACCTCGTACCGTCACTGACTCACCGACAACGAAGGAGATCACCATGCCACCGACAGGCGCGGGAACGCGGCTGCTCAACTGGGCCTCGGCCATCGAGGACGCCACGTTGGAGCAGGCGCGTCGCACCGCGGCCATGCCGTTCATCCACCCCCATGTCGCCCTGATGCCCGATGCGCACCCCGGAATGGGAAGCGCTGTGGGCACGGTCATTCCGACACTGCGCGCGGTCATCCCCGCCGCGGTCGGCGTCGATATCGGGTGCGGGATGATCGGCGTCGAGACGACGCTGACTCACAGCGACATCACGGACCTCGACCTGGCGCAGCTGCGTCAGGACGTCGAGCGCGTCATCCCCCTCTCGCCTGGCAACTACAACGGGCACCTCGACCGCTTCGAGTTCACCGCTGCCAAGATCGCGGAGCTCGAGGAACTGGCCGAGAAGAGCGGGGTGGACCTGTCGCACTCGCCGAAGTGGCGTCAGCAGCTGGGGTCTCTCGGTGGTGGCAACCACTTCATCGAGCTGTGTCTCGACGAGCGGGACCGGGTGTGGCTGTTCCTGCACTCGGGTTCGCGAGGGGTGGGCAACAAGATCGCCAAGAAGCACATCGCGATCGCGCAGAAGATGTGCGAGAAGTGGTGGATCCAGCTGCCCGACCGTGACCTCGCGTACCTGGCCCAGGGCACGCCCGAGTTCGATCGGTACATCGCGGATCTGACGTGGGCGCAGCGGTTCGCGTACCTCAACCGGGCCGAGATGATGGATCGGTTCCTGCACCAGTTCGTGCATCGGGCCGGTACCGACACGAGTGTCGAGTCGGATCGAATCAACTGTCACCACAACTACACCCGGCCGGAGAAGCATGCCGGCAAGGACGTGTGGCTCACCCGTAAGGGCGCCGTCCACGCGGCCGAGGGTGTGCGGGCCATCATTCCGGGCAGCATGGGAACGCGGTCGTACGTCGTCGAGGGCAAGGGCAGCGCGAGCGGTCTGCACTCGGCTCCGCACGGTGCGGGTCGGCGGTTCTCCCGGGCCGAGGCGCGCAAGCGCTACACGCAGGACGACCTGCGGGAGCGGATGGTGGGGATCGAGTACCGGGACTCGGCCGAGTTCATCGACGAGATCCCCGATGCCTACAAGTCCATCGACGTGGTGATGGAGGATGCTCGCGATCTGGTCACGGTGCTCCACGAGCTCCGCCAGATCATGAACGTCAAGGGCACCTGACGACCCCGATGGCCCTGCAGTGCAGGGCCATCGGACGTCACACGCTCCGCCAGGCGTCGTCCCTCACGAACTGGACGGCCTGCGGCCCCATCAGGGCCATGCCGCCGTCCACGACGAGGGAGGCGCCCGTCATGTACGACGACGTCGGGCCGGCGAGGAACGCGACGACGGAGGCGATCTCCCGTGCGTCGCCGGTACGCCCGAGCGGGACACCCGGCCGGGGGTTGCTCTCGGGGTTCTCGTCGGTCTGACCGGTCATCGGTGTCGAGATCTCGCCCGGCGCAACCGAGTTCACCGTGATGCCGAACTGCGCGAGCTCGATCGCCATCACCTGCGTCAGTCCGCCGAGACCGGCCTTCGCGGCGCAGTACGGTGCCGCCCCGACCTTGGGCAGGTGTTCGTGCACGCTGGTGACATTGACGATGCGCCCGCCGTGAGCCTGCTCCACCATCAGCCGTGCGGCGTGCTGGCCACACAGGAACGCCCCGTCGACGTCGACCGACAGCACCGTGCGCCACGACTCGAAGTCCAGGTCGAGGAACGAGGTGGCGGTCCCCGTGCCGGAGCAGTTCACCAGCACGTCGATCCCGCCGAGCTCACTGGCCAGCGAGTCGACGGCGAACGGGGCGCCCGGGAGGTCGGTCAGGTCCATGTGGGCACTGAACCCGCTGCACCCGAGCGCGCGGATCTCCGCGACGGTGGCCTCGGCGCCCTCGCGGTCGCGGTTGTAGGTCACCCCGACGTCGAGGCCGCCGCCGGCCAACGCGACGGCCACCGCGCGGCCGATGCCGGAGTCGCCGCCGGTCACGACGGCGGTGCGGGGAACGAAGTCGGAACCGGGTGTCGTCATGGCCTGGCCATACCCGCTCAGAGGGCGTTCATGCCGTCCTGACGGCTCAGGATCGGAGTGGAGGTGGGACGCCCCAGCAGGAACCCCTGCACCATGTCGGCACCGAGGCTGCGCGCCGACTCCAGCTCCTGCGGCGTCTCGATGCCCTCGTACACGCATTCCGCACCGATGGCGGCCGCGAAGGTGGTGAGGGCGCTGGCGGCGGCGCGGCGCATGGGGTCGGTGTCGATGCCGCGCACGATCGAGGCGTCGAGCTTGAGGACGTCGGGCTTGATCTCGACGAGCTGACGGAGACCGGAGTAGCCGGCCCCGACGTCGTCGACGGAGATGGACAGGCCCTCGTCGCGCAGATGATCGAGCGCGGCGCCGAGTGCGGTGTAGTCGCTGACCAGGTCGTGCTCGGTGATCTCGACGACGACGCGTCGGCACTCGGCGGCCTCGTCGAGAATCGGTACCAGGTCGGTGGCGACGATGGTGGTCGCCGAGACGTTGACGGCGAGGAAGACGTCGGTCGGGAGGTCTCGGGACGCCGCGACGGCGCGTCGGACAGCAGCGAGCTCCAGCGGGATCTGCAGGCCGTCGGCGGCCGCGTCGAGGAACCAGCTCTGGGTGGTGCCGTGCCCGGAAGGGAAGCGGGACAACGCTTCGTAGCCCATGACCCGACCCGTCGACACCGACAATACGGGTTGGAATACGATGGCGGGCCCGCCGTCGGCGATCAGCTCGGCGACGTGGTGGTTGCTGCGCGGAGCCACGGCGTCGCCGTACTGCAGGAACGCGGCGGCGGTGAGGGTCTTGCCGAGCGCGACGGTCACCGTGGTGCGGTAGTCGACCGGCACGGTGGAACTGGTGCAGGTCATGCTGACGGTGGCGCTGCGCAGGCGGGTCGACTCCACCAGGGCGCGCGCCGCGGCGAGCCGCTCGGCCACGTCGTCCGCGGAACCGAGCCAGACACAAGCGAATTCGCCCGGTTGGGTCCGGGCCACGATGGCGTCGGGAAACGCATCCGTGAGGAGACTCGATGTCTCGGCGACCAGGTCGTGGCTCGTGGCGCGGCCGAGGCGTCGCTCGATCTGCACGAAGTCGCGGAGATGGACGACGGCCGTGCCCAGGGTCTGCTCGACTCCGCGGGGGACATCGAACCGGGCGACGGCGCCGTCGAGGCCGCGACGGTTGAGCAGGCCGCTGACGCTGTCGCGTCGGCTGTTCTCGAGCTTGTCGGTGAGGAAGTCGACGTGCATCTTGAGCAGGATCGGCACGATGACCGCGGTGAGCAGGGTGAGCGCTCGAGACAGAACGAGCCAGCCGGGGACTCCGTCGTGTACCGAGAGCACAGACAGCACGACGAGGATCGCTGCGGCGAAGGCCAGTTGGGCCGCCAGGATCCGCCCGGAGACGTACACACCCGCGAACAACGACACCAGCATCAGTAGGACAACGCCGGGAAGGGCGTCGAACGGCGAGCGGGAGGCGAACAGAACGACGGTGATGCCGATGTCGGCGTAGACGACGAAAGGGATCGAGTAGCGGAGGTTCCGCCCGTAGAGGTAGATGAGCAACGCGGACGGAAGAGTGGTCAGCGCCGCCACGGCGACGATGACGAAGGACGTCCTGTCGAACTGCGGTGACAGACCCCAGGTGATCCCGGCCAGGCCCACGATGATGACCAGCGTCAACACGACGAGACGCATCGCAGGCACGCTCGGGTACTCGAGGCGTGCCGCGGCGTGGTCGGCGGTCGGGATCGGACGTACGGGCAACACACACTCTCGTTCGTCGAGCCGCGTCGACCCCCGACGAACGATGCGGCAGTGAGGAGAAGGACAGGTCGAGTTCCCGGTATTCGGAGCTGCGGTTCGCAAGGACGGGCAAACGGTACCCGATGATCGAAGAATAGATGCCGAGTGAATGCAACAACCGAGAATGGCCTGATTTCGGCCACGATGACAACGTTCGTTGTACCAATTCGCGACGGCTCAACGCTTGCGTGGTACACCGAGTTGCAGTAACTTTTACTGCAACAGCCTGTCGCACCAAGTCGGCCCGGCACTCACGGAGGTTCACGCCATGACGATCACATCCGACACGCGCTCCGAGTACGAGCAGACGCTGCGCACCCTGTCCGAAGCGTCCGTTCACCAGCACTTCGATGCATTCCTCGACATCCCCTGGGACGATCCGTACTACGCGATCGTGGCCGACGATCCCCGCTGGGTGCTCCCGGCAGCCGATCCGCTGGGCAACACCGAGTGGTACCGGTCGCTGCCTCTCGATCGGCAGATCGCGGTCGGGATGTACCGGCAGGCCAACATCCTCAAGGTGGGTCTGCAGTTCGAGCAGGTGCTCATCGCCGGCATCATGAACTACGCGCTGCGGCTCCCGAACGGCTCGCCGGAGTTCCGCTACTCCACGCACGAGGCGACGGAGGAGTGCCACCACACCCAGATGTTCCAGGAGCTGGTGAACCGGATCGGTGTCGCCGTGCCCGGTGGCCCGAAGTGGTTCCGCAAGGCCGGCCCTCTTCTTCCCCTCTTCGCGGGCCCGCTGCCGTTCGGCTTCTTCGTCGGAGTGCTGGCCGGCGAGGAGCCCATCGACCATGCGCAGAAGTCGATCCTGCGCGCCGGTGCATCGCAGCACCCGTTGATGACGCGCATCATGCAGATCCACGTCGCCGAGGAGGCGCGGCACATCGGCTTCGCGCACCAGTACCTGGAGCACCGCGCGCCCAAACTGTCCCGACGTCAGCGGTTCGCGATGTCCATCGCGACGCCGATCATCATGCGCGTGCTGTGCGACGTCATCATGAAACCCAGCAAGCAGGTGCAGCGCGAGCTCGGAATCCCGCCCGAGGTGGTGCGTGAGGTGTGGTGGGACAACGAGGCCTCCGCGAAGACGTTGCGCGACATGTTCGGTGACGTCCGCAAGCTGTCCGAGGACATGGGCCTGATGAACCGCGTCTCGAAGCGTCTGTGGACGAGTCTGCGTATCGACGGACGCCCGTCGCGGTTCCGCAGCGAGCCCGCCTCCGCCGCGGCCTGATTCGATGCCCCACGTCGTCACCGGGACGTGCTGCGCCGACGCGTCCTGCGTCCTCGCGTGCCCGGTCAACTGCATCCACCCCGCGCCGGGTGAGCCCGGGTTCGGGACCACCGACATGCTGTTCATCGACCCGGCGACATGCGTGGGATGCAGTGCCTGTGTGACGGCGTGCCCGGTGGGCGCGATCGTCCCCGATACGAAGCTGACCATCGAGACGGCTCCGTACGCGGCCCTCAACGCGGAGTACTTCGAGCGGTCTCCGCACGCGGACCGCACTCCGCTGGCTCTCGTTGCGCCGCAACGCCGTCTGCGCCGCGGTGGCCCGTTCCGCGTCGCGGTGATCGGTGCCGGGCCCGCCGGGCTGTACACCGCGGACGAGCTGCTCAAGCATCCCGAGGTGGCGTCGGTCGACGTCTACGACAAGCTCCACACTCCGCACGGTCTGGTGCGGCACGGCGTCGCGCCCGACCACGCGACCACCAAGAAGGTCACCGATCTCTTCGAGGCGATCGAGAACGAGCCCGGCTTCCGTTACGTGCTGGGCGCCGATGTGGGCACGACTGTCACTGTGGCGCAACTGGAATCGGTCTATCACGCCGTAGTGTTCGCCGTCGGCGCCTCGTCCGATCGCGCGCTCGGCATTCCCGGTGAGAATCTGACGGGCTCCGTGGCGGCCACCGACCTCGTCGGCTGGTACAACGGCCATCCCGACCATCGGGACGCCGCCGTCACGCTCGATCACCAGCGCGCCGTCGTCGTCGGCAACGGCAACGTCGCCCTCGACGTCGCGCGCATGCTCACCCGCGACACCGAATGGCTCTCGGAGAGAACGGACATCGCGCCGCACGCTCTCGACCAGCTCCGGGGATCTCGGATCCGAGAGGTGCAGATTCTCGGCCGACGCGGACCGGCCGACGCGGCCTTCACCGTGCCCGAGCTGATGGGTCTCGCAGCGCTCACCGATGTCGATGTCATCGTCGAGGCGGATCCCGCACAGCTGCAAGGTGACGATCAGCGGAGTCGCCTGCTCGCGGAGCTGGCTGCTCGGCCGCGATCGACAGACGCCACGCGCCGTCGCATCGTGCTCACGTTCGCGGTGTCTCCGGTGGAGATCCTGGGCCGGGACGGCCGGGTGACCGGCGTCCGCGTCGCCCGGAACAACCTGGTCGAGGGTGCTGACGGTGCCGTCGTCGCCGTCCCGACGTCCGACGAGTACGTCCTCGACGCCGGCCTGGTGGTGCGGTCGGTCGGCTTCCGCGGTGTCGGTCTGCCCGGGCTCCCGTTCGACGAGCGCACGGGCACCGTGCCGAACGATCGCGGGCGGGTGGCGCCGGGTGTGTTCGTCGTCGGGTGGATCAAGCGCGGTCCGCGCGGCTTCATCGGCACGAACAAGACCTGCGCGCAGGAGACGGTGGAGGCGGTGCTCGACCACCTGGACTCCGACATCACCGAGCCGCACCACACGCCCGACGAGTTGATCGCAGCGGCGATCCCGCGGGCGGGTGACCTGGCGGCATGGCGCCGGCTGGATGCGGAGGAGCTCGCTCTCGGTCGACGGAACGGTCGGCCGCGCGTGAAGATCGTCGATCGGCTCGATCAGGAGGCCGTCGCGGCACGTGTGAACGTCAGGGCTCCGCGGAGACTACTGCGTACGTGAGATGCTTCGGTGCGATGAGCACCGAGCGCACCACCTCCGGTGACGGCCGGAGGCGACGGTGGGATCAGCACAACGCCGACCGCCGCCGTCAGGTGATCGCCGCTGCCCTCGACGTGCTCGAGCGGGGCGTGCATCCGGGGGAGTGGGTCACGGCGCAGCAGATCGCCGACGAGGCGCGCATCCATCGCACCGGCATCTACCGCTACTTCGCCGACCGGGCTGACCTCGACGTCGCCATCCAGCACACCATCTGCGAGCAGCTGGAACACACCCTGACGGCGTCGGTGACACTCGAGGGTCTGCCACGCTCGGTGGTGCAACGGGTGGTCGACTCGTACGTGCGCTGGGTCGTGGCCCACCCCACCTGGACGTACGTCATCGAGCAGAACGTCACCGGATCGTCCGAATCACCTCTGCAGAGCACCATCGCCCGCGTCGCCGAGAAGATCGAGGTGGCCGTCGGCGGATTCCTCGCCCTCGTCGACGCCGATCTGGGCGACGACGACCTGCGCCTGGTCGGGCCGTGGGTGTCGAGCCTCATCTCCGGCTGCGTCGGCGCCGTGAGAACGTGGCGCGCACAGAAGGATTCGGTCGATCTCGACACGTTCGCTGCCTTCCTCGCCGACACCATCTGGCTGCAGATCACGGGCCTCGGCGCGTCGCGGGGGATCACGATCCCGAACGTGCCGCTGGAGAGGGTGCTGGACAGTCCCTGATCCCTGGCGTCATGGTGGCTCTCGCACGCTCCCATTCACCGCACCGGTCGGTCACTGCCCGTAGGTATGGCGGAGGTTGCCATTGATCAGCCTGTCGATGCGCTTGCGCATGCCGCGAACGGCGTCGTCGTCAGGGCGCGGTGGGTCGAGGAGCAACGTCCACCGGAGGTTCGTCCCAGCGCCACCGTCGGCCAGGTCGAATTTAATACGGGCCTCGGGTCTCGCCGGCCAGAGCGACGACCACACGACCAGCGACGGCGGCTCGGACTCGATGACGCGCGGAAGCGTCTCGTCATCGAGCAGGTGCAACCACGGTCGTCTGGTCTCTCGACCCGGATGCGCGAGATCGTCGAAGACCACATGTCGGGGCGGTGGCTGGTTCTTCCGTCGGGTCACGACCTCGTCCATGCACCGAACCGTACGGTGTCGAGGGGATCGTGAAAAACAGTTTTCCGAGCACCGGAATGCTTGCCACACTGGACCGATGTGGGGCCCCGATCTCGAGTACGTCGACGAATGAACGTTTCCGCTGCTCCCCGACTCCGGAATGGGTGCGCCCACCCAGATGGTCGACGCGTGTGTCGCGGTGGGGTCGGACCTGCACTGGCGCCGGTCCGGTGCGCACCTGGACCTCGACCGACTTCGGTGGACCCTCTCGCTTCACGAGACGGGTGTCGCGGTGTGGCGCGATCCCCGCACGGACCGGGCGGTAGCACCGATCGGACTGCTCGCAGCGAGAGAGGATGACTGACGTGAGTTCGTACGTACGCCCCACGATCGAGGAGTCGGTGTTCCGCGACTCCGACGGTCGGGTCATCGACTACGGGAACCTGTGGGCCGACTCTCCGCCGGAGAGTGCCTATTCCGTGACCGAACACCCGGAACGCTATGCGCCACTTCATGTGATCGCGGATGCCCTCATCGAGCACCTGGGCGACACCTACGACGTCGAGATCGACGAGGGTCCGGAGGCGGTGGCGGACTTGATTCGTCCGAATCGTGACGTGGTTCGGGGAGTCCGCGTTCGGCCGAACGCGTCGACGTGCGCACCTCTGACGCTGGTGTTCACCCCGTACCCGGGGATCGCAGTGCACGCGGGTCTGCTGCACGATTTCTACTTCCCGAGCTGCGGGTGCGACGCGTGCGACTCGACCTGGCAGGACGAAGCCGACGGCCTCGAGCGTCAGGTGTTCGCGGTCGTGAACGGCAACTATCGGGAGAGTGTGAAGCGCGGGCTCCGTCCGATGGTCGGGTACGCATTCACCTTTCCCGACGGCGCGAGCTCGGGGCGGACCGGTTCCGACGGTATCCCCGCAGCGCGTCTCGACGCTGCGGATCCCATTCTCCGTGCACTGCCTGACGGCTGGGCCGCCTGGCCACCGCGACCGTGATCGCACCAGGCCCCATGTGTCGCAGCCCGGTGTGCGGGTATCTGCTGACGGACGCCGAGAGGACGGGAGGTAGCCGATGGAACTTCGCATCGGCATCTCCGGCTGGCGTTATGCGGGCTGGCGGGGCGACTTCTATCCCGCGGGGCTGGCGCAGCGCCGTGAGCTGGAGTACGCCTCCCGTGCACTGACCTCCATCGAGATCAACGGCTCGTTCTACTCCCTGCAGCGGCCGTCGAGTTACCAGCGTTGGCGTGCGGAGACACCCGAGGGCTTCGTGTTCGCGGTGAAGGGGCCGCGCTTCGTCACCCACATGAAGAAGCTGGTGGGGGTGGACGCGGCGCTGGGCAACTTCTTCGCGTCGGGTGTTCTCGCGCTGGGGCCACAGCTCGGGCCGATCCTGTGGCAGCTGCCGGCCACGTTCCGTTTCGACGCCACGAGGATGGCCGACTTCTTCGCGCTGCTGCCGCGGTCGACAACGGAGGCCGCTCGGCTGGGGGAGAAGCACGACGACAAGCTCGCCGACGACCGCATGTTCCTGGACGTCGACGAGGACCGGCCGCTGCGACACTGTCTCGAGGTGCGGCACCCGAGCTTCGACTCAGCGGAGGCGTACGAGCTGATGCGGGCACAGGGCATCGGGTGCGTGGTGGCCGACTCGGCGGGGAAGTTCCCGATGCTCACCGAGGTGACCAGCGACGTGGTCTACGTCCGGTTGCACGGCGACACGGAGCTGTACACGAGTGGGTACTCCGACGAGGCGCTCGGCCGGTGGGCCGAGCGCATCGGTGAGTGGCGCGCTGCGAAGCGAGACGTGTACGTCTACTTCGACAACGACGCGAAGGGCTTCGCGCCGTGGGATGCGTTGCGGCTCAGCGAGATGACTCATGCCGCCGGCTCGTCGTCCTCCCACAGATAGTCCTGTGGGTGGTGATAGTGGTTCACCCGGCCCGTCCTCGACGGGTCGATGAGGGCAGGCGGGTGCCACAGAGTGCGCCCGGCGTAGGGATGGCCTGGTGGCGCTGTGGTGGTGGACCATCCGAGTGCTCCGTCGTGGACCATCGGATGGTGCATGTCGCACACGAAGGTGAGCGACTCGATGTCTGTGGGCCCGCCGTCCTGCCACTCGTGGATGTGGTGCGCCTGGGTGGCGACGGCAGGGCGATCACACCCCGGTGCTGTGCATCCGCGGTCCGTGGCCATCAGGACGAGGCGCTGGTCCTCACTGGCGATGCGGCGGGTGCGGCCGAAGTGCAGTGGTCTGCCGTCGTCGTCGCCGAAGACAGCGAGGTAGTGGTCGGCGTGCGACCCCATGCGGATGACGTCGCGGATCGGCATGGTGGAACCCGTTGCGGTGGTGGCCAGTCCGGTGCCTCGGATCAGGTCCTCGAGCCGGGCGACGATGATGACCTTGACCGGCACACCGCGATGCTTGCCGAGATCGTCGGAGGACAGTGTGTCGCGCAGCAGCAATTTGAGAGCGTCGTGCCGTCGTTGCGGTGTGGTCCGGGTGTCGCGCTGGCGGGTCTCGTCGTCCGGTTCTCCGATGACGGGCGCGCGTGTGTCCTCGGGATTGCCCACTCCGAGCGCCGCGTACTTGCTGTTGTAGGCGTCGATGTACGCCGCGGTCTCGGGATCGAGAACGAACCTGCCGCTGCGCATCCCGTCGCTGTCCTGCTTGCCCATGAAGATGCCGCGCTTGCGGACGCGCTCCGGCGGGAGCTCGAACTCGCCTTCCTCGACGATGTGCGCGGTGATGCGTTCGGCGAGCGCCGCGAGCTCTGCGGGACGCACCTCGCGCGCCGCGTCGGCCAGGTGGCGCTCCGCGTGGGCGCGGGTGTCGGCATCCACAGCAGCGGGGAGATTCTTGTCGAACTTCCGGATCACCTTCACGTGGGCCGGGTCGATGGCACCCTCGCGCAGCGCCGCAGCGGTGGCGGGCAGCTCGGGTTTGATGACGTCGCCGAGCAGGGTGGTCCTGTTGCCGAGCTGAGCGGCCACGGACAGTCGCGCCACGGCGGCTGCGCGATCGATGGTCAGGAGTTGAGCCAGCGCATCGGCGTTGTGCGCCCCGGTCTCCTCGAAGCCGCGCTGCTGGACGAGTTCGGCCAGCCACACGTGCGCCTGCGCCTGCCGCGACCGCGTCACCTTCTCGTCCCGCACCAGAAGGGCGAGACGGTCGGCCGTCCCGATGTGCTGAGTGTCGTAGGCCGCGATGCGGCGCGTCAGCTCCTCCTGCGCATCGACGAGCTGGGCGAGAACGGGGTCGCCGATGGAGCCGTCGTCACGACGACCATCCCCTGCGTTTCCCCCCGAAAACATGCCTCACAGTACCGCGGACCACCGACAAAAATCGAACATGTGTTCGATTTGCCTACATGCGCGCAAGTGGGCCGAATTCAGAGAAGGCCGTGGCTGATGCAGAGAAACAGCAACACGAGAAAAGCGACGAAACTGACACCGACGGAGCTGACTTGTCCGAGAGTCGGTTTATCGGGCGCAACAATGCGCGAACGTCGTCTGACCATGCGGAAAGTATGGCCATCCGCTGTTTCCGCTGCAAGTCATCCCGCGATCTCATTCGACTCGTCCTCGGCGTCGAAGAACTCGAAACACGCCTGAACAGGCCGAGTGCACGGAAGCGTCGTTGACCCCGTCCTTCGATCGAATGACAGGCTCTGTGGTGCGGATCGCGTACCGAAGACGCCCGTGGTGGCGCTTCGAACCCCGCCGAGAAACGTTCTCAATGGTTTAATTGCCATTTCTGGTCACATTTCCGAATTTCGGTGTCACACTCGTGCGATGTGGTGGATCGTCTACGGCATCGGCGCCGTCTGGGTTGTCGCAGCCCTGGTCATCGGCGTCGCCATGGGCCGTGCCATTCACAATGCGGACATCGAGGACGGGGCTCGCATTCTGCGCGAGGAGACGCCTCTGAACCGCAATCCCCGGACGCCCGTCACGCTCGAGTAGCGGCCCGTGAAACGGTGTCGCAATGTCCAGCATTGGCGACGTCAGCGGAAACCCGGCGCAGCGCGCCCAGCCGCGTCACCGGTCGCGCACCACCACTGCCCCGTCCGTCGGGTTCCACAGGATGCGGCCGGACTCGAAGTCCACGACGCGCTGACCGTCGGGCGCCTCGTACTCCCCGGTGACCGGGAACCCGAGCTCCGGCCGCCACTGATCGAGGATCGCGCCGACGACGGCCCACGTGCCGAACCGCGGATCGGAGAACACCCGGAACCCGCCGTCGGCCAGCAGGTCCTGGTATCCGTCGTGGAACGGGCCCGCCGGAACGAGCCCCGTGGTGCGGGCGATGTCGGCGACCGCCGGCGGCGAGGTGAGCCAGCCGCTCGAAGTCGAGTACAGGCTGCCGTGGGTGTACTGGCGGCCCGAGCCCGCGGGGAGTGCGAAGACCGGGCCCCGCGGCTCGCCCAAGTCGGAGGGTGCGGCGGCGTCGAACCGGTTCGCGATGTCGCGCTGGGGCAGCCCCGCCGCGGCCAGTGCGGCCAACTGTCCGTAGACGGGTTTGGGTACGAAGGCATCGTCGAGCACGCCGAAGCGGGCCTCCGGATCGGGGGACAGGCTGTCGCCGTCACGGACGGTGTAGACGTAGAACGGCCCGCCGTACGGCACCTCACCCCACTGCTGCGCCGACTCCACGACGAGCCGCGCCTGCGTGTCCGCGTCCACGCCGGTGTCGGGCGCGCCGTACTCGGTGATCCAGATGCGTGCCGCCGCATCCCCGTGCGCCACCATCGTCTGCCGCATCCTGATGATCTGCTGCACAGCTGAATTGGGGTACAGTCCGGCGTCGGCGAGGGTGGTGCCGTAGTCGTACGCGTGGTACGAGAGCGCGTGGAACGACCCGGCCGCACCGGCGTCGTACATACCCACGAGGAACTCGTTCGAGTCCATCCGGCCGTCGGTGGTGTCCGTGTTGCCCAGTGCCCCGGCCACGACGACGGCGTCGGGATCGGACGTGGTGACGGCGGTGAAGGCGGACCGCAGCATGGCGGTGTACCGGACGGGGTCGGGGTTCGGCCAGAAGAACAGTCGGCCGTTCGGCTCGTTCCAGATCTCGTAGGTCGACACCCGCCCGCGATACCGATCGGCGACGACACCCGCGAACGCGCCGTACTCCTGCGGGTTTCGGGGAGCCGCTGCGGCGAGGTCGGAGAACCCGATGGCCGCCCACGCCGGTGTCGTGGTCAGCGTGGCCACCACGTCCAGGCCGGCCGCCCTGGCAGCGTCGACCACCCGATCGGAGGGTCGCCAGTCGTACTGACCCCGAGCAGGTTCGGCGAAGCGCCACGAGATGTCGATTCGAACCGATGTCGCCCCGCCGTCGCGGACCGCGGCCATCGTCCGGAAGACGTCCGCGTCGTCGGCCCACAGGATGGACGACCCGGTGGAGTAGCCGAGTACCCGGGGAGGCGCCGCCGATTCCTCGGGCACGGGCGGCGCACTCCGGTCCCGCGCGCACCCCGCCGCCACTGCCGCGGCCGCGAGCACGAGGAACCCCCGTCGGTTCACGTGGTACGTCCGGCTCGCCATCGCATCATCGGTCGTTCCACCAGGTAGTAAGTAAGCGACCCGAGCGCCACTGTCAGGGACATGACCAGCACGAATCCCCACACGAGACCGAGTGCGGTGGGCGGGATGGGAATCCCCGCACGGCCGACCAGGACCAGAACCGGGTAGTGCCACAGATAGGAGGACAGGGAGACCATGCCGAGATACTTGAGCGGCGCCCAGTCGGTCATCCTCGCGAGGCGGGAGTCCTCGCCGCGGCCGAGAGGCGCGACGATCGCGAGAATGGAGGCGCACGAGGCGATCGCGAACACCGAGGAGATGTAGCGAGATCCGAGCGCGAACAGCAGCATCGAGCCGGACAGCGCCAGGACGGCGATGCTGAGGAGAACCGCCGACAACCGCGACGTCGACAAGCGGGAGAAGGCTCCCCGGGCGATCGCGGCGTAGACGACGGCCGCCACCATGCCCCAGGCGAAGTGGTCGGCGAGAGCGAGGAAGCTGCGCGAGAACACCGCGACCCAGTTCGGTCCCCAGTACTGCTCGAGCGGTGGGAGGCCGCTCGCGTGCTGCAGCCTGCCGACGATCGTGTTGGCGATCAGCGCGAGCGCGATGAGCGCCACCGCGGGGATCAGCGCGGTCACGAGGGGTCGCCGGCCGCCGCGGCCGAACCGGAAGAGCAGGAAGCCCGCTATCGGGAGGACGAGGTAGAAGCCCCACTCGGTGCTCAGCGACCAGGAGGGGTTGATTCCGGTCTGCAGAGTGCTGGGGAAGTACGACTGGGTCAGCGTCAGATGCGCCAGGAGGGGGAGCGGCGCGGTGATGGTGCCGGTACCGTCGGCGGAATGATCCCAGCCGCTCGTCACGGGATTCACCACGTAGCCGGCGCCCAGGACGAAGTTCACGATCAGGAAGATGACGATGTAGGCGGGAAACACCCGTCGGACGCGGGCGACGAAGTAGCGCTTCGTGTTCGGGAACACTGCCCCGTCGGCGAAGCGCGTGACGTACGGCAGGTAGAGCAGGAACCCGGACAGTGCGAAGAAGAACGTGAGGGCCTGGCCCAGGAAGTCGATCCGCGTCGACGCGACGATGTTCGGGGTGTGCACCACGGCCACGTGGGCGAGGACGACGCAGATCGCGGCGACACCGCGGGGGCCTTCCAGCCCGGCGATCCAGGCCTTCCGCTGGGTCGGCGGTGCGGTGACGGGAGCGGGAGTATCGGTCACCGTGGAACCTCCTGCAGTCGAGCATGATCGGGTTCGACGGCGCTGTCGTCCGGTGTGGGTGTCGGGTTGACTGTGAGCAGAGCGAGGAAGACCGAGAACACCATCGTGACGATCGGATTGGTGACCACCGGGAAGTCCAGTTGCAGTGCGACGAGCAGGAATCCGATGAAGGCCGCACCGATCACGCCGGCCTGCCAGTGCGTCGACGAGCGCATCCGTCGGTACGCGATGACCAGCGCGGCCAGCAGCAGCGCGAGGAACACGACGCCGACGATGATGCCCCCGCGATAGAGCGTCAGCAACGGGGTGTTGGCGACATAGTTCGCGTTGTAGCCGGCCACCTCGTCGATGAGCTCGAGGGCACCCCACCCGCGCCCGAAGAACCAGTGCCCGTCCATCGATGGGAGAAAGTTCGCGAGTGCGCGTGCCCTGTCGTCGGTTCCGCGGTCGGACGAGCCGAAGCTGGACAGGAACCGCGCGTTGACGGCGGGGATGGCGAGTGCGACAGCCGCGCCCAGCAGTGTGGCCGCCACGACGATCACGCGGGTCCGTGCCCGCAGTCGCTGGAACGCGAGGTACACCGCCAGCGCGACGATCACCGACAGGATGGCCGAGCGCGACAGGGTCGCCATCAGCGCCAGTCCGATGACGGCACTCGACACGATGCGGATCCACCCGCGGGTCAACGCCAACGCGAGGGCGAAGCCGAGGAACAGAAAGATGCCCGCCACGTTCGGGTCGATGTAGGTGCCGGCCAACCGACGGATGGATGTACCACCCACCTCGAACCAGCGCAGCGTGGTGCCGATGGTCCCGGTGTTCCCGTACCCGATGGGGGACAGGACGGAGATCGCCGTCCCGGTGCGGTCGAAGAACAGGATCAGGAGGGAGGCGCCGCCGCCCACCGCCGCGCCGCACACGTAGGACAGGCCGAAGCGGCGCAGGTCGACCGCATCGAGTCGGAGCAGCGGGAAGATCAGTGACGTCGCCACTGCCCATTTCAGGAACTCGGTGACATGGACTCCGCTGGTGGCGCTCTGGGTGACCGAGGCGAGCGAGACGAGCAGGAGCAGCGCCACCATCACGTCGAGGCTGCGCACCCGCAGGACAGGGGGCGGGTGGGTGAGCATCGCGGCCCACACCGCGACCGCGAGGAGCAGCACCGCGGGTCCCGCGCCGGGAATCACCGCGAACGGGATGCCACCGAGCGTGAATCCCAGTGCAGCATAGACGAACTTGGGTGAGGCAAGGGTGACCGTCACGCCGACCACCATGCCGATCAGGCCCACCGCGAGCAGCCGGGCCGCGCTGGTATTGGAGCCGGAGAGCAGCCCCACCGCGACGGCCACACCGGCGCCGAGGCTACCCACCAGGAGAGACGCTCTGCGGGGGGTCATGGCGCCAACCACTCCTGCACCGCGCGGTGCGGCGCGCCCTCGTTCCAACGGTCGGCGTTGGCTCGGTAGAGGGCGTCGCCGTCGGCCACCGCGGCCGAACGGTCGAGCAGGTAGCGCCGGCAGCGCTGCACGAACTCGTGCTTGTCGTCGATGCCGTCGATTCCCAGGACGGGTCCGAGCGATCCGACGGCTGCGGTGGTGCCGACGACGGGCATGCCCCGGCTGGCCGCGTCGAGGATCTTCACCCGGACTCCGCCGCCGGTGACGATGGGCGCGACCATGGCGCGGCTGGTCGAGAGGAACGCGTCCAGGTCGTCGACGAAGCCCAGATCCTCCACACCGGGCGGCAGCGGTACGGGCCGGCCGGGTCCGCGCGAGCCGACGATGCGCAGTTCCGCACCGTCGATGCCGCGGGCGATGTCCGGCCACCACGTCAGCAGCCGTTCGAACGCCTCCTGGTTGGGCGACCACTGCCGGTCGCCGAGGAACACCAGTCGAGGGCCGGAACTTCCGATGTCCACTCTCGGTTTCGGAGGTAACGTCAAATTCAGCCAATGGGCTCGTCGCACCCCGTGGTCCAGGTAGAACTGTGCTTCCTCCTCGTCGTACGTGCCGACGGTGTAGGCCTTTCGCGCCACACGCAGCTCGTCGCTGACGATTCGACGTGAGTCGACCCGGCCGAGCACCCCGCGGGTCGCCTTCCACACCAACGTCTCCGACACGACGGTGCTCACCGCGAGGATGGGGTCTCCGTGTCGACGGGTATGTGCCCGCGAGGAGTGCAGGAACGCCTCGGCCATGTAGCTGTGGTCGGCGACGAAGATGTCGGCGTCGGTGTCGTCCACGGCCTTCACGAGGCTGTCCGAGGTGAAGCGCGTGTGCACCAGACTGCGACGGGTGCGCAGGCTCCGGCTCACCAGTTCGGCCGGGCGCGGAGCCGTCTTGGGAATGCGGACGACGTCGGCCTCCGCCACCTCCGGGCGGCCGGAGAGGCACACGACGGCAACGTCGTACGACGACCGGGCGAGCGTCATCACCAGGTTCGCCATCGTCAGATCGCCGGTCGACTCGAACCGGGGATCCTTGGCCAGGAGAAATGCCGCTTTCATCGAGTAGCCCTGTCGTGAAGTGGTTCTCGGATGGAGGACGACGCCGCGCCGTGCACGGCGCGGTGGTACACGAACAGCAGGGCCGCCTCGCACACCACACAGGCCACGGCCGCGCCGTACCCGCCGAGCGGTCCCACGAGCAACGCCAGTGCCGCGAGCTTCGCCACCGCCACGGCGACGGTGGCTTTCACCCGCAGGGCGTCGCGCTTCTGCACGAACAGCACCACGATGAACGAGTGGTTGATCGCCCGCGCGACCACGAACAGCGAGAGGATCAGCGTGATGTGGCCGGTGTAGTCGGCGCCGCCCCAGAGCAGGATGCCGACGCCGATGACGGCCATCGACCCACCGGTGAGCAGGCCGACCTTGACGACGTCGCGAAGCGCCGGCGCTCCCGACACGTGACCGCCGACCGCCCGGATCTTCTCGAGGTAGGTGTTGGCATAGTTCTGGCCGATGGTCGAGATGGCCAGTGCCGCCACGAGTGCCACGGAGTAGTAGCCCGCGACCTCGTCGCCCGCGACCCACCCGATCACGACGACGTCGCCCTGCGCGTAGAGGGCGGCGGCGAGAGCCTCGAAGGAGAGCAGCGCGAACTCCTTCGGCCCGCCGGGTGCGGCGGGGGTCCGTCCGGGGACGTACCGGAGGCAGGCGGCCGCCACCACGAGGTAGGGGAGCAGGTACAGGGCCGCGGCTGTCGACAGCGACGGTGCCTCCACCGCATACAGATACGTGGCACCGAGGACGATGCTCGTGATCTGCCGGACCGCGTCGAAGCGCATGGCGACGTCGGGACGTCCCTCCCGGAGCAGGTGGCTCTTCCAGGTGTTGAACAGAAGCTCGCCCGCCGCGACGATCACGGCGAAACCCACGACGAACGACGCGGTGAACGCGGCGACACCGACCACCGCCACCACCGAGCCGAACAGCACGCGGGCGCAACGCTCCCGCTCGTACCTGGCCTCGTCGAGTCGAAGGGAGCGGACGTAGAACGCGTTGTCGATGCCGGCGTTCACGATGGCAGCCGTCGCCACCGCGACGGCGTACTGCCCGTAGGAGCCGATGCCGAGGGTGTGGATGAGGGCGAACGTCCAGCCGAGCCCGACGAGCCGGCCGCTGTAGTTCCAGAACGACGCCACCCCCGTGCGGAGGAGATGGCTGTCGAGCGCTCTCATTGCACCGAGTACTCGGCGGCGTCGACGCTCGCCCCGGCGGACCACGCGTCGAGGAAGACGGCCGCACAGTGGGTCATGGCGTCGGCTCGCCGTACCGCGTCGACCTGGCGGGTGAGATCGTCGAGCCGGGCGCTGTCGCGCACCACATCGAGTACCGCGGCCGCGAGATCGTCGACGCTGTCGACTCCCACGGCGCCTCCGCGCTCCACCGTCTCGGCGAGCGCTCCCTCGGTGATGCAGACGATGGGCGTTCCGTAGGCGAACGATCGGGTGACGGCGCTGGAGGCGGGATAGGCCTTGCCGTACGGATTGTGCTTGGAGTACGGCACCAGAAGCAGTCGGATCGACTCGAAGAAGCGGTCCTCGTCGGGACCGTTGACCTCGCCCACGAGGGTCACACCGGCCATCGCCGGCAGTGCCGCCGTTCCTCGTCCGGCGGCGCGGATGTCGATGTCGACGTCCAGTTCCTCGCGCAGACGGCCGATGAGATCGAAGCCCTTGCCGCGGTAGACATGGCCGAACAAGCCGACGGCGAGTGGACGCTCCGCGGGCGGAGTGAGGTCGGGGCGGGCCGGCACGAAGATGCGTGCCGCGACCGGGTGTGACCGGGGGAAGGTACGACGGATGCTGTCGGCGCCCATCGTCGTGAGGGCGAAGACGGTGCGCCCCCGCAACACTCGACGCTGCAACGCGGTGGTGACGATCCGGAACGGATAGTGGACGGCGTGGTGCAGGAGGCGGTGGCGCCCCACCGACTTGGTCTTGAACGGCCACCACACCGGGTACGGCGGATCGTGCACCGTGGCCGTGACGGTCACCCCGCGCAGCAGCGATGCCCAGAACACCGACAGCGACCCGCCGCTCTGCTCGAAGTGCACGAGGGTGGGGCCCTGCGCCGACGAGGCCTTCACCAGCGCGCGGATCCGTCGCGCATGCGCGAGCACCTCGCGCGCCGTCTCCGCACCCTCGGTCTCGATGCGGTAGTCGACGACGTCGAGGAAGTGCGGGGCGACCTCGGCGAGAAAATCGTCGGCGTAGTCGCCGACGCCGCTGCGGCCGGCAGCCGGTGCGACGTAGACCAGCCGCGTACGGGCGAGATCCACCACGTCGGGTCCCATCAGTAGAGGAGTGGGCGGAAGGTGGGGTGGTAGTCCAACGCGGACGTGCGCTTGCCCAGCGCCGTGGCGGGAACGCCGGCGGCGATCTCCATCTCGCCCACGTCGCGGCGGACCAGCGACGCGGCACCGATCACGGCGCCGGCGCCGATCTCCACGTCCCGCAGCACGGTGGCGCGGCTCGCGATCCACGCGTGGTGTCCCACGTGCACCGGCCCGAGGCGGACACCGAAATCGTCACTGTCGACGTCGTGGTCCCCGGTGATGATGTGGACGTCGGACGCGATCACCACGTCGTCGTCGATGAGGAGACCCCCGCGGGCGTCCAGCAGCACGGACGACCCGATGGACACGTTGTTGCCGATCACCAGCCGTCGGAGCCCGAACGTCGTGGAGCCCAACATGATCGACGAGCCCGTGCCGATGGTGGCGCCGAAGAAGCGGAGCCACCCCTGACGGAGTGTGTGCGACGGGATGTGGGTGATCAGGAAGTTGAAGACGCGCTCACCCAGTTGTTCCTTGCGCGTGCTCGAGTAAGGCGCGGAGTTCACAGGGCACCGGCCGCACGCTTGGACTGATCGTCGACGTCGTGCCGCACCATCATGCGGACCAACTCGTCGAAGCCGACCTTGGGACGCCAGCCGAGCGTCTCCCGTGCCTTCGTGGAATCGCCGATGAGTTCGTCCACCTCGGCCGGTCGCATGAAGGCCGGATCGATGTGCACCCGCTCGCTCCAGTCGGAGATGCCGATCTCGTCGAACGCGATGTCGAGCAGTTCGCGGATCGAGTGCGTCTCACCGGTGGAGATGACGTAATCGTCGGCGTGGTCGTGCTGCAGCATCAACCACATCGCCTCGACGTAGTCGCCGGCGAAGCCCCAGTCGCGCTTGGCGTCCAGGTTTCCCAGTGCGATCTCGTCCTGCAGGCCCAATGTGATGCGAGCGACGGCCTGCGACACCTTTCTGGTGACGAATTCCGGTCCACGGCGCGGTGATTCATGATTGAACAAGACGCCGGAGCTGGCATGCATGCCGTAGGACTCGCGGTAGTTGATCGTCATGTAGTGGCCGTACACCTTGGCGACACCGTAGGGCGAGCGCGGCCAGAGAAGCGTCTTCTCGGTCTGCGGTACTTCCTGCACCTTGCCGAACATCTCGGAACTCGATGCCTGGTAGAACCGCACGTCGCGGCCGGAGCTGTCCTGGAAGAAGCGCACCGCCTCGAGGATGTTCAGCACACCGCCGCCGGTGACGTCACTGGTGAGGCGGGCGTTCTCCCACGAGTACGCGACGAAGGAGATGGCGCCGAGGTTGTAGACCTCGTCGGGCTTCGCATGGGCGACGGCGCGAATGAGGCTCACCAGATCGAGCAGGTTGCCGCTGATGATCTCGACGTACGGGTGGGTGACGCGGAGCAGATCCGCCTTGGGATTGTTCTGGCCGGCCACCAGGCCGAACACGTCATACCCCTTCTCGTGCAGCAGTTCGGCGAGGTACATGCCGTCCTGTCCGGTGATTCCTGTGATGAGAGCTCGCTTGGTCAAGACACACCATCGCTTCCGTCAGTCGAGCTCGAGTGTCCGAAACGCCGAACTCCGTCGCGTCGTGCTCATGTACGTCCCCGTAAACGGGGCCATTTCCGGGTATCGCCGTTTCATTCTGTCAGTGCGACTGCGCGAGCGGATGACCATTCTGTGACACCCATGTTGCCCTGCGCTTTTCACTGATCATCCGCATACTATGAGCAATCATTCCCGGCCACAATCGCTGGGTATCTTCCGCGGGGAGAACGGGTCATGGACATACGGGAGTATTTCTCGGCCTGGCGGAGACACTGGGTCACCATCGTGCTGTGCACCGTGCTCGCGGTCGGTGCTGCCGGTGCGGTGTCGGCCCTGTCGCAACCGACCTACGTGGCGACGGCGCGACTCTTCATCTCGACCACCGGTGCGGGCTCCATCAGCGACGCGTATCAGGGCAGCCTGTTCTCCACCGGTCGCGTCGCGTCGTACGCGGGGCTCGCGGTGGGCAAGCAGGTGGCCGAGCGCGCGATCGACGAACTGGGTCTGAACGTTCCTCCGGAGAGCGTGATGTCGAGAGTCACCGCCGCGGCCGTCACGGGATCGGTTCTGCTGGACGTCACGGCCAGCGACTCCGACGCGGCCGCTGCTCGAGACCTGGCCAATGCGGTGGCGTCCCAGACGAGCCAGCTCGTGCAGGAATTGGAGACGGCGCAGGCGGGGCAACTGCCGGCGGCCACCGCCACCGTGGCCGATTTCGCCGACCTCCCCGTCGCTCCCTCGAGTCCCCGCTGGGGCCGCAACCTGGTGTTCGGCCTGTTCGGAGGGTTGATCCTCGGTCTCGCGACGGCGGTGGGTCGCTCGGCCCTCGACTCGACCGTGCACACCGACGACGACATCGCGGCCGGCGCCGCCGGGCCCGTGCTCGGCGTCGTTCCCCGCCAGAACGACGCGATGGCCGACTCCTTGCTTCTCGGCTCGTCGTTCCCGACGGCGGAGGAAGCATTCCGCGAGATCCGCACGGCGATCCTCGCGCTCAGAACGGGCACGCCGCCGCGGACCATCGTGGTGGCGGCGCCGACGGTGGGGACCGGATCGACGACGGTGGCGGCAGGACTGGCGGCTGCACTGGCGGACACCGGCAGATCGGTGGCCCTCATCGACGCCGATTTCCGCGGCGGGAGGCTCCCGACTCTGTTCGGTATCGGGGGAGTGCCGGGGCTGAGCGAGTTGCTGCGCGGCAAGGCCACACTCGACGACGCCGTGGTGCCCACCGACCGCGACAACCTCAGCATCATCGGTACCGGCGTCGCCACCGAGTCGTCGAGCGCCCTGTTCGGCCGCGTGACGATGAACGAGATGGTCAAGCAACTTCACGAGTACTTCGAGTTCGTCATCATCGACGCACCGCCGGTGCTGTGCTCGGCCGACGCGGCCGTCCTCGCGGGAGTCGCGGACGGCGTCCTGCTGGTGGCGCTTCTGGGGTCGACCACCTCGGCGGATCTGACGCACTCGGTGGGGAAGCTGGGACTGTCCGGCGCGAGTGTCCTGGGGTGCGTGGCCACCAGCCACCGTCGGCGCAGACAGCACGACGCACCTCAGGTGAGGCGCGGGCTCCCTACCGGGTGATAGTCGAGAGCCGCGTCGCGTGTCCCGATGGGACGAGCAGGGACACCCGCGACGACGGTCCTCGGCGCCACGTCGTCGCGCACGAGCGACGCGGCTCCCACCACTGCACCGGCTCCGATGCGCACTCCGACCACCACCATCGACCGGCTGGCGATCCAGGCGTGGTGTCCGATGACGATGGGGCAGTAGGTGGTGCCGAAATCGTCCGAGTCGACGACGTGCTGGCCGCTGATCATCTGCACGTGCGTGTCGATCTCCACGTCGTCGTGGATGGTGACCTGCCCCCGCGCGTCGAGCAGGCAGCCTGCACCGATGGCGCAGTGCGCACCGATGACAAGGGAGCGCAGCCCCAGCACTCGGGTGCCCATCCTGATGGTCGTGCCCTCGCCGATGGTGGCCCCGAACAGCCGCAACCAGCCCACTCGAAGCGTGCGTGACGGGATCCGGGTGATCACCACGTTGTAGAGCCGCTCACCGGCCTGCTCCCGAGCGCCCGTCTGCACGCGGGAGACCCACTGCTTGCGCGAATCGTCCGTCGAGACCGGTGCCGCCATGCCGACAACTATGGCACGAAAATGGACGACTCGTCGTGGTCTGTCACCGTGCGCCCGCAACCTCGAAACAGTCGCAGTGCCGCTTTCCGGCCCGTTTCATCGACTTTATACGTAAAGTAGCCATGCCTTTTCCATTGTAAGAACGCGAGCGACGCGAACACACATTGTTCGGCGTGCGAAGAATGGTTCAGGGCGTTATGTTTCGTCTGCACGCGGGTGGGGAGCGTCGTGCCACCCACGACCGAGAAGGTGCGAGATGAAGATCGTGCATGTGTCGGAAGCGTTCGGTGGCGGGCTGCGGAGCGCCATCGTGAACTACGTCCGCGGTGCCGACGCCCACGAGCACCATCTGTTCGTTCGCACGCGCGTGGGGCACGAGACGTTCGACGTGCCGGAGACGGCGACCGTCCAGACGTTCGACGGCGACCTCATGGCGTTCCTCCGTGACGCACGAAGGCTCATCCTGGACAACGACTTCGACATCGTGCACCTGCATTCGAGCTACGCGGGGCTGCTCCGCGCGATGCTCCCCAAGGGCACCCGCATCGTCTACTCCCCGCACTGCTATGCCATGGAGGAGGGCCACCCGCCCGCGAAGCGTCTCACGTACTGGGCGGTGGAACGCTTCCTCGCCGGCCGCGAGCAGATGCTGATGGCCGTGAGTCCTCGCGAACTGGCCATCGGGCACGATCTCCGCCCGAGCATGCCGAGCCGCGAAGTGCCGAACACCGCCACCCCCATGTCCCTCGTCGTGGAGCGCCCGCCAGCGTCGGACCGCCCGTTGGTGGCGATGCTCGGGCGGATCGCCGACCAGAAGGACCCGCGCTTCTTCGCCGAGGTGGCCGAGGTGGTGGGCCCGTCGTGCGAGTTCGTGTGGATCGGGTCGGGTGACGAGGGGCGCGAGTGCCTCGAGCGAGCCGGCGTCCGTATCACGGGATGGATCGAGCCGACCGAGGTTCGTCGTCTGGTCCAGACGGCGAGCCTCTACCTCCACACCGCTGCGTGGGAAGGGGCTCCGCTGTCCACCCTCGAGGCGGCCGAGATGGGATGCCCGATTCTCAGCCGCTCTATTCCCAGCATGGTGTCGCTCAACTACCCCTTGGCCGGCACCACCCCGGTGGAGATGGCGATCGCTGTACGGCGCTTCTTCGCCGACCTCGACTACCAGGAGCTCGTGAGAGCGCAGTCGGTGGAGGTGGCGAAGTCCTTCGACTTCGCGCTGATGGCCGGGCGGTTGACCGAGGCGTACGACTTCGCCCGCTCACGCCTGGGCAACACCGCGAACGTGGCTGGGGATCGAGGCACGCGGGACGGCATACTGACCGCATGAGCACCGGCCCTACCGACGTGGAGCTCGACGACACCGCACCCGTGGCGCTGATCACCGGAGTGGGTGGTCAGGACGGCACCTACCTGGCCGAGCTGTTGGTGTCGAAAGGGTGGCAGGTCCACGGCATCGCCCGCCCGGACGACGACGGACCCCCGTTCCTGCAGTACCTCGACGGTGTCACCGTGCGATATCAGGACATCGCCGACCCGATCGCAACGACGACGGCGGTGCAGGAGATCGCGCCCGACTACGTCTTCCACCTGGCCGGCATCTCGTCCGTGTGGAAGTCGTGGCAGGACCCGGTGACCACCACGCGAGTCAACGGAGTCTCCGCGGCGGCGTTGCTCGACGCCTGCCTGCAGCAGCAGGAGAAGTCGGGGAAGAAGGTGATGGTGGTGAACGCCTCGTCCGCCGAGATCTTCGCCGGATCGACCGAGTCTCCGCAGACCGAGGACACCCCTATCCGGCCCACGTCGCCGTACGGCGCGTCCAAAGCGTTCTCGCACAACCTCGTTCAGGTCTACCGAGCCCGCGGTCTCGAGGGCACCAACGCGATTCTGTACAACCATGAGTCGCCTCGTCGACCGACCACCTTCGTCACCCGCAAGATCACCGCGGCTGTCGCCGCCATCGCGGCCGGCAAGCAGGACACCCTGACACTCGGCGACACGAGCATCCGGCGTGATTGGGGCTGGGCCCCGGACTACGTCGACGCGATGTACAGGATGGCGATGCACGGGAAGGGCGACGACTTCATCGTGGCGACGGGGGAGGCGAGGTCGATCATGGACTTCGTCGCGGCTGCGTTTGGGGCGGTGGGTATTTCGGACTGGCAGGATCTGGTCAAGTCCGATGCAACCCTGACGAGGCCTGCAGATTCCGCAGTGAGCATCGGCAGCCCGCTGAAGGCGAGGAACGAGCTGAATTGGTCGGTCACAACTGATTTCGATGCCATCGTCGAATCGATGGTCCAGCATGATCGTGCGCTGGATGGGGAACCAACCCAGTAACGTCTGCCCTGGGTAGGACGGATACCCGGTCGCCATGGCGTCAGGCGGCCGGTTCGTCGTCGTCCCACAGGAAATCCGCGGGATGGTGATAGTGGTTGATACGCCCACGTCGTTGTGGGTCGACGATGGCAGGTGGGTGCCACAGAGTTCTGCCCGCGTAGAGGTGACCTGGCGGCGCTGTCGATGTGGACCATCCGAGCGGTCCGTCGTGAATCATCGGATGGTGCATGTCGCAGACGTAGGTCAGCAAATCGATGTCGGTCGATCCGCCGTCCTGCCATTCTTCGATGTGATGTACCTGGGACTCGATGGCGGGGCGATCACATCCCGGTGCGGTGCATCCTCGGTCCGAGGCGAGAAGCACGAGTCGTTGGTCTTCGGATGCGAGGCGTCTGGTGCGCCCGAGGTGCAGGATGCGACCGTCGTCGTCGTCGAAGATGGCGAGGTAGTGGTCGGCGTGGGCGCCCATACGAATGAGATCCGGTATCGGCACGGTGGTTCCCGACGCGGTGGTGGCGAATCCGGCACAGCGCCGCAGCTCTGAGAGTGTCGTAGTCACGATGACCTTCACTGGAAGGCCGCGGTGCTGACCGAGTGTCCCCGAGGAAAGTGTCTGGCGCAGAACCATCTTGAAGGCATCGTGTAGCCGCTGGGGGCGGGTGCGGTGATCGCGCGTGCGGGTCGCGGCGTCGGGTTCGACGCCGTCGACGACAGGCGCAGCGGTGTCGTCGGGATTGTTCATGCCCCGCTGGGCGAACTTCGCGCCGATTGCCTCTGCGTACGCCACTGTTTCGGGATCCAGGACGAAGCGACCCGACAGCATGCCGTCGGGGCCGACCTTGCCGGGGAAGATGCCCCTTTTACGGACGCGATCGGCCGGCGTTTCGAACCCGGCCTCCTCGATGATGTGCGCGGCGATTCTCTCGGAGAGCATCGCGAGCTCGCCCGGTCGAACGGTGTGTGCCGCGGCAGCGAGGTGGCGCTCGGCATCCGCGCGCGTCCCGGAGTCGACAGCATTCGGGAGGCTCGCCATGAACTTACGGATGACCTTGGTGTGTGCAGGGTCGATGTTCCCGGCGCGGAGAGCGGCCGTGGTGTCGGGAAGCTCCGGTTCCATCCGGTCACCGAGCAGCGTGGTGCGGTCCCCGAGCTGAGCCGCGGCGGACAGCCGGCGACTGGCGGCTGCCCTGTCGATGTTCAGGACGAGAGACAGGGCGTCGGCGTTCCTGGCGCCCTTGGCATCGAATCCGCGTTGCTGCACCAGCTGGCCGAGCCACATGAGCGCCTGACCGTGGCGCGCCCTGGAGACGCGCTCGTCCCGCACGAGGAGAGCAAGCCTGTCATCGGTGCCGAGGTGGGAAGTGTCGTAGGCGGCGATGCGACGCGTCACCTCCTCCTGGGCTGCGATCAGCTCGGACAGAGTGGGGTCAGCGATGGCCCAGGGGGTTGAATCCCCCTGCGCACCAGCCTGATCGGCGGAATCATCGGCATCACGCCGAGACCCGTCGTTTCCCCCCGAAAACATGACCTGAAGTTACCGCACACCTCCGACAAAATCGAACGTCTGTTCGAATTGCCGACATGCGCGCAATATCCGTATAAGGCTGCAACCGATGGTGCATCGCAGCAGCACCGTCGGGCGCTCACCTGTGTCATGCCGTCGGCACGAGAGAGGTGGGATCGTGGTTCCTCCCTGCATCGGAATATGCGGGTGGCGGTACCGGGCGTGGCGCGGACTTATGTCCGCAGGGGCTGGCTCGACTCTGCGAATTGGCCCACGCCGCGGAGAGATCAACTCGATCTACGCCAACGGGTCTCTCTATTCGCTCCAGCGTGCCACCAGCTACGCCAGATGGCGGGACGAGATTACCGACGGGATCCTCTTCGCGGTGAACTGGCCCCGCTTCATCGTGCACATGACAAAGCTGCGGGATGTCGACGCTGCGCTGGGCAACATTTGCGGGCCGGGAGTGCTGGCTCGGGCTCCGCCTCGGACCGATTTTGTTGCAGCTCCCGGCCGCGGTCACGTTTGCTGTCGCCAACATGGAGTACTTCTCGGTGAGGTGCCGCGGAACATGGTGACCGGTGCCCGCCGGCCGGGTTGTGCACCGTAGACGAGCTACTTGAGCACCCCGAGCAGTCACAAACATGAGGAAGCTGTTCGCGAAGCGCTGCGTTGCCTAGCGGTTTGTGGGGGCGCAGGTATCCCGCTGGAGCACGCCGGCACCCGTGAATGCCGTGCTGAGGTCTTTGGTTAGTTCTCGGTGACCAGCGTCCGTGGGGTGCAGTCGGTCGGTGCCGTACAGGCCATCGTCTTCCAGCCATCCCAGCTCGATCGGGTCGATGAATGTTGCCCCGGCCGCGATTGCCGCGTCGCGGATTTCATCTCGGGTGGCGCGGACACCGGCCGGGTCGATCGAGGGTGGCGTCGTCGGGCCGACGACGACGATCTTCGCCTGCGGCGCGCCGGTCTTGATCGCGGCGTACGTCTCCGCTGCGGCTTCGGCAACGCCTGGTCGCCCCACGTCGTTGGTGCTTCCCTGCACGATGACCAGCTCTGGCCCGGTGCCCCAAGTGGCGGCGAGACGTGCCGGGGTCGTGAACGGCCGGGAACCGTCGGGTCCAGGGTTGACGTACCCGGTACCCGACTCGGCGACGCGGTTGACGTTCCAGCAGAGCTTGTTCGACAGGAGCTTGACGTAGCCATCCAGGTTCGATGCTCCGACGCCGAGCGAGACCGCGTCACCCAGCACTGAAACTCGCAGGTACTGGTACTGCGCGGGAGGTGGGATTCTTGCAGCGATGCCCTCATCTACGGGGTCGGGCCTGGTGGCGGCGAATGCTGCCACCGCGGCGACGGCGAATGCGCAGACCAACACGATGACCACACTGAGCGCGGTCGCTGTTCGTCGCTTCTGAGCCATGTCGGGCATTCTGCCGTACCGACCGGCCTCGGCGCGTGTCGAGCTGTCGGGTGTTGAGGTCGACTGTCGACTGACAATCCCTCGCTACATCAGCAATAGCGAGCCGGGTTTGAAATGTTGAGCCGACGGGCGTTTGAACCGTCGACGGGGGTGCTGCCATCTATGGCTGTGCTGAAGTTCGCAGAACCATGGACTTATAACCCGCGCATTGCGCGAGACTTGTGGCGTACCTGCGGTCTGACTCGGTAGTAGGAAAAATGGAGAGAAGCCGCACTTGACTGCGCAGTCATTCTTGCCTTCCCTCACCTTCAATTCCGAGAGCGAGCCCAGCGCTGCCAGAAGTATCAGAGTGTTCTCTCCCCGGCCGCGGCGTAATTCTGCTCGGTGGTGCTCTTCTGCGCCTGCCACCAGGTCGGGTTGTCGCGGTACCAGTCGATGGTGGCGGCGAGTCCGCTGCGGAAGTCGGAGTAGCGGGGTGTCCAGCCGAGTTCGGTGCGCAGGCGGGTGCTGTCGATGGCGTAGCGCAGGTCGTGTCCGGGGCGGTCGGTGACGAAGTCGAAGTCGGCCTTGTCGTGGCCGCAGAGTTCGAGGATGGTCTCGACGACGGTGCGGTTGTCGACCTCGCCGTCGGCGCCGATGAGGTAGGTCTGGCCGAGGGCGCCCTTGTCGATGATGGTCCAGACGGCGGTGTTGTGGTCCTCGACGTGGATCCAGTCGCGGACGTTGAGTCCGGCGCCGTAGAGCTTGGGGCGGATGCCGGTGAGGACGCCGGTGATCTGGCGGGGGATGAACTTCTCGACGTGCTGGTAGGGCCCGTAGTTGTTGGAGCAGTTGGAGATGGTGGCGCGGACGCCGAAGGATCGGGTCCAGGCTCGCACCAGCAGGTCGCTGGAGGCCTTGGTGGAGGAGTACGGCGAGGAGGGGTTGTAGGGGGTGTTCTCGGTGAACCGGGCGGGGTCGTCCAGCTCGAGGTCGCCGTAGACCTCGTCGGTGGAGATGT